>NZ_JBNPXA010000006.1:0-278178 GCF_050433545.1 Rhodococcus sp. BE178 | reverse complement strand
ATCGACGAAAGCTGGAAGTGCGGCTGGATCCCCGCCGCCTGCAGACGACGCAGGTGCTCCTCGACCCACTCGGGGCCGGCGGGAACCGTCATCTCGCGGTAGGTCGAGGCGAGCTCGGCGTTCTCCAGCGAGGTGCCCTTGATGTCACCCGGCGTCATCAACTCCATGATGTTCATCTGGCTGGTGTTGATCGCGATCGTGACCTGGTCCGGCTTCGGATCCAGCTCGGCGAGCATGTGCCGGACATCATCCGAGAGCCACTTCGCATCCGCGCCTTCACCTTCCGGCGCGAACGAGATCGAACCGCCGACCTGCAGGATCATGTCCGGCACCGCCTCGCGCAGGCGACCGAGGAGCTCGTTGAACTTCGACAGCCGCTTGGAGCCCTTACCGTCCTCCTCACGGACATGGATGTGCAGCACCGTCGCGCCGGCCTCGTAGCAGTCCACCGCCTGCTGGACATGCTCGTCCATCGTCAACGGCAGATCCTCCGGGAAGTCCTCCACCGCCCACTCCGGGCCGTACGGCGCGACAGTGATAACCAGCTTCTCCTGGTTCTCCGGGAACAGTGCGTCATCGTGGAAATGCATTGTGTAACTCCGTTTCTGGACAGATGTGAGGTAGGGAAAGCGGATATCAGAAAGTGCGGTCGCCGATGATCCCGGCGCGTTCCATCTTTCGAACGGCGGGCCAGTAGTCCTGGACCGCGTAGTGCTGGGTCGATCGGTTGTCCCAGATCGCGACGCTGTTCTTCGTCCACCGCCAGCGCACCTGGTACTCCGGGATCGTCGCCTGGCTCTGCAGGTACCGCAGCAGATCACCGGCGCCCGGGGCGTAGTCGATGCCACACCGGACGTTGTCGGCGGTGTGGTAGTTCGTCAGGTGCGTGGTGAAGCTGTTGACGAAGAGGATCTTCTCCCCCGTCTCCGGGTGGGTACGGACCACCGGATGCTCGGCGTCCGGGAAGCGTTCCTTGAGCTCGAGGCGCCTCTCCATCGGCAGTCGCGCGCCGAACGACGCCTCGATGCTGTGCCGCGCGCGCAGCCCCTCGATCCGCTCCTTGACGCGCTCGGGCAGCCGCTCGTAGGCCAGAGCCATGTTCACCCAGATCGTGTCTCCACCGACGGCAGGGCCCTCGACACAGCGGAGGACGCACCCCATCGGAGGATTCACACGCCACGTCGCGTCACAGTGGAAGGAGTTCTCGAACGCCTCCGGCGGGCTGTCGAGGTCCTTGTAGATCTGCACGAGACCGGGATGATCAGGGTCGCTGCCGACCACCGGATGGTCCTCGAGCGAGCCGAAACGCTCCGCCAACGCGACGTGCTCGGCCCGGCTCATGTCCTGATCCCGGAAGAAGAGCACCTTGTGCTTCAGCAGCAGCGACCGCAGTTCGGCGAAGAGGTCGGCGTCACGGGACACATCGGCAAGGTCGACACCGTGGAGTTCCGCACCGATGCTGCAGGTCAGCGGGCGGGCGTCCATGGGCGAGACGGTCGTCCGGGCTCCGGGCGCAAGTTCGACAGTGGTCATGACACTCTCCTGTACAAGCTGGAAGTGGTAGGTCGTAGCGCCGTCACGTGCTACGTCGGCACGCCGAACGACGTTGGCTGAATGGGTGTTTCAGGTCAGAACGAGAACACCGACGAACCGATGCTCTTGCCGGACTCGAGGTCTCGATGGGCCGCCTCGGCCTCTTCGAGCGCATAGTGCTGGTTGATCTCGATGGAGATACGGCCGGCGGCGACATGGCCGAACAACTCGTTCGCCAACTCGGCGCGCTCCGCCGGATCCGCAATGTAGTCGGCCAGTGCCGGGCGGGTGACGAACAACGATCCCTTGACCGCCAACTGCATGGCGTTGATGGGCGGGATCGGTCCCGATGCGGTGCCGAACGCGACGAGCAGACCGCGGCGTGCCAGCGAGTCGAGCGAGGACTCGTAGGTCGATTCACCGATGCTGTCGTAGACGACCGGGACACCCGCGCCGTCGGTGAGCTCACGCACCCGCTCGGCCACGTTCTCACGCTTGTAGACGATCACCTCGCTGCAGCCGTGCGCCTTGGCGACAGCCGCCTTCTCGTCGGTCGACACCGTCCCGATCACATTGATGCCCAGCAGCTTCGCCCACTGGCAGAAGATCAGTCCCACGCCTCCCGCTGCGGCGTGCAACAGGACCGTGTCACCGGCCTTCAACGGGTAGATCCGGCGCAGCAGGTACGACGTCGTGAGCCCGCGCATCGTCATCGCCGCGGCGGTCTCGAACTCGATTCCGTCCGGCAGTGCGATCAGATGCTCGGCCGGCATCACGCGTTCGGTGCTGTACGCACCCAGCGGGCTGCCGGTGTAGGTGACCCGGTCACCCTCCTGGAAGCCGGAGACGCCCTCGCCCACGGCCTCGACGACGCCGGCGGCCTCGACACCCATACCGGCCGGGAGTGCGGCCGGGTAGAGGCCGGTCCGAAAGTAGGTGTCTGCGAAGTTCAGGCCCACGGCCTCGTGCCGGATACGCACCTCGCCGGGGCCGGGATCGCCGACCTCCACCGTCTCCCACTTCAGGACTTCCGGACCACCGGTTTCGTAGAAGCGAATCGCCTTTGCCATTGCTATCTCCTTGTTCGCGAGTTCGTCCGAGTGGACGAACTCGCACACACGGCTGCCGGATCTTCCGGACCGCAACCTTTTCGAACATGTACCCCGCCTCCCCGGGGACGATCCATGCCGTCCCGGTTCGACTCGGCGCTGGAACCGGAACTCGGTTCCGATGTGATTCAGCTGACACGACAGTATCGACTCGGAGGGCATCACACTTACCTCTCAGGGACATATTTCTTGTCATTTCGGGACAGCCGGGATCCAGACCACACCGTCCGTGACACGTGACCCGCCGCACACTTACCCTTGCGGGGCAGTCGGGCACAGTCGAGACGAGGTGACAAGCGTGGCCAGACCCCTCGCGCGATATGCCGCGTTGACCGGATACATCGAGGTCAGCCGGACATTGGGCATCGATCCGGTCCAACTCCTGCGGGCCGTCGGCCTGGATTCGGCCAGCCTCGACCTCCAGGATCGGTGGATTCCGGCATCGTCCGTCGCTCGCCTCCTGGAATTGTCGTCAGCGGCGACCGGGCGCCAGGATTTCGCCCTCAAACTCGCCGAGCGCCGCCGGTTCTCCACACTCGGCCCCCTCAGCGTGAGCATCCGGGAGGAACCCGACGCACGCAGCGCACTTCGCATGCTGATCCGCTACCAGCACATGTACAACGAATCGCTTCACATCCGCATGTCGGAGAAGGACGGGCTCACCGCGATCAGGATCCGGATCGAACCCGGTGAACCGATGATCGTCCGACAGGCAGTCGAACTGGCAGTGGCGGTCACCCACCAACTGCTCCGCAACATGCTCGGCGAGCGCTGGCGCCCCGTGTCGGTCTGCTTCGACCACACCCGGCCGATCGACGATTCGACGCACCGACAGATGTTCGGCGCACCACTGACATTCGACAACGACTTCAGCGGAATCATCACCTACACAGCCGATCTGAACGAACCCAACCGGATGTCCGACCCGCACCTTCGCTCGTACGCGCAACAGTTCCTCGACACTCTGACGACGCCCGAGGAACCCACGATCGCCAACCGTGTGCGCGAACTCGTCGAACTTCTCCTACCGACCGGCCGGTGTTCCATCGACCAGGTTGCGCGCAGCCTCGGCGTCGACCGCCGGACGGTCCACCGCCACCTCGCGAAGTCGGGGCAGACGTTCTCGTCCGTGCTCGATGCCACGCGAACCGAACTCGCGAATCGCATGGTCAGCGGTCAGCGGTACTCGTTCACCGAGATCTCGGAGATGCTCTCGTTCTCGACGCCGAGCAGCTTCTCGCGATGGTTCCATCAGCAATTCGGCGTCAGCCCACGCGAATGGCGCAGACAGTCCCTCACGCCGGCAGAAGCGCCGGCAAACGGCTGACAGCGCGCGACAAATCCGACATCTGTCCCGAAATGCAAAGAACTGCGTCCCCGAGGGATAACCACGAACCGCCAAGTCCGGATAACGTGATCTGCGCCACCTTTCGAGCGAGCCGTATCTCGCATCACATCCATTTCGACCGCCGTGAAACGAGTGCCGCCATGACCACGAACCCCGAGCCGACACCCCCTCCGGCGATCGGCCGTATGCAGCAGCTGGCGGCTTTCGAGTCCGCAGCCGATACCGCCGCTCCCGTGCCCCCGCCGACGTAACCGTCCGTCGTCGCGCACACCCGCCTCCACCACTCCTGTCGCTTTAGGAGCACCCATGGGACTGCCTCCCACTCTGACCGACCAGCCGGTCGAAAGCACCAACGCACCGCACACCGAGACCGTCGACTCCGGACTTAGCAATCGCCGCAGCCGGATGTACCCGTGGATCGTGGCCGGCCTCGCCTTCGCGTTGCTGCTGTCGGACTACATGTCCCGACAGGTCCTCAGCGCTGTCTTCCCGATGCTGAAGGCCGATTGGTCGCTGTCCGATTCCCAGCTCGCCTCGCTCACGAGCGTGGTTGCTCTGATGGTCGGGCTCCTGACCTTCCCGCTGTCGCTGCTCGCCGACCGGTGGGGACGAGTCAGAAGCCTGGTGCTGATGGCCGTGATGTGGAGCATCGCAACCCTCTGCTGCGCGATCGCGTCCAACTTCGAGCAGATGCTGGCGGCGCGGTTCTTCGTCGGGGTGGGCGAGGCCGCATACGGCAGCGTCGGTATCGCGGTCGTCCTGAGCGTGTTCTCCCCGCGTCTGCACTCGTCGTTGAGCGGCGCCTTCATGGCCGGCGGATCCTTCGGTTCCGTGGTCGGCGTCTCGCTCGGTGGTGTGATCGCCGTCAACGTCGGGTGGCGCTGGTCGTTCACCGCGATGGCTGTGCTGGGACTCATCCTCGTCGCACTGTTCCGGGCCGTGGTCACCGAGTCCCGGCTCGCAAAGTACGCCGTGCACGACGAACCCGTCGCCCCGTCCGACGGCTCCGCGCCGTCCGCCCCGGTGATCCGGGTCCCCGTGTCCACGCTGTTCACGAACCCTGCCGTGTGGTGCGCTTACCTCGCCGGCGGATTCCAGATGTTCACCGCGGCCGTCCTGCTGTCGTGGACGCCCAGCTTCTTCAACCGGTACTACGGTATGGCGCTCGACAAGGCGGCCGGGGTCGCCGCACTGTTCGTCCTGTTGGTCGGCACGGGAATGGTCGTGTGCGGCATGATCACCGACCGGGTGAGCCGTAGCAACCCGGCACGCAAGTGGATGACCGCCGTCGTGTTCTGCGCGATCTCGCTCGTCGCACTCGGTATCGGATTCCGTCTGGGCACCGGTGCGCCGCAGCTGATCCTGCTCGGTATCGGCGCCTTCTTCTCCGCGGGCTGCTCGGGCCCGACTGCGGCCATGGTCGCCAGCCTCACCCACGAATCGGTCCGCTCGTCGGCACTCGGTACACTCACCATCGCCAACAATGTTCTCGGATTGGCGTTGGGCCCCTTCGTCATCGGCATCCTCGCCGATCGACTGGGACTTCTCGAGTCCCTCAGCCTGGCCCCGCTCTTCTACATCGCTGCCATCGTCGCGCTGCTCGTCGGCAAGCGCCTCTACCCGGCAGGAATGCGCAAGCTCGCATCGCAGAGCACTGCGTCCGCCTGACCCAGCGACCACCGAGACAGTCGGAGACGGAAAGGTACTCATGACCAAGATCTACGCATCGGCGGCCGACGCTGTCGCCGACATCCCGTCCGGGGCGTCCCTAGCCGTCGGTGGATTCGGACTGTGCGGAATCCCGGACGTGCTGATCGCCGCCCTCGCGGCACACACGGCAACGGACTTCGAGGTGTTCTCGAACAACTGTGGAACCGACGGGCACGGACTCGGGATACTCCTCGAAGACAGAAGGATTCGGCGCGTCACGGCGTCCTATGTCGGGGAGAACAAGGAGTTCGCACGGCAGTACCTGTCCGGTGAACTCGAGGTGGAGCTGACCCCGCAGGGCACCCTCGCGGAGAAGCTCCGTGCCGGCGGCGCCGGAATCCCGGCCTTCTTCACACCGTCCGGGGTAGGCACGCCGATCTCCGAGGGTGGGCTGCCGTGGCGGTACGCCGCCGACGGTTCCGTCGCGATCGCCTCTCCCCCGAAGGAGGTTCGCGAGTTCGGTGGCGCCTTCGGCAGCAAGCAGTTCGTGCTGGAGGAGTCCATCGTCGCCGACTTCTCGTTGGTGCACGCCATGGTCGCGGACACGGAAGGCAACCTCGTCTTCAACAAGGCCGCGATGAACTTCAACCCGCTGGCTGCGATGGCGGGCCGGGTGTGCATCGCGCAGGTGGAGGTCATTGTCGAGGCCGGCGAGCTCGACCCCGAGCAGGTACATCTGCCGGGCATCTACGTCGACCGCATCGTGCATATCGGACAGCAGGACAAGAAGATCGAGAAGCGGACCGTCTCGGCCGTGAAGGAGGACGCACGATGACCGCAGTCGTGGAGACCGTCGGGTGGACCCGCGAGCTGATGGCCGCGCGCGCCGCGCAGGAACTGACCACCGGTGAATACGTCAATCTCGGGATCGGTCTGCCGACCCTGATCCCGAACCACCTGCCCGACGGCGTCGAGGTCACCCTGCACAGCGAGAACGGCGTCCTGGGCACCGGCCCCTACCCCACCGAGGACGCCGTCGACGCGGACCTGATCAACGCCGGCAAGGAGACCGTCACCGTCAACGACGGTGCGTCGTTCTTCGACTCCGCTACCAGCTTCGGCATGATCCGCGGCGGGCACATCGACACCGCCGTGCTGGGCGGGATGCAGGTCTCCGCCACCGGCGACCTGGCGAACTGGATGGTGCCCGGGAAGATGGTCAAGGGCATGGGCGGCGCGATGGATCTCGTGCACGGCGCGCGCCGGGTCATTGTGCTCATGGAGCACACGGACAAGGAAGGCTCGTCGAAGATCGTCGAACGGTGCACGTTGCCGCTGACTGGGCGTGCGGTGGTGAACCGGATCATCACCGACCTCGCGGTGATCGACGTGACCGAGTCCGGGCTGGTTCTCGTGGAATGCGCTCCGGGGGTCGACGAGGAGCAGGTTCGCGCCGCGACGGACGCGCCGCTCGCGTGACGTCAGGGTGGGCGGCGATCCCTCGCCGCCCACCCTGCGCGCGTTCAGCTCGTGGCGCGACTGCGCATCGCGTCGACGAAGACCCCGGGGATCTCGGCCGGGGTACGCGCGATGTGGCTGGTTCCGCCGGTCGCTGCCGAGATCTTCTGCAGGACCGCCGCATCGGCGTCGTCGGTGATGCCGATCGTGACGATGATGACCGGACGCGCAGGATCCTGCTCCCGCTTCAACGTCGCCAGCAATTCGTCGAGCGAGATGCTCGACGGATCCTCGTTGGCGCCGTCGGTGAGGAGGATGACGCTGTTGATCGCGCTCGGGTCGTACCCCTCCTTGACGTTCCGGAACGCCGCGAGTGTGGTGTCGTAGAGCCCGGTCCCGCCCTTGACCAGAGACGGCAGCATCCGGACGGCGTCGGTCATCCGCTGCCGGTGACTCACCCCGTCGACCATCTCGTCCATCCGCCGGATCGGCGCCAGTTCCTTGTAGTCCTTCCCGTTTCCGCCGAGCCCGATCGAGAACGCCCACAGACCCAGCTGCGCGTTGTCCGGGAACAGCATGGCGCCGGTCTCACTGGCCTGCACCGTCAATGCGATCCGGGTGTCGGGGCCGGCCGTCTCGGCCATCGAACCCGAGACGTCCTCGACCACCAGTGCGCGCGACGGCAGCGCCAGCACGGCGTAGCGCCGGAGCACCTGGGCCGTGGCGGCGGGATCGGAGACGGTCAGTACGGTGGCCTCCCCGACGCCGCGACCGGCGTCGAGCGGAGCCCGGTCGGGTCCACGGAACCCGCTCTGCGACAAGGCGACCCGTCCCGATTCCGTCCCCATCACCTCGGCCAGCGCGACTCCGGCCGCTCGCGCGTCGGCGTGCTCGGTGCCCGATGCCGTCGCCACCACCGGGTAGTCGAGGAACACCGCGCCCGTGTTCGGGACCGTCACCGCCAGCTTCGTCGACGCGTCGTCCTGGTTGTGCGCCGCCACCTGCTGTTCGGTAGCGATCGCGATGCCGCCGTCCGCGGTGACGGCCGCGAACCGCGCGGAGGCGTCGGTCTGGTGCATGTTGGCGGCCTGCGCCTGCGCGATCGGGACGAGTGCGCCGGGCACGGCGTCGGCGGCGACGGTACCGGCGGCCGCCTCCGAGAGCGCCCCGACGATGGGCGCGACCGAGACGCTGCTCGTCAGCGGATCACCGATCCGCAGCCCGGGCAGTTGCAGCGCGCTCGTCCACGTCGCGAAGAACGGCATTTCCGACTCGCGCGCCGCGATGACCACCGGAGTGGCCGCGACGGATGTGGCCGCGACGTCGAACAGGGTTCCCGTTCCGCTGCTGGCCTTGGCGACCCACTGCGTCGAATCCGGAATCCACAGATCCGGTCCGCCCTGCTGTCCGGGCGCCCCGAGCGGATCCATGCCGGACGCCGCTTCGATTCGAAAGCTGCGGCAACCGAGGTCCTCCGCGGACGCCTCGGTGGTGACGGCGGTGAGCACGGGGGCGATCGACGGGTCGGCCGCCACCACGTACTCGGTGGTCGAGTCGCATCCGCCGCCGCCCAGTCGGTCGAATACGAAGTAGCCGCCGGCGCCCACGACGAGCAGCGCGGCGAGACCGACCGCGCCGTACTTGACGACGGGCGATGTCGATTTCGATTTCGATTTCGTGCGCGACGCGCTGTGACGACCGGCCATGGCTTCGAGACCTCCAGGGAAAGCACAGGGAGCGCTGGTGGGCGGGGTGAACGGACGGGTACCGCCGAATCAGGCGTACAGGGTGACGAACTTCTGCAGGGAGCTTTCGATGTCGCCGCGCAGCGCCTTCGCCACGCCGGAGCCGATGGGGCCGAACAGCGGCGCACCGCCGAGATCGATGTCGAGGGCGACCTTGGCACCCGCGGCCGCCTGATCGACACTCAGGACCAGCCCCAGCTTGACGCCGCCCTTGCCGTCCCCCTTCAGGACCAGGCTGCGTGGCGGGTTGTACTGCTTCAACGTCCACTTCACCCGATTGCGCAGTCCCTTGACCGTGACGACCGAACTGATCGTGGTGCCGGCGCTCAGCTCGGCGGGCAGTTCGCTGCGCCATCCCTCGTGGATGCTGAGCCACTGCTCGAATCCGTCGAGATCAGACGCCTTGGTCCACGCGTCCTCGGGACTCATGGGGACGTCGATCGACACCTTCAGCTTCGCCATTGACGGATCGTAACCAATCAGAAAGGTGACGTACACGACAGCTGTGCCTCGTGCCGCGAGCGCGACACGAGGCACAGCGGGGTGGAACTAGTGCGAGACGGCCTTCTCGACGCCGACGCCGGTGAGCGAGCGGACCTCCATCTCGGCCTGCTTGAACGGGTCCTCGAGCTTGTTGCGGCCGACGTAGGTGCCGACGATGCCGAGGACGAACGCGAGCGGGATCGACACGATGCCGGGGTTGGCCAGCGGGAACCACGCGAAGTCGGCGTCCGGGAACATCGACGACTTGGCACCCGAGACCGCCGGGGAGAACACGATGAGCAGCAGGCAGCTGACGAGTCCGCCGTAGATGCTGAACAGCGCGCCGGTGGTGTTGAACTTCTTCCAGAACAGCGAGTACAGCAGCGTCGGCAGATTCGCGGAAGCGGCGACCGCGAAGGCCAGGGCGACGAGGAACGCGATGTTCTGCCCCATCGCGAGGATGCCGAGGACGATCGCGACGACGCCGATGACCACCACGGTGATCCGCGAGACCCGGACCTGCTCCTCCTCCGACGCCTTGCCGCGCTTGATGACGCTGGCGTAGATGTCGTGCGCGAACGATGCGGCCGCGGTGATCGCAAGTCCGGCGACGACGGCGAGGATCGTCGCGAACGCGACCGCGGAGATGATGCCGAGGAAGATCGTGCCGCCGAGTTCGAAGGCGAGCAGCGGCGCCGCCGAGTTCTCCTTGCCCGGGGCGGCGAGGATCTTGTCCGGGCCGACCATCTTCGCGGCGCCGTACCCGAGGACGAGCGTGAACAGGTAGAACGCGCCGATCAAGCCGATCGCCCACGTCACCGAGCGCCGGGCCTCCTTCGCGGTCGGCACCGTGTAGAAACGCATCAGCACATGCGGCAGACCCGCGGTGCCGAGGACCAGCGCGATGCCCAGCGACAGGAAGTCCAGCCGCGACATGTCGCTGATGCCGTACTTGGCACCGGGCGCGAGCACGTCCCGGCCGGCGACGGCCTCGTTGGCCGAGCCGTTGACCATGTTCTGCGCGTCGGCGAGCAACTGCGAGAAGTTGCCCTTCACCGCGAACAGCACCAGCACGAACATGATTCCGGCGCCGGCGATGAGCAGGACGGCCTTGACCATCTGCACGTACGTCGTGCCCTTCATGCCGCCGATCAGCACGTACACGATCATCAGGACACCGACCACCGCGACCACGACCGCCTGGCCCGCGAAGTCCTTGATGTTCAACAGGAGTGCGACCAGTCCGCCCGCGCCGGCCATCTGGGCGAGCAGGTAGAACAGCGAGACGACGAGCGTCGACAGCGCCGCCGCCATCCGCACCGGTCGCTGCTTCAGCCGGAAACTGAGCACGTCGGCCATCGTGAAACGTCCTGTGTTGCGCAGCAGTTCGGCCACCAGGAGCAGCGCGACCAGCCATGCGACGAGGAAGCCGATGGAGTACAGGAAGCCGTCGTAGCCGTACACGGCGATCGCGCCGGCGATACCGAGGAACGACGCCGCCGACAGGTAGTCGCCGGCGATCGCGAATCCGTTCTGCGGGCCGGAGAACTGGCCGCCGCCGGTATAGAAGTCCGACGCCTTCTTCGTGGTCCGACTGGCCCGGATCACCAGCGTCATGGTGCCGACGACGAACGTCACGAAGATCGCGATGTTGAACAGCGGGTTGCCGACATCGGCGGCCGGTGCCGCAGGCGCCGCCTGGACGAGGGTGGTGATCACTGTGCCGGTCCTTCCAGTTCCTCGCGGATCGCTGCCGAGCGCGGATCGAGTTCCCGGTTCGCGAACTTCACGTACAGGGCGGTGATGACGAACGTCGTCACGAACTGGCCGAGGCCGAGCACGATGCCGAGGTTGACGTTGCCGAAGACCTTGGTGGCCATGAAGTCCGACGCGTACGTCGCGAGCAGGACGTACACGAAGTACCACGTGAGGAAGAACGCGGTCAGCGGGAAGACGAAGCGCCGCAGGCGGCGTCGCAGATCCTGGAACTCGGGGCTCGCCTGCATCTCGACGAAGGCCTGCGCATCGGGGGCAGGCCGTTGCGGCGGCGCTCCCGAGCTGAGATCTGTTGTGGTCACTGCGCGCTCCTAGTTCGTGCGGGGTGTGCGAAGCGACGCTAGTGAGAGCCAGGTCACAGGAGAAGCATGTGGCGCCAGTCACACGCCGAGCTGTCGGCGTGTGCGCCGAACGGTCGCCCGGGCGCGACGAACGGCGGGGCGCCGCGCGCTACATTGCCATCGGCATCGCGATCCGCGCTCGGTGTCGTCACCGCGGCGCTCACCACCAGGCGTTGGAAGCCCTGACCGGCCGACCGGTCGGCGCAGCGTCGGACTTCTGCACGTACAGCAGGCCCTCCCGCTCCTCCGTCGTCCACGAGCGAATCGGGAGGAGCTTGGGCGAGCCGCCGACGCACTTCCCCTTGCCGTTCCAGCGCCAGAGATGGGCCGGGCAGTCGATGTTGTCGCCGACGACCCGGCCTCAGCTCAGATCGGCGCCCATGTGCGGGCAGCGCGAATCGAGGAGGTGGATGACGCCGGCGCGGTCGGAGAAGGCCACGAGGTCGGTGTCGAATGCCCGCACGGCGTGCGGCTTGCCGTCGCGATAGTCGTCGGCCGATCCGAGGCAGTACCAGTCCGACACAGGGTCTCCTTCTTCCGGGCGTGCACACCCGAGCGCACGCAGACTCGGCCACGCTCGCCGATACCGACGATGCACGTCAATCGCGAGACCCATCCACCGGAACCGGCGTCACAACGAACGAAGGTCGTCCTCTCGGTCGCGGCCCATCCCCAGCCGCTCGGGCGCGTGCATGCGGGTGAAGACCCGGCCGATATCGGCCGACGCCTGCCGTCGGGTCGCGATACTCACGAACACCATTGCCGCGAACGACAGCGGGACGCTCACCGCCGCCGGATACCCGATCAGCACGGACGGCCACCCGTGCCACACGTCGTCCGACGGCACCCCGAGCACCGCGAGCATCGCCGCTCCCCCGCCCACCACGAGACCGACCATCAGTCCCGCCGCGGCCCCGGCGGCCGTCAGCCCGCGCCACCAGATGCCGAGGATCAGCAGTGGGCACAGCGTGGACGCCGCGACCGCGAAGACCAGGCCCACCGAACGCGACAGGTCCAGCGACGTCGCGCCCAACGCCAGCACGAGCGGCACCGCACCGGCCAGGACGGCGGCCACCCGGAAGTCACGGATCCGGCCGCGCAACACGTCGGTGCTCAGCACGCCGGCGATGCTCACCAGCAGTCCCGACGACGTCGACAGGAACGCCGCGATCGCGCCGGCCGCGACGAGCGCCGCGAGCAACTGGCCACCCCATCCCGAGAACACCGACACCGGCAGCAGCAGCACCGCGGCGTCGGACGTCCCGGTGATGAGCAGTTGCGGCACATACAGCCGGGCGAACACCCCCAACAGCACCGGGAACAGGTAGAACACACCCACGAGCGCGATCACCACGAGCGACGTCAGCCGCGCCGCCCGCCCGTCCGGGTTGGTGTAGAAGCGGACCAGCACGTGCGGCAGGCCCATCGCGCCGAGGAAGGTCGCGAGGATCAGCGAGTACACCTGGAACAGCGGGTGCGGACCACCGAAACCGCCGCCCGGATCGGCCCACCCGGCGCCGTCGGCTGGAGCGCCCGCGACGACGGGCACCGGCGATCCGGCGGGCAGCACCAGCGTCGTCCCCTTGCCGAATTCGTGCCGGCCGGTGCCGAGTTGGACGTCGCCCGCCACCTCTCGGCCGTCGAGTTGTCCGTGCACCGTGACGTCGGTCGGGGTCGCCACCTGCACCACCACATCGGTGGTGATGTCCACCGACGTCTGCGCGGCGACGGTCGGTGGTGCGGGCGCGCCCACCGGCCGCGCGTCGGCGAAGTAGTGCACCGAGAGCACCAGCGCCGGGACCGCGACGGCCGTGAGCTTGAGCCAGTACTGGAATCCCTGCACGAACGTGATGGAGCGCATGCCGCCACCCACGACGTTGGCGATCACGATCACCCCGACCACGACGACGCCCACCCAACCGGGCACGCCCAGCAGGATGTTCAGCGTCAGCCCGGCCCCCTGCAACTGCGGCACCATGTACAGCCCGCACACCAGGGCGACCACCACCATCGCGATCCGGCGGACCCGCACCGAGCCGAGCCGGAACTCCGCGAAGTC
Source organism: Rhodococcus sp. BE178 (assembly GCF_050433545.1). NCBI lineage: Bacteria > Bacillati > Actinomycetota > Actinomycetes > Mycobacteriales > Nocardiaceae > Rhodococcus > Rhodococcus sp. BE178. Next base: position 264,676 of record NZ_JBNPXA010000006.1, on the reverse strand, counting down.
GGGCACCGTGTACGCACCGGACCGGCGCAGCGGGGCCGCGACGAACAGCAGCAGCCCCAGATAGCCGGCGGTGAAGCCGATCGGATACCACAGCGCGTCCGCGCCGTACTTCGCGATCAGGCCTGCGACTCCGAGAAACGATGCCGCCGAAAGATATTCACCCGATATGGCGGCCGCGTTCCATCCCGGACCGACGCTGCGGGACGCGACGAGGAAGTCGGATGTGGTGCGCGCCAGGCGAACCCCGTAGATACCGATGCCGACGGTGGCCACCGCCGCGGCGACGAGCGCCAGCACCGTCAGGAGCGGAATGGGCTGTCCGGTCATCGGCGCCGCGGCTCAGTCGTCGACCAGGTCGGTGAAGTCCTGCTCGTTCCGCTCGGCGGCGCGGATGTAGAACCAGCCCGCCGCCAGCAGGATCGGGAGCGGCGCGGCGGCGAGGAACCACGGCAGACGGATGCCGAACACCGCGACATCGGCGACGCGGGGAAACAGGAGCAGCAGCACCGGGACGGCGCCGAACGCCAATCCGACCGCGACCGCGACCCGCAGCGCCAGGCTGAGCTGGGCCCGGACCAGCCCGCGGATCATCGCGTCGCCGACCTCGGTCTGCTCCTGCACCTCGACGCGCGTGCGCACGATCCGGGCCCCGCGCCGCTGCGCGAGCACCACCCGCTCGCGTGCGGGTGGGACGGCACCCGGCGATGTCACCTCGACATCCAGTTCTGCCGCGGGCCGCGAATCAGCTTGTCCTTCAGTTCGCGCGTGTGCCGGCGACTGACGGGGAGTTCGACGGCGGGAGCGCCGCCCTGCGGACGCAGACACACCACGAGGCCCGAGCCGACACTCCGGATCCCCGTCACCTCGGACAGCGACACCAGATACGAGCGGTGCACCCGCAGGAATCCGGCGTCGGTCCAGCGGCTCTCGAGCGACGAGATCGGGATCCGGACGAGGTGCGATCCGGTCGCGGTGTGCAGGCGGGCGTAGTCACCGTCGGCCTCCACCCACTTGACGGTCGAGCGCGGCACCAGCGTCGTGACCCCGCCCAGTTCCACCGGGATCACCTCGTCGGCCGCCGACGTGTCGTCGGCCTCCCCGCGGGTGCTGCGGCGGCGCTCGACGATCCGACGCACCGCTTCCGCGAGACGCTCCTCGCGCAGCGGCTTGAGGAGGTAGTCGACGGCACCGAGATCGAAGGCCGCCACCGCCCGGTCCTCGTGCGCGGTCACGAACACCACCGACGGCGGATTCGCGAACTGCGTCAGGATGCCGGCCAGCTCGAGTCCGTCGAGGCCCGGCATGTTGATGTCCAGGAACGCGGCGTCGACGGCGCCGTCACGCAGGATCCGCAACGCGGTGGTCGCATCCCCGGCGGTGAGGACCTCGCCGATGTCCTCACGGGCGCGCAGCAAGTACGCCAGCTCGTCGAGGGCGGGGCGCTCGTCGTCGACTGCCAGCACGGTCAGGAGGCCATCCGAGGGCCCGTCAGAGGTCTCTTTCACAACGAATCCATCGTGCCATGTCGCCGCGGCGAGTCGGACCATGGCGGGCCGATCGACTCGTTCGTGATCAGGCCCGAATGCCGGGCCGGAACTTCGGCACCCGCATGCTGACCTTGGTGCCCGCCCCGGGCGCGGTCTCCACCACCAGCCCGTAGTCGTTGCCGAACGCCGCCCGCAGCCGGTCGTCGACGTTGGCGAGGCCCACGTGGGCGGCCTCGGACACACTGGGCCCGCCGGGACGGGCCTCGACGGCGTCGAGTTCCCCCGAGCGCAGCAACTCGGGGTCCATGCCGACCCCGTCGTCCTCGACGCTGATCACGCAGTCGGTGCCCTCGTCGGAGGCGACGATCGTGACCGTTCCCCCACCCCGTTTACCCGACAGCCCGTGCCGCACCGCGTTCTCCACGAGCGGTTGCAGCGCGAGGAACGGGAGCACGACGCTGAGCACTTCCGGCGCCACCTGCAGTCGCACCTGCAGGTTGTCGCCGAACCGCGCGCGCTCGAGGGTGAGATACCGGTCGACGTTGCGCAGCTCGTCGGCCAGAACGGTGTACTCGCCCGCCGACCGGAACGAGTAGCGCGTGAAGTCGGCGAACTCGAGCACCAGCTCCCGCGCGCGGTCGGGGTCGGTGCGAACGAACGATGCGATGGTCCCGAGCGCGTTGTAGATGAAGTGCGGGCTGATCTGGGCGCGCAGCGCCCGGACCTCGGCGCGGTCGATGCGCGCGCGGGACGCGTCCAGTTCGGCCAGTTCGATCTGGCTGCACGCATACCGCGCGACTTCGGTGAGCGCCCCGAGCATCGCCGGCCCGGGTTCGGTGGTTGTCACGACCCCCAGCACCCCGACGACGCCGGTGCTCTCGACCGACAGCGGCTGCGCGATCAGTGCCCGCACGTCGTGGTCGTCGCCGTTCCGGTCGAGGTCGGTGCGGTCGACGAGAACCCGGCGTTCGCCGTCGATCGCGCGGGCGGCGGCGGCCACGAACTGCCCCGACAGCCCGTCGTGCGGGCCGTTCCACGCCAGCAGATGGCCGTCCGGGCCGGCGATGGCGAGCGACTGCGCTCCGGTGAGCAGCCGCAGATGCGGCGCCGCCTCCCGCGCGGACGTCTCGTCGAGACCGCGCCGCAGCGGTCGTGCGGCCAGCGACGCCGTGTGCAGGGTGTCGTGGACCGCGCGTTCGGCCGGTGTGGTGAGCACGCGTCTGGTCCGCATCGCGACGATCGTGAGGGCAACGGCGAGCGCGACGACGGTCACCGTCCACACGATGGCGGTCACGGCGCCGCCTGCCCGGCGCACGTGTTCACGACCGGTGCGCCGGCGAAGCGGTCCGCGACCCAGTCGATGGCACCGGGCAGAGCCTTGGAATCGGCGTGCACGTCGTCGGCGCGGTACCGCAGTTCGATCGCATCCCCCTGCCCGCATGCGCGCCCGACCGCGGCGACGGTCCAGTCGGGCCGGATCAGGTTGTCCCGGCCCGCGACCACCACCAGCAGTGGTGCCGCGGCCGGCTGCTGGGGCAGGGCGTCGTGTGCCAGCCACTGACGCATCCGCGCGACGTCGCTGGTGCTGCGCGGCAGCGTGTCGGCGGGTGTCAGATTGAGCGCCACGGACAGTTTCCGTGACGCCAACTCCCCGGTGCAGGACCTGATGACGTCGCGGTTGTCGGCGAGGGTGCCCCGGATGTAGGCGCTCGCGTCCAGGTCGGGGTGGGACACCGACAGACCGTCGAGCAGCATCGGCAGGAAGAACTGTTGCGGCACGTCGAGGGTGACCGGGCCGTCGGAGACGATCGGCGTGAGGTCCGCGGGCGGGGACAGGCTCGCGGCGCCGAGGAACTCGAGTCCGTCGCCGTACCGCGCCGCCTGTTCCGCGGCGGCCCACGACGCCTGACCGCCCTGCGAGACCCCGATCGCAGTCCATCGGGTCGAGGTGTCGGGCACGAGGTTCCGCGCGGCACGGACCGCGTCGATCAGGTTGCGTGCGGCCGTGACCGGCTCGAGGTAAGGGTGCGGGCCGTCGGTGCCGAGGCCCTCGTAGTCGGTGACGGCGACGACGAATCCGCGCGCGAGCAGATCCCGGACCAGCCCGTCGGAACCCAGCAGGTTCGGATGCCCGGACGGCGCACACTCGTCGAGCAGGCCCGTCGTCGGATGCCCCACCGTCACAATCGGCCAACCACCGGGCGGCGCCTGCCCGGGCGGCGCGAACACTGTCCCCGACACCTCGGTGCCGCGGTCGTCGATGCCGGAGGTGGACCGGTAGAGGATGCGGTGGCCGGACAGCCCGGTCCCGGCGAAAGGTTCGTCACGGGTCACGTTGCCGCGGTCGGCGGGATCGGGCAGCGCGATCGCGGAGGTCGTCGGGGCCGCCGACGGGGTCACGCGTTCCGGGGAGTCGGCGGTCGCCGAGCAGCCCGCCACCAGCACCGCGCACGCGAGCGCGGTGAGCGCCATCCGGGTTCGGGTCACGGCTCGATTGTGCCCGTCATCCACGCCTGCGGCGCACTCTCTGCTCCGCGGCGGCTTCCTCGATGTCCCTCGATTCGAGTTCCGCGCGCAGCACCTCGTCGTCGAGGACACCGTCGTCGCGGGCCGTGATCAGCGCGCTGCGCTGCGCCTGCAGCGCCCGTCGCCGGACCGCGTCGAACATTGCGCCGGCGCGCTCGATCTTGGACGCGGTGCCGGTGTCGTCCTCTTCGGCCTCCTCGACCTGGGCCTGGGCGCGGACCGAGACCCGGACGCGATTGAGCGCCTTCTCGAACTGGTCGGGATCCGCACCGGCCGGCGGCCTCGCGGCGACCTCGGCGAGCGCACGGTCGGCCGCGTCGGCGGCGATCGTGCGCGCGAGCAGTGTCTGCTGCCGCCCGCGTTCGAGTTCGGCGGGGTCGGCGACGTCGAGGCGCCGGATCATGAACGGGATCGTCGACCCCTGGATCAGCAGGGTGCCCACCGCGACGACGAACGCGATCGCCTGGATGACGCCGCGCCCCGGGAACGGCTCCCCCGACGCTGTCAGCACCGGGACACCGCCGGCGGCCGCGAGGGTGACGACACCGCGCATGCCCGCCCACGACACGACGAGTTTCTGACGCCAGTTCATTCCGGTCTGTGCGGTGGTGCCGTGTCGTGGATCGAACCGCATCCGTATCCCGCCCCAGTTCAGGAACACCCACATAGGGCGGACCAGGATCACGACGACCAGCACCGCGAACCCGTACGCGAAGACGTGGTGGACGGGCAGTCCCTCGTCGGCGACGTCGTCGATGACGAACTCGAGTTGCAGGCCCATGTAGGCGAAGACGAACATCTCGAGCAGCATGTCGAGCGTCGCCCACAGCGAGCGTTCCTGCAGCCGGGTCGGGATCGACACGTTGGTCGCGTGGTGGCCCATGACGAATCCGGCGACCACGACGGCGAGCACCCCGGAGGTGTGGATCTCCTCGGCGGCAAGGTAGGCCGCGAACGGCAGGACCAGTCCCAGAACGGTTTCGAGCGGTGAGTCGTACATCCGCGCGCGCACGAAGCGCACGACGGTGGCCGTCACGAGGCCGATGACGACACCGCCGACCACCTCGTAGAGGAAGAACAGCACCGGTTGCTCCACGACCACGCGGGTCCCCGCGACGGCCGCGACACCCACGGTGAACAGGGTCAGCGCGGTCGCGTCGTTGAGCAGGCCCTCACCGGTGAGGATGGCGAGCAGGCGTTTCGGCAGCCCGAGCCTGCGTCCCACGGTGACCACGCTGACGGCGTCGGTCGGCGATACGACGGCTCCAGCCGGGGCATGCCCGGGATGAACGACGCCGCCGAGCCGACGGCCACGAGGATGAGGGGAACCTGCAGGTCCCGCCGCTTGGCCAGGCTCGTCACCGCGATCGACACGATGATGACGAGCAGTACGAGGGTTCCGTTCACACGACGATTGTGCCGCCGACCGGGCCCCCGTCACTCGCTGCCGCGCCGCCCTGCGCCGGCAGGCCGGCTCACACCGTCATTCCTTCGGGGGCACAACCTTCTTGGCCGCCTCGGCGGCCTTGTCGATCTTGTCGCTGTACTTGCCGCCGGTCTTCTCGTCGGCGATGTCGGCCGCCTTGTCGATCACGTCCTGCACCTTGTCGGAGTGCTCGGCAGCCAGCTCCTGCCCCTTGTCGACCAGTCCCTTGACCGAATCCATGAATCCCATACCGACATCCTCCTCGGGTTCGTCCACGGCCACTGCGCCGCGCAACCAGTTTCACACCCTGGTCGCGGTGTTTTCCACAGCGGGTGCCGTCACCGGCCGCTCAGGCCGGTCCCGGCACCGGCACCGGCACCGGCACCGGACCCGATCCGTCGCCGCCACGCGCCCAGCGCGGCAGGATGAAGATGCCCTCGGCCTCGATGCACACGCCGTCGGGACCCGCCAGGTGGCCGGTGACGAAGGTCTTGACCCCCTCGACCCGGTCGATGCGCGCCTCCGCGTGGAGCTTGCCCAGCGGGGTCGGCCGGAGGTAGCGCAGGGTCAGGGTCGCGGTCATACCCGGGGCGCCGCCGGCCTCCGCAGCCTCACCGAGAACCTGGTCGAGCACGAGGGCCGACACACCTCCGTGGGTCAGGCCGGCCGGACCCTCGTACGGCATCCCGAGGTGGAAGTCCGCCCACACGCGGCCGTCGGGGTCGCGGTTCACGGTCAGCGGCGGCGCGACGGCGTTGCGCAATCCGACCGCGGCGTTGCCCCACGTCCGCTTCGTCCCCGACGCACCCCACCGCACGCCGAACGGGGTGGGCCGGGTGCGCTTGCCCAGCAACTCCTTCGCCGCCTCGATGTGCTCGCGGGCCCGGGCGATGTCCGCGGCCTCGACCTCGGTGGCGAGGGTCAGTTCGATCAGTTCACGGACGCTGTCGGTCAACGGGCCGTAGAGATCCGCCTCGCGGGCGATCTCGTCGTCGGTCAACCCGTCGAAGACGTAGAGGAGCTTCTGCTGCTCGGTCGAATCGGTCACTCTGCCTCACTCCCACTACGGACCACACGCGATATGCATCATGCACGTGATGTGAGCGACACCGTCGACCGGCTCCCCGTCAGTCGAAGCCGAGCCACGAATCCGGGGCGAACACCTCGTAGTGGATGCGCTCTGGACGGACCCCCTTGACCACCGCGATCTTGCGAACCTGCCGCATGAACTGGGGCGATCCGCACAGGTACACGTCGGCGTTGCGATCCCAGTCGTGTTTGCGCAGCTGCGCGATGCCTTCCTCGAGGGCACCGGCGTAGAAGGTCTCGATCGACGTCCTGCCCGCGTACGCAGACAGCAGTTCCCGAACCTGGCCACGGTGGCCGAAGGACGCCTCGCCGGAGTCGACATGGAAGACGTGCACCGGGCGGGTGTCCCCATCCTCGACCATCTTCTGGAGGACGGCGACCGTCAGCGCGGAACCCACACCGGACGAACCGAGCACGATCGGACCGTCCGCCGGAATCGGATACGACGTCCCCGACGGGATCGACACCACGAGGGGGTACCCGACGCCGATCTCGGCGATCAACTTGTTCGACACGCGGCCGCCCGGCACCGCACCGACGGTGAACTCCCAGGTTCCCGGATCCTGGCCCTTCATCGCGGTGTACTGACGGATCTGGCGACTGCCGTCCTCGTAGATCACCGACACGGAGATGTACTGGCCGGCCTCGAACTGATGCATCGGGGAGTTCTCGTCTCCGGCGAGGGTGAACGTCCACACGCCCGGGGCGACCTCGCGGCGACCGACGACGGTGAGCGCGGACCAGATCTGCGCGGTGGGCACCCCGGCCCTCTCGTAGACCGCGGCTTCCTGCCTGATGAGCGAGTTGGCCATGAGCCAGTAGACCTCGTCCCACGCCGCGGCGACCTCCGCGGTCACCGCGTCCCCGAGCACCTCGACGATGGCCTTGAACAGCGCGCGGTGAACCATGTCGTAGTGCACCGGGGCGATGCCCAGCGAGGCGTGCTTGGCGGCGATTCGCGACATGACGTGGTCGACCGGCGGCGCATCCTCGGTGACCAGCAGGGTGGCGAAGGCCGCGATCGCGCCGGCCAGTGCCTTCTGCTGCTCCCCGCTCTCCTGGTTCGTCTGGTTGAAGAGGTCCTTCTCCAGCGCAGGGAGACTGTCGAACAGGTTCTTGTAGAAGACACTGCTGATCCGGCCCAGATTCGCGCCCACCACGGGCAGCGTCGCCTCGATGACGGGCAGGGATGCAGGCGAAAGGAGCGACGAATTCGGCGCAACAACGGCTTCGGACATCAGATAGTCACGACCTTTCGAGACCAATGAAGAACGGCGGACAATCCATCGCCGACCCCCTGATGAAAGGCGACCTCCACGGACGAGTCGGAAACCCCATCGTGGAATCGAGGACCGAACTTGTCCTGGAGGGCGATGATCAGACGGGTGACCGGCCCGGAAACGTCGGGCGAGGCGACATGGGGGCGGTACAGGGCGTCGGATTCCTGGAAGACACCCAGAACCCCCTTCAGGTAGTACTGGAGCTCCATGGATTCCAGGTACGAATCGAGGTCGGACGTCGTCGAACCCCACATTTCCGCGTCCCGCATCAGCGACGCGACCTCGCGAGTTTTCGTGAACGGTTCGTAGCGAAGGGATTCTCGATGATCTAATTCCGCACCCACCCCAGACCGGGTCAGGGTCATCCTTCTAGTCCTTCGTTCTCTGCCACAAAGAGCTTCCACCCCTGCTGGAAAGGGCTGAACAGAATACGGGTGGGGCCATACGGGAATGGCCCCACCACGTATTCACGCCTATGGAGTGATCAGGATCGGAGCCAGGAATCCGGCCCGAAGACCTCGTAATGGATCCGGGAGTCCGCGACGCCGGCGACGTCGAGCAGCTTGTGGGTGGCGGCGACGAAGTCCACCGAGCCACAGATGAGAGCGCTGTCGGTGTCCTCGACGGCGAGGTCCTCGATCGCTCGAGCGAATGTGTCGTCGGACTCCGAGTAGCAGAAGACGTGTTCCCCACCCAGCTTCTCGACCAGGTCCGCGGTGGTGTCGGCGAAGGCGTGGGATGCGCTGTCCGGATCGGCATGGATCACGACAACCGGATTCTTCCGGCCCTGGGCGACCATACCGTGGAGAATCCCGACGAACGGGGCGTTGCCGATGCCCTTGGACAGCAAGAAGACTCGGCCGTCGCCCTCGGGGAGGGCGACATCGCCGAAGGGCGGCGACGCGATCACCGTGGATCCCCCGGCGACATGGTCATGGACGAAGTTGGACACCTCGCCCCGCGGATCGCTCTTGTCCCGCTTGACCGCCACCTCGATCCTGCCGTTGCCGAAGTCGACGATGGAGTACTGGCGGATCTGACGCGCGCCGTCGGGCAGTTCCACGCCGATCGACAGGTACTGACCGGGAACGGGCTCCTGGAACCCACTGGCATCGAGGACGAGCGAGACCACGTCCTCGGTACGCCTGACGACCTCCAGGACCTGAACCTCTCGCAGGACGGTGTCGGGGTCGACGTCGGTGTCCTTGTAGAGCTGCTTCTCGGCGTCGATCAGGGCATTGGCCAGGAGCCAGTACACGGCGTCCCACGCTTCCGCGACCTCGGGAGTCACCGCGTCGCCGAGCACCTCCACGATGGCCTCGAACAGGAAAGTGTGCACCACGTCGTACTGGGGTTCGCTCACGCCGAGCGAAGCATGCTTGTGCGCGATCCGACCGATCGTCGTACGAGGATCCTCGTCGGTCTCCGAGATCAGAAGCGTCGCGAAATTGGCGATGGAACCGGCCAACGCCTTCTGCTGTTCGCCCCGAGCCTGATTGCTCCTGTTGAACACGTCGCGCTCGAGCGCCGGAGCCGCATCGAACAGCTTGGTGTAGAACAGCCCAGTGATGGCGCCGATGTTCTCGCCCACCACGGGCAACGTCGCCCGAATCACTTCGGCATGCTTCTCCGACAACAGTTGCGCTGAAATGGCTGTCCCCTTCATCCCGACCGAAATCCATTGGTCCGTCGTGTCTGCGCGGTGGACTTTACGACAGAGATCACGGAATTTGTCGGGATTGCGCAACATAGTTCGAACAGCCGGTCCGACGGTTCCCGAGACGCACTCGGGAACCGTCGTGTCACCCTCCGATCACGCTGCGTGCACGCCGGGAAGATCGTCGCTCGACGCGAACAGGCGCCGGTGCTCACCGTGGATCCGGCCGGTCACCCACCAGGCGATCTCGACCAACACGACACCGACCAGCCCGATCCCGAGCGCACCGGTCGTGGCCGCCACGTTGGAGGGATCCAGCTTGAAGAACTCGCGGGTGAAATCGAATCCGAACAGGACGACGTACCCGAGCACCGAGCCCACGAGCAGCACGATCTTCCACCACGTGTACGGGCGGGCGACCACGGCCAGCACCCACAGCGCGATCATGATGAGGGTGATGAGAGCGGTGGTGCCGGCCTGCTCCACCTCCTGTTCGGTGGCATTCACGCCCTTGTAGGCGAGCAGGTACGACACGTACGTCGCGACGCCGATGATGACGCCGGACGGGATCGCCAACCGCATGACCCGCCCGACGAACCCGCTGCGGGCGCGCTCGTTGTTGGGTGCGAGCGACAGGATGAATGCCGGGATACCGATCGTGAACCAGGCCGCGATCGTCACGTGCCGCGGCAGGAACGGGTACGGCAGCGGATCGAAACCGAAGATCTGTGCCACCACGCCGGAGATGCCGATGAGGAACGCCAGCAGCACCGAGTACACGGTCTTGGTCAGGAATAGATTCGAGACGCGCTCGATGTTGCCGATCACCCGCCGGCCCTCACCGACGACGTACGGCAGGGTCGCGAACTTGTTGTCCAACAGCACGATCTGCGCAACGGCACGGGTCGCGGGACTGCCCGAGCCCATCGCGACTCCGATGTCGGCGTCCTTGAGTGCGAGCACGTCGTTGACGCCGTCGCCGGTCATCGCGACCGTGTGCCCGCGCGACTGCAGCGCGCCGACCATGGCGCGCTTCTGATCGGGTCGCACCCGACCGAAGGTGGTGGACTCGTCGAGCACGTCGGCCAGCTCGTCCTGGTCCTCGGGCAGCTGCCGGGCATCGATTGCCTGCTCGCCGCCGGCCAGTCCCAGCGAGCTCGCGACGGCACCGACCGACACGGCGTTGTCGCCCGAGATGACCTTGACATCCACCTTCTGGCTCGCGAAGTACTCGAGGGTCTCGCGGGCGTCGGGGCGCACCTTCTGGTCGAGAACCACGAGGGCGCGCGGGGTGACGACGCCGGGCGCGTCCGCAGCGTCGACGGCCCGGTCACTGCTGCCGAGTAGCAGCACGCGCAGGCCCTGGGCGCCGATCTCCTCGGCCTGCCGGGCCATGTCGCTGTCGGGGTCGAGCAGGACGTCGGGGGCGCCGAGCAGCCAGTTGCCGTTGTTGCCGTAGGACTGCCCGCTCCACTTCTTCGCCGACGAGAACGGTGCCACCGCGGTGGGCTCCCAGCCCGGATCGTCGGAGAGCGCCTCCTTGATCGCGAGCATGCTCGCGTTGGGGCGCGGATCGTCGGCCGCCATCGCCGCGAGTGCGCGCGACGCCTGGGTGTCGTCGGATCGGGCGGTGCGCACCTCGGACAGCCGCATACCGTTCTCGGTGAGCGTGCCGGTCTTGTCCGCGCAGACGACGTCGACCCGGGCCAGGCCCTCGATGGCCGGTAGCTCCTGGACGAGGCACTGGCGCTGACCGAGCCTGACGACACCGACCGCGAACGCGATCGAGGTCATCAGCACGAGTCCCTCGGGGACCATCGGCACGAGCGCCGCGACCATGCCGTTGAGGGCGGGACCGATGTCCTGACCGCTCGAGAACAGCTGGTTGTAGATGATGAGCAGACCCGCCGGAATCATCAGGTAGGTGATGAACTTGAGGATCTTGTCGATACCCGAACGCAGTTCGGAGTGCACCAGCGTGAACTTGCTGGCTTCCTCGGCGAGCTTCGCGGCGTACGCGTCCCGGCCCACCTTGGTCGCGCGGTAGGCGCCGCTGCCGGCGACGACGAAGCTGCCCGACAGCACAAGCGAACCGTTCGGCTTGTGCACCGGGTCGGCCTCGCCGGTGAGCATGGACTCGTCCACCTCGAGCGCCGACGCCTCGACCACGACGCCGTCGACCACGATCTGGTCGCCGGGCCCGAGCTCGACGATGTCGTCGAGCACCACATCGCGCGGGGCGAGAGCGGCGGCCGTGCCGTCGCGGCGCACGATCGGCTTGGCCTGGCTCACGATCGCCAGCTGATCGAGGGTTCGTTTGGCACGAATCTCCTGGATGATGCCGATCCCGCTGTTGGCGACGATCAGCAGACCGAACATTCCGTCCACGATCGAGCCCGTCGACAGCACGATGATCAACAAGACACCGAGGATCGCGTTGATCCGGGTGAACACGTTCGAGCGGATGATGTCCTTGACCGAGCGACTCGCTCGGTCGGGAACGTCGTTGGTCTGCCCGTTCGCGACCCGCGTCGCCACCTCGTCGGCCGTGAGACCGTTCTCGATGTGCCGGGGGTCGGTCTCGAGGGTGCCGACAGCGCCGCCTTCGGTGGGGTCGTCCGTTGCCATGACACGAAGGCTATTCCAAGCCGTCCCGTTTGCCACACACAGTCCGCTGTGTGAGGCGCCACGGGCATGCTGGTCACATGACGACACACGAGCAGGTATCCCTCACATCGGGTGCCGACTTCTGGAACACCCAGGCTCCCGCCGGGACGGGACTGCCCGCCATCATGCTCACCGACGGGCCGCACGGCCTCCGCAAGCAGCGCACCGATGCCGGGTACGCCATGGAATCCGTTCCGGCGACCTGCTTTCCCACCGCATCTGCCCTCGCGGCGACGTGGGACGTCGAACTGCTCGAGGAGGTGGGTGTCGCGCTCGGCGCCGAGGCCCGCAGCGAGGACGTCGGCGTCCTGCTCGGCCCGGGCGCGAACATCAAGCGCAGCGCGCTGTGCGGGCGGAACTTCGAGTACTTCTCGGAGGATCCGTTCCTGTCGTCCCGGATGGCCGCGGCCTGGATCCGGGGCGTGCAGTCGACCGGCGTCGGCGCCTCCCTCAAGCACTTCGCCGTCAACAACCAGGAGTTCCGCCGCTACAGCGTCGACGCGCTCGTCGACGACCGCGCGCTGCGGGAGATCTACCTGGCGAGCTTCGAGCACGCCGTCGTCTCGGCCCGGCCGGCGACGGTGATGGCGGCCTACAACCGGGTGAACGGCACCCACTGCGCCGAGCACCGCTTCCTGCTGACCGACGTCCTGCGCGACGCCTGGGGGTTCGACGGTCTGGTCGTCTCCGACTGGGGCGCGGTGACCCGGCGGTCCACCTGCCTCGAGGCGGGCCTGGATCTGGAGATGCCCGGCTACGGCGGGCGCGGCGACGACGCGGTGCTCGAGGCGGTGCGCACCGGCGAACTGAGTGCCGCCGCCCTCGACCGGGCCGCCGAGTCGGTGCGGCGGCTGATCGAGCGCACGGTCCCGGCGCGCACCGCAGAGAAGGGCTACGACCATGCGGCCCACCACACCCTCGCGCGGCGTGCGGCGCAGGCGGGCACGGTGCTGCTGAAGAACGACGGCGTGCTGCCGATCGGCTCCACCGAACGCATCGCCGTGATCGGCGAGTTCGCCAAGCAGCCGCGCTACCAGGGCGCCGGTAGCTCCGGGATCAACCCGCATCGCGTCGACGACGCATGGACCGACCTGACGGAGCAGGTCGGCGCGGACCGCCTGTCCTACGCGCCGGGCTACGTGCGCGGCTCGGGCCGCACCGAACCCGCGCTGCTCGACGAGGCTCGCCGGGTGGCCGGGGCGGCGGACGTCGCGGTGGTGTTCGCGGGCCTGCCCGACAGCTACGAGACCGAGGGTGTCGATCGCGCGAACCTGGATCTGCCGGCCGGTCACGACGCACTGATCGCCGCGGTCGCCGAGGCCTGTCCGCGCGTGGTGGTCGTGCTCGCGAACGGCGCCCCGGTGACGATGCCGTGGCACGACGACGTCGCCGCGATCCTCGAGGGGTACCTCGGCGGACAGGCCTCCGGTAGCGCGGTCGCCCGGGTCCTGATCGGCGACGCCGAGCCCGGCGGCCGACTGGCCGAGACGTTCCCGCTGCGAGTGACCGACAACCCGGTGCACGTGTGGCCCGCGGGGCCGGCGCAGGTGGAGTATCGGGAGAGCGTGTACGTCGGGTACCGCTACTACGACGCCGCCGACGTCGACGTCCGCTACCCGTTCGGCCACGGACTGAGCTACACGACGTTCGACTGGACCGAACTCGAGATCATCGAAGTGGAGAACGACGACGCGTCCGAGCAGCGCTTCGATGTCAGCGTCCGGGTGACCAACACCGGCGACCGGCCGGGCAGCGACGTGGTCCAGGTTTACGTGCGGGACGTCGAGTCCACCGTCTTCCGGCCCGATCAGGAACTCGCCGGGTTCACCAAGGTGCACCTGGTCCCGGGCGAATCACGCCGCGTCACAGTGCAACTGGATCGCCGAGCATTCGCGTTCTGGGACACGACGGTCGACGACTGGTCGATCGAATCCGGCGATTTCGAGATCCGCGTCGGAGCGTCGTCCCGCGACATCCGGGCGTCGGCGACGGTGACGCTCGAGTCGGACCGCACGGGCTTCGCACCCGGCCCGGCCGGGTATCACGGGTCACCGGCGTTCGACCGCGACGCGTTCGCCGAACTGTACGGTCGCCCGCTGCCCGACAACGTCGTCGACGCGCCCGGGCACTACACCGTCGACACCCCGCTCGCCGACATCCGCCACCCCGCGGCGACACTGCTGACGACGGTGATGCGACGGAAGGTCGCGGCGATGATCCCGGCCACCGACGAGGACGATCCGCTGTCGCTGCTGTTCGCACGGTCGCTGCAGGAGCTGCCGCCGCGGATGATGACGATGCTCTCGCAGGGCGCCGTCACGCCCGAGGCGACGCGGGCCTTCGTCGACATCTGCAACGGTGGACTGCTGCGCGGTACCCGGAAGCTGGTGTCGGCCCTGCGCCGCAAGTAGCCCCGCGTCCGGGCCGGGGTCAGCCCAGTTCGTCCCACCACGTCTTCTGGGTCGGCGGCCGGAGCGCGTCGATGCGCTGCCCCACCATGGGCACCGCCATCGTGACTTCGGCCGCCGCGGCCGCATCCGCGACGCGGGCGATCGGCTCCCCCCACGGGTGGAAGGCGAGATTGAAGGTGGCCCAGTGGATGGGGATCAGCAGCGCGCCGCCCACGTCGAGGTGGGTCCGCACGGCCTCCTCCGGGTTCATGTGGATGTCGGGCCAGCGTTCGTCGTACGCGCCGACCGGCAGCAGCGTCACGTCGAACGGTCCGTACGCGCGGCCCAGATCCGCGAAACGCGGCGTGTAGCCCGAGTCGCCGCCGAAGAACACCTTCCGCTGCGGCCCGGCGATCACCCAGGACGCCCACAGCGTCGTGTCGCGGGCGATCCCGCGTCCGGAGAAGTGCCGGGCCTCGGTACAGGTGAGGGTCAGTCCCGCAACCTCGGCCTGCTCGTCCCAGTCGAGTTCGACGATCCGTTCGTCCGGGACGTTCCAGCGCCGTAGGTGCGCCCCGACCCCGAGCGGAACCACGAACACGGTCTCCTGTGTGCGGGCGAGGGCGGTGACGGTGGCCTGGTCCAGGTGGTCGTAGTGGTCGTGCGATATCACCACGGCGTCGATCGCGGGCAGGTCCGCCAACGACATCGGCACCGGATGCATGCGCGCCGGGCCCACGACGGACGACGGCGAAACCCGTTCGCTCCATACGGGGTCCGCCAATACACGACGACCGTCGACCTCGACGAGCACACTCGAGTGCCCGAACCACGTCACCGCGAGTTCGCCCGCGGCGGCCGGCGCGAGAGGCGTCGCGAGCGGGATCTCCCGGCGCGGGCGTCCCGTGGTTCCGCGTGTGAGGAACGCCTTCGCGAGCCCGGACTGGGAGCCCGCCGGCAGGGATGAACTGGGATCGGAGTTGTGGAACCGGCTGTCCCGGTACCGCGGTGACGCCGCGGCATACGGCTTGATCGCGGCTCGCGACGCACCCAGCGCCGGCACCGCTCCCCACGCGGCCCGTGCCACCCATCCCGCGGCCGCTGCCGCTGCCGCGACCAGGACACCTCTGCCGATCATGACCATTCCGCTCCCCTGCCTGCGCTGGTTCTACCTACCCCGAAATTCCGGTGCGCGCTTCTCCGCGCGGGCCGCGCGGGCCTCCTGCGCGTCGTCGCTGCCCCAGGCCGCGAACAACGCGGCGAGCTGCTCCTCGGTCTGCGGCTCGCGGGTCCCGTCGTCGTTGAAAACGAGCTTGAGGTGCCGAACCGACAGCGGAGCGAGCTCCGCGATGGTGCGCGCCCACTCCTGCGCCGCGACGAGGTCACCGATCTTGTTCGCCAGTCCGCGCGCGAAAGCCTCTTCCGCCGAGAGCATCTCGGCGCCGAGCAGCATGGTCCGCGCCGGTCCGCCGCCGACGAGCGACACCAACCGGCGCACCGTCCACTTGTCCACCGTGATCCCGAGCTTCGCCGCCGGGATCCCGAAGCGCGCCTCGGACGCGACCACGCGCAGGTCCGACGCCAGTGCGAGCTGGGTACCGGCCCCGATCGCGGGGCCGTTGATCGCGGCGATCACCGGGATCGGGATCGAGTCGATGGTGTGCAGCATCTCGAGCAGCGTGTCGGTGAATCCCTCGGCGTAGACGTCGCCGGACAGGTCGGCACCCGCACAGAACGCGGTGCCCTGACCGGTGAGCACCACCACCCGGGCCTCCTCCGCGACCGCCTTCTCGAGGCCCTCGCGCAGCGCGATGCACAACTCGGAGTTGAGGGCGTTGCGTCGATCCGGACGCTGTAGCTCGAGCGTGACTACGTGGCCGTCACGGCTGGTCCCGATCATGTGGCTCCACTCGCTTTCTCGGGTGCGGGGACCCCGTCCGCGTGTGGACGGGCCCCGGCGGGTGCGCTCCGAACAGTACCTGTCACGCAGCATCCACAGACACACCGAGTTCGATGGAACAACGGACCCGTCGGAGGCGTTGCGGCAGATTCAGGCTATGACAGATCGGAGCGTGATGGACACCGACCTCGAGGTTGTCGTGATCGGGGCGGGGCAGGCGGGCCTGTCCACCGCGTACCACCTGCGCCGTTTCGGGCTCGCCCCCGAACGGGAGTTCGTGGTGCTCGACCATGCGCCCGGACCGGGCGGGGCGTGGCAGTTCCGCTGGCCGTCGCTGACGCTGCGGACCGTCAACGGGGTGCACGACCTCCCGGGGATGCCGTTCGCGGACACCCTCGGGCCCGACACCGACACGGTCCGGGCGGCCGACGCCGTCCCCCACTACTACGGGCTCTACGAGAAGCGCTTCGAGCTGCCCGTCCACCGCCCCACGCACGCCACCGTCGTGTGCGATCGCGGCGAGCGGCTGGCCGTCGAGACACCCGACGGCACCTATCTGACCCGCGGGCTCGTCAACGCGACGGGCACATGGGAGCGTCCGTTCGTGCCCGCCGTCACCGGCGCCGAGCAGTTCACCGGACGCCAGTTGCACACCCGCGACTACCGGTCGGCGCGCGAGTTCGAGGGGCAGCACGTGATCGTGGTCGGCGGCGGCATCTCCGCGGTGCAGTTGCTCGACGAGATCTCCTGCGTCACCACCACCACCTGGGTCACCCGCCGGGAGCCACAGTTCCGCGAGGAACCGTTCACGCCCGAGATCGGCAGGGCCGCAGTAGCGCTCGTCGAGGACCGGGTGCGCCGCGGACTGCCGCCAGGATCGGTGGTGTCGGTGACCGGACTGCCCGTCACACCCGCGATCCGGGCCGCGCGCGAACGCGGCGTACTGGACCGACTGCCGATGTTCGCCGAGATCACCGGGACCGGCGTGCGCTGGCCCGACGGCTCCGAGCAACGCGCCGACGTCATCCTGTGGTGCACCGGTTTTCGGTCCTCGCTCGACCGCCTGGCACCGCTGCGCCTACGCGGCCCCGGCGGCGGCATCACGATGACCGGCCGGCTCGCGACGCAGGTGGCAGCCGATCCCCGCGTGCACCTGGTCGGCTACGGGCCGTCGGCCTCCACGATCGGAGCCAATCGCGCGGGGCGCGCCGCGGCCCGGGAGCTGACGCAATACCTGAAGGGGTGAGTCAGCCGCGGTCGGACTTCACGATCGGCGGTATCCGGTAGCTGCCGTCGAGCACTGCCTCGTCGGGGATGTACATGCGCAGCAACGGCCGGAACGAACCCGTCGGCGTGGGAAGCCAATTCGCACGCGCCGTCGGGTCGGCCGGTTCGGTCGCGCTCAGGGTCACCGTGAGCGAACCGTCCTCGCCGTAGACGAGGCCGTCGGTGCGATCACCGATCGAGTACCGCTCCAACGGGTTCGCCACCAGGTAGTAGTTCGGCATGCTGTACATGGTGATCGACCAGAACGCCTCCACCGGCGGGGTGGGCGCGAAGGTGATCGTGTAGGTGTGGTCGCCGGTCAACTGGTCGCCCTCGGAGTCCGTGTAGATGGGACTGTAGGCAGCCTCGTACCCGTGGTTACCCCACAGCCCACCCATCGCCGCCGCCGCACGCAGCCCGATCGCCTTGGCACGATCCGAGATTCGCCATTCCGGCGCGTCGATCGTCCCGATCTCGAAGAAGTCGTCGTTGTAGTCGAAGACGTGGAAGGTCTGGTGCCAGCCGTTCACCACGGCGTCGCCGGCACCCGACTTCAAGGCGTCCTCCACCTTCGCGCGGCCCTGCGCGGCGCCCTCGATCAGGATCTGGGCGAGAGCCGGGTCGGCGCCGACGTAGGGCGACGGTCCCGTCTGGAGCAGTCCCAGCGGCGCGAAGGCGTGTTGCAGCGCCAGGTCGCGCGGTGCCGGTGGGAAGGCCTGCAGATACAGCCGCAGCTTCTCCCAGAACAGAAGCTCTTCCGGCACTGCGGGATCCGGCTCCGGCAGTCCCTCCGGATCGGTGGACGTCATCGCGCTGAGTGAAGTCTGCTCCTGCAGCTTCTGCACCCGCGGCAGATCACCGGGTCCGTCGCACGCCCACCGGCCGACGACCGACACGATGCGCGTCGAGCAGTGCACGGGCGTCGCACCCGCCGGCAGTTCGCCGGGCCAGCCCGGCGGAACCAGTACGTAGGTTCCCGCCTGCGTTCCGGTCGCCCGCTTACCGATGTACGCGAAGTTGTTGGTCCACGCATCGACGAACTGGAGGACGAAGTACGCGTCCGCCGTGTCGGGCACGTCCAGCAGGAGCGGCCCCACACCGAGATCGAGTTGCGCAATCGAATAGACGGTGTCGTTGTTGATCGAGACGAAGGTGTCCTCGGGACCCGCCAGATCCGTCGCATGGCTGAAGGAATTGAACGGGGCCGCCGCGTTGGCCCCGACCCCTGTCGTCACGAATCGTTGCACTTGGGACAGGTTGAACACCGGAGCGAAACCGTAGATGAACGCCATGACTGCCGACTCGACGTTGACTGCCGAATCGCTGCTCGGATTGGTCATGGCTCATTCCACCACCGTTGGCGCACCTTCGCTCGCGATCCGCGAACTTTGGGTTCATCATGGTCTGGTGACCGAATTCCCCGCATGGGCACGCTCGCTTAACCTCGTTCCCCATCCGGAAGGCGGCTGGTACCGCGAGACGTGGCGCAGCGATATCGATTTACCGGGCGTCGCGCTGCCGAACATGTACGGCGGCGCACGCTCCGCCGGGACGGCGATCCTGTTCCTGCTCGAGCCCGGACAGCAGTCGGCGTGGCACTGTGTGCGCGGCAGCGAGATCTGGCTGTACCACCGCGGTAGTCCGATCCTCCTCGAGCTCGGCGGCGACGGTGACACACCCGGCACGGTGACCCCACACGTCGTCGGGCCCGACATCGCGGCCGGGCAGAGCCCGCAGATCGTGGTGCCGCCACGCACATGGCAGCGGGCCCGCCCAGCCGACGACGAGGCCGGCCTCGTCAGCTGCGTCGTCGTTCCCGGCTTCGATTTCGCAGACTTCCGCCTCGAAGGCCAGGAGTACCCGATGTCTTCTCCCGCACAGTATTAGGAGAGAAGCCGCGTCAGAACTCGAGCGCCCCGACCACGTCCTCCACAGCTCGGACGATGCTGCCGTCGAAGACCCGTCGCTCGATCCGCTCGATGTCGTCACCGAAGAATCGATCCTCGTCCACGGTCGGTACCACCTCTCGGACGGCCTGTCGGACCGCGCGCGAGGCCGCGGACCCCTGTTCGGGTCCGAGCAGGTCGTGCGCCTGCGCGGCGCACATCAACTCGATGGCGAGGACGTAGCGCAGCTTACCCACGATCCGGTACGCCTTGGTCACCGCGAGGTAGGCGTTGCTGACCGGATCCTCTTGGTTGGCAGAGGTGGGCACCGAATCGACCGAGGCGGGCTGGGACTCCGCCTTCATCTCCATGTACAGCGCGGCCGCGGTGTACTGCGGGATCATGTAGCCGTTGTTCAGGCCGGGATTCGGTGCAAGGAAGGCGGGCAGCTCACTGAATGCACTGTTGACCATGCGATCGGTGCGTCGTTCCGAGACCTTCGCGAGGACCGTCAGAGCGGTCGCCATCAGGTCCGCCTGGATGCCGACGAACGTGCTGTCGAAATTGGCACCCATCAGCGCGACACCATCGTCACCCTCGGGGAAGAGAATCGGATTGTCCCCGACCGAATGCAATTCGTCCTCGATCACCTGCCACGCGTCCTTGATCGCCCGCTTGGCGGCCCCATGGATCTGTGGGATGCCACGCAGGCTGTAGGCGTCCTGGACGCGGTAGTCGCGATACTTCTCGACGATCTCGCTGCCCTCGAGGATCCGGCAGAGATTCTTGGCGACCGCTGTCTGCTCCGGGTGCTTCTTCATCGACTGCAGTCGCGGATCGAAGGCCTTGATCGTTCCCTTCAGCGCCTCGACCGACAGCGCCGCAACAGTATCCGCGACCGTGGCCGCCCGCGCTGCGTCGTAGGCGAGCAGCACGCCGATCGCCGTCACCGAATGAGTTCCGTTGGTCAGCGTCAGTCCCTCCTTACATCCGAGGGTGATCGGCTCGAGCCCGTTGTCGCGCAGCACCCGGTTCGCCGGCGCGGAGGTATCGCCGTCGAGGAAGCGTCCCTCGCCGATGAGGACCATCGCCATGTGCGCTTCGGTGCTGAGGTATCCCACCGATCCGCTACCGGGAACGTACGGCGTGAGCTGCTTGTTGAGCAGATCCCGGATCAGCCCGAGCACCTCGAGGCTCGTACCCGAGTAGCCCTGCCCGAGACCGACGAGCATCATCAGCTGGATCGCCCGGACGACTTCCACCGTCAGCGGCTCCCCCACCGAGACAGCATGCGAGAGCACGATGTTGCGCTGCAGTTGCTCGGCATCTTCCGGCGAGATGACCTCGGTGACATTGTTCCCGAATCCCGTTGTGACTCCGTAGATCAGCCGGTTCTCGGATAGGAATCGCTCAATCAGCTTGCGCGAGTTACGAACCCTGTCGACGTACGAAGGTGAGAACTCGACTCGCGCACCGAACCGGGCTACAGCAATGAACTCGTCCACCGTAATGGGTTGGTCCCCGAGGGTGACCTCGGTGATCGTCTCAGCGTGCGTCGTCATGGTGATATTCCTTCGTGGTCACGAGATTCGGGCTGGGGTGGACATGCTGCGCAGAAGTGCTCTGAACAGAGCCACGGCCGCTTCGGGGCGCACTCCGGGGTGTCCGGTCCGGAAGCCCTGGGCCAGCGCGCAGCGGCAGATTCGACGATATTTCACCGAGCCGTCGGTCAGCGTGACAAGTTCTTATGGAATCCATTAGCAATCGTGGCGACCGACGGGTCCAAGAGATTCGGGCGGGCCACCGGGCCACCGGGTCGAGAGGCCGTGCGCGCCGCGAGAGTCGCCTGGTCAGCGCTCTGCTCACGGACCAGGACGACCTCGGCATCAGTCAACCCAGCAACACCACCGCCTATTCCACACCGCTCGTCGGCTCGGCGTGCGATACCTACTCGATGATCAGTGCGGGATCGCGGACCTTGCCGGCGCCGCCGCAGGGAGTAGCGGAGTGATGCTCCTCGAATACATCGCGGCGGCGGCGCAGTCGAGGCTTCGGGCGTCGGCTTTCCCCGCGACACTCGGCACGACCGTGATCTCCCGAGGAACCGAGACCATGCGAGCTTCAATTCACAGGCCACGGAGCAACTACACGAGTGCATTGTCCACGCCACCGAAGTGCTGGCGTGTGAACTGCAGGCGGCTTTCCGGGCGCTCGAGCTACGCGAGGTTGCACTCGACCACTTCACGCCACTCGGGGGATATCTCCGGAAGGCGAATTCGCGCTTGAACTCTGACATGTCCGACCGCCCGCTCGGAGACGACCATGCCGCTGCCGTCAGATTCCTGGAAGAGCCGGCCGGACTGAAAGGCAACGACGATGACTGAGAATGCCCTGACGGCCGAGGTTGGCAGCCCGGCGAGGCCTACTTCCCTGGACCAGGTTCCGTTCAGCCGATTCCACGCCACGATCACGGCAATGGCATTCGGCGCGAACCTCTCCGACGGCTATGCGCTGGGAATGATCGGAGCAGTTCTCCCCAGTGTGAGCGCCCAGCTGGGACTCACCTCGTTCGGGGAGGGCATGATCGCAAGTTCCGCGCTCATCGGCCTGTTCTTCGGAAGTATGATCCTCGGGCGCGGCGGCGACATCATCGGCAGACAACGCCTGTACGTACTCAATTTCGCCCTGATCGCCGCCGTGTCCCTGCTGCAACTTTGGACGCCGAACGTCCTGATCCTCTTCGTTCTTCGCGTCCTCATCGGTTTCGGACTCGGCGCCGACTATGCGGTCGGCGCCGACATTGATGTCCGAATTCGCGCCCCGGAAGCAGCGCGGAGCCATGCTCGCGTCGCTGACGGTTGCATGGACGGTGGGATACGTCGCCGCGAATGTACTGGGCACGTACCTCAATTCGGGCCCGGATGCGTGGCGTTGGTTGCTGGCGAGTGGCACGATTCCCGCCCTGATAGTTCTCGTCGTTCGCATCGGAACACCGGAATCCCCTAGTTGGCTGATCAGCCAGGGCCGAGTGGAGGAGGCACGCGGGATCGTCCGAAAACACTTCAAGATCGAGCTCGATCCGAGCGAACTCGTACCGAGTACGGAGTCGTCGCGTTACAGCGAGTTGTTCAACTCGGAGAACCGGACCAAGACATGGTTCGGGGTGATCTTCTTCAGCGCACTGGTGCTTCCCTACTGCGCCATCTACACGTTCCTGCCCACAATTCTGGCAGACCTCGACATCGAGGATGCAGACCTTCAGTACCTGATCCTCAACATCTTCCTCCTGATCGGCGGCATCGCCGGGATCTGGTTCGTGGCGAAGATGCCACGCCGCTCCTTCACAATATGGTCCTTTCTCATTCTCGCGGTGTCACTCGTTGCGCTCGGGACGCTGAGCGATATGCCCGTCGCGGTCTTGATGATTCCTTTCGTCGTCTACACCTTCGTCATGTCGGCTGCTTCGAACATCACGCAGGTCTGCCCTCCGGAGCTCTTCCCGACTCAGTTGCGTGCATCCGGCGTCGGTCTGCTGAACGGATTGAGCAGGATCGCTTCTGCTGTCGGCACATTCGCATTGCCCGTCAGTCTCGCCAACCTGGGAGTACCGACGACGATGTACCTGCTGACGGGCGTACTACTGCTGGGAATGGTCGCGACGGTGCCGTGGGCTCCCGAGACGAGAAGCAAGAACCTCACCTGAACGTCTTTCCCATCGTCCGCCGGCAGAGCGGCCCCGCCCGTGACCACGCCCGCTCTCGGGCGAGACGTCGGTCGGCTCCTACCCGATCCAGACGGTCCGCACGATGGACCGCATACTCGCCGCCGTCGAACGCGAGTCCAGCTGGGTCCCACCGCTTGCCCACCCGCCACGCACAAAGGCCCGCGTGATCTCCCAGGCCGCCCGCGACATCGGAGAGCAACTGAACGCCCGAGCGTGCGGCGCTGAACCTCGACGCGAGCGCGGCGGTGCTCGAGCGCTTCGCCGCCGACCGGTTCTGGAGCGTGCGGATCGCGGTCGCCGAGCATCCGAACGAGACGCGGAGCACAGTGATCGGGCTGCTCGAGCCCGATCCGCGCCGCCGCGGGGTGGTGCACCACGCAGCTCGGAAGCGGCTCGAGCGCGAGGGCGTGGAGTTCGGCGACGGCGGGATGCCAACCGATTACGCGGCCAGACTGGGCCCGTGCACAAGAAACAATAGGATGTGACACACGGGCCGGATCCGCCGGGCGAAACGAAGGGCGAAACGCATGGGAGCATGGGGAAGCGCGCCGTGGCACAACGATGCGGCGGCCGACTGGTTCGGAGACGTCTTCGCGGGCATCGACATCGATGTGCGCATCGGCGATGCCCTCGAACACGACGACGATTACGATCGGGTGCGCGCCGCGTGCTACCTGCTCGCTGTGCTCGGGCACAGCACGGTGTGGCCGGGCGATCTCGAGCGCCTCGACGGTCACCTCGAACGGGGGGTCGAGCTGCTCACTGAGATGATCGAGCCGGAGTCGGAGTTCCGTGAGCTCTGGGAAGACGACCCCGAGGTCATCGAGGCCGTTCGCGCGGAGATCGCGGAACTCGAGGCCCGCCTCGACGGCGAGGGCGACGAGGGCGACGAGGGCGACGAGGGCGACGAGGGCGACGAAGACTAGAGCATGTCTCCTATTTGGTGAGGTGCCTCAGCCAAGTGCATACCGCTGAAAGGGCTACTCCGGCCGCGTCGGGGAGCGCGAGTTTGTAGTAGCGGGTAGCCAGTCCGCGCCACTGCTTGATAGTGGCGAAGGATCGTTCGACGACGTTGCGGCCCTTGCATTTCGCGGCATTGAACCCGATGGGGCGGCCTCCGCGGCGGCCGCGTCGGAGACGGCGGCTCGAGGAGGAGGTTCGTGTAATTCGACAAATCCCCCTGTGTCACGCGCGAGATTGGTGCCGTGTTGGTGGGCCCGGCAAATGGTTGAGTCCGCGGACACGGTCCAGTCGACCAGCCCGTTCGCGTCGGCGTGAGCGAGCAGCGCGGTGAGAATCTTGTCCCAGGTACCGGCGCTGGCGTAGCGGCTGTCGTTGCAGTACTAGCGGAGGCATGCGCCGCAAAGGAGAACGGGGCGTGACAGGGTCTACCCGAACTGTTCCTCCCCAGCAGCTCGTCGGGCATCGTCGTCGGAGAGAGCGGCCCGCATCTCCACCTCCTCGTCCCGGGCGACGGCGTGCGCCAGATCGATAAATGCATGCGCGGCCGGGATCTGGTAGCGATCGCGGTGCCACGCAATACCGATGATTCGCCGGCTGACCCCCGAGATGGTGAGTATCCGAAGCCCTTGCCTGTGCGGGTCGACCGAGAGCCAGGGAATGACTGCAGCACCCACGCCTTCCGCGGCGAGGCCCAGGATGGTCCCGTTGTCGTTGGACCGGAACACGATCCGTTCGCGGAGCGCGGGATGCCCCAACCGGTTCTCGATCAGGTGTGCCTCGCGAATCTGGGCATAGCTGATGAGCGGTATCCCCTCGATGTCTCTGAGGGACACGCGGGTGCGGTCCCGAGCGAGCGGCGAATCCGCGCGCACCACTACTACATACGGATCCTCGAGAAGTTCCTCCGACTCGAAGGGGCCCTTCGGTAACGGGGCTACGATGAAGGTCAGATCCAGCTCCCCCCGTTCGACCTGGCGGAGTAGTTGACCGTCGTCCTCGTTCTCGACCAACTGGACGTCGACGTCGGGAAATCTCTCCGCGAACTCGCGAAGCACTCGGGGCAGGATACGAACTCCGACGCTCTGGTAGCAGCCGATCCTGAGCGTGCCCGCCGTACCGGCATCCAGAGCGTCGAGATCCGCGGCTGCACTCGTCAATCGGGCCACGATCGCCTCAGCGTGCCGGAGCAGGGCCTGGCCTGCCGCGGTGAGGGAAACCGGGCGCGGTCCACCCGGACGTTCCACCAGTTGGTGTCCGATACTGCGTTCCAACCGCGCGATCTGCTGGCTCACCGCAGATTGTGTGTACCCGAGCTGTTCGGCGGCTCGACTGAACGAGCCCTCGCGGCTGACGGAGATCAGCGCCGACAAGTAGCGCAGGTCGATGCTGTTCAAATCCCGACTCACGACCTCATAGTAGTGAGGAGTCTCGTGGAAGCCGGGACGGATCTCTCGAGCCGCGCCGACGGACCGCGCATCGCGCGCAATCACACTGCATGATCGGTTCTTTCCATCGGCTGCCATCGCAGCGGGGAACCCGCCTCCGTCGACGACCAGGACGGGCAGGGCGGAAGTCCTTCGCGGCCTTTACAAATGGGACCCGATAGGTCCGATCGCCGCCAAAGTCGTTCGCCCTTCGAAGCAGAACAGATGCTAATGCAAACCAGTATGAACATGAATTGTCCTGATGTGACGTAGCTGACACTCTCTATTCAGTTCCGGCCGTGCTGCTGCTGGATGGCTCGGCGGAGCTGATCTCTGAAACGCGAAATCCAGGAGGAAACTGATGTCTCAGGCAACCGCGCCCAGCTATGCGGACGTTGTCGATCTGACGCGCTATCCGATCAACGACCTCGACGGCGACCGCGGCCGCGCATTCATCGCGGCCTGCCGTGAGGAACTTCTGCGTACCGGCGTTTGCCAGTTGTCCGGATTCATGGTTCAGGACGCGGTGGATCGGATGGTGGAACAGGCAATCGCGCTCGCTCCGTCGGCATTCCGAACCGACAACACTCACACCGTCTACTTCGAGTCGACCGACGAGTCGGTGTCGCCCGACCATCCGCGATCGGCGCAGCAGCGCTCGGCGAAGCAGACCATTGCCTGCGACCAGATCCCTATGGATTCCCCGATCCGACGACTCTACGAATCCGACGACCTCGTGCGGTTCATCGCCGCGGTTCTGAGGAAGGACAAGCTGTACCGAAGCGCCGATCCTCTCGATGCCGTGATGATCGCGATGTTCGAGGACGGCGACGAACTCGGATGGCACTTCGACCGCAGCGAGTTCGCGGTGACCGTGATGTACCAGGATGCCGACGAGGGCGGTCACTTCGACTACTACCCGGCCCTGAGATCCGCAGAAAGCGAGAACTACGGCGGTGTCGCGCGCGTGCTGGAAGGCAACTCCGACGGCATCATCCGCCTGACGAGCAGCCCCGGGACCCTGGCCATCTTCCACGGTAGGCACGCACTGCACCGCGTCTCCCCCACCGCCGGCGCCAAGCCGCGGATCAACTCGGTTATCACCTACGGCGAGGACGCGGATATGCGACTCAATGAACTCACTCAGGACCTCTTCTACGGTCGCGCCGAGTAGGTCCGGTCCGGCCGAATACGCCGTCACTCGCGTGTCGCGGCTCGCTTCCGACTGCGGGATCGATCCGCGACACGCGCGTCGACCGCGATCGCTCTCCGAGAACACCTGTCTGCCAATGCATCAGATACATCAACGTGACCAGGCCCTGGTTCGTCAACAGCAACACGGTTGACGGTCGCAGAACAGTGACGGACCTCGGCGATGTTGCGGACTTCCATCGAACGAACGAACGGAGCCAGGGATATGCATGCCACCAATCTGACGACATCTCCGATCGGCGAACCACTCGGCGACGGACGATCCCCACCAGGTCGCGACCGTGACGACGAGCCGCTGAGCCGGTTCCACATCAAGATCACAGCGTTGACGTTCGGTGCGAACTTCTCGGACGGCTACGCACTCGGGAGCATCGGCATTGCACTCACCGCGATCGCTCCGCAGATGGGCCTCGGTCCCGCCTGGCAGGGTGTGCTCGGCGCGTCCATGCTGATCGGCATCTTCTTCGGCAGCATCATCCTCGGTTGGCTCGGCGACAAGTTCGGCAGGAAGCGGGTATACCTGCTCGACTTCCTGCTGATCGCCGTCGCGTCTGCGGCGCAGTTCTTCGTGGACGGGCCGGTCATGCTGCTCGTGCTCAGGCTCCTCATCGGTTTCGGAGTAGGCGCCGACTACGCACTCGGTCCGACGCTCGTCGCCGAGTTCGTGCCGCGTCGTTTCCGGGGCGGCATGCTCGCGTCCCTGACGGTGATGTGGACCGTGGGCTACGTCGTGGCCTACTTCGTAGGGACGTATATCGTTCAGATCTCCGACGACTCATGGCGCTGGCTGCTCGCGAGCGGAACGATTCCAGCGGTACTGGTGCTGCTCCTCCGGATCGGCACGCCCGAATCGCCACGGTGGCTGATCAGCAAGGGGCGACTCGCCGAGGCACGAGAGATCGCCGCAACGTACCTGGGTGGACACCTCGATGTCGAGCAGATTGCGAGCAAGGGACCCGAGTCGCCCGCCCGATACCGTGACTTCTTCGGACGTAAGTACCGCAGGCGCACAGCATTCGGCATGCTCTTCTTCAACTGCCAGGTGATCCCCTACTTCGCGATCTACACGTTCCTCCCCGTCCTGATGGTGAAGATCGGACTCGACGACCGCGAATTCCTCGGCGGGGCTATCCTCAATGTCTTCCTGCTGCTCGGCGGGATCGCCGGCCTCTGGTGGGTGGCCAGGATGTCGAGACGAACCTTGCTGATCTCCTCGTTCGCCGTCATGGCTGCGACGCTCTCGATCGTCGCTATCGGGCCCAACGGACCACTCCCGCTGGTACTCGGCGCGTTCGTCGTCTTCACCTTCGTCATGTCGGGTGCCTCGAATCTGGAGCAGGTCTATCCGCCCGAACTCTTTCCGACCGAACTGCGGGGTTCGGGCGTGGGGCTGCTCAACGGAGCCAGCCGTATCGGGTCAGCAGCAGGCACGTTCCTCCTGCCCATCGCGCTCTCGTCCTTCGGACTCACTGCCACCATCATGGGCCTGGTCGTGGTCCTCGTGATCGGCCTCGTCAGCTCGGCCCTGATGGCGCCGGAGACAGCACACCTGTCGCTCGAGGACTGCGCCTGACACAACCGCGCGAATCACGCGCTCTGCGTGGGAGATCCCCGCCCGCTCGGCCGGGCGGGGATCGGCGTCCACCGGATCGGATGCGAGGCAGTCGGACCCGGCGAGGCCTTCCGGCGATCTGACCTAGAATCCCCGCTGGAGAAGCAGATATGGAGTTCGATCGAGCTGCGCCACTTCATCGCATTGGCTGAAGTAGGTCGAACAGGGTCATTCACCGCTGCTGCATCTTCACTCGGCTACACACAGTCTGCTGTGAGCCAGCAGATCAAGCGCCTGGAGACAGGTATCGGCCACCAGCTCGTGGAGAGATCAGCCGGCTCACAACCGGTTGCCCTCACCCCCCCGCAGGTCAGATACTCGTCTCACACGCGGAGTCGATCGAAGCGCGTCTGGCAAGTGCCCAAGCAGATCTGCAGGCCTTGTCCGACGGCGCCGCAGGACAGCTCCGGGCTCGTACGAAAGCGTCGGTTCCCGGATACTCCCGCGCACACTCGAAGAGTTCTCGAACTCGTGGCCTCACATCAATGTGATGGTGGTCGGAGACTCGGCCGGAGACTCGACGTGACGAAGTCGGGACCTCGCGGACTACCGCCGTCTCACGTCTGAGTCAGCGCGCCCAACCACAGCCGAATCGTCGAACGTAGCTGCGCGACACGGCTCTCCTCATCCAGTTCGACCGCTGATCGTGAACCGTGGATCAGGTCGAACAGCAGGCCCTCGAGCAGGCTGACGAGATCGTGGGCCGCGCGGTGCGGGTCGCTCGCGCCGAGGGCCTCCATCAGCTCGGCGGCCAGTGGAACCGAGAACAGGCAGGCCCCGAGCGCGCCGCGCAACTCCGGATCTCCCGCGGCGTCGACCGCCAGGGCGTATCTGGCCAGCGCGTCGACCCTGCGCGAGGTGAGCAGGATGTGGAGTTGGCCGGCGATCAACCCCGCAGCGGCATCGGCGGAGGGCACCTCCCGCTGTCCGTAGGCGTGGACGAACTCCTCACGCGAGCGGTCGGCGAGCCGCGTCACCGCGGCGGCGACGAGGGCGTCGCGCGTGCGGAAGTAGTACGACGTGGACCCCTTCGCGAGCCCGAGCCGCCTGTCGATCGCCTGGTGCGTGACGGCGTGGTTGCCGCCCTCGGCGGCGAGCTCGAGCGCGGCGTCACAGATCGATTCGCGGCGTGAGGGACGGTGATTCATGTCTCCCATTCTCCCAGACTCTACGATGCTAGAGTTTCGGCCGTGAGATGGTTCCGGCGCGCGCCCCTCCCCGCCCTGCACGTTCCCGCCGCAGTGTTCGAGACTGCGGCCGCCGATCGCGGATTCGCACTCGATCACGCTCAGCGGCAAGCGATCTCCGACCTGATTGCAGCCGACGGCCGCAGCGTGTATCTGTGGGGACCCGTAGGCCGCGGGAAGAGCTGGCTGTTGAACACGTACTTCGACGGCCTGCCGACGGAGCACAAACTGCGCGTGCACTTCCACGAGTTCTTCCGCGACCTCCACGTCGCCATCCGCCGACGCGGCCACAACCTCGACGCCGCGCTCGACGACCTGCTCCGTGACGTCCGGGTGCTGTGCTTCGACGAGTTCCACGTCCACGACGTCGGCGATGCCACATTCGTCGCGCGACTGCTGCCCGCGCTCCTCGCCCGCGACGTCACCCTCGTGGTGACGTCGAACTATCCGCCGCACCGCCTGATGCCCAATCCGCTGTTCCACGACGCTTTCGTTCCGACCATCGAGTTGATCGAACGGTCGCTGGCCGTCGTCGCGGTCGACGGGCCCCGTGACTATCGCACCGGCTCGGACCACGCCGCCGGATTCGCGGCCGGGCACTGGGTGGTCCCTGCAGACGCTGAGCAACTCGCTCTGCTCGGGCTCGAGCGCCCCGATCCGACCGAACGACGGACGATGTCACCGTGTGGGCACCCGCTCGTTGCGCTCCGCGCCGACGCGCACTGCCTGTGGTTCGACTTCGCGGACCTGTGCGGCCACACCACCGCGCCGGCGGACTATCTGGAGCTCACCGCACGGCACGAACGCTGGGTGATCAGCGACATCCCCGATCTCGTGAACGCGGGAAGTGAACCGGCGCAACGCTTCGCCAATCTCGTCGACGTCCTGTACGACCGCGACGTCGAGGTGACGTTCCTCGCCGCCCGAACGGTCGACTCGCTCGCCGGCGCCGAGCATCTGCCCGTCGACATCGACCGGATCCTGAGCCGGCTCGGACAGTTGCAGACGCTGCCCACAGAGACGGCTCCGGCCGCCGCCGGTGCGAAAGCACCGTCGACGGCCGGAACGACGACCGAATCCGTCAGCTGGGAGTAGCGGCCGACTCGGTGTCGGCCACGACCTCGCGCACCGGCTCGCCCTTGCGCGGATTGACGAAGAACAGCACGACGGCGAAGCCGAGCATCAGCACGGCCGCGGGCAGCATCGCCGACTGGGCCATCGCGGTCGCAAACGGTTCGCGGACCATCTCGGGCAGCTGTCCGCCCATGAAGTGGCCCTCGCCTGCCGAGGCACCGCCGCTGATTCCGACCGAGGACAGCTCGGCCGTGATCCGCGACGTCATCAACGCGCCCATCGCGGCGCTACCGAGCACGGCTCCGACCTGGCGGGTGGTGTTGTAGACGCCCGAACCGGCACCGACATGCGCCATGGGCAGGTTCCGGGTCGCGGTCGCGGAGACCGGAGCCCAGATGAATGCGTTGGACGCACCGATGACGGCCATCGGGACCAGGATCTGCCAGATCGGCGTGGTCGGGGTCAGTCGCGTCGCCAACCAGGCGGTGGCGAGGGCGAACGTCAGGAAGCCCGGTCCCGCGATGAAGCGCGGATGCGCCTTGTCGACGAGCCGTCCGACGAACGGGGCGAGGATGCCGGTGACGATCGCCATCGGTGCCATCAGCAGGGCCGACCGCGTCGGCGACAGACCGGTGACGCTCTGCGCGTAGTACATGAACGGCAACATGACTGCGGTGATGGAGAAGCCCATCGTCATGATGCCGAGGTTGGCGACCGAGAAGTTCCGATCGCGGAACAGGGCGAGCGGTACCAGCGGTTCGCTGCGATTGACCCTCTGCCACCACACGAACGCGATCATGACCACGACGCCGACACCGATCAGCACCCAGGTCCGTGCGTCCCAGTCGTAGGAGTTGCCCTCCTGCAGGCCGAAGACGATGCAGAACAGGCCGATCGCGCTGAGCGCGACACCGACCAGGTCGAACTTGTGGTTGCTGGTCGGCAACACCGGGACCAGACGCCACGCGAGCACGAACGCGACGACACCGACGGGGACATTGACGATGAAGATCCACTCCCAGCCGAGGTTGTCGACGAGGACTCCACCGAGGATCGGACCCACCAGAGTCGCGACGCCGGCCACCGAGCCCCACAGGCCCATCGCGGCTCCGCGCTTGTCCGGCGGGAAGATTCGTGTGATGACGGCCATTGTCTGCGGCGTCATCATCGCCGCGCCGAGGCCCTGGAAGACGCGGGCGACGATCAGCATCTCGATGCCGCCGGACAGACCGCACCACAGGGACGCGAGGGTGAACACGACCAGGCCGATGAGGTACATGTTCTTGGGGCCGAACCGGTCACCGAGCCGACCGGTCACCAGCAGCGGCACCGCGTACGCGAGCAGGTAGGCGCTCGTCACCCAGATGACCGCGTTGACGTCGGCGTCCAGTTCGGCGGTGATGACCGGGTTGGCGACCGCGACGATCGTGCTGTCGACCAGGATCATGAAGAACCCCAGACACAGGGCCCACAGGGCCGGCCAGGGCTTGACTTCGGTTTTCATTGGTTGCCCTTCTGATCTGCGAGTTTCTGGTCCGCACGTAACTGGTCCGCACGTTTCAAGATTTCGAGGTGTTTGTCGGTCACCCACGGGATCTCACCGCTGTGGACCCGGGCCGCGAACGCGCGCAGCCAGTCGAGTTCGGCCTGTGCCATGGCCCGGGTGTACGAGAACGGGATGGTGAACAGGTCGGGAACCTCGCGCCCCCGAGCAGCCTCGGCGAAAGCATCGAGCTCCTCGATTTCGGTTGCCAGCGTGGCGATCCGACGTTCGAGCAGCGCGAGGGCCTCAGCCGATCCGAGGTTGTGCAACTCGGCCAGGCCGAGGGTGAACTGCGGGTACTCGGAGGCCCGGACTTCCACCATCTCGGCCACGCGCTCACGGACCGCGGCACGTCCGGCCGGGGTGATCTCGTAGGTGGTCCGCTCGGGGCGGTTGCCCTGCCTCTCGATGCCCACCACCGCCACCAATCCGTCGCGCTCGAGACGGTCGACGGCGTGGTACAGCGAGCCCGGCCGGACCTTGACGATCCGGTCCTTCCGGCGGGTGACGAGGAGCTGGTACATCTCGTACGGATGCATGGGCCGCTCGAACAGGAGCGCGAGGACGGACACCCCGAGGGGTGTGACTGATCGCGGCAGCAATTCCTGTCACCCCACTTCCGCGCCAAATATTCCGCGTGGAATATACGGCCGTGGAGGCCTCACCGGCAATGCCCTGCGAGGCCTGTGACCAGGAACACTGCCGCGAGTCGCCGTCAGCCGAACGTCGCCGGGTCCGGTCCGAGACGACCGTCCGGGGAGTCCAGGGAACCGATCGCGAACATGTCGTCGGCGGTGAGTTCGAAGTCGAACACGTCGAAATTGCTCGCGATCCGCTCGGGCGTCACCGACTTGGGGATCACCACGTTGCCCAACTGCAGGTGCCAGCGCAGGATCACCTGCGCGGGGGTGCGACCGCGTGCCTCGGCGATCGCACCGATCGTGGGGTCGCCGATCGTGGTCCCCTGTCCGAGCGGGCTCCACGCCTCGGTGACGATGCCCATGTCCGCGTGGACCGAGCGCAGGTGCGCCTGCCCGAAGCCGGGGTGCAGTTCGATCTGATTGAGAACGGGCGCCTCTCCGACCTCCTCGACCAGGCGCTCGAGATTCTCCGCGGTGAAGTTGGAGACACCGATCGACCGCACCCGCCCGTCGGCCTTCAACTGCTGGAGCGCCTTGAACGTGTCGATATACCTGTCCTTCGCCGGGGCCGGCCAGTGAATGAGGTACAGGTCGAGGTACTCGAGTCCCATTCGCGCGAGGCTGTCGTCGAACGCGCGCAGCGTCGAGTCGTAACCCTGGTCGTCGTTCCACAGCTTCGTGGTGACGAACAGGTCGTCGCGGGCGACGCCGGAGTCGGCGAGGGCACGTCCGGTACCGGCCTCGTTGTCGTAGATGCGGGCGGTGTCGATGCTGCGATACCCCACCCGTAGCGCCTCACCGACGGCGTCGTACGCCTGATCGTCGGGCACCTGGAACACCCCGAAGCCCAGTTGCGGAATCGTGTTGCCGTCATGGAGAGCAACGGCAGGTACAGAACTTGTGGAGGTCATATCGGGGCAACCACGGCGGCGCGCCGACATGTTCCCGGCGTCCCAGAACGTGGACACCGCGATGTCGTTGCGCGGCGCGCACGGGCAGGCATACGTTCGATCCAGGTGGTCTGATCTCCCGGAAGGGGCGGGCAATGAACCTCGGGTACCGGCTGGCGTATCGGCTCGGCTTCACACCGTGGGAGAACGCCGGGCGCAGTGTCTTCGGGGACCAACTGGGCCAACTGTTCGACGCAGCACCTGCCCCGACCGACGCGACCGCCGCGAAGGCCCTCGACCTCGGCTGCGGCACGGGCGACCATGCCATCGAGTTGGCGATCCGCGGGTGGTCGGTCACCGCCGTCGACACCGTCCCGCTCGCGATCGAGCGGGCCCGCGCGAAGCTGCCGATCGCGAACGCGGATGTGACGTTCGCGATCGGCGACGTCACGAATCTGCCCGCGTACGTGGACAGCGGGTACGTTCTGGCGCTCGACGTCGGCTGCTTCCACGGGCTCGGTGAGGCGCAGCGCAGGGTGTACGGCAACGGCCTGACCGCTGTCACCGAATCCGGCGCGCAGTTGCTGATGTTCTCGTTCTCGCCCGGCCACCGCGGTCCACTGCCACGCGGCGCGTCCCGCTCCGACGTCGAGCGGGCGCTCGGCAAGTGGACCGTCGTCGGGGACGACGCCATGGACACCACGGCCGCGCCGGTAATCCTCGCGAAGACAGAGCCGCGGTTCTTCCGACTCGTCCGCGACTGACCACCGTCGACCGGAACGAGACCGGAACGATTCGCAATGCAAACGGGTTGCCGTCGGGGTGATGCCGAAGCTTTCCGTACTCGACCTGTCCCCCATCGCCGAGGGTTCCACCGCCGGCCAGGCCCTCCGCAACACGCTCGAGCTGGCCCGACGCGCCGAGGAACTCGGCTACCACCGGTTCTGGCTCGCCGAACACCACTCCATGCCCGGCATCGCCAGTTCGGCACCCGCGGTGATGATCGGCCAGGTCGCGGCAGTAACCGATTCCATTCGCGTCGGCTCCGGCGGGGTGATGCTGCCCAACCACGCACCGCTGGTGGTGGCCGAGCAGTTCGGCACGCTCGACGCCCTGTACCCGGAGCGGATCGACCTCGGCATCGGCCGCGCACCCGGCACCGACCAGGTGACCGCGCACGCGCTGCGCCGCCAAGCCGACGCGCTGGGCGCCGACGAGTTCCCGCAGCAGCTCGCGCACCTGCGCGCGTTCTTCGACGACGGCTTCCCCGCCGACCACCCCGTACGCAGCGATCACCGCCGTCCCGGGGCTGGGCGCGAAGGTGGCGGTGTGGCTGCTCGGCTCGAGCACGTACAGCGCGCAGGTCGCCGGGGTCCTCGGTCTGCCGTTCGCGTTCGCCCGGCACTTCTCCCCCGCCCAGACGATGCCGGCACTGCGCGTGTACCGGGAATCGTTCCGGCCGTCGGAGGTACTCGACGAGCCGTACGCGATGCTGACGGTCACGGTGATGGCCGCCGACGACGACGAGCGCGCCCGCTACCTCGCCGCCCCGATGAAGCTGTCGATGGCGCGGTTGCGGGCGGGCGATCCCGGCCGGTTCCCGAGCCCGGAGGAGGCTGCCGCGAACCCGCTGACGCCGGAGCAGGAACGGCTGATCGCGGCGTAGTCGCGTCCGCAGCAGCCTCGAGCCGATCGGTCCGGAAAGTCCCGGCCGGTGGAATCGGCGATGTGATCCAGGCCACGTCGACGGATACTCGCAGTGCTCGACCCGCCTTGCGCCGTTGCCGGCGCCCACCGGGTCGCGGACAGTTCCACGAAAGATGCTGTCGCACAGGATACGAACGACGAGGAGATCGATACATGATCGACAAGACCAAGTACGGGCCGTGGGCCGTCATCGCGGGCGGCTCGGAGGGCGTCGGCGAGGAGTTCGCCGTCCAACTCGCGGAGGCCGGTCTGAACCTGGTGCTGCTGGCGCGCAAGCCGGAGCCGCTCGAGGCGACGGCGGAGAAGGCCCGAGCCAAGGGCGTCGAGGTCCGGACGCTGTCCGTGGATCTGACCGCGGCGGACATGCTCGACCAGATCCGCAGTGTCACCGACGATCTCGAGGTGGGACTGCTGGTCTACAACGCCGGCGCCAACACCTACGGCCACGAGTTCGTCACCGGCGACCTCGACCGCTTCCAGCAGGTCATCGATCTCAACATCACCGGCCAGCTCGAGCTCGTCCAGCACTTCGGCGCACCGATGAAGGACCGCCGGCGCGGCGGTCTCCTGCTGGTCGGTTCGATGGCGGGCTTCCTCGGCTCCGCCCAGATCAGCATCTACGCAGGCGTGAAGTCGTTCTGCCGCACCTTCGCCGAGGGCCTGTGGCTCGAGATGCGCGAGTACGACGTCGACGTCCTCGAGATGGTCCTCGGTGTCACCCGGACCCCCGCGATGGCCCGCGCCGGGCTGAACATGGACATCCCCGGCCTGAACGTCTCCGAGCCCGCGGACGTGGCGGCGCAGGCTCTCGCAAACCTGTCGAACGGCCCGGTGGTGGTCGCGAAGGGCAACGAGGGCGCGGTGGAGAAGCGCAGTGGTGGCAACCGGGCCGAACTGCTGCTCGCCGCCCAGGCCGCATCGAAGGCGATGCTGCCGCCGGAATCCGAGTAACACAACGCGATCCGGGGTCGACTTCGTGGGCGACCCCGGATCGGCGCTCGGTCAGCGGGCCGTCAGGCGTTCCGACAGCTCCCACAGCGCGGCCGCGGTGACCGGGTCGGCGGCATGGGCCGACGCCCGGCCGATGCCGCAGTCGGCGAGGTACGCCCCGCCCGCGCCGTCCAGGTCGGCGGACGTCGCGGCCCACACCGAGGTGGCCGCCGCGGCCGGGATCGATTTGAGATTCGCGAGCAGGCCGGGCTTTCCGGCACTCATCCGCTTCATCTCCGCGAAGTCGTCGCGGGACATGTACCGCGACAGACCCGTCGCGCACACCCCCGGGTGCACCGCGAACGCCTGGATACCACTGTCTGCGTAGCGATGCTGGAGTTCGACGGTCATGAGGACGTTGGCGGCCTTGGACTGTGCGTACGCGACGAACTTGTCGTAGGGACGCTCCACGAAGTTCGGGTCCCCCAGATCGACGGCGTGGGCCCGGTGCGCGTCGGACGACACCGTCACCACCCGGGCGGGTGTCCCCGAGCGTCGAGCCCCGTCCTGCAAGTGTGGCAACAACAGGGTGGTCAGCAGGAAGTGGCCCAGGTGATTGGTGCCGAACTGCAGCTCGAACCCGTCGGCGGTGCGCCCGAACGGCGTGTACATCACCCCGGCGTTGTTGAGCAGCAGATCCAGGGGCTTCCCGATCTCGTCGATGCGCCGGGCCGCCGCTCGGACAGTGCGCACGTCGGCCAGATCGACGGCGACGGCATGCAGTTCGGCGTCCGGGATCTCGCCTCGGATCCGATCGGCGACGGCTGCCGCCGCGGTACCGTCGCGGGCCGCCAGGATCACTGCTGCACCGGAGGCCGCCAGCGCACGGGCGGTCTCCGTGCCGAGCCCGCTGGTCGCACCGGTCACCACCGCGGTTCGCCCGCGCAGGTCGATCCCGGCGAGGACCTCGTCGGTCGTGGTATCGGGCCCGAAACCGTTCATTCCCAAGGCAGTTCCTTCCAGTCGGTCGACACGCGCGCGGACCAGTCCGGGTCGCGCCGGTCGAGAAATGCGCGCACACCCTCGGACGCGTCGGCGCTGCCCATCACGCGGTGGTGGAGCTCGGTCTCGAACTCGGCCACCCGTTCCGGG
This sequence comes from Rhodococcus sp. BE178, assembly GCF_050433545.1. Classification (NCBI taxonomy): domain Bacteria; kingdom Bacillati; phylum Actinomycetota; class Actinomycetes; order Mycobacteriales; family Nocardiaceae; genus Rhodococcus; species Rhodococcus sp. BE178. Next base: position 227,043 of record NZ_JBNPXA010000006.1, on the reverse strand, counting down.
GAGAATCCGTACCGCGCGGTGTCCCACAGCAGTCGCTTCGACAGCGCCGCCGACATCGGTGCGACGTTGGTGGCGATGTCCCGCGCCATCGCCAGCGCCGCGGGGAGCACCTCGTCGGCGGGCAGGGATCGGCTCGCGATTCCCAGCCGCACCGCCTCCGGGCCGTCGAAGGTGCGCCCGGTCAGCAGGATCTCGGCGGCCGCGGCCATCCCGGCCGCACGCGGAACGGTCCAGTGCGACATCGCATCCGGGACCACCCCCCGCCGCACCTGCGGGATCGCGTACTTGGCGTCGTCGGCCACGATGCGGATGTCGGCCTGCATCGCGAGGGTGAGGCCGATACCGATGGCGTGGCCGTTCACCGCGGCGATCACCGGTTTGCGGAGGTCGAAGGCCGGCGGGTTCACCGGCGACGCGGAGAACCCGTCGTGGGTGGGTGCGGCGAAGGTGTCCGTGCCGGCGGTGAGGTCGGCCCCGGCACAGAACGCCGGCGGGGTTCCGGTGAGCACCAGGACTCGGACGTCGTCGTCGGCGTCCAGGGCGCGGTAGAGATCGCCGAGCGTGCGTCCCATGGCCCCGGTGAACGCGTTGCGCTGCTGCGGCCGGTCGAGCGTGAGAACCGCGACGCCGTCGACGATCTCGACCAGGACGTCGCTCACGACGTCAGCGCCTTGACCGCCGCGACGAGGTCGGCGATGTGCCGGTCGTCGACGTCGTACCCGGGGAAGTAGCAGCACACCCGGTCGCTGTGGTCACCGAAGCGCGCGACGATCTCGGCCGCGCATTCCTCCGGGGTACCGTGCACCGCGAGGGTCGCGAGCATCTTGTCGTCGATCAGGTCGCGCATCGCGGCGAACTCTCCCCGCTTGGACAGCACGTTCAGCTCGGGCTGCAGGTCCGCCCAGCCCTCCACCTCGAGCACCGGCCGGTACGCAGGCGTGGAACCGTAGAACGCCAGGAGTCCGCGCACCCCGAGCGAGGCCGCGGCGAGTTCGTCCGGGGTGCGCCCGACGCCCACGATGATCTGCGGATAGATCGCGAGGTCCGCGCGGGTGCGGCCGCCGCGGGCGAGCCCCTCCTCGACAGCGGGTAGGGTCCGTTCCCGAAAGTGCCGGACGCTGTTGAACGGCATCACGAGCAGGCCGTCGGCCACCTCTGCGGCGGTGCGGGTCATGATCGGGCCCAGGGCACCGAGACAGACCGGCGGTGGGCCGTACGGGTTGGGCCCGGGATCGAAGGTGGGCGGCATCAACGTGTGCGTCGTGAACTCGCCCTCGAAGCGCAGGCGCGAATTCCCTTCCCACGCATCGAAGATCGCCTTGATCGCGAGTACCGTCTCGCGCATCCGAGCGGCGGGGCGAGACCACTGCGAGCCGTACCGCTTCTCGATGTGGGGGCGAATCTGGGAGCCGAGACCGAGCCGGAACCGTCCTCGGCTCAGCAGCTGCAGATCGTAGGCGGTGTTCGCCAGGTGCATCGGACTGCGCGGCAACGCGATCGCGACGTTCGTCATCAGGTCGGCCTCCACCACCGACGCGGCGGCGACCAGCGGCACGAAGACGTCGTGCGCGCCCTCGAACGTGAACAGACCGTCGACCCCGAGGTCGACCAGTTCCCGCGCTCGCTGGGCGGCATGTTCGGGCCGCCCGTCCAGTTGCACGTCGATCTTCACGAGTGACTCGCTTTCGTCTCGGACGCGGCCGCGACCCCGCGGCACGCGAGTGTGTACAGGGCGTCGGTGAGGGACTCCACGAACGCCTCGGCGTCCACGTAGCCCTGGGTGAGGCCGCGGATCGACGTCGCGCCGGTGAGGATCTCGAAGAGGATCGACGCATCGACCGGTCCGGGGACTTCGCCGGTCTGGGCGGCCCGGTCGAGTCGCGCGACGAACGCATCGCGGACCGGTGCCTGCCGGGCGAGCAGACGGCTGCGGTCCGCGTCCGCCTGCATGTCGGACAGCAACCCCGGGACTCCGGCCCGCGCGGCAGGACTGGCCGCACGCACCAGGAACGCCCGCGCCCAGGTCGCCAGGTCCGCACGCAGATCCCCGGTGTCCGCGGGCAGGTCGTACCGGCCGGGGCCGTGCACGGCCTCCTCGATCAGCGCCTCCCGGGTGGGCCAGCGCCGATAGATCGCGGGCGCACTGACCTGCGCCCGGCGCACGATCGCGGCAATGGTCGTCTGCTGGTAGCCGACGTCCGCGAGCAGACGACGGGCAGCGACCAGCACCGCGTGATCCTTGCCGGGGTCCCGCGGTCGACCCACCCGCTGCGTACGCTCACTCATTACGTTTCATGCTAGGACGTTATGTAGCTGTTTCGCGGCGAAATCGCGGAACTGGTGCGGACAGCGTGCCCGAGTCGGTACCGGCCCGCGATGGCACCCCGCCACCGGGGATAATTCCCACGTGACTGCAACACTGCGCATCTCCGGCCTGTCCGCATCTCGGGGCGAGCGCACCCTCTTCACCGACCTCGATCTCACCGTCGCGCCCGGCGACGTGATCGGACTCGTCGGCGCAAACGGAGCCGGCAAGTCGACGCTGTTGACCACACTCGCCGGGGTCGGGAGCGCCGACGTCGAGGGAACCGTCACGCTCAGCCCGCCGGACGCCACGGTCGGATACCTCGCACAGGAACCGGACCGGATCGCCGGTGAGACGGTGCTCGAATTCCTGGGGCGCCGGACGGGCGTCACCGCCGCCGAGTCCACGATGAACGCCGCCGCCGAGTCGCTCGCGGACGGCGGTGAGGACCTCTACTCCCCCGCCCTCGACCGCTGGCTCGCCCTCGGCGGTGCCGACCTCGCCGAGCGCGCCGAGAAGGTGCTCTCCGACCTCGGCCTGGACGTCACCGGCGACGCCCACATGACGGACCTGTCGGGCGGCCAGGCCGCCCGCGCCGGGCTGGCGTCGCTGCTGCTGTCCCGCTACGACGTGCTGCTGCTCGACGAGCCCACCAACGACCTGGACCTGCCCGGCCTCGAGCAGCTGGAACAGTTCGTCGCCGAAACCCGGACCGCGCTGGTGGTGGTGAGCCACGATCGAGAGTTCCTGGCGCGCACCGTGACCGGCATCGTCGAACTGGATCTCGCGCAGCAGCAGATCGCGGTGTACGACGGCGGCTACGAGGCCTATCTGGTGGAACGGGAGGTGGCTCGCCGTCACGCCCGCGAGGCGTTCGACGAGTACGCAGGCAACCTCTCCGCGCTCGAGGATCGCGCGCAGATGCAGCGCAACTGGCTCGAGCACGGTGTCCGCAACGCCCGCCGCAAGGCCAAGGGCGGCGACTCCGACAAGATGGGACGCAAGGCCCGCGCGGAATCCACCGAGAAGCAGGCCGCCAAGGCCCGTCAGACCCAGCGCCGGATCGAACGACTCGACGTGGTGGAGGAGCCCCGCAAGGAGTGGGAACTACGGATGGAGATCGCCGCCGCGCCGCGTAGCGGTGCGGTGGTGGCAACGATGAGTGGCGCCGTGGTCCGACGCGACGGCTTCACGTTCGGCCCGGTCACTGCACAGGTCGACTGGGGTGACCGCATCCTCATCACCGGCCCCAACGGATCCGGCAAGTCGACGCTGCTGAGCGTCCTCCTCGGCAAGCTCGCCCCGGACGAGGGCACGGCAACCCTGGGATCGGGTGTCGCGGTCGGCGAGATCGACCAGGCACGTGGACTTTTCGAGGGCGACGAGGTGCTGTCTGACGCGTTCGGTGCGCAGGTCCCGGACTGGCCCGAGGCCGAGGTCCGCACCCTGCTCGCCAAGTTCGGCCTCAAGGGGCACCACGTGCTGCGGCCCGCGTCGTCGCTGTCGCCGGGCGAACGTACCCGTGCGGCCCTCGCGCTGCTACAGGCTCGGGGCGTGAACCTCCTGGTCCTCGACGAACCCACCAATCACCTCGACCTGCCGGCGATCGAACAGCTCGAGCAGGCGATGGAATCCTTCACCGGCACACTGCTGTTGGTCACCCACGACCGGCGGATGCTGGAGTCGACGCGCAGCACCCGACGGTGGCGGATGGACGGCGGCCGACTCAGCGAGAGCTGAGCCGGCCACCGACTGGGCGTCAGCCCAGCAGAACCTGCCCCAGGTACTCGCCCTCACGGCATCCCGGCAGGATCGCGAACACCGCGGACCCGATCGGCGTCGACCACTGGTTGAACATGTCCAACTCGGCGAGGCGCTGTTGCACCGGCAGGTACTGGGCGTCGACGTCGGCCTGGTAGGCCACGAAGATCAGCCCCGAGTCGGAGACTCCGACACCATCCGGCGCCTCGTCGTAGTTGTACGCCCGGCGGTGGAAGCGCTCCCGCGGGTCGACGGGACGGGCCCGAGCGATGTGCGAGAACTCGGAGATGATCGTGAGCCCGCCAGGTCCGGTGGCCTCGAAATCGGGTGTGTCGTGCTCGGATTCACCGGTGAGCGGCGAGCCGTCGGACATCCGTCGGCCCATCACCACGTCACGGCCGGGACCGTCGAGTTCGTCCCACCCGTCGAGGTCGAGGTGGATGCGCCGGATCACCACCGACGTCCCGCCGGCCAGCCACGGCTGCTCCGCACCGTCGTTCCACACCACCTGCGCGAAGTCGTCGCTGCCTGCCTGCGGGTTGACGGTGCCGTCCACCTGCCCCATCAGATTCCGCATCGTGGTGCCGTCCGGTTCGCTGCCGCGGGCGCGGCGGAACCCGCGCTGCACCCAGCGCACCGTCGCGGTGTTGCGGGCAGCCTTGAGCAGCACCCGCAGCGTGTGGGCGACGGTGACCGGATCGTCCGAGCCCACCTGCAGCAGGATGTCTCCGTCGTTCCACCGCTCCTCGAGTCGGTCGATCTCGTACGGCGGCAACGGCTTGCACCACGACGGCCGCCGATCCTCGAGTCCCGCGGCCCGGAACGCGCCCGGGCCGAATCCGACGGTGACGGTGAGCCGCGCCGGTGCCGTCGCGAGGCCGGGCTCGGTGTCGGCGAGTGCGCCGCGCCCCGCGGTGAGCCGGGCCGCGTCGTCGGTCCACACCCGCATCATCCGGACCAGCGCGGCCCGGTCGGTGCCGGGACGCAGGTCGAGTCCGACGAACGTGGTGTGCGCCTGCGGCGTCGTCTCGATGCCCGCCTGGTGTTCCCCGTGGAACGGGACCACCGGCGAGACGGCTTCGGCCCTGGCGGGGCGGGCGACAACGGCGCCCGCCCCGAGGCCGAGGCCGACGCCGCCGACAGCGACGGCACCGGCCCCGAGCAGCCGACGGCGGCTGATATCAGCCACCGTGGTTCATCCCCTGGGTTTCCGCGGGCGCCGCACCGTGGTCGCCACCGCTGTACTCCTCGCGGGCGCCGGTGAAGTCACGGACCTGCGCCGTGAACTGGGCGGTGGCACCGTCGGCGAACTCGAACGTGAACGGGACGTCGGTGCCGGCCTGGACCGGTGCGGGCAGGTCGAACAGCATGATGTGGTCGGCTCCCGGCTTGAGCTCGTACGTGCTGTGTGCCGCCACCGTCACGCCGCCGTCCTTCTCGCGCATCTTCATCGCGCCGGTGCCGTCGGGCGCCATCTCGTGCAGTTCGACGCGCGGCGATGCCGTCGTGGTGACCTTGGTGAGGTTGACCGGGTTGTCGGAGTTGTTGACGATGGTGCCGAACAGTGCGGTCATGCCCGTGTCGGCCGCCTTGACCCACGAGTCCTGCAGCGCGATCGCCGCGGTGTCGGTACCGCTCGACTTCGAGTCGTCCGAGTCGCTGCTGCAGCCGGTGAGAACGAGGCCGGCAGCGACCGCCACGCCGATCGCGAGGGTGCGGGCGCGGGTGAATGCCTTCATGAATCTGTGCCTTTCGTGTGCGGGCGCGCGGCAGTCGTCAGGCGCGCGGGCGCGGCCCGCAGGGTGTGGGAGGACACGCGTCGATGGCGCGAGACGGCCGTGACGCGGTGAAGTGAGGTGAAGCGATCAGCAGAAGACGGGTGGTCCGCGGCGCGCGATGGGACCGACGCGCACCACCGACAGGGGCGGGCGGATGTCGGTGACGACATGCGGAGACGCCGGCTCGAGCCGGACCGGCAGGGCGGCGAGTATCCGCGGCACGATGCGGCGCAGCGCGGCGTAGGCGCGGGGGCCGATGCGTTCGGCACCCGCGATGAGGGCCGCACACAGCACGACAGCGACGGAGTGCGCGAGCAGCATCGGCACCGTCAGGTGTGAACCCGAGTGAGCCCCGGCGTGCGCGTCGCCCAGCGACAACGCCGTATGGGAGAGCACCTGACCGGTGGCCAGGACGGGCACGAGCCACATCCGCCGGACGGCGAGGGCGGGCACCGCAACCACACACGCGGCCAGCACCGTGGCGACACCGGCGAGCAGCAACAGGGTCACGCCGTGCGGGGCGCCGCCACCGGCGATTCCGTGCGCACCGATCGCCAGAGCGATTGCGGACCCGGCGACGGCGACGCCACGCACTTGACGTGCGAGCTCCTCACCTGGGCCGATACGCATGCCCCGAGGTTACTACAGGTCGTCGTATCGGCCGGCCCCGGTGCACCACGGACTGTTCGCTCGATTTGACAGGTTGTTGGGTTTTCCCAACAATCTGTTGCATGAGTCCGGTGCGACGTGGGGCCAACCTCCCCATCCACAACCGCATCGCCGTGCTGCGCGCCGAGCGCAAGATCAGTCGGGCTCGACTCGCCGAACTGATCGAGGTGAACCCTCAGACCGTCGGCGCGCTCGAGCGGGGCGACCACTACCCCAGCCTCGACCTGGCGTTGCGAATCTGCGCGGTGTTCGAGCTTCCGGTGGAGGCCGTGTTCTCGCGAACGGAGTTCGGACCACTCAGCGCCGAGCTGTACCGAAACGATCGAGCCCGAGAAGGAGAGAGCCATGCCTGACGCCGGCATGCTCGAGCGCTATCAGGCCTTCCGCACCCGCCGCTTCCTGCGCAACGAGGAACAGTTCAAGAACTGGCTGCCGAGCTGGCGGACACAGCGTCGGCGGCGCGCACTCGTCGCGCTGCTGGCCGTGATCTTCGTGTGCATGCTCGCGGTGGGCGTCGTCTGCCTGACGAACATGCGGATCGGTCCGCTGCTGTGGCTGCCGGCCGGAGCGTTGTTCATCACGGTGTGGACGACCCTGCAGATCGTCTCCGGCCGCCAGGGCGACGCCCCGCGTGACGCTCTCGACGAGTGGGAGATCGCGCAACGCGACAGCGCCCGCTCGATCGGACTCACGGTGACGCAGGTCCTGACCTTCGTGCCGGCGATGTTCCTGATCATCGGCGGAGCACTCGACCTCGGCATCGATCGCCCCAACTTCATCTACGCCAGCGGACTCTTCGTCCTCACGACGCTCATCATCGGCGCCTGTGTACCCGCGATGATCCTGGCGTGGACCCGCCCCGACCCCGATCCCGACGACCATCTGGAGCCCGAATGACCGGACAGACCCTCACCTTCGACGGGATCTCGAAACGCTACGGCGATCTCGTGGCCCTCGAGGGCCTGAGCTTCGAGGTCCGCCCGGGCGAGATCTTCGGGTTCGTCGGCAGCAACGGTGCCGGCAAGACCACCACGATGCGGATTGCGCTCGGAGTCCTCGCGGCCGACAGCGGCGAGGTCCGCCTCGGCGGCAAGCCCGTCGATCTCGAGGTGCGGCGCTCGATCGGCTACATGCCCGAGGAACGTGGCCTCTACCCGAAGATGAAGGTGGGCCGCCAGCTCGCGTACTTCGCGGAGCTGCACGGGCTGTCCCGCGCCGACGCCGCCGATTCGGTGCGCCGGTGGACCGAGCGCCTCGGCATCGCCGAGCGCGTGAACGACACCGTCGACTCGCTGAGCCTGGGCAACCAGCAGCGCGTGCAGCTCGCGGCCGCGCTCGTCCACGATCCCGCGGTGCTGATCCTCGACGAGCCGTTCTCCGGGCTGGACCCGGTCGCCGTCGACGTCATGAGCAACGTCCTGATCGAGAAGGCGAAAACCGGTGTCCCGGTGATCTTCTCGAGCCACCAGCTGGACCTCGTGCAGCGCCTGTGCGACCGGGTCGGGATCGTCGCCAAGGGTCGGATGAGCACGATCGGAACCGTCGACGAACTGCGCGGCCGGGGCGATGTCCGACTCGAGGTCCACGCCCCCGCGGCGCCGCCCGGATGGGCCGACCATCTCTTCGGCGTCACCACCGTGAGCCATACCGAGGGGCGGACCCTGCTCTCCCTCGGCGCGGGCGCCGACGACCAGGCCGTCCTCGACGCCGCTCTGAAGACCGGACCGGTGCACGAGTTCACCGTCCGCAAGCCGTCCCTGACCGACCTGTTCCGAGAGGTGGTGTCCGCATGAGCGGCACTCGAGAGCGGGGAGGAATCAGCCCGGCCCGCGCGATCGCGCTGGTCGCCCGCCGTGAATTCCTGACGCAGGTGTCGAAGAAGAGCTTCGTCATCAGCAACGCGATCATCCTCATCGCCATCGTCGGCGGCATCCTCGCCGTGTCGCTCTTCTCGGGAGGCGACGACGACGACCGCGCGAAGGTCGGACTCGTGGGCGACCAGTCGCTGAGCGCGGCCCTGGTCGCGACCGGGGACGCAGCCGGTAACCCGGTCGAGGTGACCGAGATCGCCGACGAGCAGACCGCCCGCAGCCAGGTGGAGAGCGGCGACCTCGACGTCGCACTGATTCCCGGCGCCGACAACGGCGTCACCGCGATCACCGAGTCCGAGATCGACTCGTCGCTGCGGGTCGTGCTCGACGCCGCCGTCGCGACGCAGGCCCAGTCGGCAGCGCTGGCCGCCCAGGGCGTGGACGCCACACAGCTCGCCGCGGCCACCGAGGGCGCCGTCGTCACCGTGGAAGCGATCGATCCGCCGGACCCCGAGCGCGGACAGCGCATCGCGCTCTCGACCGCCGTCGTCTTCCTGCTCTACATGCAGATCCTGGTGTTCGGCATGTACGTCGCAATGGGCGTGGTCGAGGAGAAGTCGTCCCGCGTCGTCGAGTTGCTGCTGTCCACGCTGCGTCCGCTGCAGCTGTTGTGGGGCAAGGTGATCGGCATCGGTGCAGTCGGGCTCGCGCAGCTGACGGCGTACGGCGTGGCGGGTGTCGGCACGGGCGTCGCGACCGGAGCACTGACGCTGGGCGGCACCGCGTGGGGCACACTGGCCGGCACGCTCGGCTGGTTCGTGCTCGGGTTCGCGTTCTTCGCGGTGCTCTACGCCGCGACCGGATCGATGGTCTCGCGTCAGGAGGACGTCAATTCCACGGCGATGCCGCTGACCATCCTCGTGATGGCGATGTTCTTCTCCGCGTTCACCGCCGTGCAGGATCCGGACGGCACGCTGTCGAACGTGCTCAGCTGGATTCCGCCGTTCTCCGCGATCCTGATGCCGCTGCGCATCGCCGCGGGCGTCGCGTCTCCCGCGCAGATCGCCGGCACGATCGCGCTGATGCTCGTCGTCACCGTGGCGATGTCGGCCCTCGCCGCCCGCATCTATCAGCGGTCGATCCTGCGGATGGGCAAGACGGTCTCGTGGCGTGAGGCCCTCGCCCGGTAACTAGTCTGGAGCCGTGACGGCCGCCGCCGCTCCTCGAGCGGCGGCGGCCGCTTCGTAACGAAGTGGAGGAAGATCCGTGGCCCCCAAGAAGATCTCGGCTGGTGAACTGATCGGCCAGGTGTTCGACGCCGACAGCTTCGTCTCGTGGGACACCGTCCCGATCGACGTCTCGCCCGATCCGAAGTATCGGGCCGAACTCGACGCCGCCGCAGTGAAGTCGGGCACCGACGAGTCCGTGATCACCGGCACCGCCACGCTCGGTGGTCGTCGGGTCGCGGTGATCGCGTGCGAGTTCGCGTTCCTCGCGGGCTCCATCGGGGTGGCGGCGTCCGAGCGGATCGTCACCGCGATCGAGCGGGCCACCGCGGAGGGGCTGCCGCTGCTCGCGTCGCCGACCTCCGGCGGTACCCGGATGCAGGAGGGCACGCTGGCCTTCGTGCAGATGGTGAAGATCGCGGCGGCCATCGCGGCACACAAGGCCGCGCACCTGCCCTACCTCGTGTATCTGCGGAACCCGACGACCGGTGGCGTGTTCGCGTCGTGGGGGTCGCTCGGGCACGTCACCATCGCCGAACCCGGCGCCCTGGTCGGGTTCCTCGGTCCCCGCGTCTACGAGGCCCTCTACGGCGAGAAGTTCCCGGAGGGGGTGCAGACGTCGGAGAACCTGTACCGCAACGGCGTGATCGACGGTGTCGCGTCGACGACGCAGTTGCGGGACCTCGTCGAGCGCGCGCTACATGTGCTGGTGGATCCGGCCGACCCGCTCGATACGAGTACCGATCCTGTTGCAGAACAGGATGTTCCGGACGTCCCGGCGTGGCAGTCCGTCATGATCTCGCGCCGCGCCGACCGCCCCGGCATTCGCGAGCTGGTCCGTCACGCCACTTCCACCCGGGTACCGCTGAGCGGCACCGGACAGGGCGAGGTCGATTCGACGGTCCTACTGTCACTCGCCCGTTTCCAGGGTCAGCCGTGTGTGCTGTTCGGGCAGGACCGCGCCGGCCAGTCGGCCCTGAACACGATGGGCCCGGCCGCGCTGCGCGAGGCCCGCCGCGGCATGCGGATGGCGGCCGAACTGCGGTTGCCGCTGGTGCTGGTGATCGACACGCTCGGCGCGGCGCTGTCGAAGGAGGCCGAGGAGCGCGGCCTGGCACCGGAGATCGCGCGGTGCATCTCCGATCTCGTCACCCTGCGCACCCCCACCGTCTCGGTGCTGCTCGGGCAGGGCACCGGCGGCGGCGCACTCGCGCTGCTCCCGGCCGACCGCGTCCTCGCCGCCCAGAACGGCTGGCTCGCACCGCTTCCCCCGGAGGGTGCGAGCGCGATCGTCCATCGCGACACCAGCCACGCGCCGCAGATGGCGGCGGCTCAGGGCATTCGGGCGCGGGACCTGCTGCGCGACGGTGTCGTCGACGGCGTCATCCCCGAGCGCCCGGACGCCGCGCTCGAACCGGTCGAGTTCTCGAGGCGTGTCGGGGCGGCGATCGCGCGTGAACTCGTCGCGCTGGGCGGAATGTCGGGAGACGACCGGATTGCGGCCCGGGTCGCCCGCTACCGCACGCTGGGGTTGCCCGCGAGCTGACTCCCTCGGGGTCGACCCGGAGGACACTGGAGGCGAACACCCGCTCGGGACCGTGAAACGGGGAACGAGGAAGGGGACACCATGAATCAACCTCGAGGCCTCGGCGCGACGGCGGTGTTCGTCGCCGCGGCGAGAGCGCTGGAGAGCCAGCGCGAGGACCGGCTGTTCGACGACTTCGTGATCGAGTCCGTCGCCGGCGGCTGCGGTCCGCTGGTGTTTCTCGGCGCCGGGCTCGACACACAGGCCTTCCGGCTGCGCTGGCCGGCGCCCGTGACCGTCTACGAACTCGACACCGCGGACATGCTCGAGTTCAAGGCCTCGGTCGTGAGCGACGCCGCGCCGAACGAGAATGCGACCCGGGTGCCGATCCCGATCGACCTGCGCGACGGCTGGCCCGCCGCCCTCCACGACGCCGGATTCCGCGACGACGTCCCGACCGCGTAGGTCCTCGAGGGCCTGCTGATGTATCTCACGGACGAGGACGTCGACGCACTGATGACCCGTGTCGGTGATCTCTCCGCCGGGGGCAGCGCGCTCGGGGCCACCGTCACCACCGTCGACTTCGCGTCGGTGATGGACGATGCGCCGATCTTCCAGGACAGCCCCTCAGCCGCGAGGAGTGGCTGAAGCTGCTCCGTTCGAACGGTCCCGCCGACGGTGGATGGTCTCGGCCACCAGGAAGTGACGACGGGACGGTTCCACTAGCTCCGTGCCGCGGACCACTCCGCCAACTGGTCCAGTGCGGTCCGTGCGAGGGCCGCGGCCTCGTCCCGATTGACGCGGGAGAGCAGGAGCGCACTGATCGACAGCGACGTCAGGAGTCGGGTGCGATGCACGATCCGGTCGGCCGGGGTGCCGGGGTCGAGGGCGCGCAGCGCGTGGGCCAGCGCCGCGGCCAACTCCGATCGGTAGGCGTCGACCACCGCCCGCTGGGCGTCGTCGTGCGCGGCGAAGCCGGCGGCGCTGTTGAGGAGCAGGCAGCCGCGGCCCGGGTAGTCGTCGGGCAGGGATTCGAGCGCCTCGACGACACCGCAGTAGTACCGCGTCGCGGCGTCCGGGGCGGTGGGCTCGTCGGTGAGGATCCGCAGTCGCGGGCGCACGACGCGGTCCAGGTAGTCCTGCACGGCGGCGTCGAACAGACCGCGCTTGCTACCGAAGGCGTTGTACAGGCTCGACCGATTCAAGCCCGTGGCCCGCTCGAGGTCCGGAACGGACGTCTCCCCGAACCCCCTGTCCCAGAAGAGGTCCCGTGCCCGACCGACCACCGTGTCGGTGTCGAACTCCTGCGTCCGCGGCATGACGACCCCCACTTCTCGTTATGGAACGACCATTGCAGTATATATTGAAACGATCAGTTCAAAATAAGGAGGAGTGACCATGGTCGTCGCGGGACTGATTCTCGCCGCACTCGCCGGCGCGCTGCACGTCTACATCTTCTTCCTCGAATCCATGCGCTGGACCGCCCCGCGCACCCGCGCGACGTTCGGCACCAGCGCCGAGGAGGCCGTCGCGACCAAGGAACTCGCCTTCAATCAGGGCTTCTACAACCTGTTCCTGGCGATCGTCACGGCCGCCGGCATCGTCGGCGTGCTGATCGGCGCGACCGCGGTCGGATCGGCACTCGTGTTCGCCGGAACCGGATCCATGTTCCTCGCGGCGCTCGTGCTGCTGCTGTCGTCGCCGGACAAGGCCCGGGCGGCGATCACACAGGGCACCCTCCCCCTCCTCGCCGTCGTTCTCCTCACGCTCGGACTGATCCTCTGAACCCCGCACACCCCCGAAGGGACAGACCCATGTCGACCAGCACCCAGATCCAGCTCACCGCCCGCCCGACGGGATGGCCCACGCCCGACAACTTCCGGACTGTGACCGTCGAACTGCCCGACCTCGCTCCCAACCAGGTGCGGGTGGCCAACGAGTTCCTCTCCGTCGATCCGTACATGCGCGGCCGGATGAACGATGTGAAGTCGTACGTGCCGCCGTTCGCCCTGGGCGAGACGATGACCGGTGGCGCGGTGGGCCGGATCGTCGAGTCGACGTCGCCCGCCCACCCCGTCGGATCCGTCGTCGTGCACGATTTCGGCTGGCGCGACGTCGCCCAGGGTGATGCCGCGAGCTTCCGTGTCGTGGAGGAGATTCCGGGGGTTCCGGTCTCCGCGTACCTCGGCATCCTCGGGCTGACCGGATTGACCGCATACGTCGGGCTGATGCACATCGCCCACCTGAAGCCGGGCGAGTCCGTGTTCATCTCCGGCGCCGCGGGCGCCGTGGGCACGGCCGCCGGGCAGATCGCCCGACTCGAGGGCGCCGCCCGGGTGATCGGTTCCGCGGGGACCGCCGAGAAGGTGGAGCTGCTCACCGACCGCTACGGATACAGCGCGGCGTTCGACTACAAGCAGGCGCCCGTGCGGGACCAGCTGCGAGAGATCGCCGGGGACGGCATCGACGTCTACTTCGACAACGTCGGCGGCGACCACCTCGAGGCCGCCCTCGACGTGATGCGGGGCGGCGGCCGGGCCGCGCTGTGCGGCGCCATTGCGGCCTACAACGCGACCGAGCGCACCCCCGGTCCCGACAACATGGCCAACATCATCACCCGCGGACTGACCCTGCAGGGCTTCACGCTCGGCAACTACACCCACTTCTTCCCCGAGTTCGCCGCCAAGATGGGCCCCTGGCTGGCATCCGGCGACGTGGTGTTCGAGGAGACCGTCGTCGACGGCATCGACAACTCCGTCGACGCCTTCCTCCAGCTCATGCGCGGCGCAAACATCGGGAAGATGTTGGTGAAGATCTAGGCATCCGGCCCCGATCGCACGCGCAGGAGCGGTCGAACGGAGGATGGTCACTCACGGACCCGGACGTAATCGGTTGTGCTGGAGTCCACTCCAGCTTCTAGTGTCCGGGTATGCACCCAATCCTCCCGCCCACCGCGCTCCTGGAGATCGACTTCCAGCACTGGATCATCGAATCCGTGGCGGGCGGCTCGGCGGTCCACCGGGCCGCCTCGGTCCGCGCCGAACTCCGACGTGCGGGCGCTCGGGTCTTCTGCACCCGGTACCTGAGCCTCGACGCGGCAGACACCTTGCGCGCAGACCCTGCCGGGTACGGGGCATCGTTCCATCCCGAACTGACTCCGGCCGCCGGCGACATCGTTCTCAGCAAGTATCACCGCGATGTGTTCGACAACCCGGATGTCGACACGAACCTCGAACTTCTCGGCATCACCCAAGTCGTGGTCACGGGGATCGCGACAGATCACGGTGTCGAACTCGCCGCGCGCGCCGCCCATCGGCGCGGGTACCGCACGAGTGTCGTCGCGGACGCATGCGCAGGAACCTCGACCGAAGCACACGAGCGTGCCCTCGACAGCCTCGCCGAGGCCGGGATAACGGTGATACGAGATCGGCAAACTTTGCGTTGGAGTGCACTCCAGCGCCTAGCGTCGCAATCATGACCGCTTCACTGGGAATCGCATCTGTAGCAGAGGTCACAGGTCTCACGCAGGACACGCTTCGCTGGTACGAGCGCGAGGGTCTCATTCCACGCGTTGCGCGTGGCACCGACGGACGACGCCGATACGACGATGCATCCATTCGGATCATCCAGCTCATCGTCCGGCTCAAACGCACGGGCATGCCGGTGGCGGAGGTCCGCCGGTTCCTCGCGATGTACGGAGAGGGGGCCGCGAGTCACGGCCGGCGCATGGCGTTGCTGGAGGAACACCGCGCGCGAGTGGCGAGTCAGCTCGCCGAGCTGCGCGAGGACCTCGCTGCCGTCGACGACAAGATCCGCCATTACCGCGGACTCATAGCGGACGGCCTCGACTGCGACGACACCCCGATTACCGATACCTCCATCCGCGAGAGACAAGGTCAACCGGCATGACAGAACACTCCCCCACCAATCCTGATGTCGTATCAACCGTGGAACTCGGTGATGGTCTCTCCGTTAGCCGAATGGGCCTCGGAGCCATGGCATTCAGCCATGTCTACGGCCGGTCGGATCCGGCAGAAGCCCTGCAAACCATCAACCACGCCATCGACATCGGGATCTCCTTCATCGACACGGCCGATGTGTACGGTGAACCCCGCCCGGGGGCCGAGGGGCCCGCCGGAACCAACGAGGAACTCATCGCAGAAGTGCTGCGGCACCGGCGCGACGAGGTGCGGCTGGCGACGAAGTTCGGAATCACCGGCACGGTCGGGGGCAGCGCGGGCGGCAACTCGATCCGTGGCGATCGCGACTACGTGAAGTCGGCTTGCGAAGCGTCGCTGCGGCGGCTGGGAACCGATGTCATCGACCTGTACTACATGCACCGCTGCGAACTCGACCGACCGATCGAGGAAACGGTCGGCGCTATGGCCGAACTCGTCCGCGACGGCAAGATTCGACACATCGGTCTGTCGGAAGTGACCGGCGACGAGTTACGCGCAGCGGCGGCTGTACATCCGGTGGCCGCAGTTCAGAGCGAGTGGAGCGTCTGGTCGCGTGATGTGGAACGGCACGTGGTACCTGCGGCGATCGAGGTCGGGGCGGGATTCGTTCCGTACTCTCCGCTGGGTCGGGGATTTCTCACCGGCACGCTGACGAGGGAGTCCGTCGCGAACTCCATGCGCGCCGGACAGCCGCGATTCGATCAGAACTTCGAGGCGAACCAAGCGGTCGTCACCATCGTCCGGTCGATCGCCGACGAGATTGACGCAACGCCGGCGCAGACTGCCCTGGCCTGGCTCTACTCCCGCGGCACGCGGATGGGGATACCCGTCGTACCGATCCCAGGAACTCGGCGAGCGACACGGATCGACGAGAATGCCGCGTCGCTGTCGATATCGCTGTCCGACGAACAGCTGACGCGCCTCGCCGGTGCGGCCGACATGGCCGCAGGCGGCAGAAATCTCACCTTCAATGGACCGCAGTGGATTTCGGCTGGACGAGAGTGATCTGAACGTCCCCGTCGCGAACATCAACGGGGTGGCGCTGTCGTTGTTCAGTAGCTGAACCCCGTTGACCGAATGTCACACGCGTTCAGCCCAACTGAACGCGTGTGACATTCGGCCGACAGGGGTCAGGAACTGCCGATCATGGCCGCCGGCACGATGACGGCCACCATGACGGCGGTGTTGATCGCGTCGACGGCCTTGCGCACCGCGGCTCCCGCCCATTCGCCGTCCGCAATATCCTTGGCACGCTTGCGGATCGCCTTGCGATCGGCGTCGGGGAACGACTTGGCCGCGGCGTCGACGGCGGACAGCAACGAGACCAGCGCGGCGGTGCGGGGACCGGGGTCCAGGCCCTCGATCAGAACGCCGGACAGCTGGTCCCGGACCGCACGCTCGTGGCTCTCGTCGACCGGCGGCCATGTCTTCGTGGGGAAGATCCCGAGAACCTTGCGGCGGCTCTCGCGAACCCAGCCGCGGCCGATCACCCGCTCGAACACCGCGATCCGCAGTTCGGCGTCGAGCTTCTCGATCACGGTCTCGGGCTTCATCGGCCGGCCGGCATCGCGGATCACGTCGAGGGTGCGAGCGAGGATCGGATCGTCGGGGGTCCCGTCGAGTCGCACGGCCAGGCGACCCTTCTTGACGTCCTCCCCCGCCTCGGCGGGCGTGACGTAGCCGTCGAGGGCGAGCTCGAGCAGCACGGCGCCGGCGAGCACGCGGGGCAGTTTCGTGCCGTCCACGAGCGGGGTGCCGGACTCGTCGTCGAGCAGCAACAGCAGCAGATCTTCGGCGATGAGCGTCATGGCTCCACCGTACGGATCCCGGATGTGGCAGGGTCCGACCATGCCCGATGTCTCCCAGGTGGCCGACGCGCTGGCCGAGAACGCCGACGCGGGCGACGCGCAGCACCTCCAGCGGTTCTTCAAGACCGGCCCCGGTGAGTACGGCGAGGGCGACGTCTTCATCGGGGTGCGGGTGCCCGCGATCCGCAAGCTCGCGAAGCAGTTCGCCGCACTCCCGCTCACCGAGGTCGACGTCCTGCTCGACTCCCCCGTCCACGAGCACCGCCTCGCGGGCCTGCTGATCCTGGTCGAACAGTTCGGCCGGGCGAGCGCGGTTCGCACGCGGGACGACGCCGCGCGGGGACGGATCGCGGACAGCTATCTCGCGGCGGTCCGACGGGGACGGGTGAACAACTGGGACCTGGTGGACCAGTCCGCCCCGTACATCCTCGGCGACTGGCTGTACGACCGTCCTCGCGATCTCGTCTTCGAGCTGGGAACCGACGAGGACCTGTGGCGCCGCCGGGTTGCGCTGCTGACGACGTTCGGATTCATCCGCAACGGTGACGCGTCGACCACCCTCGCGCTGGCGGCCCGCGTCCTCGGGGATCGGCGCGACCTGACGCAGAAGGCGACCGGGTGGATGTTGCGGGAGGTGGGCAAGCGGGTGGACCGCGTCCTGCTCACCGGATTCCTCGACGAGCACGCCGCCGCCATGGGCGCGACCGCGCTGAGCTACGCGACCGAGCATCTCGACACCGACCTGCGCGCGCACTACCGGAGCCTGCGCCGACGGCGACTCGGACAACCGTCCATGCCGTTCACCGACCGTTCCCCACCGTCCGGCGCACGCCGAACCCACGGAGGGCGGACCGACACGTCGAACGACCACCGGTCGAATAATGTGTTGTGTGCATCACAGATGCGTGGTCAGTTACCGAGAGGACACGAATCGATGAGCCCAGCCGAGCACGCAACAGGCGCGTACGCCGAGGCCTTCCGCCAGAGCGTGGAGCAGCCGGAGAAGTTCTGGCTCGCCGCCGCCGACACCGTCGAGTGGGACGCCGCGCCGACCCGTGCCCTCGACGACTCGAACGCGCCCGCGTACCGCTGGTTCCCGGACGCCGCCCTCAACACGTGCTTCAACGCGCTCGACCGGCACGTGCGCGACGGCCGCGGCGACCAGGCCGCTCTGATCTACGACTCGGCCATGGTTCCGGCCCAGCGCACGTACACCTATGCCGAACTGCTGGCGGAGGTCGCGCGCTTCGCGGGTGTGCTCGCCGAGCAGGGTGTCGTCGCCGGCGACCGCGTCATCATCTACATGCCGATGATCCCCGAGGCCGCGATCGCGATGCTGGCGTGCGCGCGCATCGGCGCCGTCCACTCGGTCGTGTTCGGCGGCTTCGCCGCGAAGGAGCTCGCCACCCGCATCGACGACGCCCAGCCCGTCGTGCTGGTCACCGCCTCGGGCGGCCTCGAACCCGGCCGCACCATCGAGTACCTGCCGATGGTCGATCAGGCGCTGGGGATGTCGGCGCACCCGCCGCACACCGTCATCGTCAAGAACCGCGAGACGATCCCCGGCTCGGCCGCCGACTACCGCGACCGCGGCGCGGCGTGGTTCGACTGGGACGAACTTGCCGCCGACGCAACCGATGCCGCGCCGGTCTCCGTTGCGGCCACGGACCCGCTGTACATCCTCTACACCTCCGGCACCACCGGAAAGCCCAAGGGCGTCGTCCGGGACAACGGTGGTCACGCCGTCGCGCTGACGTGGTCGATGCGCAACATCTACGACATCGGTCCCGGCCAGGTCATGTGGACCGCGTCCGACGTCGGCTGGGTCGTGGGCCACTCCTACATCGTCTACGCGCCGCTGCTCGCGGGTGCGACCACGGTGATGTACGAGGGCAAGCCCGTCGGCACGCCCGACGCCGGCGCGTTCTGGCGAGTCGTCCAGGAGCACAACGTCTCCGCGCTGTTCACTGCCCCCACCGCGATCCGCGCCATCCGCAAGGCCGACCCGGATGCGAACGAGCTTGCCAAGTACGACATCTCGTCGATGACGACGCTGTTCGCGGCCGGCGAGCGCCTCGACCCCGACACGTACGTGTGGGCCACCGAGAAGCTCGGTGTCCCGGTGATCGACCACTGGTGGCAGACCGAGACCGGCTGGGCGATCTGCGCGAACATGCGTGGGCTGGAACCGATGCCGATCAAGGCCGGCTCCCCCACCGTGCCCGTCCCCGGCTACCGGGTGGGCATCGTCGACGGCGAGGGCGCCCCCGTCTCGGCCGGCACCGAGGGCAACATCGTGATCGCCCTGCCGCTGCCCCCGGGCACCCTGGCCGGGCTGTGGCGCGACGAGGACCGGTACGTGAAGTCGTACCTGTCGACGTTCGACGGGTACTACCTCACGGGCGACTCCGGCTACATCGACGAGGACGGCTATGTCTTCGTCCTCGGCCGCAGCGACGACGTCATCAACGTTGCCGGGCACCGGCTTTCGACGGGCAGCATGGAGGCCGTGGTCGCCGGGCACCCGGCGGTTGCCGAGTGCGCCGTCATCGGCATCCACGACGAGCTCAAGGGCCAGCGCCCCAGCGGCTACGTCGTACTCAAGGCGGGTGTGGAGATCGACGACGAGGTGCTGCGCAAGGAACTGGTCGCGATGGTGCGCGAGCAGATCGGCGCCGTCGCCACGTTCCGCGACGTCACCGTCGTGCAGGCGCTGCCGAAGACCCGCTCCGGCAAGATCCTGCGCAAGACGATGCGCCAGATCGCCGACAACGCCGAGTACACCGTGCCGTCCACGATCGAGGATCCCTCGGTCCTCGAGGAGCTCGAGAAGCTGCTGCGCGGCTAGCAACCACCGTCGACGGAAAGGCTCCGCACCGCAAGGTGCGGAGCTTTTCCTATTTCGGATAAATGGGACCAGTCGAATCAATTCGACCAAACGACATATAAGTTCAATCACCCAAACCCGCAGGTCAGGACGTGCGGCATCCTTGACCATCACGGTACGATCACGGTAGGTTTACGAACAGGGTTTCACCCGATCCTCGATTCGACGCCACCGATTCGCATTTGCCCGAGGGGGAGAATTGTCCGCAGTCGCCACGCCGTCCGTCCACGCCCTCCTGCGTGATCTCGTCGCGAACAGCCCGCGGCGCCATTTCCTGCACGACACCGAGGGCGTGGAGCTGTCGAACCAGGGTGCCCTGCTGCGCGAATTCGTCGCGACGGTCCAGGCGTGCCTGGAGCGGGACCTCAACGCCCTCCGCGAGTCGGAACGCAAGGAGCGGTCCACCGATCCCGACTGGGCCGACGGACCGGGCATACGTTTGATCGCGTCGATCGCCCAGTACGACGAGATCCTGAACACGCTGCTCGACGCCGTCGCACCGTTCGAGGCCGGACGCATGACGACCGTGTGGACACTGCTCGGGTCGGCCGCCGAACGACTCCGCATCCTGGCTGCGCTGGAATCATCCGCGGGCGAGCGGGTGGCGGCGCAGCTCGCGGCCGCATCGGCGCGCGCCCGTGGCCGGCTCACCGCGGCGGCGTCCGAGAACGTCGACCTGGACCTCCCGGCCGCCTTGGTGTCCGCGGAGCTTGTTGCGACGGAAACCGATCCGCTGCCACTGCCCGGTCCGCACGCACCGGTCGCCGCGCTGGTCGAACTCGTCGAACTGGGCGCCGCCACCGCGCGTGACGGCGGCCCGCTGGATGTGCAGTCGCTGCACGCGTCGCCGCACGCCACCGACTACGTCCACCTGGCCACCGTCGGCGGCTACCAGTTCCATCTTGTGCTCGAGATCGTGCGCGAGGCCACCGACGCGTTGTGTTCCGTGGCCGACCTGCTGACACACGAGTCCGTCTGGAGCGAGTGGGCCACCGACGTCCGGGCGGCCGTCGAGTACGCGTGGGCGTGCATCTGACGGCTCGCCCGGCACGCTAGCGGCGGACGGGCACCGGATCGACCAGGACGCAGCGAGCACCCGAGAAGATCGTCGGCATGCACTTGTTGCAGTGGATGCACAGCGACCGGGTGCGCGACTCGGCCTCGATGCGGTTGATCAGGTCCGGCTCCCGCAGCAGCGCGCGGGCCATCGCGACGAACTCGAAGCCCTCGGCCATCGCGGTGTCCATGCCGGCCTTGTCGGTCACGCCGCCCAGCAGCACCAGCGGCATCTTCACCGCAGCCCGGATCTGCCGGGCCTCCTCGAGCATGAACAGCGGCTCGTACGGGTAGGTCTTGATGAACGCCTTGCCGACCATCTGCACGCCGAGCTTGATCGGCTGCGGCATCGCGTTGGCGAAGTCGCGGACCGGGGCGTCGCCCTTGAACAGGTACATCGGGTTCAGCAGCGAACTGCCCATGGTGAGTTCGAGGGCGTCGAGGCTGCCGTCGGCCTCGAGCCACTGGGCCACCTGGATCGCCTCGTCCACCCAGAAGCCGCCGGGCACGCCGTCGTCCATGTTGAGCTTGGCGAGGATCGCGATCCGGTCACCGACGGCCTCGCGTACGGCACGCGCAGTCTCCAGCACGATCCGCGCCCGGTTCTCGAGCGATCCGCCGTAGTTGTCCTTGCGCTTGTTCAGCTTGGGGCTCAGGAACGAACTCGCGAAGTAGTTGTGGCCGAAATGGATCTCGACGGCGTCGAAGCCGCCCTCGATCGCGAACTCGGCGGCGTCGGCGTGCGCCTGGGTGATCCGTGCGATGTCGGCGGCGGTCGCGGCGTGGATCTTCTTCATGCTCATGGGGTTGAACGACGTCGACGGTGCCAGCGCCGGCAGCCGGTTGGACTTCTCGTTCGCGACCGGACCGGCGTGCCCGATCTGCGCGGACGCCGCGGCGCCCTCGGCGTGGATGGCGTCGGTCAGCCTGCGTAGTCCCGGCACCACCTCGGGACGCATCCACAGCTGCCCGCGTTCGGTGCGCCCCTCGGGCTGCACGGCGCAGTACGCGACGGTGGTCATGCCGACACCGCCCGCGGCCGGCTGGCGATGGAACTCGATCAGCTCGTCCGTGACCAGTGCTTGCGGCGTCCGTCCCTCGAACGTCGCCGACTTGATGATGCGGTTGCGCAGCGTGATCGGGCCCAGCTTGGCCGGCGCGAACACGTCAGGAGGAGCGATCTGGGACACCATGAAACCTTCCGTCGAGGGGCGGGCCGAGGCTATACCGCAGCCAGCGGTCTCGAAAGTGGGGGTGTCCACCCAGTGGGACACCCGGGCGATCAGCCCAGTTCGCCGTAGCGCGCCAGCGCCTCGCGCCGCTCCTCGGCGTGGTCGACGACCTGGCCGGGATAGTCGTCGGGGCGCCCGGCCTTCAACGCGTGCACCGCCTTGCCCTCGACGCCGCGCAGTTCGGGCACCCACCGCCGCACGTACTCGCCCGTCGGATCGAACTTCTCGCCCTGGCTGATCGGGTTGAACACCCGGAAGTACGGGGCCGCGTCGGTGCCGGACCCGGCGGTCCACTGCCAGCCGTGCTGATTCGACGCCAGATCGCCGTCCACCAACTGCTGCATGAAGTACCGCGCGCCGCGCCACCAGGGCAGGTGCAGGTCCTTGACGAGGAACGACGCCACGATCATCCGCACCCGGTTGTGCATCCACCCCTCGACGGCCAACTGCCGCATGCCGGCGTCGACGATCGGGTACCCGGTGCGGC
Source organism: Rhodococcus sp. BE178 (assembly GCF_050433545.1). NCBI lineage: Bacteria > Bacillati > Actinomycetota > Actinomycetes > Mycobacteriales > Nocardiaceae > Rhodococcus > Rhodococcus sp. BE178. The sequence goes on along the minus strand of NZ_JBNPXA010000006.1, from coordinate 204,539 downwards.
CCGCGCACCACGCATCGAACAAGGCGTCGGCGTCGAGTCCGGCGTCCTGCCGGATCACATCGAACCTGCGGTCGTAGTTGCGGCGTGCGCTGTCGGGACGCTGGAACAGGATGTCCGCGTAGAAGTCTCGCCACGCGAGCTGGCGCCGGTACTGCTCGGCGCCGCGACTGCGCCGGCGCGCCAGATCCGCGAGCATGGTGCGCGGGTGGATGTTGCCGAACTTGAGGTACACCGACATCCGGCTGGTGGTGTCGAGGTCCGGGCGGTCGCGTTCGTGGTCGTAGCGGATCAGGTCGTCGTCGCAGAACTCCCGCCACCGCGTCAGTGCCGCGCTCTCGCCCGCCTCGAGGCCCGGCTCCGACGGTGCCGGAATCGCCACTCGATCACGCAGCCCGCCAACGTCATCCGGGTCGATCCACGCGACGGTGTCCACGCCGGTCTGCGCGGGCCCGCGCCAGCCGTGGTCGAGCCACCGCTTGAACCACGGCGTGAACACCTTGTACGGGGTGCCGTCGTCCTTGGTCACCCGGCCCGGCGCGATCGCGTACGGCGAGCCCGTGGCCACCAACTCGACCTGCTCGGCCACCGCCGCGTCGCGCTCCCGTCCGTACGGCCCGTAGTCGGCGCTGACGTGCACCTCCCGCGCACCAACGGCTTTCGCGACCCGAGGGACCACCTCGGCAGGATCGCCGCGCATCACCAGCAGACGCCCGTCCATCCGCTCGTCGAGCGCGACGAGGCTGCGGCACAGGAAGTCTCGACGGGGACCGCCGGACGGACCGAGCAGCCGGTCGTCGAGGACGAACAACCCCAACGCCCGCTCCCCCGCCGAACTCAACGTCGGCAGGTCCGCCAGTCGCAGATCGCGCCGAAACCACACAAGAGACTCGGCCACGTCGTCCTCTCCGTCGATGGTGCATGCGGTGCGCCACCCACGGTAGTTCAGCCGCCCTGGCCCGGATCCGGCTCCGACGCCGCGGACTCGGATCGGCGCCGACGCACCACCCGCACCGCCACCACCGTGAACAGCACCAGCACGAGCGCCAGCAGGATCCCCGTGTCGGAGACGTTCCGGGCCCATTCACTCAACGTGACCTGGAGCGAGAACTGGTCGTCCACGCCCATCACACTGCCGAGGTTCGCCGTCCCGTCCGTGACGAGAAAGAGGGCCCCGAGCGCCACGAACAGCAGGCCCGACACCAGCGACGTCGTGTGTAGACGCACCGGGCCGAGCGCGATCTGCTTGCCCCGCAACCACTGACGCCGTCCCAGATCGAATCGATCCCAGAGCAACGCCAGCACGAAGAGCGGCACGGTCATCCCGAGCGCGTAGACGGCCATCAGCAGTCCGCCGTAGCCGGCACCGCCCCCGGCCACCGCGATCGTGAGAACGCTGCCGAGCAGGGGCCCGGAACAGAACCCGGCGAACCCGTAGACCGCTCCGAGCGCGAACACCGACACGGTCCCGGAGATGCGGACGGATCCCGCCGCGCGTTGCGCGGGAGCGAACGCGAATCCCCGGCCGAACACCGTCATCACACCGAGCGCGATCAGCACCAGACCGCTGACCGTCGTCACCGTCTCGCGGTGCTGGGTCAGCAACGATCCCATCGCCCCGAGACCGGCGCCGAGCGGCACCAGCACCACCGCGAGGCCGACGTAGAACACCGCGGTCCGGGCTGCGAGCCGTCCCACACCGTCGAAGGCGTAGGCGAAGAAGGACGGCAGTAGCAACGCCGAACAGGGACTTACCAGTGAGAGCAGACCGCCCAACAGCGCACCGAGCAGTCCGATGTCGGTCACGGCAGTTGCCCACCGGTCTTCGCGATCAACTGCTCGAAGACCGACAGCGGCTGGGCGCCGAGCACGGGATAGCCGTCGACCACGAACGACGGTGTGCTCGACACTCCGATCATGTTGGCCTCCATGACGTCCGACGCGATCTCGGTGTCCACCGAGGTGTCCGCGGCGTCACGCGCGAAGCGATCCAGGTCCGGCACACCGGCCTGTTCCGCGAACCCCCGAAGTGCGGCCTGGTCGAAGGTCGGATGTCCGCGATCCGGCGCGGCGGCGTAGAGAGCCGAGTTGAACTCCCAGAACTTGCCCTGCGCGGCCGCGGCCCTGCCGGCCCGCGCGGCGACCATCGACTCCTCTCCGAAGATCGGCAGGTCGCGCCATTCGATCCGCAGCTTTCCCGCCTCGACGTACTTGTCGACGAGCTGGGGTTCGGTGTCGTGACTGAACTTCGCGCAGAACGGGCAGCGATAGTCCGAGTACACGACCAGCACCACCGGAGCGTCGACCGGTCCGCGCGCCAACGGGTCGCCGTCCACCCGGCGGGCCATGTCGCCGACCGGCCCGATTCCGGCCTCGAGGCCTTCGGTGGCTGCCACCGCCGTCGAGGTCGGCTCGTCCGTGGTGCGCATCCGTTCCAGCACGAGAACCCCGGCCAGTACGAGCGCGACGACGCCGAGCGCTCCGAGCAGCCATACGTCCCGCCTGATCCCGAAGAGCTTGCTCCGCGACGCCATCCGTCCTCCGTTCGTTCCATGCACACTCGCCCACGACCACTATCGGCGATAGTACATGGAACTACTATCAGACTTAGTAGGTCTGAGACCTCCGTCGACGAAGGGGTTCCGCGCATCGTGACCGAAAATTCCAGCAGCGGAATGTATTTGATACACGGCCTCGCTGCGGGTCTCGTCACCGTCATCGTGGTGGGTGTCCCGACGGACATCATCGACACCCCGTTCTTCGGACGCGAGGTGCCCGTGCGCTGGTGGGAGCACCCGGTCCTCGCGGCCACCGCGGCCCTGACCGCCCTGTGGTTCGGCATCCGCCCCAGCCCCCAGGAACGCCGACCGACCGGCGCGGCGGCCGGAGTGATGCTCGCGGTGTTCGCCGTGGGCTGCCCGGTCTGCAACAAGATCGTCCTGCTCGCGCTCGGGACGAGCGGCGCCCTCGGGTTCTGGGCACCCTTGCAACCGGTGCTCGCGGTTCTCTCACTCGTCCTGCTGACGACGGCAGTCGTGCTGCGCCGGCGTCGGAGCCTGTGCGGACCCGCCTGCACCGCGCCGGCCGAGCGGTCCGGTACGGGTCAGCCGCCGAAGATCGCGCAGGAGGCCGCGAGCGCCGCGACCACGGCGGAGAACGTCGCCAGCACCGGCAGCGCCGACAGGGCGAGCGCGAGCGGATAGTGCAGGACCTGCGCTCCACGACGCGGCGCGCGCAGTCCCGAGAGCCACACCACCCGATCCTCGACGAAGCCCGCGGCCGACATCGCCGCCGGCCGAGGGTCCCGCGCCTCGCCGTGCCAACTCTCGAGCGCGGCGCACACCGCTCCCGAACCACACGACGCGGCGGCGTGACGGTCCGCGGACAACTCCACCAGCACACGAATCCACGTTGCCCCCACCCGCGCCACAGGGACGAACGGGACGGCAGCATTCAGTGCGCCTGCCCACGCCACCAGCAGGTGGTGACGCCCGGTCAGATGGGCGCGTTCGTGGGCCAGGACCGCCGCCCGGGCCGACGGATCGAGTTCGCGTACACCAGTTCCCAACACGATCGCCGGGGAGCGGCCGCCGATGCTGTACGCCGCGACGCCCTGCCCGACGAGGTGGAAGACGTCATCGCCGTCGGTCACGGTGGGCCGGCCCACCAGACGCAACACCGACGCGTGCTCCTCGGTGATTCGGCGATGGCGGAGCAGAGCCCGCGAGACGACGACCACGATCCGTCCGAGCACCAGCAGACCGGCGCCCCAGAGCGTTGCCTCGACCGCGGAAAACCAAGGAACAGTGCCGTTCCGGCGCAGGGAGTTGACACACGACAGCGTCGACGACGGCAGGAGGTGCCAGCGGTCCCCCGGCCGCACCCAGAGGACGAGGGGCACGGCCGCCACCACACCGACGAACAACGCCTGCGACGACAGCCAGGCCGCGAGGGCCACCCGTGGGTGCCGGTGGGGTGCCGCGAGCAGGCCGAGCCAGTGCGGCGCCGCGAACCCGAGCACCACCGCGGCGACCGTGAGGCCGATCGCGGCGATCACCCGACGCCACCCGGTCGGCGCGTCTGTGTATGCCGCGCGGCCCGACGCAGGATCCTCGACTCGTCCTCCGAGGCGGAGTTCGCGAAGTGCAGCATGACCTGCTCGGCGTCACCGCTCGACCGGAGCACCTGACGAACCAGATCGGCCGCGGTCTCCTCCCGGCTGCGGGTGGCGCGATACCGATAGGCCCGTCCGACGCGTTGCCGCGACGCCATGCCCTTGGTGTGCAGGTTGTCGAGGACGGTCATCACGGTGGTGTACGCGAGCGGCCGCGGCGACTGCAGTCGATCCATCACGTCCCGCACCCGCACCGATTCGTCCACGCTCCACAGCACGTCCATCACCGCGGTCTCGAGGTCGCCGAGCCCGATCACGCGTCCACCCCGGCGATCAGCAGCGCAGTCGTCGACTCGATGTGCCGTCGCAGTTCGTCCACCGCGCGGTCCACGTCCCGTTCGACGGCGGCCGCGGCGATCCGTCCGTGCTCGGCGTCGACGTCGCGTTTCTCGGACTCTGCACTGCGAACACTCCAGCAGCGGTACACCTCCGAGACGTCGCGCAGCGATTCGGCGATACGGACCAGGCGCCCGTTGGGACACGCGCGCAGGAGTGCGCCGTGGAAGTTGCCGTGCGCCGACAGCCACGCCTCGGCGACCCTGCCGTCCGCGTCCACGGCCGCCGTCCGCGCGAGGGTGTGCCGCGCCGCGAGCACCGCCGACTCCCATTCGACGTCGCCGTGCGCGATCGACTGCCGCAGCGCCTCGGATTCGACGAACACGCGGGTCTCGGTGAGCTCCAACAGGTCCGGTACGGACACCGGCACCACGCGGAAGCCGAGCTGCGCCTCGGAGACCGCGAGCCCCCGCTCGACGAGGCGGGGCAGGACTTCCCGCAGGACGCCGGTGCTCGCGTCGTAGCGGGCCTGCAACTGGCCGAACGCGAGCTTCTCCCCCGGCGCGAGCACACCTCCGAGGATGTCCGCTCGCAGCCGCGCGTGGATCTCGTCAGCGCGGGTTCCGCTCGCTCGTGCCATTCCGCAAGTACAGGACGATGCGAATCGAGAGTCAAGTTTCGAAATTATATTGCTTTTCCGATATTTCTCGGATCTACTGTCCACACCCGACCACAGACAGGACGTGACGACCGTGCGCATCGCCAACCTCTCCGGACGAGCAGTTCTCGTCGACGGACACCTGGCCGTCGACATCCACACCGCCAGCGCGGGACGCTTCGGCCCCGACCTGCCCGCCATCTACGCCGAGTGGGAGGCCTTCACGACGTGGGCGGCCGCCGACACCACCACGGTCACCACCTCCGGCGCCCCGTTCGAGGTCCGCGACCTCGGCGCCCCATCTCCGGCGCCGAGTCAGGTGTTCGCGATCGGCCTCAACTACCGGGACCACGCGGCGGAGACGGGCCTCGACGCGCCGGACGCGCCGCCCACCTTCACCAAGTTCGCGAGCTGCCTCACCGGCCCCGAGACGGACCTGCGGCTGCCCACCGACACCGTCGACTGGGAGGTGGAACTGGTGGCCGTCATCGGCCGCGAGGCGACCGACGTGGCGGCGGCCGATGCGTGGGCACACGTCGCCGGGCTCACTGTCGGACAGGACTTCTCGGAGCGGACCTCCCAGATGACCGGCCCCGCACCGCAGTTCTCGCTGGCCAAGTCGCACCCCGGCTTCGGGCCGACCGGCCCGTGGCTGGTCACCCCGGACAAGTTCGCCGACCCGACCGACCTCGCGATCACGTGCGAGATCGACGGCGAGACGGTCCAGTCGGGCCGCACCTCGCAGATGATGTTCCCGGTCGCGGAGTTGATCGCGCACCTGTCGGCGGTGTGCACCCTGCGCCCCGGCGACATCGTGTTCACCGGCACCCCGGCCGGCGTGGGCGTGGGACGCAGCCCGCAGCGCTTCCTCGTCCCCGGCAACGTCGTCACCACTCGGATCGAGGGCATCGGCGCCCTGGTGCAGCGCTGCGTGCAGTGACCCGGCCGTCGGGCACGGTTCGTGAACAGTGTTCACAATGAATTAGCATCATCGCCGTGCCCGACACCCCCGACACTCGCGATGCGCTGGCTCGCGCCTACCTTCTGGCCGAGCACCTGTCGTCGTCGACGGCTGCAGGTATGCGCACCTTCGGGCTGACGACGGCACGCACCCGCGCCCTGCTGTACGTCCTCGAGAATCCGCCGATGACGCAGCGCGACCTCGCGAGCGTCCTGCGCTGCAGCACCCGCCAGGTCACCGCCCTGGTCGACGCGCTCGAGAAGTCCGGTCACCTGCGGCGTGACCCCCATCCGACCGACCGCCGCGCCCACATCGTCGCCCTCACCGAGCGGGGACACACCGACGCCGCGCGGATCCGGGAACTGCGGCAGCAGGCCGCGCACGACCTTTTCGACGGTGTCCCCGCCGCGGATCTGGAGGCGTTCGTGCGCGTGGCGGACGTGCTCATCACGCACCGACACCTGCAGCCACCGGAATCGGACCGGTGACGATCATGCACGAATCGGACCCTCGTTCCAGGCACAATGCTCACGTGACCACACCCGCGACGGTCCTGGTCGTGGACGACGACCAGGATGTTCTCGCCTCACTCGAGCGTGGGCTGCGGCTGTCCGGATTCACCGTTCTCACCGCGGCCGACGGCGCGATCGCGCTGCGGGTGATCGCCGACGTCGAGCCCGACGCTCTCGTGCTCGACATGAACATGCCCGTGCTCGACGGCACCGGTGTCGTCACGGCACTGCGCGGCATGGGCAACGACATCCCGATCTGTGTACTCAGTGCCCGCAGCTCGGTCGACGACCGCATCGCGGGCCTCGAATCCGGTGCCGACGACTACCTCGTCAAACCGTTCGTCCTGGCCGAACTCGTCGCCCGGATCCGCGCGATGCTGCGGCGCCGCTCGGCCGCCGCCGGCCCCGGCACCGAGCCGCCGCTGACCGTCGGCCCCCTGTCCATCGACCTCTCGGGCCGCCGCGTGTGGCTCGACGACACCGAGATTCCGCTGACCAAGCGGGAATTCGAGCTGCTCGAGGTGCTGGCCCGCAACGCCGGCGTCGTGCTCAGCCGGGAACGGCTACTGGATCTGGTGTGGGGCTACGACTTCGTCGCCGACACCAACGTCGTCGACGTCTTCGTCGGCTACCTGCGGCGCAAGTTCGAAACCGACGGCACACCGAGGCTGCTGCACACGGTGCGCGGCGTGGGATTCGTTCTCCGGGAACCGGCGTGAGTCGCCCGCATTCGCTGCGCGCGCGGGTCGCGATGGCGACGGCACTGGGAGCGACGATCATCGTCGCCGCCGTCGGCGTCTACCTCGCGCTCGCGATCGCGCGGAACAACCTGCAGCAACTGGACCGACGCCTCGAGACCGCGTCGCGGGTGCTGGTCGTCAACGCGCCCGCCGCCGCACCGTTCCTCAACGTCCTCGGCGACGGCGGAGCGTTCGCGGTCACGATCCGGGCGGGCGACAAGGTCGTCTCCAGCACGTCGAGCCGGCTTCCCGCGCTCGACCTCGGGTCGCACACCGTCGACGTCGGCGGCACCCCGTTCCGAACCTTCACCGCCCCGCTCGGGCCCGAATCCACGGCGCTGCTGTCGGTGGCCGTTCCGCTCGCGGAGGCGCAGGATCCGACGACCGAACAACAGCAGCAGGTCGCGCTCGTGGGTGTGCTCGCGATCGTCGCCGCGGGCGGCCTCGGCTGGATCTTCGGCGGGCGGGCGGTGCGGCCCCTGGTCGAACTGACCCATCGGGTGAGCCGCCGCGACCGCGACCTCGCCACCGCCGCGTCCGGAGTCCGCGAGGCCGACGAACTGGCCGCGGCCGCCGGCGCGATGCTGCAGGATGTCTCCGATGCGCAGTCCCGCACCGCCGCCGCCCTCGACACCGCGCGCGACTTCGCAGCCGCCTCCGCACACGAACTGCGAACCCCGCTCACCGCGATGCGGACCGACCTCGAGGTGCTCGACACGCTCGATCTGTCCGACGACCAGCGCGCCGAGATCCTCGGCGACCTCATCCGCACCCAAGGTCGCGTCGAGGCGACCCTCACCGCGCTCGAGCGCCTCGCGTCGGGCGAACTGTCCAGCGAGAAGGACCATGTCGACACCGATCTGACGGAGCTGTGCGACCTCGCCGCCGAGGACGCACAGCGTCAGCACCCCGGCCTCACCGTGACGGTCGACGCCCCACCCGGTCTCGTGCTGCGAGGACTGCCGGCGGGACTGCGGCTGGCGCTCGACAACGCCATCGCCAACGCCGTCCGTCACGGCGGCGCGCGACACGTGTCGATCGGCGCAGGCCGGGACGCGCCGGGCACCGTCACCGTCACCGTCGACGACGACGGCACCGGCATTCCCGAGGAGGAACGAACCGAGGTGTTCGAACGCTTCCGACGCGGCAGCGGCGCCGCGAAGGGCGGGTCCGGACTGGGCCTCGCGTTGATAGCTCAGCAGGCCCACCTCCACGGGGGCCGGGCGCGATTCGAGGACAGCCCGCTCGGCGGCGTGCGACTGGTGGTGTCCCTTGCGAGTTGACGGGCGCGACATCCCGGTCACCGGCAGCCTCCTGCAGCCGTTGGTCCGGCGCACGAGCGACATCCTGCGGGTGGTCATCGCGCTGACCCTGCTCGGCGCGGTCATCGCCGGTTCGGTGATCACCCGCAGCGAATGGGACGCGCTCGAGACGTCGGTGTCCGACATCGTCGGCATCCTGTCGCCGGGGGTCTCGGACACCGTCTATCTCCTGTACGGGGTCGCGATCCTCGCGCTGCCGTTCGCGATCCTGATCCAGCTGATCGTCGGACGCCGCTGGAAGCTGCTGGCCGGCTACGCCGCGGCCGGGCTGATCGCGGGGCTCGCACTGTCGTTCACCGGGACCGGGCTGGCCGCGCCGCAGTGGCACCTCGACGTCTCGGACCGCCTCAACACGTTCCTGTCCCAGTTCCTCGACGACCCCCGCTGGATCGCGATGCTCGCGGCCGTCCTGACGGTGTCGGGGCCGTGGCTGCCGAAGCGGTGGCGGCGACTGTGGTGGGCGCTGCTGCTGGCGTTCGCGCCGATCCACCTGATCGTCAGCTCCATCGTGCCCGCGCGCTCGATGCTGGGGCTGGCGGTCGGCTACCTGGTCGGCGCCGTCATCGTCCTGGTGGTCGGCACGCCGGCGTTGGAGGTGCCGCTCGAGTCCGCGGTGGAATCGCTGGAGCGGCTCGGTCACCGCATCACCGCGTTCCGGGTGATCGCCCCGGCCGGCAGCGGTCCGCTGATCCTCGGCGCCTCGCGCGACGACGGAGAGCCCGAACTGATCGTCGAACTGTACGGACAGAATCAGCGCAGCCGCGGCGCGATCCGACAGGTCTCGCAGTGGCTGGCGCTGCGCAGCAGCGAGAGTGCACCGGTGCACGCGTCGCTCGCGCGGGCCGTCGAGCACCGCGCCCTGATGGGCATCGCGGTCGCCGATGCGGGCCTGGCGGCGTCCAAGCCGATCGCGGTGTCCGCCCTGGACCGGGGATGGCAGCTGTACGTGCACCCCGTCTCCCACGGCGCCCCCGTCGCGACGCTGGCCACCGATCACCCGGAACCCCGCGACACCCTGCTCGAGGTGATGTGGCGATCGCTCGGCGAACTCCACACCAACCAGATCACCCATGGAGACCTGCGGGCGAGCGAGATCCGGATCGAGGACGGCCGCGCCCTGTTCGACGGGTTCTCGTACGCCGAGCTCGGGCCGACCGAGGCACAGGTCCTCTCCGACATCGCGCAGATGCTGCTGACCACGGCAGCGTTGTTCGGCGTGGAACCGGCCGTGCGGGCCGCACTGGACGCTCAGGGCCGCGACCGGATCCTCGCCGCGTCGGGTCGGCTCACCAAGTCGGCGATGCCGTCGCGGCTGCGCAAACACGTCCCCGATTCGTCGGCGATGCTCTCGGCGATCCGCGACGAGGTGGGCCGGCAGACCGACATCGAGAAGATCGCGCCCGAACAGGTCACCCGCTTCACCCGGAACCAGATCATCCAGCTGGTGCTGCTGATCGGCCTGGTCTACGTCGCGTACCCGTTCATCAGCCAGGTCCCCACGTTCCTCACCGAACTGAAGACGGCGAACTGGTGGTGGGCACTGGCCGGGCTGGTGGTGTCGGCACTCACCTACGTCGGGGCGGCGGCGGCACTGTGGGCGTGCGCATCCGAGCTCGTGCGCTACCGGGACCTGCTGATCATGCAGGTGGCGAACACGTTCGCCGCCACCACCACCCCGGCCGGCGTCGGCGGGCTCGCACTGAGCGTGCGTTTCCTGCAGAAGGGCGGTCTCGGCACGGTCCGCGCCACGGCGGCCGTGGCGCTGCAGCAGACCGTGCAGGTGGTCACCCACATCGCGCTGCTGATCTTCTTCAGCGTGGCGGCCGGGCGCGACGCCGACCTGTCGCACTTCGTCCCCAAGGGCACGACGCTGTACCTCATCGCGGGCATCGCCCTCGGTGCGATCGGCACGTTCATGTTCATCCCGAAGGCGCGACGCTGGCTCAACGACGAGGTCCGCCCACAGCTCACCGAGGTGCTGGGGTCGCTGACCCAACTGGCCCGCAGCCCGGGCCGATTCCTGCTGATCGTGCTCGGCAGCGCGGGCACCACCCTCGGCGCCGCGCTCGCCCTGTGGGCCAGCGTCGAGGCGTTCGGCGGCGGCACCACGTTCGTCACCGTCACGATCGTCACGATGATCGGCGGCACCCTCGCCTCGGCTGCGCCGACGCCGGGCGGTGTCGGCGCCGTGGAAGCCGCACTCATCGGTGGCCTCACCGCTTTCGGGCTGCCCGTGGGGATCGCGGTACCGTCCGTACTGCTGTACCGCGTCCTGACGTGTTGGCTGCCGGTCTTCTGTGGCTGGCCGACCTTGCGTTGGTTGCAGAAAAACGACATGGTCTGATGGTTTGTGTCCGATAATTCTGGAACGTGTCGAGAACTTTCGGGCAACCCGTAGCAAATCGTGACGTAGACCCGATAGCGAAAGTGATATACACACGTCCAGAACCGTGGGAGCACAGCCGCGCTCCCCGGCCGACCACCGAAGGCGAGTAAGTATGCGTGTAACCAAGAAGTCCCGCCGGCTCAAAGCGTTGATCGGCGCCACGACGGCGACGGTCGCCGCACTTCCCGTGTTCTTGGGGGCCGGGGTGGCCACGGCCGCAGCGCCGGGAACCGACGCAGCCAAGGTCGAGGCGGCTGCCCAGTCGAACGGCGGCACCAAGCTGGTCTCCGCCAAGCAGGGCACGGGCAACAAGATGTCCCTGGTCGTCCGCTCCGAGTCGATGGGCCGGGACATCCCGCTCGAGGTGATCCGTCCGGCGGACACCTCCAAGCCGGCCCCCACGCTCTACCTGCTCAACGGCGCCGGTGGTGGCGAGGATTCGGCTTCGTGGCAGAAGCAGGCCGACATCGGCACGTTCTTCGCGGGCAAGCAGGTCAACGTCGTCACCCCGATGCAGGGTGCGTTCACCTACTACACCGACTGGCAGAAGGCGGATCCGTCTCTCCACGGCGCCAACAAGTGGGAGACCTTCCTCACCGAGGAACTCCCGCCGGTCATCGACTCGGCGCTCGGCACCACCGGTGTCAACACGCTCGCGGGCATCTCGACGTCGGGCACCTCGGTGTTCAACCTCGCGCTCAAGGACCCCCAGCTGTACAAGGCCGTCGGCGCGTACAGCGGCTGCGCGGACACCGCGACTCCGGTCGGCCAGACCTACATCCAGATCGTGATCGCGGCCCGCGGCGACGCCGACGCCGAGAACATGTGGGGCCCGGTCGGCAGCCCGGACTGGATTGCACACGACCCGATCATCAACATCGGCAAGCTCAAGGGCGGCCCCAAGCTGTACGTCTCCAACGCGTCCGGCCTGCCCGGCCCGCACGACACCCTCGACAGCCAGGGCATCAACGGCAACGTCGGGACGCTGGCCAACCAGGTCGTCGTCGGCGGCATCATCGAGGCTGCGACCAACGAGTGCACCCACCGACTGTTCAACGCGGTCAACGCCAACGGCATGGGCGAGCAGGCGTTCTTCGACTTCAAGCCGGCCGGCACCCACTCGTGGGGCTACTGGCGTGACGACCTGAACAACTCGTGGCCGATGCTGGCCGACGCCATGGGCACCCCGCGGTAGTCATCCGGCGGTAGCTTCACCACGCTGCGACAAGGGCGCTCCGGCTTCGGCCGGGGCGCCCTCTCTCGTCCCGCAGAGTCTCTCGTCCCGCAGAGTCCCGCGCGCGGCTCATACTGGTCGTGTCCCGTACCGACCCGGAACGAGGAGACGCAGCCATGACCTTCAGCCACCCACGTGGAACCCGGGGAGCACGCCCACCGCACGGACGCATGGTGCGCTGGGTCGACAAGTTCGCGATGGGCCGGGTCCGGCGCGGCGGCAGGTTCATGAACCTGGCCGCCCACCTCCACGACACCGAGCGCGACGACGCCTGGGCGACGATCACGGCGGCGGCGCCGCAGTTCACCGAATACGAACAGAAGACCGATCGTGAACTGCCGGTCATCGGGCTGACCCGCCGGTCCTGAGACGACCGAGCCCGGACACGACTCGGGCCCCGCACCGAGGAACGGTGCGGGGCCCGAGTTCTGTTGCTCTACAGGACTACTGGGTGCCCAGCAGGTCGATGACGAACACCAGCGTCTTGCCCGACAGCTGGTGACCGGCACCGGCCGGACCGTACGCGAGCTCCGGCGGAACCGTGAGCTTGCGGCGACCGCCGACCTTCATGCCGGGGATGCCTTCCTGCCAGCCCGGGATGAGCCGGTTCAGCGGGAACGCGACGGACTCCCCGCGCAGGAACGACGAGTCGAACACCTCGTTCGTGTCGTACTCGACGCCGTGGTAGTGGACATCGACGACGCCGCCGGGCTGAGCCTCCGCGCCGTCACCGACCTCGATGTCCTCGATGACCAGCTCGGCCGGGGCCGGGCCGGTGGCCGGCTCGATCTCGGGAGCGGGCGGCGGGACGACGACGTCGAGCAGGTCGATGACGAACACCAACGTCTTGCCCGACAGCTGGTGGCCGCCGCCGGCCGGACCGTACGCGAGCTCCGGCGGGATCGTCAGCTGACGCCGACCACCCACGCGCATGCCCGGGATGCCCTCCTGCCATCCGGCGATGAGGCCGGCGAGCGGGAAGGTGATGGATTCGCCACGGCTCCACGAGGAGTCGAACTCCTCGCCGGAGTCGAACTCGACGCCGAGGTAGTGGACCTCCACCTTGGCGCCGGGGGTGGCCTCGGGGCCGTCACCGACGACAATGTCCTTGATGACGAGTTCGGTGGGCGCGGGGCCCTCCTGGAAATCGATCTCGGGCTTGGTGCTCATGGTGTGTTGTCCGATCAGTCGTAGTCGGGCAGGACGGGTCAGCGGCCCGACAGGTCCACGTAACCGCGCTGGGTGTAGCCGGTGTAGATCTGACGCGGGCGGCCGATCTTGGTGGCCGGATCCTCGTGCATCTCACGCCAGTGTGCGATCCAGCCGGGCAGGCGGCCGAGCGCGAAGAGCACCGTGAACATGCGCGTCGGGAAGCCCATCGCGCGGTAGATCAGGCCCGTGTAGAAGTCGACGTTCGGGTACAGCTTGCGCTCGACGAAGTAGTCGTCGGTGAGCGCCGTCTCCTCGAGGGTCATCGCGATCTCGAGCAGCTTGTCGTCACCGCCGAGCTTGCTGAGGATCGAGTGCGCGGTCTCCTTGACGATCGCGGCGCGCGGGTCGTAGTTGCGGTAGACGCGGTGACCGAAGCCCATGAGCTTCACGCCGTCTTCCTTGTTCTTGACCTTGCGCACGAAGTCCTTGGCGTCGCCGCCGTTGGCCTTGATCTCGTCGAGCATCTCGAGCACGGCCTGGTTGGCACCGCCGTGCAGCGGGCCCCACAGCGCGTTGATACCGGCGGAGACGGACGTGAACAGGTTGGCGTCCGACGAGCCGACCATGCGCACCGTCGACGTCGAGCAGTTCTGCTCGTGGTCGGCGTGCAGGATCAGCAGCATGTCGAGTGCCTTGGCGATCTCGGGATCGACCTCGTACGGCTCGGCCGGGAAGCCGAACGTCATGCGGAGGAAGTTCTCGACCAGGCTCAGCGAGTTGTCCGGGTACAGGAACGGCTGGCCGACGGACTTCTTGTACGCGTACGCCGCGATGGTGGGCAGCTTCGCGAGAAGTCGGATGGTGGACAGCTCGACCTGCTCCGGATCCTCCGGATCCAGCGAGTCCTGGTAGTACGCGGACAGCGCGTTGACGGCGCTCGAAAGCACCGGCATCGGATGCGCGTTGCGCGGGAAGCCGTCGAAGAACCGCTTGAGGTCCTCGTGCAGCAGCGTGTGTCGACGGATCTTGTCCGTGAACGACTCCAGCTGGGCTTCGGTGGGCAGCTCCCCGTAGATCAGCAGGTAGCTGACCTCGATGAACGTCGAGCGCTGCGCGAGCTCCTCGATGGGGTATCCGCGGTAGCGCAGAATGCCCTGTTCACCGTCGATGTAGGTAATAGCGGAACTGGTGGACGCGGTGTTCACGAAGCCCGGGTCGAGCGTCGTGTAACCCGTGTTGGCAAGGAGCTTGCCCAGCTCGATGCCGTCATTGCCTTCAGTCGCCTTGGCGATGGACATTGTGTGCTCGCCACCGGGGTAGCTGAGTGTGGGTTTGTTGTCATTCTCAGCGGGCACGGAAGGATCCCTCTCAAACTCAGACCAGTGAGTAACTTCGTAACATTCAAGTAGAAACTAGCCGCCCGTGAGCTCCGATGCCCACGGAGGGTCCGCCGCAGGCCTGGAAACGGTGACCGCGGCCGCTCGCGCCGCGAATTCCAGGGCGTCCTGCCATTGTCCCCCGCCGAGGCCCTCGACCGAATCCGAATCCAGCGCGCGATGCTCGTCGAGCCAATGCAGCAGCGCACCGTGAACGGTGTCACCTGCACCGATGGTGTCCGCGACGGGAACCCGGCAACCGGGAACCTCTACGCGGAACCGACGCGTCCACACGCTCAGACCGTCGGCGCCGTGGGTGGTGACGACCGCGGCGACCCCGCGGTCGAGCCACTGCGCCGGCGTCGTGCCGTCCACACCCCGTCCCAACCATTGGACGTCGTCGTCGGAGACTTTGACGATGTCGATCGACGGCAGCAACTCGGTGAAGCGGCGGCGGTAGTCGGCGGGGAACACGTCCGGCCGAATGTTGGGGTCGACGATCGTGAGCCGCCCCTCGCCGTGGCTGCGGCGCAACAGATCCGTGTACACGCTCGCGCCGGGTTCGAACACGAGCGAGAGCGTGCCGAACGACACCGCGGCCGCCGATGCCGGCAACGGTCCGGGATCGGCGACGAGACGATCGGCGGTGCCGTCGGCATGAAACGTGTAGCCGGCACCGCCGTCGGGGTCGACGGCAGCGACGGCGAGCGTCGTGGGTTCGGGCCCCCGCTGCGTGATCGAGACGTCGACACCCGCCGCGACCAGCGCAGCGAGCAGCCGTTCCCCGAACGGGTCGGTGGAGAGCCTCGAGCAGAAGGCGACGCGGCTGCCGAGGCGGCCGAGTGCGATCGCGACGTTGAACGGGCCGCCGCCGAGGTGCGCCGCGAACGTGGTCTCCCCCGTCGGCACCAGGTCGACGAGGGCCTCACCGCACACGACGATTCGCGACTCAGACATGTTCGGGGCTACCCGATCGGCTGACGCGGTACCGGACGAACGCCGGGAACGCCAGCATCGACACGACCACCCCGATCACCACCAGGACGCCTCCGCCCGCGGACGCGACGGCGGTGCCGAACAGGAAGGCCGCGCCGCCGTGCAGCACGTCGCCGATCCGCGGCCCGCCCGCGACGACGACGGTGAACACGCCCTGCAGTCGGCCGCGCATGTCGTCGGTGGCGACCTGCTGCAGCATCGTGGAACGCAGTGCCGCCGAGACCATGTCGACGGCACCGCCGAACGCGAGGAAGCCGAGCGCGAGCCACAGCAGCACCGCGGAGCTGCCCGGGGTCGAGATCCCGACGACCACGCCGAAACCGACCATCGCCAGCCCCCACAGCACGATGCAGACGATCACCGCACGGCCCTGGTAGCGGATCCGCGGCAGCCACCCGGAGAAGACGCCGCCGAGGACCGCGCCCGCCGACATCGCGGCGAACAGCAGCCCGAGTGCGAGCCCGCCGCCGCTCGGGTCGCCGAAGGTGTCCTCGGCGATCTGCGGGAACAGCGCGCGCGGCATGCCGAACACCATCGCGATGATGTCGACGACGAACGACGCCAGCAGCACCTTCTGCGTCGCGAGGTACGTGAAGCCCTCCCCCAGCACCCGCAGGCCGACGCGGCGCGTCTCCCCGGTCGGCGGCAGCGCGGGCAGCTTGATCACCGCCCACAGCGTCGCGAGTAGCGCGAGCGAGTCCAGCAGGTAGATCGTCGCGAAGCCCAGGTGCGGGATGAGCACGCCCGCGAGCAGCGGACCGGCGATCGCACCGAACTGCATCACCGTCATGTTGAGCGAGTTCGCGGCGGGCAGGTCCTTCAGCGGCAACAGCCGGGGGATGATCGCGCTGCGGGTGGGCGAGTTCACCGCGAAGAACACCTGTTGCAGCGAGAACAGGCACAGCAGCAGCCACACGTTGTTCACCCCGGACGCGGCCTGCAGCCACAGCAGCACCGACGTGCCGATGAGCCCGAGCGTGGTGATGATGATCAGCTTTCGGCGGTCCATGACGTCGGCCAGTGCGCCGCCCCACAGCCCGAAGATGACCAGCGGGACCAGCCCGAACAAGCCGGCGAGGCCGACGTACGCCGAGTTCTGCGTCATCGCGTAGATCTGCACCGGCACCGCGACCACGGTCAGCTGACCGCCGATGACCGTGACGATGCCGCTCGTCCACAGCCGGCGGTAGTCGCGATTGCGCAGCGGTGTGGTGTCGGCGAGCAGTCCCCGCATCACGGCTGGAGGCGTTCGACGATCCATGCACCGTCGACCAGACGGGTGCGGATCCGGTTGTGCATGCGATTGGGTCGGCCCTGCCAGAACTCCACCGACTCCGGTCGGATCCGAAATCCGCCCCAGTGTCCCGGGACCGGGATGTCCCCGTCGACGGCGAACCGCTCGCCCGCCTCGACCAGTGCCGCCTCGAGCTCGGCCCGGGAGCCGATCGGCCGCGACTGCTGCGACGCCCACGCCCCCAACTGCGAGCCGCGGGGCCGGCTGGCCCAGTAGTCGGAGGTCGTGTTCTCGCTGGTTCTTTCCACCGGGCCGCGGACGGTGATCTGCCGGGCCAGCGGAATCCAGGTGAACGTCACCGACGCGTAGGGGGTGGCCGCGAGCTGACGGCCCTTGTCGGAGTCGTAGTTCGTGAAGAACAGCACCCCGTCGGCGTCGAGTCCCTTGCACAGCACCGTTCGCGTGCAGGGGTGTCCGGCGGCGTCGACGGTGCCGAGCACCATCGCGTTGGGTTCGGGCAGTGCGGCCTGGACGGCGTCCTCCACCCAGTGCCGCGCCAGCGCGGGCCAGCCGTCGTCGAGCCACGACGGTTCCAGATCGGGGTCGACGACGGGCCGTTCGGGTCCGATCTCGCCGTAGCTCACCCGCATCGCGGAGAGGTCGGACTTCCGGGAACCCCGGCGTTGGGAATCTGGTGACACAGCCTCAGACGCTACCCCTGGGTATGCGCCGACCAGGTGACCGGTGACACCGGCTAAAGTTTGGGTACCAGGCCCGGCGGCGCATCCCGCACCTGACAGTTACCGCAGTAGTCGAAGGCTGATTCGGTCCAAGGCAGTGCACCCCTCACCGGGACGCACTCGGATGAGGAGAGTCCAGGAGCAATGGCACCAAGCGCTGTAGTACCCGAGGATTTCGTCAGCGGCCTCGAAGGCGTCATCGCCTTCACCACTGACATCGCCGAGCCCGACAAGGACGGCGGCGCGCTGCGCTACCGCGGTGTCGACATCGAGGACCTGGTCGGTCGTCGTGTCACGTTCGGCAACGTGTGGGCCCTGCTGGTCGACGGTCGATTCGGCCCCGGACTGCCCCCGGCCGAGCCGTTCCCCCTGCCCATCCACACCGGCGACGTCCGCGTCGACGTGCAGGCCGGCCTGGCGATGCTCGCCCCGATCTGGGGCTACCAGCCGCTGCTGGACATCGACGACGAGACCGCCCGCGAGCAGGCTGCCCGCGCGTCCGTCATGGCACTGTCCTACGTCGCGCAGTCGGCCCGCGGGATCTACCAGCCCGCCGTCCCGCAGAAGCTGATCGACGAATGCCCCACCGTCACAGCACGTTTCATGACGCGCTGGAAGGGCGACCCGGACCCCGCGCACATCGAGGCCATCGACGCCTACTGGGTGTCGGCCGCCGAGCACGGCATGAACGCCTCCACCTTCACCGCGCGCGTCATCGCGTCCACCGGCGCCGACGTCGCGGCCTCGCTGTCCGGCGCGATCGGCGCGATGTCCGGCCCGCTGCACGGCGGCGCCCCGGCCCGCGTGCTGCCGATGATCGAGGAGACCGAGCGCACCGGCGACGCCCGCGCACTGGTCAAGGGCATCCTGGATCGCAAGGAGAAGCTCATGGGCTTCGGTCACCGGGTGTACCGGGCCGAGGATCCCCGCGCCCGCGTGCTCCGCGCCACAGCCAAGCGCCTCAACGCCCCCCGCTTCGAGGCGGCTGCCGCCCTCGAGCAGGCCGCACTGGCCGAACTGCGCGAGCGTCGCCCCGACCGCGCAATCGAGACCAACGTCGAGTTCTGGGCGGCGGTCATCCTCGACTTCGCCGAGGTCCCGGCGCACATGATGCCCGCGATGTTCACGTGTGGCCGCACCGCCGGCTGGTGCGCGCACATCATGGAGCAGAAGCGTCTGGGCAAGCTCGTCCGCCCGGCCGCGATCTACACCGGCCCCGAGCCCCGCACCCCCGACTCGGTCGAGGGCTGGGACCAGATCTCGCACAGCTAGACCAGTTGGACCGTCACCACAACCGAGAAGGACATCTCACGCCGATGAGCACTCCGATCATCCCCGCCGACCTCAAGCCCGTAGACGGCCGCTTCGGTTGCGGACCGTCGAAGGTCCGCCCCGAACAGCTGCAGTCCCTGGTCGACGTCGGCGCCTCGGTGTTCGGCACCAGCCACCGGCAGAAGCCCGTCAAGGACGTCGTCGCCCGCGTGCGTTCGGGCCTGCGCGACCTGTTCTCGCTGCCCGAGGGCTACGAGGTCGTGCTCGGCAACGGCGGCTCCACCGCGTTCTGGGACGCCGCGGCGTTCGGTCTGATCCGTGAGCGTTCGCAGCACTTCACCTACGGCGAGTTCTCGTCGAAGTTCGCGTCGGTCGCGAAGAACAACCCGTTCATCGGTGACCCGATCGTCGTCTCGAGCGATCCGGGCACCGCGCCGGCGATCGTCGCCGACGGCTCCGTCGACCTCATCGGCTGGGCGCACAACGAGACCTCGACGGGTGTCGCCGTGCCGGTGTCCCGCCCGGCGGGCTCGGAGAACGCGCTCATCGCGATCGACGCCACCTCGGGTGCCGGCGGTCTGCCGGTCAACGCCGCCGACGCCGACGTCTACTACTTCGCGCCGCAGAAGTGCTTCGCCGCCGACGGTGGCCTGTGGATCGCGCTGATGAGCCCGGCCGCGCTCGAGCGTGTCGCCGAGATCAAGGACTCGGGTCGCTGGACGCCGGACTTCCTGTCGCTGCCGATCGCGGTCGACAACTCCACCAAGGACCAGACCTACAACACCCCGGCGCTCGCGACGCTGCTCATGTTCGAGAACCAGATCGCGTGGATGAACTCGGGCGGCGGCCTGGACTGGACCACCGCGCGCACCAAGGATTCGTCGGAGCGCCTGTACTCGTGGGCCGAGGCCTCCGAGTACGCGACGCCGTTCGTCGCCGATCCGGCATACCGCTCGCAGGTTGTCGGCACCATCGACTTCGCCGACTCGGTCGACGCGGCCGCGGTCGCGAAGATCCTGCGCGCCAACGGCATCGTCGACACCGAGCCGTACCGCAAGCTGGGCCGCAACCAGCTGCGCATCGGCATGTTCCCGGCGATCGATCCCGAGGACATCTCGCAGCTCACCAAGAGCATCGACTGGGTCGTCTCGCAGCTCGGCTGATCCCGCACTACCTCTGAAGGGAGGGGCGGTCACGCATTGCGTGACCGCCCCTCCCTTTCGTCGTCCGCGCGCCCCGCCGCCCCGCGATTTGCGCACGTATCGGTCCCGGGGACGCCCGCGAAACACCGATATGTGCGCAAATCGCGAGGAAACGTATTCACACGCGTGTCTTTCCTGCACACGGGTCACAGATGAATTACAGTCGATTCCGGCGTGATCGCGAGTCGGCGCGATGAGGAGGACAGTGTGCGAGAGCTGCGAGTGATCGGTCTCGAACCTGGCGGCGCGCACGTAGTGTGTTCGGATCCAGATACCGGCGAAAAGTTCCGGCTCCCCGCCGATGACAAGCTCCGCGCGGCCTCTCGCGGAGACATCGCTCGACTCGGCCAGATTGAGATCGAAATGGACAGTCAGCTTCGCCCGCGAGAGATCCAGGCCCGTATCCGCGCCGGCGCATCCATCGAACAGGTCGCCGAGCAGGCGGGCATTCCGTACTCCAAGGTGGAGCGCTACGCACATCCCGTGCTTCTCGAACGCAGTCGCGCGGCCGAGATGGCACAGGCCGGTCACCCGGTCCGCCCGGACGGCCCCGCCGTGGACACCCTGTCCGAGATCGTCGCGCAGGCGTTCCGAGCCCGCGGCCACGACATGGACGCCGCCACGTGGGACGCGTGGAAGGACGAGGACGGCCACTGGGTGGCCCAGCTGCAGTGGCAGGCCGGACGGAGCACCAACGCCGCGCACTGGCGCTACCAGCCGGACGCGCACGGCGGCACCATCAACTCCCTCGACGACGCCGCGGTCCAGCTGATCGACCCCGACTTCGGGCGTCCGCTCCGCGGGCTGGCTCCCGTCCCCAGCGACGGCATCTACGGCCCGGCCGACATGGAGCAGGACCACGATCACGAGGCCGCGGAAGACTCGTCGATCATCTTGGCGGACAACGACATCGAAGAGGAATCGGCGGAGCAGGTCGACACGCCGGAGCCCGTCGACGAGGCCGAGCACGACGAGCCGAAGACCGCACCCCAGCACACCCACGGCAAGGACAAGCGCGGTAAGCCCGCACTGCCGTCCTGGGACGACGTTCTGCTGGGCGTTCGGAGCAACGGGCGCGGCTGACGTCAGTGCTGGGGGTCAACGCATCCACCATCTGGTACGTCGACGCCACCGAGCCCGCCTCGGTTCTGCGTGACGCGGAACCGGACCGGGACGCCGCCCGCGACCTCGTCGGGCAGTTGCATCCAGGGCTCGAGGTGTCGTATCTCGGCGACGAACCGTTGACGGACGCCGCGAAACCCGAAGCGGGCGAGGTGATCGCCGGCTGGTACCCCGGGGTGGTCGTCGTCCGCACGGGCGAATCCCTGCCGCCGGTCCCTTCTTCACTGGTGGAGCACTGGATCCACCCGACGGGCTTCCGCCACACGTATCTCTGCTCGTCGAGTCCGGTGACGAAGGCCGGTTCGTGGGGCGCGTTCGCGCACTGGGACCACGGGGAACTGAAGCGATCGTTCAGCGCCACACCGGTTCACATCATCGAGGACCTCGGCCTCCCGCAGGTGTGGGAGCGTCCGTTCTGGGCCGGGGAGCATCCGGTGCGCCCCTCGCTGGACGTGTTACCGGACCCGCAGACGCTGCCGTTCAATCCCGGCGAGTTCGCGGAGGCGGCACCCCGGGGCTGGCTGGGCGACGACCTGGATCCGGCGTCGATCACGGTCTCGCGGTTCGCGGTGCACCCGTCCGGACAGGTTCCCGAGTCGGTCCTCCGATTCGAGGAGGCGCGCCGCGCGGAACCGGCCCGGGAGCAGGAGCAGCCTGGCGCACCGGACGAGCACAACGAACCGGACGAGCACAGCGAGCCGGAGGACGGCAGCGACCAGGAGTCGGTGCCGTCACCGAAGAGGCCGTCGCTGCTCTCCCGCCTGTTCCGTCGCGACCACTGACCGACGTCAGAGGGCCCCGAAAAACAGCGCGGCCCAACCGAACACCACGCCGGCCCCGACGCCGTACACCACCCAGCGCCATACCGGCCGGTGCCGCCAGCG
The DNA here is from genome assembly GCF_050433545.1 of Rhodococcus sp. BE178. Classification (NCBI taxonomy): domain Bacteria; kingdom Bacillati; phylum Actinomycetota; class Actinomycetes; order Mycobacteriales; family Nocardiaceae; genus Rhodococcus; species Rhodococcus sp. BE178. The sequence goes on along the minus strand of NZ_JBNPXA010000006.1, from coordinate 182,301 downwards.
CCACACGGTGGGGGCGGCGCCGCCGACGACCACCAGGTTGAAGCCGACCGCGAGCAGCACGTGAATGTGCGCCAGCGCGGACCCGAAGGCCACCACGCCGACCAACGTCACGAGCGCCGCGAAGCCACTGACCAGCAGTCCCGTGCACCACGGGGTGGGTGGCGACGCCGGACCTGCCGTCACGAGCCGGTCCGGATGCGCTCGTAGAACGCCATCGCCGCGGCGGTCGCGACGTTGAGCGAGTCGGTGCCCGGCGCCATCGGGATGCGGGCGCGCACGTCGGTGACGCGCATCGCGTGTTCGGTGAGGCCGGGGCCCTCCGCTCCGAGCAGCACCGCCACCTTCTCCCCCGTCATCGCCTCGGCCAGTGGCACCGCCGCAGGATCGGGGGTGAGCGAGATCAACTGGAAGCCCTTGTCGCGCAAAATGTTCAGCCCACGCGGCCACTCGGGGACCTGCGCGAACGGGACGCGCAGCACGTGCCCCATCGACACCCGTACCGCGCGGCGGTAGAGCGGGTCGGCGACGGCGGCACCGAACAGGATCGCGTCCACGCCCAGGCCGGCGGCGTTGCGGAACATCGAGCCGATGTTCTCGTGGTCGTTGACGCCCTCGAGCACCGCGACCGTCCGCGCGTCGCGCAGTGCGTCCTCGACGTCGAGCGGAGGCGGCCGGTGCGCCGCAGCGAGCACACCCCGGTTGAGATGGAAGCCCACCACCTCGGCCATCACGTCGGCCGTGGTTCGGTAGAACGGCACGTCCACGCCGTCGAGGTCCGCGGACAGCTCGCCGAGCCTGCGGTCCACACCCAGCAGGCCGATCGGCGCGTACCGGGACGCAAGCATCCGCTGGACCACCAGCACACCCTCGGCGATCACCAGCCCCTTGCCCCCGGGCAGGTCCGGCCGACGATCCGACGAGTTGAGGTCTCGGAAGTCGTCCAGCCGGGGATCGGCGGGGTCTGCGATGTCGATGACGTGAACCACGGATCCATCGTGCCGTATGGGTGGTCGACGGCTAGCGGGCGCTCCCGCCCGCCGCGAACAGCGCGGCGAAGTGTGCGTCGATGACGGCGTGGATCTGCTCGGGACCGATCCGGTGGGGGTGATTGAGGCCGTGTGCCGCGAGGCCGTCCACCAGGGCGTGCATCCGCATCGCCTCGACCTCGACCGCGGACGCCGCGAGCACCCCGGCCTCCGCGAGCAACCGAGTGGCTCCCAGGAAGCCCTCGTACACCGCGAGGTCGGAGCGGTCGCGCACCTCGGCGAGCGCGGGATCGGCCTGGGCGGCGACGGTGAACGCCTGCCACACCTCCATCTCGCCGCGACGGTCGTCGTCGAGGGGGACGAACTGCTCGGCCAGAACGCGCACGTCGGCCCGCAGATCCCCACTGAACTCGATCCCGGCGATGCGGTCGTAGACCCGTTTGGTGACGAGTTCCATCGCGAAGAGCAGCAGTTCGGACTGGGTGCCGAAGAAGTGCCGGAGCGACCCGGTCGACATGCCCGCCTCGTCGGCGACGGTTCGCACGCTGGCCGCGCCGATGCCGTCGCGGCGGATCACGCGCAGCACGGCGTCCGCGATCTCCTCGCGTCTGCATTCGGGGCTCGGCCTCTTCACCACATCGCAAAACTAACACGACTGTGCTAGCTTTCGAATAACTAACACAGTCGTACTAGAAACGGGGTCGAGCATGATCGTCCAACTGATCGTCGTATGCGAGATCCTCTTCTGGGTGTTCCTCGGCGCCGGCCTCGTCGCCCGCTACCTGCTGCGCCGCCCCGCCCTGGGTGCCGCGCTACTCATCGGCGCACCACTGGTCGACGTAGTGCTCCTCGTCGCCACCACGATCGACCTGCGCAGCGGCAGTGCGGCGTCATGGAGTCACGGCCTGGCGGCCGCCTACATCGGCTTCTCGGTGGCGTTCGGGCACAGCATCATCCGCTGGGCCGACGCCCGATTCGCGTACCGGTTCGCCGGCGGGCCGGCCCCGGTGAAGCCGCCGCGGCACGGCGCGGGCCGGGCGATCCGCGAGTGGCGCGAGTTCGGAAAGGCCATGATCGCGTGGGGCATCGCGTGCGGATTGCTGTCCGCGGCGATCGCGATGGTCGACGACCCGACCCGCACCGCAGCCCTGTCCGACTGGATCGACACCCTCACCGTCGTACTCGGGATCTGGGGCGTCATCGCGCTGAGCTACACGGTGTTCCCGGCACGGGCGAAGGCGGTCGAGCGGCGGACGTAGAAGGGGGCGGTCGGCGGGCAGCTCACGTCCTCGACTGCAGCCTGTCGCGCAGATCTCGGCGCAGTATCTTGCCGACGGGGTTCCGAGGGATGCTCGCGACGATCTCGAGTCGCTCCGGCAGCTTGAACGAGGCGACCTGGTGGGAACGCAGGTGTTCGACAAGATCGGCGAGAGACACGTCGGACGCGCCGGCCGGCACCACTACGGCGCAGCACTTCTCTCCCAGGACCTCGTCGGGATACCCGACGACCGCGACGTCGCCGACAGCCGGATGTTCGAAGAGCAGTCCCTCGATCTCGGCGGGGGCGATGTTCATGCCGCCACGGATGATGATCTCCTTGATCCGGTCGACGAACTCGAGGTATTCCCCGTCGGTGCCGCCCAACTCGAACACGTCTCCGCTACAGAGGTAACCCTGGTCGTCGAACGGGCTCGAGGTAGCGGTGCCTTCGAGGTATCCACCGAACACGGTCGGCCCCAGGAGGCGTAGTTCACCGCGCTCGCCGACCGCGTGCACATCGGCACCCGAGACCGGATCCACCAGTCGGACCGCCGTCATCTTCGCGACCCGCGTTGCCCATTCCTTACCCGGTGCACCGTAGTTCGGCAGGTGACGGGCGCGCACCGTCGGATCCGGAATGTCGGAGGGTGCGCCGAGCAGGCACACACCCTCGTTCGAACCGAAGAAGTTGAGGACCTCGATGCCGAACTCTTCCTGCCACCGACGCACCACGGCGGGTGGCAGCGGCGCACCACCCGAACCTACGCGCTGCAGGGATGTCAGATCGACCGAGTCGCGGAGTTCGTCGCGCTGCAGCAGCATCGTCAGGATCGCCGGAGGCATCGCAGTATGGGTGACGCGGTGCCGCTCGATCTGGGACAGGAAGACGGGCAGGTCGAGCGGCTGATGCTGAACGAGGTGACCGCCGCCGAGCAGCCAGGGCAGGAACGCGCCGGCGAAGCCCGCCATGTTGACCATCGGAAACGGGTTCAGGATCACCGACGACGTGTCGGTCTCGAGCCCGTCCTGGGCGGCTTGCCCGCTCGCGAACCAGTCTGCGTGACACCGGGGCACACCCTTCGGCGCGGCCTCGGTCCCACTGGTCCAGCAGATCGTGATCCGGTCGCCGATCGTGACGTGCAGATCGTCGATGTAGCTGCGGGCCTGCGCCTTCGTGGCGTCGTTCACTTCTGGGTCCATCGGCACTGCGCGCACGTCGGCATCCGGCCCGAACGCGAACACCGTCTCCAGGCCGACGCCCGAGTCGACGAGCTCGAGCGCCTCGGCCGCGAGGTCGCGGTCCGTGAGCCGGCCCACCGTCACGATGGCCACCGCCCCCGTCGCACGGCAGATGTTCGACAGCTCGTGCTGCCGGTACGCGACCGGGGCCGGGCTCGCAACCGCCCCGAGCCGCCACAGGGCAAGGTAGGTCGCCACGAGCGACACCGTGTTGGGCAGCAGCACCACCACGACGTCGCCCTGCCGGATCCCGTTCTCGTGCAGTCGTGCCGCGATATCGTCCACGCGTTCCCCCATCCGGGTCCACGTCACGGTCTCCGGCACGGCGCCGGTGAGGGCGGGCAGGTTCACCGGATCGGACACCGCGTCCTCGTGCGGTCGAGTGGCGACCCAGTCGTCGAACGCGTCGAGCAGCGTGGTGGTCCGCCACCACCCCTTCTCGACGTAGTCGCGGATCTTGCTCTCCGGATGGCACAGCACGGCGCCGCGACTAATCGATCCGGAAAGTGTTGTGGCGGTTAACTCTCGGGGCATGGCTACCTTCCTCGACTGAGCGGGGGAACGGGTCTGGAATGTGGGATGGTCGTCATCGGAGGCGACGCACGACCATGGCGGAGCCGAGGCCCAGCGCCGCCGGGATCGTGATCAGAGCATGTTCGCCGTCGACGCGGCGCAACGCGTCCAACGCCGACACCAGCAGGTTGCCGCCCGTCGCACCGAGCGGGTGCCCGACGGCGAGCGCCCCGCCGACGGGATTGACCCGCGCGGGATCGAGGTCCAACTCCCGTGTCAGCAGCAACGGGCTCACCGCGAACGATTCGTTGGCCTCGACGACGTCCAGATCGCGCGCACCGATTCCGGATCGGCGCAACGCATCTCGCGCGGCGTCGACCGGAGCATCGAGCAGCGGCGAGCGGACGGCGCGGTGCGAGACGGCGACGATCTCGGCGACCGGCCGACGACCGCGCATCGGCCCCGCACCGGGGCTCCCGATCACGACCGCCGACGCGCCGTCCGCGAGTTGCGGCGCCGTCGCGATGGAGTGCAAACCCTCGGTGGGCGGCTGCATCTCGGGCAGTCGGCGCTGCACCAGCCCCCAGGCCGGGTCGTCCCCGAACAATGCCGGCAGAGCCGCGAACTGTGCCGCACTCGCGTCGTGGCGGGCACCCTCGTCGACCGACAGGATCACCTCGTCACCACGACGCACCGGCACCACGGACTCCGACGACGGCGCCGACGACGCGCGCCGGTGCGACTCCACGGCGTAGACGTCGAGCTGATCGCGAGTGAATCCGTGCACCGTCGCGGTCGCATCGGCGGAGACACCGATCGTGACGAAGCCGGTCCGCTCACCGAGTTCACCGTCCGTCGCGATCGCGGGGGCGTCGGAGAGCATCGGCACCCTTGACATCGACTCGACGCCGCCGGCAACGATCACGTCGGCGTGCCCTGCGACGACCTTCGCCGCGGCGGTGCCGAGTGCCTCGAGCCCCGAGCAGCACAGGCGCGTCACGACCGAACCACCGACCGCGTCGGGCCAGCCCGTGTACAGCGCAGCGCCGCGCGCGAGGTTGCCTGCCTGCTCGCCGGTGACGGTGCCGATCCCGACCACGACGTCGTCGACCCGCTGGGGGTCGAGGCCGCGCAGTTCCAGCGCGCGCAGCAGGTGCGCGAACAGAACGTGCGGCGGTATCTCCGCCAGCGTGCCGCCGCCGCGCCGTACCCGCCCGCGCGGCAGGCGGACGGCGTCGAACACCAGCGCCCGGCTCACGCGAGGATCTCGGCGGCAGGGGCGCACGCACGCGCCACGACGTCGAGCGTCCGGGCTCCGCCCGGGTCGTCGGCCGAGGTCGCGGGCACCACCACGATCTCGTCGGCACCCGAGTCTCGGTACGCGGCGAGACGTCGAGCCACGGCGCCGGCGTCTCCGAAGGCGCCGATCACGGCTGCGAGGTCGTCGGTGACGGCACCGTAGATCTGTTTAGGAGTTGCTCCACTACGCGCGATCTCGACCGCGGTGGCGAAGCCGGCGTCGGCGAACATATCGGCGTACCCGGGGGCCGCGAGATAGCCGACGACAGCGCGGCGGAACGACTCGAGGTCCGCGGCACTGGGGTCCACCGCGGCCGTGACCCACACCGAGACTCGCGGACAGGGCCGGCCGGCCGACTCCGCCGCCGCACGTACGACGGATACGCACCGCGACACCTGCTGCGGTGTAACGAGATTGAGCACCACACCATCCGCCTCGCGGGCGGCGACACCGAGCGCCTGCGGGCCGAAGGCCGCGATGACGAGCGCCGGGTCGGTGGCCGGCAACCTGAGCCGGAACCCGCGGGCACGCTCGACACGACCGTCGAAGTCCGCCTTCCGCCCCGCGGCAACCTGCCGGACGATGCGGGCCGTCTCCTCCAGATGGATTGCGGGACTGAGCCTCGTACGACCGTGCCATCCCTCGACGACCACCGTGCTGGACGTGCCGATCGCCAGATCGACACGCGCGCCCGTCAGCGCGGCGACGCTGGCCGCGCCGAGTGCGATCGCCACCGGCGTACGGACGTCCACCGCCAGCGGTCCGACGCAGAGCGGCAGGTCAGGAACCCTGGCGCCGATCGCCGTGGCGAGCGCGAAGGCATCGAAGGTCGCCATCTCACCGACCCAGAGACGGTCGAATCCCAGGCGGGCGGTTTCGTCGGCGACGGCCAGCGCATCGAGCGGCGGGCGGTCCTGCCAGTACGGGAGACTCACGCTCAGTCGCGGCTCCGAGGTCTTCATCGCGTCGTCATCCCCACTTCGAAAGAATGAGTGGCCTTCATCACTCTGTTAGTTGTAGTCTGACGCGCATGCAACCGCAAGACCCGAGGAGACAACAGCCGACATGGACACAGACGCGATCAGAGTGATCGGTGGCTACCAGACAGATTTCGCCCGCAACCTGACGAAGGAGGGTCTCGATGTCGCAGACCTGACCCGAGAGGTGGTGGAGGGCACGCTCGCGGATGCGGGAGTCACCCCCTCCGACATCGACGTCGTGCACGTCGGCAACGCATTCGGGCAGCTCTTCACCGGCCAGGGCCACCTCGGCGCGATGCCGGCCTCGGTCGTGCCCGAATTGTGGGGCGCACCCGCAACCCGCCACGAGGGCGCCTGCGCGTCGGGGTCACTTGCACTCCTCGCCGCAATGGCAGATCTCGAGTCCGGCAGGTACGACTGCGCGCTGGTCGTCGGCGTCGAACTCGAGAAGACCGTTCCCGGCGACCTGGGTGCGCAGCACATGGGCGCCGCGGCATGGGTAGGCCACGAGGGATCCGACGCAAAATTCATGTGGCCCTACATGTTCGGAAAGATCGCCGACGAGTACGAGCGGCGCTTCGGCCTGAACGAACGCCACCTGTGGTCGATCGCGGAACTCAATGCCCGCAACGCGGCCCGCAATCCGCTGGCCCAGACCCGCGGCTGGGACCGGACCGAGGCGTCGTTCACCGACGACCTCGTGGCCAACCCGCCGGTGGAGGGCCGGCTGCGGAAGGCCGACTGCGGACCCCTCACCGACGGCGCCGCCGGAGTGGTCCTGGTCCGCGCGGACCACCCCGTGCTCCGCTCCGGCGGGGCGACGTCGAACCAGTCCCGCATCCTGGGCTGGGGGCACCGGACCGTGGGGCTGTCACTCGAGGACAAGCTCTCATGCAGCGCCGACGACCCCTACGTGGCTCCCCACGTGCGGGCTACGATCCGGGATGCGTTCGGCCGCGCGGGGATCGACGGTGTCGACGCCCTCGATCTGATCGAGACCCACGACTGCTTCACCGTCAGCGAGTACCTGGCCATCGATCATTTCGGGATCACGCCGCCCGGCGAGAGCTGGCGCGCCGTCGAGAACGGCGACCTCGAGATCGGCGGCCGAATCCCCGTGAACCCGAGCGGCGGCCTGCTCGGCGTCGGCCATCCGGTGGGCGCCACCGGAATTCGTATGCTGCTCGACTGCCACCGCCAGGTGACCGGCCGGGCGGGCGCGAACCAGGTGCCCGACGCGCGCCGCGCCGCAATGTTGAACTTCGGCGGAAGCACCGCAACGACAGCCAGTTTCGTGATCGGACAGTAGGAGGAACCACATGGAGATCGAGGTACTCGGGCGCGCCCTGACGACGCTGCCGGCCGACGACGACCATCCGTACCGCACGGGGGCGTGGCGCCCCCAACATGTCGAGCGCAGCGCCGACGATCTCGAGGTGGTGGGCGAGTTGCCGAGCGACCTCGACGGCGTCTACCTCCGCAACACCGAGAACCCGGCGCATCCGGCCTTGGAGGGCCGGTACCACCCCTTCGACGGTGACGGCATGATTCACGTCGTCGGCTTCCGCGACGGAAAGGCTTTCTACCGCAACCGTTTCGTCAAGACCGACGGATTCCTCGCCGAGCAGGAGGCCGGTGGCCCGCTGTGGGCGGGCATTGCCGAGCGGCCGGAGAAGTCGATCCGGCAGGACGGCTGGGGCGCCCGGGGTCGGATGAAGGATGCGTCGAGCACCGATGTCGTGGTCCACGGCGGCGTCGCCCAGACCAGTTTCTGGCAGTGCGGCGACCTCTACCGGCTCGATCCGACGACGCTCGAGACCCTGGGGAAGGCCACGTGGCACGGCGACTTCCCATCGGCCCTGGGCATCTCGGCGCATCCCAAGGTCGACGAACGCACCGGCGAGTTGTTGTTCTTCAACTACGGCACCGATGCTCCGTACATGCATTACGGCGTGGTCGACGCCGACGACCGCCTCGTGCACTACGTCGACATCGAGTTGCCGGGTCCGCGCCTGCCGCACGACATGGCGTTCACCGACAACTACGCGATCCTCAACGACTGCCCCCTGTTCTGGGTTCCGGAGGCCCTCGCGGTGGGCAAGTACGTCTCCCGGTTCCATCCGGACGTCCCGCTACGACTGGGCGTGATCCCACGCCGCGGAAACTCGGATCAGATCCGGTGGTTCGAGGCGGACCCGACGTACGTCCTGCACTGGACCAACGCGTACGAGAGCGGCGACGAGATCATCCTCGAAGGCTTCCACCAGGAGCATCCGGAGCCCGAAGACACCGGAGACGGCGGACCTTACCAGCGGATGTTCCGCTTCCTCGCGCTCGACCGCATGGGCACGCACCTGCACCGATGGCGGCTGAACATGCGCACGGGAGAGGTTCGGGAGGAACGTCTTTCGGAGACGGTGACGGAGTTCGGCATGATCAACCCCGCGCATGCGGGGCGCAGTCACCGCTACACCTACGCGGCGACCGGGCTTCCGGGCTGGTTCCTGTTCAACGGCCTGGTCAAGCACGACACCGTCACGGGGAACGAGGAACACTTCGCGTTCGGGGAGGGCGTGTTCGGCAGCGAGACCGTCATGGCCCCGCGGATCGGGTCGACGTCCGAGGACGACGGCTACCTGGTGACCATTACCTCGGACGTCAACCGGGACATCTCCGAGTGCCTCGTGTTCGACGCCGCGCGCGTCGCCGACGGACCGATCGCGCGGATCCGCCTGCCCGAACGGATCTCGAGCGGCACGCATTCGACGTGGGCGCCGGGGTCGGCGCTCCCCCGTTGGCGTACGGCGGACAGCCCGACGGACGCGGTGGGACTGGACCGTCCCGGACTATAGTTCGTGGGATGTCCGACGAACATGCCTCCGGCGCGGCGCAGACCGCTCCGACCGCCGGGCGCATGCTCGCACCGGGTGGTGACAACGCGATCGCGGTGACGCTCGGTCTGCTCGGCGACGAATGGAACCTGTGGATTCTCCGCCATTCGTTCCAAGGCGCACTGCGGTACCGCGACTGGATGTCGGTGGGCGGGATCTCGCACGCGGTCCTGTCGGCCCGACTGGCCGCGCTCACGGAGGCCGGACTGTTCGATCGGGTCTGCTACCAGGAGAGACCCGCGCGTTACGAGTACCGGCGCACCCAGTGCGGGCACGCCGTGTGGCCGATTCTGCTCTCGGTGTGGTCGTGGGAACTCCAGTGGGCACCGGACGAGGGCATTCTGCCGAGCATGCGGCACTCCCCTTGTGGACACCAGTTCACACCGGTAACGCACTGCGCCGCGTGCGGTCGTCCGGCCAGCGCCCGCGACGTTGTCGCCGAGATGGGCCCCAGTGGCGGCTGGACCCGCAGCGTGCCCGCGGCGTCGAGTCGGCGGCGGTCCAGCGGCGCGGCCCGGCCGCCGCGAGTACTACCGCACACCATGGAGTTGCTCGGCAATCGGTGGTCCGCGGCGATGCTCGGAGCGGCGTTCTTCGGGGCGAAGCGCTACAGCGAGTTCGCAGAGCGGATGCAGGCGTCACCCACGATTGTGGCGGATCGACTACGGACGTTCCTCGAACTCGGTGTCCTTCGCGAATCGCCCAGCACCGCCCGTACGGACTGGGTGACCTACCACCTGACCGAGAAGGGTCGAGCCTTTTTCCCCGTGGTGTTGTGCATGATCACGTGGGGACAGCACTGGTTTCCTGCACCCGAGGGCGAGGCGATCGTCTTCACACACACTGGGTGCGGGAGGCCGTTCGTGCCGCGGCTCGTGTGCGATCACTGCGAGACGGCACTGGAAGCGCGGACCGTCTCGGTGGAGCCCCGCGCCGATCAACACCTCGACAAGATACCGAGCGCCGCATCACCTTCGCGATGACGCGGACCCGATCAGGCTGTGCGTGAACGACTTCGGGGCCGCAATCGGTCGAGTCAGCCGTTCTCGGAGACCAGACCGGAGATGATGGTGACGGCGTTGCGCAGGGTTTCGATCTGCTCGTCGTCGAGGCCCGACAGCTTCTCGGTCATCCACGCCTCGCGCGCCTGGGTCTCGCCCTCGATGAGGGCGTGACCGGCATCGGAGAGCGAGACGATGATCTGCCGACCGTCGGTGGGATGCGGTGTGCGATCGACCAGTCCGAGGTCGGCGAGCGACGCGATGACCCGGGTCATCGACGGCGGCTGGACCTTCTCACGCGCGGCCAGAGCGCCCGGCGTCATCGACCCCTCGGCGGCGAGGGTGGCGAGCGCCGACAGCTGCGTCAGCGAGACCTGGGCCTCCGCACGCCGTCCCCGCAGGTGGCGCGTGAGACGCACAACCGCTAAGGACAGGTCGCTGGCCAGGGCGCGAGTATCCGATGTCACAGAATCAAACAATACGGGAACTCGCGCCCCGCCAATCACGTAACGGCGTCAGTGATCGGGCCGACTGCGAAGTACGCGACGAACAGTGCCGCAACGAGCCACAGCAGCGGGTGCACCTTCTTGGCGTTGCCGCCCGCGGCCGCGAGGACCACGTAGGAGATGAAGCCGACACCGATGCCGTTGGCGATGGAGTACGTGAACGGCATCGTGACGATCGTCAGGAACGCCGGCAGCGCGATCGAGAACTTGCCGAAGTCGATGTCGCGCACCTGGCCGATCATCAACGCGCCCACCACGACCAGTGCCGGGGCCGCGGCCTCGATCGGGACCACCGAGTACAGCGGCGTGAGGAACATCGCGGCCAGGAACAGCACACCGGTGACGACGTTGGCGAGGCCGGTGCGGGCGCCCTCGGCGATGCCGGACGCGGACTCGACGAACACCGTGTTGGACGACGCGGATGCGCCGCCGCCGACGATCGCGCCGGCGCCCTCGACGACGAGGGCCTTGCCGACGCCGGGCAGGTTGTCGTCCTTGTCGGTGAGCCCGGCTTCCTTGCCGAGGCCGGTCATGGTGCCCATCGCGTCGAAGAAGTTGGCGAGCACCAGGGTGAAGACCAGCAGGCTGGCCGCGAGGACACCGATGCGGGTGAACGCACCGAACAGGCTGACGTCGCCGACCAGGCTCAGGTCGGGCAGCTGCGCGACGACGTCGGGCAGCACGGGAACGCTGAGGTTCCAGCCCTTGGGGTCGACGCCCTTGGAGGCGCCGACATCGAAGACGGCCTCGATGATCGCGGCGAGCACGGTGGTGACGACGATGCCGATCAGCAGGCCGCCGCGGACCTTCCGGACCACGAGGACGCCCATGAGCAGGACACCGAAGACGAAGACTGCGGTCGGCCACGCGCCGATCGAACCGTTGATGCCGAGGCCGACGGGGACGGACGTGCCGGCGGCGTCGGGGATGCGGCGGACGAATCCGGCGTCGACCAGACCGATGAACGCGATGAACATGCCGATACCGGCGGCGATCGCGGCCTTGAGTTCACGCGGGATGGCGTTGAAGACCGCCGTGCGGAAACCGGTCGCGGCCAGCACCACGATGATGATGCCGTCGATGACGACCAGACCCATCGCCTCGGGCCAGGTGACCTGCGGCGCGATCGTGACGGCGAGGAGGCTGTTGATGCCCAGACCCGCGGCGATACCGAACGGATAGTTCGCGATGATGCCGAAGGCGATGCTCATCAGACCGGCGACCAGCGCGGTCACCGCCGCGACCTGGCTGATCGGCAGGATGTTGCCGAGGACGTCGGTCTTGGCGGCGGCGTCGTCGGCCGAGAAGCTACCGAGGATCAGCGGGTTGAGGACGACGATGTACGCCATGGCCACGAACGTGACCAGGCCGCCGCGGACCTCGGTGCTGATGGTCGAGCCACGCTCTGTGATCTTGAAGTAGGTGTCGAGCAACCGCGAGGGCGCCGACCGCCGCGTGGGCTCGGTCGTTTTGTCGGTAACCGCCATGTCGAGTTTCGGTCCAATCGCCGGGAAGTGGGGTTTCGCACCTGGCAGATTAGGGCACCGACGCAGGGGTAACTTAATCGTGTGACCGAAATCCATAGCACGTCGACGCTCGTGGCCCGCCTGTCCGATCCCCGCCCGGTGCTCGCGGTGGGCACGGCAGCGTGGGTTCTGGCGACCGTCGTGGTGCTACTGGTGGGCGACCGGTGGAGCGACGCGCTTCCGGTCTGTTATGCCGGAACCGCCCTGGGCCTCCTGGGATTCGCGTTGTTCCTCGTTCAGCGCCGGGCCGCGCGGCGCGGCAGCCGGGGCGCGCAGCGCGGCCTCGCCTGAGCCTCGGACGTCGTCACCGCCGCCCGATCTGCGGGGTGAGGGAATTCACACGGAGTTCGCGCGCGTCAAACGGGTATTTCGACGGGTGATCGCCCAGATCCACAGTGCGGCCCACGCCACACCGAACGCCCAGCCGGCGAGCACGTCGGTGAGCCAGTGCGCGCCCAGGTACACCCGTGAGAGCCCGACGGCCAGGGTGTAGCACGCCAGCAGCACCAGCAGCAGGTTCCGCCGGAGGCCGGCGGCGAGGATCCGCACCGCCACCGCACCCAGGACGCACGCGAGGATCGCGGACATCATCGCGTGTCCGGACGGGAACGAGTAGCTCTCGAGCATCACGAGACGCTCCGGCAGGGGCGGCCGTTCACGCCCGAACAAAAGTTTGAGCAAACTCATCGCCGCCCAGCCGGAGAGCATCGCGCCGGCGACCATCACGGCGTCCGCGGTGTACCGCCGCGCGAGCAGCGCGGTCGTCACGACCGCGGAGATGACGAACACCGCGAGCGTCCCGCCGCTGTTCGTGACGACCGTGACGGCGTCCGTGAGCCCGGGCGTGCGGATGTCGAGCATCCAGTCCAGTACCGACTGGTCGAACGTCATGTCTCTCCCCTCACGGACGGCGACGGCAGTGGGTCCGGCCATCGGTGTCCACCCACCATGCGACGGCGACGTCACCGTCGAGCGCACCGCCGAGCCGCACGACGAGCTCGTCGTGCACGACGACGGATCCGCTCGGCAGCGGCAGCCCCAGCACCGTGCACGCCAGCACGGCCCCCGGTTCGCGATCCCACGTGCTGGTCTCGCCGTCCCCGAGGACCTGTGCGTGGACCGCGGCCGACGCGAGCGGCAGATCCAGCAGATCCGCGAGGGCGGCGGCGGTGTCCAGCGCACCGAGCACCAGGCGCCCCGGTGGGACGACGGCGCCGAGGTGCGCGCGGTCGAGCACCAGCGCGACGTCGGGATCGGCGACGGCGCCCGCGAGGCTGCGCACGCCGGACGGCAGGCCCAGCTCGTCGAGATCCAGCACGCCGCGGTCCGCGGCCGCGGCCAGCAGCCGGTGGGTGCGGGTCACGACGTCCGGGGTGGGGGTGCGCTCGGGGTCGGCGAGCCGGTCGAGCAGCACCCGGGCCAGCCCGGTGTCGTCGACCGCAGTGGGTGCCAGCGCACCGGCCAGCGCGGGTGCGGCCGGGTGGTCGAAGACGTCGAGCAGTCCGGCGAACGTGTCGTCGTCGGGTGCGCGCAGCAGGCCGAGGCGCCGTCCGTCGATCTCGGCGTGCGTGCGCAGCCACCACGCGGTGTAGCCGTCGCGGTCGGCGAGCGCGGCCGCGGTGAGCGGGTCGCCGGCGAGCAGCGTCAGCGCCTGCGACCACCGCGCGGGATCGACCAGGTCCAGGTCCCGCACCGCGACCAGCGTCTCGGGGTCGTCGGAAAGGGTGTCCCACCAGCGGGGCTCGTCGTCGAGGTCGTGTTCGGGGCCGGTGGGCAACTCGGCACGCATCACGGAGAAGCCCCAGCCGACGCCGAGCGCGCGCAGCGACTCCTCCCCCACCCGCTCGACCAGTGCCGCGTCGACGGTGCCGAACGGCGAGTCGTCGTCGAGCACCTCGGCGAGCGGGGCGCCCGGCAGCAGCAGTTCGTCGGCGGGCACCAGTTCGCCGTCGGCGTCGGGCAGCGGCAGCTCACCCAGCCAACCCGGCCGCGCGTCGGGCGGCGCGAGTCCGACCAGCGAGAGCACTACGGTTGCCAATTCGGTTGCGGCGGTGGGGTCGTCGTAGTCGACGTCCTCGATGCGGGCGCGCAGCGCGGGATCGGACAGCAGGTCCCCCGCGGTCGCCCGCTCGGCACCCAACCGGTTGAGCAGCGGATGGGCGGCGTCCGGGTGCACCAGCCGCACCCAGTCCAGGGCCGCGACGGCCGCATCCACCGCATGCCCCAGGTCGGTGCCGGTGACGGTGGTGCGCGGGCCGGTGACGGTGCGACCGTCCGCGAGCGGAACCGGAACGGCGGCAAGCTCTTCGACGGCCAGCGCATCCACCACCAGCGGCTCGAGCGCGTCGTAGAGGGCGTGCCACCACGATGGTTCCCGGTGATGGCCGCCCAGCAGTTCGGCGATACGGGCCAGTCCCACCCGGTGCACGTCCACCGCCGCCAGCGCCGGGGCGTGCCGCGGCCCCGACAGCTCCGGGTCCACCAGGTCGGGCACGACATCGGCGAGCGCATCGGCCAGTTCGTCGGTCAGTGCGGGGATCACGGTGGCGCGGGTCGGGACCAGGTCGGCGGCATCCGGGTAGGCAGCGGTGCGGGCGGCGGGCACCCACGGCTGCGTACGCAACTCGCGCAGCAACTCCTCGCGCAGGGCCGCGTCAACCTCGCTGCGCGCGAATCCGGGCTGCGGCACCAGATCCGGGCGCTGGTCGCGCGGGAGCGCCGCGACGAACCGTGCGTAACCACGGGCGACGGCGGCCAACGGCGCGCCGGGCAGCACGCGCCGGCGGTCGGGCTGCATCGGGACGTCGGCGATCAGCAGCGCCGGGATCGACAGTTCCTCGTCGGAGCGGGTGGGGGCACGCAGGACGTCGGCGGTCACGGTGCGCACCCGCCCGTCGACCACCGGCACCAGCCACCGCGCGGCATCGGCCCGGAACTGCCACCACGTGCGGTCGCCGACGGTGATCTCGGTGAGCCCGGCGCGGTCACCGTCGAGTTCGCGCTCGGTGCGGCGCAGCACCGTGTCGCCGACCTCGATCGTCGCGATTCCCGGGAGCTCGAGCAGCAGGTCGACGGCCTCGGCGGCGAATCCGGCCACCAGGGCCGCGGCATCGACATCGGGGCGCAGCCGCAGCACCACCTCGGTGTCGAATCCGGACGGCGGCCGTTCGTCGGTGGCCCACACCAGGCGCAGCGCCGGGACACCCGCGTCGGGCACCTCCAGGCCCTCCTCCGCGACGGCGGCACGGGTGCGGGCGGCGGAGAACAGCAGCGAGCCGCTGGTGGACCGCAGTTCCACCTCGTCGCTGACGGCCCGGACCGCGGTGAATCCGACGCCGAATCGTCCTACCCCCGCGAACTCTCCGGAGCTTCCGGTCTTCCCGGAGGCACGGAGCGCGGCGAGCGCGTGCACGCCTTCGACATCGAGGGGTGCACCGGTGTTCGCGATCCGGAGCACGTCGTCGTGCAGTTGGACCCGCAGGGCGCCGGGGATCCCGGTGCGGGCGGCGGCGTCGGCCGCGTTCTGCGCCAGTTCGGTCAGCAGCCGGTCGCGGTAGCCGGCGCGGACGAGGTCGGCCTCGGCCGCCGCGTCCTCACGCAGACGCGTCGGCGAGTTCCGCCACGCGAGGAGCGTCCCCTCCCGCAGCGCCGCGGTGCCGAACGGATCCGTCAGCTGGTCGATGCCGGGTCCAGCGGGGGCTCGGGATCGGTGGGCTCGTCGGCCTGCATCTCGGCGGTCGCCTCGGCCTGTGCCTCGGGCGCGACCGGGCGCTCGATCTCGACGACCTCGACGGCGGCGTCGTCGTACGCGTCGTAGCGCGGGGTGCCGGCACCGGTCGGCAGGGTGGTGTCGGAATGCGCGCCGCAGCCGTGCGCGGCGTGCACGACGTGACCGTCGGCGGCCATCTCGTTTCCGCACACGCCGAACGCCGCGTGCAGCGAACCGGACAGCGGCAGATAGAAACCGCACAGGTCACACGTGGACGGCGCGGCCTTCGCCATGTCCGAGTCCGGTCCGAAGTCGCCGTCGTGCCAACGCTCGGCGCACTCCAGTCGACCCTCGCGGCTCATGACCTGCTTGCGGCCCAGCCCGATCTCGAGCGCGACGTCGTCCACCTCGGGATCGCCGGTCGCGACGTACCCCGGCACCAGACGGGGGTCGCCGGCGGGCGGCGCCAGCAGGTCGCCGGGCGACAGGTCGCCGGGACGGACTCGCTGATCCCACGGCAGCCATTCGGGGGCGACGAGCGCGTCGGGTCCCGGCAGCAGCGCCAACTCGCTGATCGTCACCCGATCGGAGTCGGGGGCTGCAGCCACCACGACGGCCCACTGCCAGCCGCGATAGCCCGGAAGCTCGGCCTCGAACCGGTGGGTGGCCGCGCAGAAGTCCTCCCCGGTCACGCCCAGGTGCTTCCCCACACCACCCTCACCGAGCGCGGTCAGTGCCGCTCGGGCAGGCTCGACGGCTTCGGCGAGGACGGGGCGCACGACGGCGCTCTCTGGAGACGACGTAACACTCACAATGTCCATCTTGCCGCACTGGGTCCGGACCGTGCTCGTGCGGGCTGTCATGCTGGTCCGGTGAATCGGCGTCGCACCCCGTATCCCGTCGCTGTCGGAGTGTCCGTGCTGGCCGTTGCGCTGCTCGCCGGCTGCACCGCAAGCACCGACGACGGCACCCCGCCGGAGGGCGCGACCATCGCCCAATCGCTGCGCCCGGAGATCGTCCGCGAGCTTCCGCACGACCCGGACGCGTTCACGCAGGGCCTCGAGATCTCCGACGGCACGCTGTACGAGAGCACCGGCCGGGTGGGCCGGTCGTGGGTGCGGGCCACCGAGTTCGACACCGGCGCCGAGCGGGCGCGTGCCGATCTGATGCGCCCGATGTTCGGTGAGGGGATCACCATCGTCGGCGACACGGTGTGGCAGCTCACCTGGAAGGACGGTGTCGCGGTCGCGCGCGACCGCGACACGCTCACCCAGAAGCAGCAGGTCCGGTACGACGGCGAGGGGTGGGGGCTGTGCGCGCAACCGGACCGCCTGGTGATGAGCAACGGCTCGGACTCCCTGACGTTCCGTGATCCCGCGACGTTCGAGCCGACGGGGTCGGTGGATGTCACGCTCGACGGCCGGGCGATCGATCAGCTCAACGAACTCGAATGCAGCAGTGACGGTTTCGTATACGCGAATGTGTGGCAGACCGACACCATCCTGCGGATCGATCCCGCGACCGGAGTGGCGGTCGGCCGGATCGATGCCGCCGCGCTGCGCGAGGCCCTGCCGTCCGGTGAGAGCCGCGACATCGACGTCCTCAACGGCATCGCCCAGATTCCGGGCACCGACCGCTTCCTCGTGACCGGGAAGCTGTGGCCGCGCATGTTCGAGGTCCGGTTCGTCGCCTGAGGGCGGACGTGACGAGCGCGTGACGCATCCGACACGTCCGAACTAGCTGGAACAGACCGCCCGTGTCGTGCAATGTCCGGGGACTAGGACAGAATTGGGGGGTGACCGGACCTCGCGAACCCCACGACGCCGACCGGCGTGGGCAGGACCCGCGTATCCCCGCGCCCCCGCGACACCCCGGCTACGACAACTATCCGCCCGCGCGACGTGCCCCTGCCCGGCGCACTCCGCTGCCCCCGCTGCATCCCGTCGACCGGTCCGCGCCCACCGATCGGATCCCGCCGGGACCGAACGGACACAGCCAGGGCGAGCCGGGCCGCACCGGGCAGGACCGGAACGGGCAGGCCGCGCCGGGCCCCGACGAGACCGCGCGCGTGGAGCAGCCGCCCGAACACCCCGAGCAGTCGACCCGACGGTTCTCCAAGCAGGACGCGGAGGCGCTCGAGGCCGACACCGACGACGGGGCACCCAAGCCGCGGCCGATGCCGCGGAAGCTGACGGTCACCCGGGTCGCCGCGATGCGCAGCCGCGAGCTGACCAACAAGAGCATCGCGACGTTCCGGCGGGCCGCGACCGCGGACGGCGCCGACAAGTCCGGGCTCACCGCCCTCACGTACGCGGTGATGGCGAACTTCGCGACCGACGCCGCGATCGCCGTGGCGCTGGCCAACACGCTGTTCTTCTCGGCGGCCACCGGCGAGGACAAGACCAAGGTCGCGCTGTACCTGTTGATCACGATCGCGCCGTTCGCGGTGATCGCCCCGCTGATCGGCCCGGCGCTCGACCGCCTGCAGCGGGGTCGCCGGATCGCGCTGGCGTCGTCGTTCGCGCTGCGGACGGTGCTCGCGCTCGTCCTCGTCTTCAACTTCGACAGCTGGGCGCTCTACCCGTGTGCGCTGGGCATGATGGTGCTCAGCAAATCGTTCTCGGTCCTCAAGAGCGCCGTGACCCCCCGTGTGCTGCCACCGGAAATCGATCTGGTGCGGGTCAATTCGCGGCTGACGGTGTTCGGCCTGCTCGGCGGCACCATCGGCGCGGGCGCGCTGGCCGGCGCCCTGGCGCTGGTCACCGGGTCCACCGGGGCGCTCTGGTTGGCCGCGCTCATCACCGCGTTCGGCGCCTACCTGAGCATGCGGATCCCGGCGTGGGTGGAGGTCACCGAGGGTGAGGTGCCGGCCACGCTGACCTTCCACGGCGACGACTCCCCCACCGAACTGATCGACGTGTCCGCCGTGGCGAGCGTCAAACCGGACAAGCGACGCCAACCCCTGGGCCGCGTGGTGGTCACCGGACTGTGGGGCAACGGCACCATCCGCGTGCTCACCGGATTCCTGACGCTGTACATCGCGTTCGTCGCGAAGGCCAGCACCGAACACGCGGCGCTGATGCAGGCCGCGATGCTCGGCCTGGTGGGCGCGGCCGCCGGCATCGGCAACTTCGCCGGCAATGCCGCCGGCGCCCGGCTGGAGCTGGGGCGGCCCGCGGTGATGGTGCTGCGCTGCACGATCGCGGTGACGGTCGTCGCGATCATCGCGGCGGTCACCGGTAACCTGCTCACCGCGGCGCTCGCAGCGCTCGTGGCATCGGCCGCCAGCGCCCTGGCGAAGGTGTCGCTGGACGCGTCGCTGCAGCAAGACCTGCCCGAAGAGTCCATCGCATCCGGTTTCGGCCGGTCCGAGACCGTCCTGCAGCTCAGCTGGGTCATCGGCGGCGCGATGGGCGTCCTGCTGCCCACCGAACTGTGGATCGGTTTCACGGTCGTGTCGGTGGTGCTTACGATCGGGCTGGTACAGACCGTCCTCACGTACCGCGGCGCCTCGCTGCTGCCGGGACTGGGCGGCAAGCGACCGGAGCACGTGAACCAGGAGACCACCGTCGGCCACAGCCCTCGTGCCGACTGATCCACCGAACGAGAAACGGATTCCATGATGCAGGACCGGACGAAAAAGATTGTCGCGCTGATCGCGGCCCTAGTGGTGGTCGCGGCGGCCGGTCTTGCAGGGGTCGTCGCCTACCTCGTCGGTCAGTCGGAGGAGAAGCTGCCGACCATCACCGCGTACTCGAAGCAGGAGACCGTCTCGGCCACGCCGGGGTTCTGCGACCAGACGCTGCAGTGCGAGGGGCTCGAGATCGTCGAACTCCACGTGCCCGAGGGCTACCCGCTGCAGCTGTCGCTGCCCAAGGAGGTCGCGGACTCCGACTGGCGTCTCAACGTCCAGATCGGTAACCCGAAGACCGGCGAGATCTTCGAGGGCTACCGCGACTACACCCCCGGCGAGGCGTGGGCGGTGACGGTGCCCGGCAATCCGGGCGAGCAGCTGATCAGCGCCATCATCCAGCTTCCCGCGCAGGGCGGGCTGGCACCGGTGTGGGCCCTGCAGACCATCCCGATGCCCGGCGGCGGACAGGTCGCCCCGGCCTCCTGACCCCAGGAACGACGAAACGGGAGCCTTCCGATGATCATCGGAAGGCTCCCGTTTCGTCTGTCAGCGACCGCTTACCGCAGTGAGTTCACTCAGCTGTCGAGCTCGCGCGCCACGGCGCGCACCACCTCGGAGATCCGCTGCGCGGTCTTGCGGTCCGGGTACTTGCCCTTGCGCAGGTCCGGCTGGATCTTGGCCTCGAGCAGCGTGATCATGTCCTCGACCATGCCGTGCAGTTCGTCGGGCGAGTGCTTGCGGGCCACGGCCTCCTTGCGCGCGCCGCCGCTCTGACGCAGCGTCGGCGCCGGATCGAGCACCTTGACGCTCAGCGCCTGCGGGCCGCGGCGTCCGGCGGCCATGCCGAATTCGACGCGCTGGCCGGCCTTGAGGCCCTCGACGCCTTCGGGCAGCGCCGCCGCGCGGACGTAGACGTCCTCCCCCTCTTCCTGGGACAGGAAGCCGAAACCCTTCTCGACGTCGTACCACTTCACCTTGCCGGTAGGCACCGTGTTCACCCGCTCATCTGCCTGCCGCACTCGTCGTTGAGCGCGCGCGTGGATACATGCAAAACAACGCGCCCCACTCGGAGTGCGGGACGCGTGAATGGCCGAGTGTACCCGCCTGGCCAGCTGCCCGGCATCCTCCTTTCCCGGCACGCGGCGGCCTCTCGACCGGGTGACCGGGCGGTCGGTTCGTCGGCGTCGTGCTCGATACTGTGCAGATGGTCGGGGTGCTCGGCGGGCCCGACCCCTCCGACGACCCCTCCGACGACCCCTCCGACGACCCCTCCGACGACCGATGGGACGAGATAGTGACGACGCTGACCGACCTGCTCACCAAGATCGGCTCCAAGAGCATCGAGGTGCTCGACCTGACCGCGCCGCTCAGCTCGGACACACCGGTCCTGCATCTGCCGGAGCCGTTCGCCAACACCATCCCGGCGGGACTCGAGACGGTCAGCAACTTCGACGACGACGGCCCGATGTGGGCGTGGAACAACCTGCACACCGGCGAACACACCGGCACCCATCTGGATGCGCCGACGCACTGGATCACCGGGCGGGACGGCGCCAGCGTCGACCAGATTCCGCCGGAGCGGCTGATCGGTCCGGTCGCGGTCATCGACGTCACCGCCGAGGTGGAGGCGAACCCGGACTTCGTGCTCGAGGTGGAACACATCGAGGCGTGGGAGGCCGAGCACGGCCCGCTGCCCGACGGCGCGTGGCTGATCCTGCGCACCGGCTGGGGCGAGCGGGGCAGCGACCCGGTGCGTTTCGCGAACGCGGACGCCGACGGCCCGCACACCCCCGGCCTGTCGGTGGCGGCGGCCAAGTGGCTGGCCGAGTCGAGCCCCATCACCGGGTTCGGTGTGGAGACGGTCGGCATCGACGCCGGCATCGCGGGCGGCTTCGACCCGATGTTCCCGGCGCACTACTTCCTGCTGGGCCACGACAAGTACGGCTGACGCAGCTGCGCAACGTCGACAAGCTGCCGACGCTGGGCGCGGTGCTGGTGGCGTCGCCGCTGCCGATCGTCGGCGGAACCGGCAGCCCGGCACGCGTGTTCGCGCTGGTCGAGCGCGCATGAGTTCCACCGTCGCGCAGCTGGTCGGTCGCACCCTCGCCGACCTCGGGATCGGTCACGCGTTCGGGGTGGTGGGCAGCGGCAACTTCGCGGTCACCAACGCCCTGATCGCGGCGGGGGTGCCGTTTGTCGCGGCCCGGCACGAGGGCGGGGCCGCGACCATGGCCGACGCGTACTCGCGCATGTCGGAGCTGCCCGCAGTCGTCACCACCCACCAAGGGTGCGGGCTGACCAATGCGCTGACGGGGATCGGTGAGGCGGCCAAGAGCCGCACGCCGCTGATCGTGCTCACCGCCGACACCGCGGGCGCGGCGGTGCGGTCGAACTTCCGGATCGACCAGGACGCGTTGGCGCGCAGCGTCGGTGCCGTCGCCGAGCGGGTGCATTCGGCGGCGTCGGCGGTGGCCGACACCGTCCGCGCGCACCGCACGGCGGTGCGGGAGCGCCGGACGGTGGTGTTGAGCCTGCCGCTGGACGTGCAGGAGGCGCCGGCGCCGGATTCGTGGACGGTTCCGCTGCTGCCGCCGGTGCAGCGCATCCGACCCGACGTGGACGCGCTCCACGCGCTGGTGTCGGTGCTGGAGAAGGCGCAGCGGCCGGTGTTCGTCGCCGGGCGCGGCGCCCGCGATGCCGGCCCGCAGATCGCGGCGCTCGCGGATGAGGTCGGCGCGCTGGTCGCGACGTCGGCGGTGGCCAATGGTTTGTTCGAGGGAGATCCGTTCTCGCTCGGCATCTCCGGCGGCTTCTCGAGCCCGCTCACCGCGGCACTGATCGCCGGCGCCGACGTGATCGTGGGCTGGGGCTGCGCGTTGAACATGTGGACCATGCGGCACGGGTCGCTCATCGGCCCGGAGGCCACCGTCGTGCAGGTGGACATCGAGGACTCGGCGCTGGGCGCGAACCGGCCGATCGACCTGGGTGTGCTGGGCGACTGCCGGGAGACCGCGGCCGTCGCACTCGAGCAGGTGCGTGAGGGCGGTCGCGGCTACCGCAGCGACGAGGTGCACTCGCGCATTGCGGCGCAGGGCCGTTGGAACGACGTGCCGTTCGACGACCTGTCCACCGCGACGACGATCGACCCGCGCGTGCTCTCACGGGAGCTGGACGTGATCCTGCCGCGGGAGCGGACGGTGTCGGTGGACTCCGGCAACTTCATGGGTTACCCCAGCGCGTACCTGTCGGTGCCGGACGAGTTCGGCTTCTGCTTCACGCAGGCGTTCCAGTCGATCGGGCTGGGCCTGGCCACGGCGGTCGGCACCGCACTGGCACAACCGGATCGGCTGCCGGTCGCGGCGCTCGGTGACGGCGGATTCCTCATGGGGATCTCCGAGTTGGAGACCGTGGTGCGCCTGGGACTGCCGATGGTGCTGGTGGTCTACAACGACAGCGCGTACGGCGCGGAGGTGCACCACTTCGACTCTCCCGGCACCGACCATTCGGCGGTCACCTTCCCCGACACCGACATTGCGGCCATCGCCCGTGGGTACGGCGCCGAGGCGGTCACGGTGCGGTCGGTCGGCGACCTCGACGCGGTGCGCGCATGGGTCGCGAGTCCGCGAACCCGTCCGCTGCTGATCGACGCGAAGGTCGCCTCCGACGGCGGCGCGTGGTGGCTCGCCGAGGCGTTCAAGGGGCACTGACGGGGGTTTCGGTGCTGGCTGTCGGTGCTGGTCGGCGTTGCCGCACCAGCTGAACCGATCAGGACAAACCTTTCTACTGGACATTTGACCAGTTTTACCTTCAACCAGGCGCAGAAGGTGCTACAAATTACTCCGGCGCAGCGCGGGGGTTGTGCCGATCTGTTCCACCAGTTCATCTGCTCCACCAGCTCTGCCAGCGCCGGACAAGCGCCGACCAGGTGTATGCGTGAAACAAAGTTTTGACTGGTCCAAGTGTCTGAGTGCCGACGCACCACCCCTTGTAACGACCCCTGTCCTGGGGCCAGAAGAAACGAGAACACCCGCATGAACAAGCAGACCAAGGGCGCAATCGCCGCCGGCGCAGCGGCGCTGCTCCTCGCCGGTGGTGCCGGCTCGTTCGCGCTGTGGAGCGACACCGAGACGCTCAACGGCGGCACGATCTCCTCCGGCAAGCTCTCCCTCGAGACCGTGGGAACTCCCGGTTGGACCAAGGGCGGAAGCCCGGTCACCATCTCCAGCTACAAGGCCGTTCCCGGCGATGTCCTCGTCTACAACGCAAAGGCCAAGATCGGCGCGGTTGGCGACAACCTGCACGCGACGCTCAAGGCAGATGCCAGCAGCATCACCGGCGACCCAGAGCTTCTTGCCGCCCTCGCTCCTCAGACCACCGCAACCCTTAACGGCGACGCCCTGGCCACCGGTGCCACGGGAGTGGCGATCAACCAGGACAACGACGGCCAGACGGTCGACGTCCAGGTCACCTTCACATTCAACGCGACCGGCACGACGGCGCAGACCCAGAGCGTGAACCTCGCAAACTTCAACCTCACCCTCACGCAGGATTCCTGACAGTTGTCCAAAAACCACCGTTGGTGGGCACTCGCAGCGGTGCCGGTCCTGGGTC
The DNA here is from genome assembly GCF_050433545.1 of Rhodococcus sp. BE178. Classification (NCBI taxonomy): domain Bacteria; kingdom Bacillati; phylum Actinomycetota; class Actinomycetes; order Mycobacteriales; family Nocardiaceae; genus Rhodococcus; species Rhodococcus sp. BE178. The sequence continues at coordinate 158,145 of NZ_JBNPXA010000006.1, read as the reverse complement.
TGATCTTCTTCTCCACCCAGCAGACCGGCGCCCTGTGGAGTGACTCCAAGAGCCTCGCCGGGGGAACCATCACCTCCGGAACCCTCGACATCGGTGTCGGCGCCGGCGGCACGACGCAGAGCAACTTCGCGTTCTCGGCGCTGGGCAAGACCAACCTGATACCCGGAGGCTTCGCGCAGGCTCCGCTGACGGTGCGCAACTCCGGCAACGTGCCAATGAAGTACCGACTGCAGAACGTCGTGCAATCCGATGCTGCTGTGCCCCTGACGCTCACGGTATCGACCGTCGGCTCAGAGGCGGCATGCCCCGCAGACGCCAACCCGACTGGGGCAACGCAGCTTTACAGCGGGGCGATGGTCGGTGCGCAGACTCCCACGTCGCCGCAATGGCGCACTCTCGGCTCAGGTGCGTCCGAGGTGCTGTGTCTTCGCGGCACAGTCGGCGCTGCAGCAATTCAAGGCGCCAGCACCACGGCAACATTCACCTTCGCTTCGGAGTCCTGATGAGTAACGCGGTCGGGAGGGACGAGCCCACCACCATTTGGTGGTGGGTGAAGTCCGTCGTCTCTTGGCTGCTGCTCATCGCGATGGTCGGCATCCTGGCGCTGACGATCGTGATTCCACGAATCGTCGGCGCCACCCCATATACGGTGCTGACCGGTTCGATGAAGCCCACGTATCCTCCGGGAACGCTCATCGTTGTGCGACCGCAGGACCCGCAGACACTCGCGGTCGGCGACCCCATCACCTTTCAGTGGGAGTCCGGCAAGCCGGATGTTGTGACCCACCGGATCACCCAGGTGCGGCGCACGTCTCAGGGCGAACTGACGTTTGTGACGCACGGCGACAACAACCCGTCACCCGACGAGAGACCGGTTGTACCCGAGCAGGTTCGGGGCAAGGTCTGGTACTCCGTGTCCTATGTGGGGTATGTCAACAACTACATCACCGGCAAGCAGCGCTCGGTCCTCCTCGTGGTGGTCGTCGGCGGTCTGCTGATCTACGCGGTGTCGATGTTCGTCAGCTCAGGCCTGGACAAGGCCCGCAAGCGCCGACCCGAGTCGGCCTCCGACGACGACTCCACCGTCACTGCCGTAATCCCCGTTGTCGACGCCGACGCGCCGGCCACGACGAAGTAAGAAGGACCGCGATGCCTCGCCCCGAGCACTCCTCATCGACTCCCACCTCCGGTACCCGCGTGCGCAAGGCGTTAGGTGGCGGCCGAGTGCGCGCCGCACTCTCCCTCGGAATCGTGCTCGGTCTGGGTGCGGTCGGCACTATGGCCGCGTGGAGTGACACCGCAACCGCGACGTCGGGTGTTTTCAGCGTTGCCTCGATCGACCTGCAGCTCAACAACAATCAGGGCAATCCCGCGTACGCGTTCACAACGCTGAACAAGACCAACATGATGCCGGGCGACAGTGTCCAGGCCGCCCTGCCGATCCAGAACAAGGGCACTGCCCCGTTCAGCTATACGATGTCGGCCTCTGCAACCGGCGACGCCACCCTGGCCGGATTCCTCAAGGTCACTGTCCTCGACGCCGCGTGCGCAAACCAGATCATCGCCCCCACGGCCCTGTCCACCAGCGCAGCCAAGCCGATCATCACCGTCGGCCGCAACCTCGCCCCGTCGACCGGTTCGGAGACACTGTGTTTCCGCGTCGCACTCGACCCCACCGTGACAGTCGCCTCGCAGAACAAGACGGTCAACGTCTCATTCGCCTTTGCGGCGACCACGGCGTGAGGTAGCAATGTCTGACAATGAGAAGGCTTCGCGCCGGCCAAGATCAATCAGCTGGCTCTGCCGAGAAACCGCGCTCACCATCGGTGCCGTCGCTGGCGTGATCTGCATAGTGGCGACCGTCGCCGCAATGGTGTTCGGCGTCAAGCCGCTGATCTTCCGGTCCGGTTCGATGTCGCCCGAGATCACAACCGGTTCACTCGCGTTGTCTCGCAACGTCCCAGCCACCGATCTGAAGGTTGGTGACGTTGTCAGCGTCGAGAATACGCAGGGCACCCGCATCACGCACCGCGTGCACGCGCTCGATCCACAGGCCGGTGGCACCGTGCTCGTCACACTCAAGGGCGATGCCAACCAGGACCCCGACATCGAACCCTACGCAATCACCGAAGCCGATCGCGTCTTCACGAGCGTCGGCGGACTCGGCTACGTGGTGGCGTGGCTGTCGAGCCCCGCTGCACTCCTCCTCGGCGGCGCTTTCGTCGGCGCTCTACTGATGATCGTGGTACGCCCAGCCAAGAAGAATGACGACGACAGCGACGACGACCAGGCGACCGGCCCGGGTTCGTCTATCGAGGACGCTGCCACCACCGAATTCGTGCCAGTCATCGAGTCGAAGGTCGAACCCATGTCTCCCACAAAGCGATTCTCGGTCCCCTCCGCTCGATCGATACTTGCGATCAGCGCCGCCGCCCTGTCTGTCCTCGGCATCACCCAGGCCACGATGACCGCTGCGGCGCTCACCGACAATGCCACGGCGGCAGCGTCGTTCTCGACGCCCGCCGATATGTTGGCGGCACCGAAGTGGTTGGGGTGCAGCGGTAGCGGTGGCTCCGTCACGATGAAGTGGGCGCATCTCGGACCCGGGTACACCTATGATGTCAAGCTGGTGAGCGGATGGGGCGGATCCTGGAATCCCACGATCCCGCAGAACAAGGGAGACGTAGTCTCCATCAGCGTGAGCGCATACGACAACGTCTACGAGACGGCCTCGTCCTCCCGAATCGAGGTGCGCGCGAAGCGAGACGGGCAGATTGGCTCCGGCTGGGTAGGCGAGAACATGTGGGCGTTCACCCTCTGGAACATCAAGTGCGACGGCGCTACCTCCGACGGCAACCAGGTGCAGGGACTAACCGCCGGAACCGAAGCGCTGAACGCCCGGATGGCGGGACCCGTCGAGACCACCACGACGCCGTCCTCGACAACCGCCGCACCGTCGAGCACGACGTCGCCTCAGACCACCACTAGCACCACAACGACCGCTCCGACGACGTCCGACACGACGGCAAGCACCACCACCACGACAACCACGCCTCCGACAACGGCGTCGGAGACATCGGAAACCACGACGACCACTACGACTACAACCACGCCTCCGGCTACGACGACCACTGCCGCCGACACCCCCCTGGGCACGTCGGAAAAGTCGCAGTCCCGCGACTACTCGGCGCTGTTGGTGAACTCGGCCGAAACCTCGCAGACCGCGATCGTGATCGAGGACGCGAACGGTGAAGAACTGGAGCGGATTCCAGCGTCGGCATCGGCCCACTACGAGTGGGATTCATCCACAGACGCCCTGTGGATTGTGGATAACGGGAAGCTCTACAAGGCAACGGGTTCCACATGGAACAAGACCGCCGTCGACCCGTCGTCCACCGACGTGCCGGCCGACATCGCGGCCCTGATCGAATGATGCTCCTGCTGCCCGGCCTCACCGCCGGGAAGTCCAATCGGGTCGGGGCCGGCGAATCTTGCACGAGGGGAATGAAAGTAGTCCGATGAAGACACAGACCAAGGGCTTCAGGGTCGCCGTCGCGGCCGCCGCACTCGGCTCCACACTGATGCTGTCCGCGTGCGACTTCGGCAGCCTCGGCAGCGGTAGCGCCGGTGGCGCAACGACCACGACGCCGTCGGCGCCCACCACCACCGCACCCCCCACGACGATCGGTGGTGGGGGCAACGGTTCGGGCTCCCTCGCTCTCACCCAGGTGACGACGCCGGGCTGGAGCGACCGGAACGGTCCCATCGACATCGCGACGTTCCGGGTGGTACCCGGCGACGTTCTGACGTACCGAGGCAGCTACAGGCTCACCGTCAACGGCACCGGCCTGCAGGCGCGGCTGACGGCCGACGACATCACATTCACCGGCGGCGGCCAGCTCAAGGGCAAGCTGCAGCCTCAGGTCACCGCGACCATCGGGGGTACCGTCGTCCCGTCCGGCCCTGCCGGCATCGTGGTCGACACCTCACAGAACAACGCGGTTGTCGACGTGGCAGCCAAGTTCACCTTCGACCCACAGACGTCGGGCATTGTCGGGCAGTCGGATTCGGCAACCTTCGGCGACTTCAGGATTCGTCTCGAGCAGGTCCTCTCCTAACCCCCCCACAATCTCAGGGCCACCGTCGGTCCCCCCTCCCATCGGGCGGCCCTGATCCCCCACTTCCCGCAACTCCCCGATCCTGCACCGGAGGTCGGGTGGACGACGTGCGCGGGGAAACGGGCGCGTGCGTTCCGGATCGACGCACGCCGCACAGCGCCGGTTGTTCTCCCGCAGACGGAGAACAGCCGGCGCTTCTCGGTCAGCGGTGCCGGCAACTCGCATCGGAACGCGAACGGGCGGTTGTCCGACCATCGGCCGAGTGCCGAGTCAGACAACCGCCCGTTCGTTCGTCAGGGCTACCGGCACCCGGTCAGGAACCGAAGCTGCCGCTGCCGAGGGAGCCGAGGGAGCCGAGGGGACCGGTGGAGGCGGGGCCGGGCCCGGGCACGAAGCCGACCGCCCACATCGGGTTCACGTGGCCGTTCTGCGCCTGGTTACCTACGTTGGAGGGCATTCCGACGACCAGAGAGATCGCGGCGGTCTCGTTCGGACCGAGGTGGACCGAGCCGATCCGCGTTCCGGGAGCCACCACGCGGGGCTCGGTCAGTGTCACCGCGTCGCCGGCCTTGCCGTCGATATCGACGCGCGCGGTCGCGGTCATGCCCTGGGACAGGGTGTACGGGCCCACCGAGAAGCCGACGAAGCCCTCCACGCCCGCGATGTTGCGGACCTGGAAGGTGGTCGCGAGCTCCCGCCCGGGGACCAGCTCACCGAGATTCCAGTCGATCTCCCCGATGCCGCCCCAGGTGACACCGTTGTCGGACGAGTACTCGACGGTGGGGGCCGGCTCGTCGGCGCGAGCCAGCGAGGGCACCGCGATCACGGCGACGGCCGCGAGGAAGAGCACGAGCAGCACCCCACCCAGAATCTTGCCCTGCCACGCCAGCGATCCGGGCACACGAGTGGAAGCAGTCATGGCGCGGAGCCTAGGGCAGCGAATGTAATCAAACGTCCAATTCGGAGATATTTCTCCGGCCGCCACTTCGGGAAGCGCGTGCACCTCACGCCCACGGGTGGCCTACCGTTGTGTTGTGACGAACGATTCGAACCGCAGCGACACTGACACCCCCGGCCGGGCCGGCAAAGGACTGTTCTACGCAGCAGTCGCCAGCTTCCTGATCGGGATCGCGGCGATCGTCGCCATCTTCTTCGTCCATTCACTCTCCGAGGGCGACCCCGGCCTGGTTCTGTACTTCCTCACGCTCGCGTGCCCGCTCGGCTTCGTGCTCGCGATCGCCTACGCCCTCCGCTCCGGACGCCGGAGTCGCTGAGCCGGAGGCTCCCCAACCATTGGAAGGAATCACCATGAGGATCCTGCTGAACATCATCTGGCTGATCTTCGGTGGCCTGTGGCTGGCGCTCGGCTACTTCCTGGCCGGCGTGATCATGTGCATCCTCATCATCACGATCCCGTTCGGCATCGCGTCCTTCCGGATCGGGGTGTACGCGCTGTGGCCGTTCGGCAAGACGGTGGTCGACAAACCCACCGCAGGCGTCGGGTCGCTCATCGGCAATGTCATCTGGCTCATCCTCGCGGGCGTCTGGATCGCGATCGGCCACATCGTCACCGCCGTCGCCATGGCGATCACGATCATCGGTATCCCGCTCGCGATCGCCAATCTCAAGATGATCCCTGTCTGTCTGATGCCGCTCGGTAAGGAGATCGTGGACGTCGACCGCCGCGATCAGGCCCAGTGGTCGACGGCCTGACCGTTCCGAAAAGTGGGACAGACCGCCCGTTCAGAGTGTGATCTCACTCACATTACGCCCCGATAACGGAGCGGTGTCGAACCGTGATCAACCCTGCCCCAACGCGACTAGCTGGGGCTAAGCCGTCTCAGTCGAATCCCGCAGTCGAGCAACACAAGACGCGCCGCGTTATCAACCGGTGACGTTTGGCGCTCGATCGTCGTACCGTCGTGTCCGGCCGGAACTTCGGCCACATCCGGGCCCGCCGCGCCAAACCCCGTCCAGTGGGTCCGGAACACCCACGAACCATCCATGGACGGGGACGGGGGACCCAAAGGTCCTCCGGGGTAGAAGGTCCCGAAAGGGACAACCCCGCAGGGCATCGGGAGAGCAATCTCCCTGGGGGTGAAGCCAGACCCGCTCCATCCATGAGCGGCGAGGCCGGGCGACCTCTCAGTCCGAACCCGACAGCTGACCTCGCAGGCGCGTGCGGAGAGGAACCAACCGACATGAGCGGACGCCATCGCAAGCCGTCTACCACCGGCCGCACCGTAGCCAAGGTCGCCGTCACCGGCGCCATCATGGGCGTGGGCGGTGTCGCCTTCGCCGGCACGGCCAGCGCGGCCCCCGACTCCGACTGGGACAAGCTCGCGCAGTGCGAGGCCGGCGGCAACTGGGGCATCAACACCGGCAACGGCTACCACGGTGGCCTGCAGTTCTCGCCGAGCACCTGGACCAGCCATGGTGGCGGACAGTTCGCTGCCACCGCGAACCAGGCCACCCGTGAGCAGCAGATCGTCGTCGCCGAGCGCGTGCTCGCCAACCAGGGTTGGGGCGCCTGGCCGTCCTGCTCGTCCAAGCTCGGCCTGAGCAGCGCGCCGTCGCAGCGCAGCGCCCCAGCCACCGAGGCGCCGCGGGTCGTCACTCCCGCCCCGGTCGCCCAGGCACCGGTGCACCCCGCGCAGGGCGTCTTCGACCAGATCGACTCGCTCATCGACGCCGCCGCCGATCAGGGCATCGTCATCGGCCAGCCGATCCTCGACGCCTACGACGTCGCGAAGACGATCGACCTCAGCAAGCTGAACCTGCAGGATGTCGCCGGCGTGGCGAACCTCTCGCAGAGCTGAGCCGCTCCCCCCGAAACACGAAGTGGGCCCCTCGCCGATGGCGAGGGGCCCACTTTTCTGTGTTTGCGCGTCAGCGGTTGATCACGGTGTGCGGGTGCACGTAGGGCAGCGAGTCCACCGGAAGCGGGAACTCCGTGTCCTCGCCGAACGGCGAGAGATTGCCTGCACGGCTGGAAGACAACTCGGTCACCGCGTGATCTCCATCCGCAGTTTCCGGCCACCCTGGATCGACATAGCGCTTCTTCGAATTGTTAGCCACGCGCCCATTTTGACAGGAGCGTTCGCCGCCGTACAGCCCAGGTCACTAATCTCATAGTCGATGACCTCCACGCATGGCACCGAGGGCGCCCCGGAAACCGCAAACCCCGTGGCAGCACCCACACTGACCGGCTGGTTGAGCGCCCGCAAGGACGCCGAACTGACCGACCTGTTGCGGCTGCGCCCGGATCTCGCCGTGCCTCCACCCGCCACGGCCGCGGTGCTGGCCGGGCGCGCCGAGCAGCGCGCGTCGGTGATGCGGGCCGCCGACACCCTGGGGTCCCTCGAATTCACCGTCCTCGAGGTCCTGGCGCTGGAACAGGCCGATCAGATGCCGGTGGCGCGCCGGCACGTCGACGACGCCCTCGGCGGCCGGGTGCCGGCCAAGACCGTCGACAAGGCGCTGGACCGGCTGCGCGCCCTGGCGCTGGCGTGGGGCGACGACGATCGGCTGCGGATCGTGCGCGCCGCGGCCGACGCCATCCCGTGGCGCATCGGCCGTATCACCGCCGAGTCCGAGGCGATGACCGAGGACGAGATCCGGGCCGCGCTCGACGGGATCGAACCGGGTGAGCGCGACCTGCTGACCACGCTGGCCCGGTCGTCGCCCATCGGCCGCACCCGCGACGCCGCGCCCGGCACCTCCCCGGACCGCCCCGTCCAACGTCTGCTCGCCCGCGGGCTGCTGCACTGGATCGACGCCGAGACGGTGGAGCTGCCCGTCCAGGTGGGTCAGGTGCTGCGCGGCGAGGCCGTCTTCGATCCCGCGTCACCTACCCCGCCCCCGCTCACCGGACGCAAGCAGAAGCTCTCCGACGTCAACGCGGCCGCCGCGGGCGAGGCCCTGGAACTGGTGCGGCACTGTGAGGACCTGGTGGCCGCGCTCGGTGACGGGCCGGCGCCCGCGCTCAAGGCCGGCGGCCTGGGTGTGCGGGAGGTGCGGCGGCTGTCCAAGTCGACCGGCATCGACGAGGCCCGCATCGGCCTGCTGCTCGAACTGCTGGCCGGTGCCGGACTGATCGCGAGCGGCAGCCCCGACCCCGCACCGCTCACCGACATCGACGACTACTGGGCCCCCACCGTCGCCGTGGACGGCTGGCTCAACTCGGGCACCGCCCGGCGCTGGGCCACCCTCGCCGGGGCATGGCTGACGCTGCCGCGCCGCCCGTGGATCATCGGTAGCCGCGACGCCACCGACAAGCCCATCTCGGCGCTGTCCGAGGAGGTGCGCGCGCCGGGCGCCGCCCTGGAACGCCGGCTGCTGCTGGAACTGCTCGCCGAGGCGGGCGGCGGGAAGTCGGTGTCCGCGTCCGAGGCCAGCCGGCTGCTCGCGTGGCGTCGTCCGCGCTGGGCGGGTCGGCTGGGGCCGCACGTCGTGGAGCGGACCCTCGGGGAGGCGCGCACGCTCGGGCTGGTGGCGCACGGCGTCCTCAGTTCGCCGGGCAAGGCGCTGCTGCACGGCGGCGACCCCGAGTCCGAGATGGACGCCGCGCTGCCCGCGCCCATCGACTACGTCCTGGTGCAGGCCGACCTCACCGTCGTCGCGCCCGGGCCGCTCATCCCGGAGCTGCTCGATCAGATCACGCTCGTCGCCGACATCGAGTCCGCGGGCGCGGCGTCGATGTACCGGGTCAGCGAGAACAGCATCCGGCGCGCGCTCGATGCCGGGCTCTCAGCGTCCGAGCTGCAGACGCTGTTCTCGACCCGCTCCAAGACGCCGGTGCCGCAGTCGCTGAGCTACCTCATCGACGACGTCGCCCGCCGCCACGGCCGGCTGCGGGCCGGGGTCGCGTCGTCGTTCATCCGCTGCGAGGACCCGGCGCTGCTCGCGGAGGTCCTGGCCTCCCCCGTGGCCGAGCAGCTGGCGCTGCGGGCCCTGGCTCCCACCGTCGTCATCTCGCAGGCCCCGCTCAAGGAGGTCCTCACCGAGCTGCGTGCGGTCGGGTTCGCCCCGGCCGGCGAGGACTCGTCCGGCGCGATCGTCGACCTGCGCCCTCGCGGGGCCCGCGTGCCGGCGGCCCGGGTGCCGCGGCTGCGCACTCCGGCCGTCCCCACCGACGAGCAGCTCGCGACGCTGGTCCGCTCGCTCCGCGCCGGTGACCGCGCCGCCGCGTCCACCGGTGCCGGACTGCGCAGCGACGGCACGCGCGCGTCCAGCGCAGCGACGATGACGCTGCTGCAGACCGCCGCGCAGGTCCGGCGCAGCGTGTCGATCGGTTACGTCGACGCGCAGGGCATCGCGTCGCAGCGCATCGTGGAACCGGTCAGCGTCGGCGGCGGTCAGCTCGACGCGCTCGACCCGGCGACCGGTGAGATGCGTCGCTTCACACTGCACCGCATCACCTCCGTCGCGCTCGTCGACTGACTTTCTCCCGCCCCGGAAAACGCCCCGAACTGCACGACTGGCATTTTCCTGGAAATGACGTATGGTCTCGATCGAGTGATTGCCACTTCGAATTAGGAGCGACAATGGCCGACAAGAAACCTGGCAAAAATCTGAAGAAACCAAGTCAGTCGATCAAGGAAAAGCGGGCGGAAAAGCGCGAGCGCGCTGTTGATGCCGGTGAGTTGATCAAAAAGCGTAAGCGCCACTGACGGACCTCGCCATGACCCGCGAGGCACCGGCGCGTGACGCACCGGGTGTGCTGGACCACCTGCACCGGAAACTGGACCATCTGCTCGGCGACAGCACCCTGCCGCAACCCCGCGCCGACGGCTTCCGGTCCGGCATCGCGTCGGCGAAACTTTTCGTTCTCGACGAGCGCGCCCAGCATTCCGGATTTCCTTTCCCGCCGACGCACGAAAAAAAGTGAAGGACCCCTATCGTGAAGCGGACCCTGCTCGCCCTGGACAAAATTCAGGCGCGACTGGAAAACGAGCTCGACACCACCGCCGTGCACAGCGAACGGGACGTCGGATATCGCGCCGGAATTTCCGAGGCACTCGTCCAGGTGATGGAGACCAAGAAATCCCTCACCGCCGGACGCTGATCCGATCGTGAAGGATTTCCGGCGGCCGCCGACGGAAATCCTTCACGATCCGCGGCCGCCGAGGCACCGCCGTATGGCGGGACAGCGCCGCCGTCTGGACAATGGTCTGGTTACCGTTGCTAGGAGGCGCACGTGACCGACGGCCCGCTGATCGTCCAGTCCGACAAGACACTGCTGCTCGAGGTCGATCACGAGCGCGCGAACGACGCCCGGCAGGCGATCGCCCCGTTTGCCGAACTCGAGCGCGCCCCCGAGCACGTCCACACCTACCGGATCACCCCGCTCGCGCTGTGGAATGCCCGCGCCGCCGGGCACGACGCCGAGCAGGTGGTGGACGCCCTCGTCAGCTATTCCCGCTTCGCGGTGCCGCAGCCGCTGCTGGTCGACATCGTCGACACCATGGCCCGGTACGGCCGCCTGCAACTGGTGAAGAGTCCCGTGCACGGGCTGACGCTGATCAGCCTGGACCGGGCGGTGCTCACCGAGGTGATGAGGCACAAGAAGATCGCCCCGATGCTCGGCGCCATGGTCGACGACGACACCGTGATCGTGCATCCCAGCGAGCGCGGGCACCTCAAGCAGATGCTGCTCAAGATCGGCTGGCCCGCCGAGGACCTCGCCGGGTACGTCGACGGCGAGGCCCACCCCATCGACCTCGCGTTCGAGGAGGGGCACTGGCACCTGCGCGACTACCAGGAGATGGCGGCCGACTCGTTCTGGGCCGGCGGCTCCGGCGTCGTCGTGCTCCCCTGCGGCGCCGGCAAGACCATGGTGGGCGCGGCGGCGATGGCCAAGGCCAAGGCGACGACGCTGATCCTGGTCACCAACACTGTCGCGGGCCGGCAGTGGAAGCGCGAGCTGATCGCGCGCACGTCGCTCACCGAGGAGGAGATCGGCGAGTACTCGGGCGAGAAAAAGGAGATCCGCCCGGTCACCATCGCGACCTACCAGGTGATCACCCGCAAGTCGAAGGGCGAGTACAAGCACCTCGAGCTGTTCGACTCCCGCGACTGGGGCCTGGTGATCTACGACGAGGTGCACCTGCTGCCCGCCCCGGTGTTCCGGATGACCGCCGACCTACAGTCGCGTCGACGCCTCGGCCTCACCGCGACACTGGTCCGCGAGGACGGCCGCGAGGGCGACGTGTTCTCCCTCATCGGCCCCAAGCGGTACGACGCGCCGTGGAAGGACATCGAGGCGCAGGGGTGGATCGCGCCCGCCGACTGCATCGAGGTGCGGGTCACGCTCACCGACGCCGAACGCATGGCGTACGCGACGGCCGAGCCGGAGGAGCGCTACAAGCTGTGCTCGACGGCCCGGACCAAGCACGCCGTCGTGAAGTCGATCCTGGACCGGCACCCGGGTGCGCCGACCCTGGTGATCGGCGCCTACCTGGACCAGCTCGAGGAGCTGGGCGAGGAACTCGACGCCCCGGTCATCCAGGGTTCCACGCGAAACAAGGAACGCGAGCTCCTCTTCGACAAGTTCCGTGCTGGCGAGATCCAGACCCTCGTGGTCAGCAAGGTCGCGAACTTCTCCATCGACCTGCCGGAGGCGTCGGTGGCGGTGCAGGTGTCGGGCACGTTCGGCTCCCGGCAGGAGGAGGCGCAGCGGCTGGGCCGACTCCTGCGGCCGAAGCACGACGGCGGTCAGGCACACTTCTACTCGGTGGTCGCTCGGGACACACTCGACGCCGAGTACGCCGCCCACCGCCAACGCTTCCTCGCCGAACAGGGCTACGCGTACCGCATCACGGACGCCGACGACCTGCTCGGCCCGACCATCGGATAGGACTTCACCCCCGTGCGACGCTTCGAGTTCCCCGTCGACAAGCTTCACGCCAAGTCCGTCAACGAGACCCTCGCAGATCTCCGGCGGCTGCAGTGGTCGGCCGCGGTGATGGCGGTCGCCCTCGGCGCCGGCGCCGCCGGACTGTTCGTCCTGGGCCAGCCGTGGTCGTACATCCTCGGCGCCGTCCTCGCGGTGTGCGCGGTGACGTCGCTGTGGATGGTGGTGTGGACGCCGCGCAAGGTCGGCAGCATCGACGAGCTGTACGCCAAGGGCAACCTGGTGCCGGCCGTGGTGTCGGAGATCCACCCCCGCGGGTACACGCTGCTCTCGTTGCTCGACATCGCCAAGCCCGACGCCACCGAACCGCACTACGCGCTCGCGACCCGCACCGTCCGCGCCCTGCCCGGCCGGGGCTGGACCGTGGGCAAGAAGATCCCGTCGGTGTCGGTGCTGGGCGACCGCAGCTCGCGGGGCAACGGCGACACGTGGCAGATGGTGAGTTTCATGCCGATCGCCTGGGGCACCCGCGACAGCAAGGTGCTCACGCAGGCCACCGCCCGCATCGACGATGTGGAGTGGAATCTGCTGCGCAAGAACATCTCGATGTCGGAGAAGGTGCGCGGGTCGAGCAACCAGTTCGTCCTGGTCGATCCGGCAGAGCTGCCGAACGAACTGCGCGGATAGCCCGGTCCGACCCGCCCCCGAGAGGCACGGGGCGGACCGGGCGTCAGTAACCGGGTCCGGGACCGGCGATCACGGCTGCGGGCAGTTGCTCGGTGCGGCCTTCCCGGCGAACCGGTCTGCGGCCCATGCGGGGAACTGCTTCGCCGCCTCGGGAACGACGGACTCGTGGTCGAGTCCGGGGAACTCGCGGTAGTCGGACTCGGTTCCGGTGCGGCACAGTCCCTCCTGCTCGCGTGACGTCAGTGCAACGGGGGTGGTCGTGTCGTCCGATCCCTGATAGATGACGAACGGCATGGACCCTGCGGGCCGGAAGTCGTCGACGGCGGTGAAGGCCTTCCACCAACTACCGTCCGGCGACATCGCGCCCGGCTGGTACGCGTCACGCAAAGATGCAGCGCTGCTCCAGATGTCGAAGCAGCCGTCGCTGAGCACCGGAAGCTGCTCCATCGCCGGGGCCGTGAGGAAATCGCCGTAACGCAGATCCGGGTAGGCCGCCTTGATGCCCGGCAGGGTGGAGATGACGTAGCCCGCCAACTCCGGACTCTGCATCGAGTTGAGGGTCAGTTCACGGATGCGGACCGCCGGCGCGATCAATCCAGCTCCCACACCGTCGAATTCGGGGGCGTACGAATCCAGGATCGATTCGACGTGCATCGTCGTCTGTCCGCCCTGCGACCAGCCGTATTCGACGAACCGGTTCGAGGCGTCGATCTCGGGGAGGTTGTGCACAGCGCGCAGGACGTCGAGAGAAGCCCGGGCGTTGACCTCACCGGCCATGTAGTAGGACGGCCCCGGAAGAGCTTGTCCCGGATAGTCACTCATGGCGACCACATATCCCTGGTCGAGAAGTTCGCCGATCGCCGGAACGCGGGACTGATCCCCCTCCCCCAGGCTCCGTCTGGACGGGGCACAGTTGTCGGCCAGCCCGGTGGTCTCGTGGTTCCACAGCACCATGTCGCGGGGACCGTCGCCCTTGGACAGCGGAACGTAGATCTCCCCGGATACGTACTTCCGGACTCCGGGCTGGATTTCGGAGACGTAGACGATGTTCCAGCCCTGGCTTCCCTCCGGAGCGTCGGACCGGGGCTGGACCGAGTGAACATCGCCCGGCTTCGCGTCGGCGGGCGGCTGCTCCCCGACGTCCCAGAAGGTCGTCCCGGCCGGTCCCGCGGGCGCGGACAGCGAGATCGACTCGGGCTCGGATGCGTTCGCGCCGCCACAGGCGGTGAGCGTGAAGGCCGCGACCGAGAAGGCGACGGCCGCCTTGGCGACGACCGATGGTGCATGCTGCGCCGTACCTGACATTGGTTGCTCCATTCTGTGTGCTATCGAGCTCGTCCGTGGAAGAGGTGGCGGGCGATGACGATCCGCTGGATCTGATTGGTTCCCTCGTAGATCTGGGTGATCTTCGCGTCGCGCATCATTCGCTCCACCGGAAAGTCCTTGACATACCCTGCGCCACCGAGGATTTGAACAGCGTCGGTGGTCACCGCCATGGCGGTGTCGGAGGCGAAGCACTTGGCCATCGCGCCCGCCGACCCGATCTCCCGGTGTCCACGGTCGCAGGCGATCGCGGCGGCCCACGTGAGCAGCCGGGACGCCCGCACCTTCGTCTCCATGTCGGCCGCCATGAACTGGATGCCCTGGAACTCGGAGATCGGGGAACCGAACTGTTCACGTTCGGCCGCATAGGACACCGCGGCGTCCAGGGCGCCCTGTGCGATACCGACTGCCTGCGCCGCCACGGCCGTCCGGGTCCGGTCCAGCGTCCCGAGGGCGATGCGCATGCCACGGCCGGGCTCGCCGACCATGCGGTCGCCGGGAACGAACACGTCCTCGAATGTGACCTCCCGGGTCGGAGATCCCTTCAGGCCCATCTTCCGCTCCGGCGCCCCGAACACGATCCCCTCATCCGCGGCCTCCACCACGAACGCAGAGATCCCCTTGGCGCCGGCGGCCGGGTCGGTCGAGGCGAACACGACGTAGACGTCGGCACGACCCGCGTTGGTGATCCACCGCTTCGTTCCCTTCAGCAGCCAGCCGCCGTCCGTCTGCCTGGCCCGGACCTTCATGCTCGCGATGTCGCTGCCGGCCTCGGGCTCGCTGAGCGCGAAGGCCCCGAGATGCTCACCGGACGCGATCCTCGGCAGGTACCGGGCCTTGAGCTCCTCCGAGCCCGCGAGCAGGAGCGGGATGGCGAAGAGTTCGTTGCCGCCGGCGACCTGCTGCGTAGTTGCGCACGCGCGGGCGATCTCCTCGGCGACGATCGCGGAGGCGAGGTGGTCTCCGCCCTGCCCGCCGTACGCCTCGGGGATGCCGATCGCGTGCAACCCGCTCGCGGTCACCGCCGCCAGTGACCGCTCCGGGAACTCTCCCGACTCGTCTACCGCGGCGGCGTGCGGCGCCACCTGACGATTCGCTACCTCGGCGGCCATCTCCCGGAGGTCCCGGTGCTCGTCGTCGAGGAGCCATTCGGCCTCGGCGCTCGTCCTCACCGCTGCCTCACCGCCCCGTGGGTCGGTCGAGTCCGAGCACCCGGATAGCGTTCTCCTTCATCACCAGGGGCATGACGTCGTCCTTGATGCCCAGTTCCGCGAAGTCAGCCATCCACCGATCCGGCGTCAGCACCGGATAGTCGGATCCGAAGAGCGCCTTGTGCTTGAGCAGCGAGTTGATGTTGCGAACGAGCTGCGGCGGGAAGTACTTCGGCGACCAACCCGACAGGTCGACGTACACGTTCGCCTTGTGGGTGGCCATGGAGATCGAGGAGTCGACCCACGGGACCGAGGGGTGGGCGAGGATCATCGTCAGCGTCGGGAAGTCGGCTGCGACGTCGTCGAGCAGCATCGGGTCCGAGTACCGCAGTTTGATGCCGCGGCCACCCGGCAGACCGGCACCGATCCCGGTCTGCCCGGTATGGAAGAGCGTCACGAGCCCGTGCTCGGCGCACGCCTCGTAGATCGGGTAGTAGATCGGGTCGTTGGGCAGAAATCCCTGCAGGCTGGGGTGGAACTTCATGCCCCGAACGCCGTAGTCCCTCGCCAGGGTCGTGATCCGGGCGACGGCAGTGCCGACGTCGTGCGGGTCCACGGATCCGAAGGGGATCAGGACGTCGGGGTGCTCGGCGGCCTTCGCCGCGATCTCCTCACTGGAGACCGGCGGGTGCCCGCCGAGTGCGGTGCGCGCGTCGACGGTGAACACCACGGCGGCCATGTTGCGCTCGCGGTAGTACTCGGCGAGGTCGTCGACGGTGGGCGTGCGGTTGACCCCGGGCTTGAAGTACTTGGCCGAGGCGTCGAGCAGTTCCTGGTCGAGCGAGCAGTGGTGCGCACCGTCCGCTTCGACGTGGGTGTGCACGTCGATGGCGGTGATGGCGTCGAGATCGATTGCGGGAGAGTACATCGTTATTCCTCTGTGGATCGGGTGGGAACTGTCAGGGGAGGTTTCGGCCGGCGCGTTTGAGTCGCATGATGTCGACCAGCAATCGGTCGCGGTCCGCGACCAGGCCGGCCTGGTCTACCCCCGCCATCTCGTCGTCCATGCCGGCGACGAGTTTGTCGGCGAGTTCCGGGGTGAGCTGCGGCGTCCCGAGGTCGTCCATCCACTTCTGGGTTGGTGGGCCCAGATGTTCCAGCAGATGCCGCAGGCCGCCCTTCCCACCGGAAAGGTGCTGTGCGGTAAGTGGTCCGAGGATGGCCCAGCGCAGTCCCGGCCCGTTCGAGATGGCGGTGTCGATGTCGGCGACGGATACCACACCGCGGTCCACCAGCGAGTAGGCCTCGCGCCAGAGGGCGGCTTGCAACCGGTTGGTGACATGCCCGGGGATCTCGGCGCGGACGAGGATCGGCTTCTTGCCGACCAGGCGGTAGAAGTCGAGCGCCGCCTGCGCCGTCTCGGGCAGCGTGGCCCCGCCCGGTACCACCTCGACGAGCGGAATGATGTGCGCGGGGTTGAACGGGTGGCCCACCAGCACACGGCCGGGATCGACCGAACACGCGGCCTGCAGCGCGCTGGGCTCGAGACCCGACGTCGACGACGCGATGATCACGCCCGGGCGCGCCGCGGCGTCGATCTCCGCGAGCAGCGCACCCTTCGCGTCCAGTCTCTCGGGGCCGTTCTCCTGGACGAAATCGGCGTCGCGCGCAGCCTCGGCGGCGGTCGCGACGAACCGGAGATCACCACGCTCGGACACCGCGGATCCGGTGAGTTCGGTGACGAGATCGCTGGTTTCGTCGAGATAGGACCGGAGCCGCGCCTCGGCTCCGTCGGCCGGATCGGTGGCGACGACGTCGAGACCGGCGGCGAGGAAGCCTGCCACCCACGCCGCGCCGATGACGCCGGTCCCGATCACCGCGACGGTCCGGATCTGCGCCGCGGCCGGGGCGCTCATCCGATCGCTCCCGTGACGCTCCACGCGACGAACGCGTCGAGGGCTTCCGGTTGTGCCAGCGAACCGGGTGCCGCGACGCTGTCCGGCGAGGCCCCGAGAAGGATCCGTTTGACCGGGATCTCGAGCTTCTTCCCGGTCCGGTTGTACGGCACCACCGCGACGGGATGGATCTCGTCCGGGATGTGCCGCGGCGACAGCGCCGTTCGCAGAGTCGTCGAGACGGTCCTCCTCAGCGCGTCGTCGACCTCCACGCCGGGGTCGGTCACGACGAACAGGACCAGGCGGCCCATCCCGCCGTCGGCGTCCTCGAGGTGGACGACGAGGGAGTCGGCGATGCCGGGCAGCTCCTCGACCACGCGGTAGAACTCGGCGGTGCCGAGCCGGACACCACCACGGTTGAGAGTCGCATCGGACCGGCCGGTGATGACTGCACCGCCCTCCGGGTCGAAGCGGATCCAGTCGCCGTGCCGCCACGCCCCCGGATAGGTGTCGAAGTATGTGCTTCGGTATCGGGAGCCGTCGTCGTCGCCCCAGAACTTCACCGGCATCGACGGCACCGGCAGCGTGATGACGAGTTCGCCGAGCTCACCGACCACCTCGTTGCCGTCCCCGTCGTACGCGGCCGCCGCGAAACCGAGGCTCGGCCCGGACATCTCGCCCGCGTAGACCGGGGTCATCGGCGAGGCCTGGATGATGCCGGTGCACACGTCCGTGCCGCCGCTGCCGACGTTGAGGAGCACGCCGGGGCCGAAGCGGTCGGAGATCCACTCGTAGCCCTCCCGCGGCAGCGGGCTGCCGGCGGCGCCGAACTGCCGGACAGCCGAGAGATCGAATTCGATTGTGGGATCGAGACCTTCGCGTCGGCACGCCATGACCACGCCCGGGCTCATGCCCATCACCGTCGCCCCGGTCTCAGCGGCTACCCGCCACTGGTGACCCGAGTCCGGGTACATGGGGTTGCCGTCGATCATGACGATCGACGACCGCACCAGCAGTCCGCCGACCAGGGAGTTCCACATCATCCACGCCGTGGTGCTGAACCAGGAGAACGTGTCCCCAGGCCCGAGATCGAAGTGGAGGGCGTGGTTCTTGAGGGTCTCGAGCAGAATGCCGCCGTGGCCGTGCACGATGGCCTTGGGCTTGCCGGTGGTGCCGGACGAGAACAGCACCACGAGCGGGTGGTCGAACGGGACCGGCTCGACATCGGGCATCGCCCCCGGTGCACCGGCCTCACCGCGCCCCAGGTCGTTCCAGGCCACGACGTCGTCGGTGACGACGTGCTCGCCGTAGGCGACCGAGACCACCGTGGAGACCCCCGGGAGATTCTCGCGGATGTGGGCGACCTCGTCACGACGATCGACGGTCTTGGATCCGTACGTGTAGCCGCCGACGACGAACAGCACCTTGGGGCCGATCTGACCGAACCGGTCCACGACGCTGTGGGCGCCGAACTCGGGTGCGCATGCCGCCCAGATCGCGCCGAGGCTCACCGTGGCGAGGAACGCGACGAGCGCCTCGGGGGCGTTGGGCAGGTAGCCGGCGACCCGGTCGCCGCGGCCCACCCCGAGGTCGACGAGGCCGGCCCGCACGCGGCGGACCTCGTCGCGCAGTTGACCGAAGGTCATCGTGATGTCGGCGCGGGTCTGCGACGTGGCCACGACGGCGACCGCGTCCAGGTCCACTTCGGTTCCGAGAGAGTGCTCGGTGTAGTTGAGGAGTGCGCCGGTAAACCACCGCGCGCCGGGCATCACCCGGGCCTCGAGCACCTGGCGGTACGGGCGGTGGGTGACGACGCCGAAATGGTCCCAGATCGCCGCCCAGAATCCCTCGACGTCCTCGACCGACCACCGGTAGAGGTCGTCCCAGTTCTCCACCCGCACACCGCGCTCGGCTCCGAGCCAGTCCATGAAGGCCCCGACCCGCGTGGTGTCCCGGGCGTCTGCGGGCACGGACCGCAGGATCGCCGCCATCAGTTCGCCCCTCCGTCCGCGGTGCGGACCTTTGGCCCACGGCCGGTGAGGAACTCGTTCATCCGATGCTTGGCTTCCTGGCTGGACTGCGCGACGGCGGCCATGAGCGACTCCATCATCAGCCCCTCGTCCGGGCCGACCTCGGCGATCCGTGGAAGGGCGTGCATCACCGAGTAGTTGGTGACGGGAGAGTTCGAGGCGATCTTCCCGGCGAGCTCGCGGGCCAGGTTGTCGCCACCACCGTTGTCGACGAGATAGGTTGCGAGGCCGACACGTTCGCCCTCTTCTGCGGTGAGGACCCTACCCGTGAGCATCATGTCCTGCATCCGGGCGACGCCGATCAACCGCGGAACCCGCACCGAGGCACCGCCGCCCACGAACAGCCCGCGCTGTCCTTCCGGCAGCGCGAAGAACGCGCTTCGCTCCGCCACTCGGATGTGCGCGGCGCTGGCGAGTTCGAGTCCGCCACCGACGACCGCACCGCGCAGGACCGCGACCACGGGGATCGTGCCGCCCGCCATCTCGCCGAGCGACTTGTGCCACATACGGGAGTGATGGAGTCCGGCGACGGCGTCCCGGTCCGAGAGCTCCGAGAGGTCGAGGCCGGCGCAGAAGTGATCGCCGGACGAGGTCAGGACGATGGCACGCACGCCCTCGGGGGGCGTCCGGAAGAAGTCACCGAGGGAGAGAACGGTCTTGTCGTCGAGGGCATTTCGCTTGTGCGGTCGGTCCAGGGTGAGGATGCCGATGTCGCCGCGCTGGTCGAAGACGAGGGATTCGGAGATGGCGGTGGTCATATCAATTCAACGCCTTGCTGATCGTGCAGATCTGTTGTACGGAATCGGAGTGAGCGCCGAGTGCGGTGCCGGCGCGGAGGTCTTGCTTGCGCACCTTTCCGGAGCCGGTGCGAGGTAGGGCAGGAACGAACGACACCAGTTTCGGAACCTTGTACCGGGCCAGTCGCTCGGTCGCGAAGGCCAGGAGGGCGTCCCGGTCGAGACCCGAGCCCTCCCGCCGGACGACGTGGGCATGACCCACCTCGCCCCAACGGTCGTCCGGGGCGCCGACGACCGCGGCCTCGAGAACGTCGGGGTGCTGGAACAGCACGCTTTCGACCTCGGCCGGGTAGACGTTCTCACCGCCCGAGATGTACATGTCCTTCATGCGGTCGACGACGAAGACGAACCCGTCGTCGTCCATGTACGCGATGTCGCCGGAGTGGAACCAGCAGTCGTCGGTGAAGGCCGCCGCGGTCGCCTCGGGATTGTTCCAGTAACCGGGGGTGACGTTCGGCCCCCGGATGATCACCTCCCCTGCCGTGCCTCGGGGGCATTCCTCGCCGATGTCGTCGACGATCTTGACCTCGTCGAACATCACCTGCTGCCCCGCCGAACCTGCCTTGCGGACCGCGTCCCCGGGAGCGAGGAAGGTTGCGCCGGGCGCGGTCTCGGTGAGGCCGTAACCCTGGCAGAAGGTGACACCCTTCGCGCGGTAGGTGTCGATGAGGTGCACCGGAATCGGGGCCCCGCCCGACATGACGCTGCGGATGGAACTCAGGTCCGCGTCCTCCCAGCGCGGCGAGTGTGCGAGGTCCGCGAACATCGTTGTGACCCCGAACATCCATGTGATCCGGTGACGTTCGATGAGGTCGAGGGCGACGTCG
Organism: Rhodococcus sp. BE178; assembly: GCF_050433545.1. Lineage (NCBI taxonomy): Bacteria > Bacillati > Actinomycetota > Actinomycetes > Mycobacteriales > Nocardiaceae > Rhodococcus > Rhodococcus sp. BE178. The sequence goes on along the minus strand of NZ_JBNPXA010000006.1, from coordinate 137,462 downwards.
ACGTCCCACTTCGGGGTGATAACGCTCGTGCCGCCCTTGAGGAACACCGTCAGGACGAGCTGGTCGAGGGCGGCGACGTGGAACAACGGGGCGGACACGAGCGCCACCTCGTCGGACGTGACGTCGAGGTCGAGGAGCAGGTTGACGCTGTTCCACAACAGGTTCTCGTGAGTGAGGATCGCGCCCTTCGGACGACCCGTCGTGCCGGAGGTGTACAGAACGAAGGCGGGATCGTGCCCGCCGACCTCGGCGGCGCCGATCGGATCACCGGGCGTATCCACCGATTCGGTCGACCACACCACGTCCTCGACGACGACGCCGTCGACTCCTAGCGAATCCGCGGTCGCCCGCGACTCGGGGGCGACGAGGAGCACAGAGACCCCGGCATCGGTCAGCTGGTAGTCCAGCTCGGGAGCCGAGAGGCGGTGGTTGAGCGGAAGGAAGACGGCCCCGAGCCGGACCACCGCGAGCATCGTTTCGACGAATGCCGGGTGGTTGGGACCCAGATAGGCGACCCGGTCCCCCTGTCCCACCCCGCACCGCGCGAGCTGTGCGGCCCTGACGAGGACGCGGTTGTGGACCTCGCGGTAGCTGAGCTCGGTGTCCCGGTAGACCAGCGCCACCGAGTCACCGCTCATCCGAGCCCGCCGCTCGGACAGTGTGGCCAGGCCCGGACGGTAGCCGCCCCGCATCACGCCACCCCCGCCGCGGGTGCGCCGGCGGGACGCGAGTCGGGGGCGACGACCTCGTCGGCCCCGACCTTCGACAGCCGCCGATTCTTGGTCTCGCCGAGCTTCGCGATACAGACGATGCTCAGCCCGGAGGTCACGGCGATGACGACGGACAGCGCGACGGTGCTGGTGCCGCCGTTCGAGCGCATGATCTCGGCGAACAGGACCGGGGAGATGCCCGCACCGAGACCCGCGAGCTGGTACCCGAGCGAGGCGCCGGTGTAGCGGTACTCGGTGCTGAAGAGCTCGGTGTAGAGGCCGGCGAGCGGGCCGTAGACCATCGGGTGGACGATCGCCTGGCCGACCACCATCGCGAGCACGATGAGCGGGAAGCTCTTCGATCCGATCAGGGGGAACAACGCGAATCCCCACGCGATGATGCCGACGGAGCCGGCGACGACCATCGGCAGCCTGCCGATCTTGTCGGAGAGGGCCGACCACCCGATGATGCCGAAGATCGACAGGAACGACGAGATGGTGAGCGCGTTGAGGATCTCCTGGCGCGGGACCCCGGACTGCACGCCGAACGCGATCGAGTAGGTGGTCAACGCGCCCTGGAACACGAAGGCCCCGAGACCGACGCCGACCGAGAGCAGCAGCGTCTTGGGCTGATCCTTGAACACCCGCAGCAGCGGGACACCGGCGGTCGGCGTGCGCTCACGGGCGGCAACGAATTCGGGCGACTCGTCGACCTTGGCGCGGACGACCAGACCGATGACCAGCAGCAGGAGGCTGAACAGGAACGGTAGGCGCCAACCCCACTCGACGAAGGCGTCGTTGCCCACGATGGCGATCGTGGAGGTGATGACGATCGTGGAGGTGAGGGTGCCGGTCGGCGCGCCGGCGTTGGTGAAGCTGGCCCAGAATCCGCGGCGCGAGTCCGCGTGCTCGGCCGACATGAGGACTGCGCCGCCCCACTCGCCGCCGAGCGCGATGCCCTGGACCACACGCAGGAGCACCAGGAGGATCGGGGCGATGACACCGGCGGTGGCGTACGTCGGGAGCACACCGATCAGTGCACTCGCGATGCCCATGATCGACATCGTCATCACGAGCATCTTCTTGCGGCCGAGCCTGTCGCCGAAGTGCCCGAAGACGATGCCGCCGAGCGGTCGAGCCAGATAGCCGGCGGCGAAGGTGGCCAGGCTCGCCAGCGTGCCGACGAGCGGGGCCATGTTGGAGAAGAACACGTCCTTGAAGACCACCGCAGCGCAGGTGGCATAGACGAAGAAGTCGAAGTACTCGATGACACTTCCGAGGAAGCTCGACGCGGCGGCGCGCTTGAGCATCGTCGGGTCCTTTGCCGCCTCGGGATGACTCTGATCCATGGGGAAACCTCACTGGGGAGTGGTCTGGACGGACGGCGAATCCGGACTCAACCGTGATCCACCTCACTCACTGACGCGCCGAATACTATGCACTTTCATTACGTAGCGTCAATGACATGAGTTGTAATTGACTTGGCGGGACACCCTCCGGGCGCGACAACTACACTCCACGCATGCGGTATAACCCCACTGCAGAGCCCATCGACAGGGTCGACGCCACCCCCCAGTCGCTCCTGCTCGCGTTCCTGGGAATGCACCTGCTCTGGAAGCCGATCGCCATCAGTGGCGCGTCCATTGTCGAGGTGTTCGGCTGGCTCGACGTCGGCCAGTCGGCCACTCGGTCACTACTCGCCCGGATGACGGATCGACGGCTGCTGGAGCGACACAAGTTGGGCCGCAAGACCTACTACGCCCTGACCGAGCACGGGACATCCGTGCTCGAGGACGGATCGAAGAAGGTGTGGCGCGGCGTAGGGGACGCGGACTGGGACGGCCTGTGGACGACGGTCGCACTGTCGGTGCCCGAGGATTCGCGCCATCTGCGCCACCGGGCCCGCTCACGATTGAGTTGGGCCGGTTTCGGGAACACCGCCTCGGGACTCTGGGTGGCACCCCGCCGGCACGAGGTAGCCACGATCCTCGGCCCGGAGTTCGCCGATGTCGACCTCACGGTGCTGGTCGGCCGGGTCATCCCGCCCACGACCGACGAAGCGCTGGTGACCTCGGCATTCGACCTCGACGAGATCGCCGCCCGTTACACCGGATTCACGTCACGGTGGCAGAACCAGGACACCTCGGGACCGACCCGTGAACATGCCTTCGCCACGCGGGTGCGACTACAGGCGGAGTGGCTCTCCATCACGCGGACCGATCCCCTACTACCCATTCCGCTACTTCCGGACAATTGGCCGGCGGGTGACGCCGAGCGACTCTTCCGCATCCTCGACGCGACCTTGGATCGAGCCTCCATCGGCATAGAGGCGGACGGACTCGACTCGATCGCACTGTGAGCGCCATGCTCCCGGCATCGAACAACCAATTGGTTGCAACGGCCTCGGCCGAACTAGCGACCGAATTGCACTGATGGGATTCGCCCCAGTCCAATCCGGGTGGTGACGTCGTCAGATCATCAGCGCCGCAAGGCCGACGCCGCCGACGGTAACGAGAGCCATTGTCATTGCGAGGGTCACCGAACCCACCAGCAGAACCGTCGCGACAGCCGGCACCGCGGCAACCATCAGCATCAGAACGACCCACCACAGCACGGCCGGAATCGGGTTCGACCTCCGAAGATCGAAGTCCTGCAACAAGGCTGGACGAATTTCATCGGGTAGAGACCCGTTCGATCGGAGTTCCATACGAGGTGACCTCCTACTAGGGGGTCACCTCAGTCTCTCGCACATCGGCGGATTTCGCAGGTCGGTTCCGCATTTCCCACTGTGTCCCGTTCACGGATAGGGTCGTCAGCGCGGCGGAGCGATGCCCATGAGGGTCGCGAGCGCGGACGCAATCGGGTTGAGGTTCAACGCATCCGGGGCCTGCTTGGGCTTCGCGTCCCACGGCTGCGACACCGTCGGGTCGGCGAGGACCGCACGCTCGGCATTGCGCACACCGGTGACGCTGCCCTGCGGGACGAGGCACCGGACATCGGAGGAGAACGGGAAGTCGTCGCGGGTGTCGTCGAAGTCCGGGTCACGACGCTTCATCTCGGCGAGCGTCTCGTGGGTGCTCTCGTAGCCGAGGGTGCACGCCGGCGGGTTGTTGGTCTCGAGAACGAGGCCGAAGTGGATGGTGCCGTCACCCGGCGCCACGGCACGCGCCGCCACCGGCAGCGCCGGCAGCAACTGCAGCGCGGTCCGCAGGTAGGCCTCGCGCCCCGGCGCGAGCGAGACGATCTGCCGGGTGTTCGACAGCACCTCGGTGAGGTCGGCGCCGCTGTCGCGGACCAGCGCCCCCACCTGCTCACTGGTGGCGGCGCCGGTGCCGATCAGCCGGCGCACGTCCGGGTCGCTCGAGCGCAACTGCGCGGTGAGCGCGTCGAGGTCGGAGCTGAACGAACGGATCGACGACGCCTGGTCCGCCTGGCTGTCGAGCACGGTGCGACCGTCGGAGACGAGGTCGAGGGTCTGCGGCAACGCGGCGGAGGCCTCGCGGGTGAAGTCGGCCAGCGAGTCGACGACGGTCCGCAGGTTGTCGCCCTGGCCGTCGAACGCCTTCCCGAGTTCGGTCGCGACGGCGTGCAGGCTGTCGGTCGGGACTGATCGCGCGAGCGAGTCGACCGATGCGATGAGGTCCTCGACCGGGATCGGGACTGCGGCGTCGTCGACGTCGATCACCGACCCGTCCCGCAGGTACGGCCCGGAGTCTCGGTCGGGCCGCAGATCCACGTACTGCTCACCGATCGCCGACCGGTTGGCGACCACCGCCGCCGCGGACGCGGGCACGTCCGGCCCGTCGTTGTCGAGGTGCAGTTCCACCCGGACCCCGTCGGCAGTGAGCGTGAGGTCGCCGACCCGGCCCACCGGCACACCCCGGTACGTCACCTCGGCGTTGGTGAAGATGCCACCCGACGACGGCAGGTCCACGTAGACGGAGTACTGCCCGAAACCCATCAGGTTGTCGAGCCGAACATAGCGTCCGCCCACGAAGATCACGCTCAGGATCGCGAGCACCACGAACGCGCTCAGCTGCCACCTGGCCAGCTTCGACACCGTGTTCAACGTCGACGGCCCTCCACCACTCACCACTCAAAGCATGTCGGCGAGATCACCGGAACCGCCCTGCTGTTACCCGGACAACACGCTAGCGGTAGCCGTTACCGATGTTCACATTAATGTGATCGGGCTTACAAAGTGGACATTTGTCCAACACGGGGGCGGACGTAGGATCACGGCATGAGCGTCGCGCCACTCGCGGAGTCGTTCGAGTCGCACCGCAGCCACCTGCTGTCCGCGGCGTACCGCCTCACCGGCAGCGTGAGCGACGCCGAGGACGCCGTGCAGGACGCCTGGCTGCGACTGGCCGCTGCCGACACCGCGGCCATCCGCGACCTGCGCGCGTGGCTGACCACCGTCGTCGACCGAATCTGCCTGGACCGCCTCCACTCGGCGACGGCGCGCCGCGAACGGTACGTCGGACAGTGGCCGCCCGAGCCGATCGGCACCGACCTGACGCCGTCGAACACGCCGGATCCACTGGAATCGGTTGTCCGGCAAGAAGCAAACCGTATGGCGGCGATGGTCGTGCTGGACGCCCTCTCCCCCGCCCAGCGGGTGGCGTTCGTCCTGCACGACGGCTTCGCGGTGCCGTTCGACGAGATCGCGGGCGTGCTGTCGGTGAACGTTCCGTCCGCTCGGCAGCTCGCGTCCCGCGCCCGGCGCGCGGTCGCCGCCGCACCGCCGCCGGTCCCCGATGCCGCGCACGCGGAGGTCGTCACCCGACTGCTCTCCGCGATGGCGGCCGGCGACCTCGACGCGGTCGTCGCCGCGCTGCACCCGTATCGGTCGACGACCAACCGGGGTCCTCGGCCACGGCTCCCCCGGCGACGACGTCCACCCCGGTTCTCCGGGGCTGGTCACCGCGTTCACGGCCGGCGACGGCAAGGTGCGGTCCGCGTACGACATCGCGAACCGCGAGAAGTTGCGCGGGATCAGGCTTTCCGTTCCCGATCCGCCGTCCCCTGATCCGTCGCCCAGGGCACCCGGCACGCATCGCCGGAGTCGAACCCCTGGTCGTGGATGCCGAGCGCCGAGTACATCCGCGACCGCATGTTCTCGAGCCCGATCTGGTAGGTCAGCTCCACGACGCCGTCGCGTCCGAACCGCCGTTCGAGCTCGGCCACCTGCTCGTCGGTCGCGGTCGTGGGAGTCTCGGTCATGGCGTCGGCGTACGCGATCGCGATCCGCTCGTCCTCGGTGTACAGGGGCGAGTCCGCATAGTCTGCGATGTGCTGCAGGCGCTCCACGTCCAGTCCCTCGAACCTCTGGAGCATCGTGCCGAAGTCGATGCACCACGAGCAGCCGACGGTCCATGCCACCCGGTACACCGCGATGTCGCGGACATTGGGCGGCAGCACGGTCGAGGCCTTCTGGGCGCCCATCTCGTGAGCGGCCGACACCGCGAACAGCTTGCGATGGTTGGCGACCACCGCGAAGGGCTCAGGCACCTCGCCGTACCGGCGACCCACGTACTTGTACGCGGCCTTGATCAGGGGGCCGGCTTCCTGCGGGGACACAGGGGCAATACGAGGCATGATCTCCTCCGTCGTCTCGACCGTCGTCGGGCGCCGGTGCGCGCCCGTCCACCCCTAGGACGATGCAGCACCCGAGAACGTGACACACCGAGTTCGTTCGACGACGTCCACGCCGCTACGCTGGACAAATGCCCGCAGCGCCACGTTCCCGCACCGTCTCGCGACTGCAACCGTTCGCGTCCACCATCTTCGCCGAGATGACAGCGCTGGCCACCGAGCACGACGCGATCAACCTGGGCCAGGGCTACCCGGACACCGACGGCCCGACGGCGATGCTCGAGACGGCGCGCCGTGCCATCGCGGACGGCCTCAACCAGTACCCGCCGGGTCCGGGCATGCCGGTGCTGCGGCAGGCCATCGTCGCCGACCGCGCCGTCCGGTACGGCATCTCGCACGAGCCCAACTCCGAGGTCCTGGTCACCGTCGGCGCCACCGAGGCGATCAGTGCCGCGATCCTCGGGCTCGTCGAGCCTGGCGAGGAGGTGGTGCTGATCGAGCCGTACTACGACTCGTACGCCGCCGCCGTCGCGCTGGCCGGGGCGGTCCGCCGGGCCGTACCGATGGTGCGGGACGGCGACAGCTTCGCCCTCGACCTCGACGCCCTGCGGGCCGCGATCACCCCGAACACCCGGATGCTGGTGGTCAATTCGCCACACAACCCCACCGGGACGGTGCTCACCGAGGCCGAGCTGATCGCGGTCGCCGAACTGGCGTGCGAGCACGACCTGTTGGTCCTCAGCGACGAGGTGTACGAACACCTGGTCTTCGACGGCCGCACGCACACCCCGATGGCGTCGCTGCCGGGGATGTACGAGCGCACCGTCACCGTGTCGAGCGCCGCGAAGACGTTCAACGTCACCGGCTGGAAGACCGGCTGGGCGCTCGGGCCCGCGGAACTGATCGACGCCGTCCGCGCCGCCAAGCAGTTCATGTCGTTCGTGGCCGGCGGCCCGTTCCAGCCCGCCGTCGCGTACGCGCTCGAGCACGAGCAGGCATGGGTGCGGTCCATGCGCGACGAACTGCAGCGCAAACGCGATCTGCTCGCGACGGCGCTGCGGGACACCGGATTCGACGTCTATTCGGGCGGCGGCACGTACTTCCTGTGCGCCGACATCAGCGCGTTCGGTACCCGCGACGGCGTCGAGTTCTGCCGGACGCTGCCGCAGCGGGTGGGGGTCGCGGCGGTGCCGATCAGTGTGTTCACCGACCGCCCCGATCAGTGGAATCACTTGGTGCGCTTCGCGTTCTGCAAGCGCGAGGACGTGCTGTCGGAGGCGGTGTCGCGCCTGCGCCGGCTCGAGGTGCCGCGGTGAGTCTGGCGACGATCCCGGCAGACTTCCTCCGTCGTGCGCTGCATCTCGCCGAATCGGCCGGGGCCGACCTAGCCGCCACGCTCGAGGCGTCGGGGATCGACGTGGCCTCGCTCGAGGATCCCCGCACCCGACTGACACCGGAGCAGGTCACGGCGTTCACCCAGGCCACGTGGCAGCTCACCGACGACGAACTGTTCGGTATCGGCGCGTCGCCGGTGCCGCGCGGGACGTTCCGACTGATCTGCCTGTCGCTGATCCACCGACCCGATCTCGGTAGTGCCCTCGAACGGATGGCCGACGTGACACGGGCGCTGCCGGTGCCGCCGCTCACCCTCGTCCCCGGCGACGAGTCCACCCGCCTCGAGGTGCGCGTCGAGGTCCGCGACGGCGCCGTCTCCCCCGAGTTCGCCGACGAGGCCTTCCGGCTGGTCACGGACTTCGAACTGATCCTGCTGCACCGGTTCGCGGCCTGGCTGGTGGGCCGGCGCGTCAAGCTGCGGTCCGTGCTCATCCCCTACCCGCAGCCCGAGGCTCAGTTCGCGAAGCACTACGACACCATCTTCGGTGTCCCCGTCACGTTCGACGCGAGCGTGGCCTCACTCGAGTTCGACAACGCGATCCTGCGCGCGCCGCTCATCCAGGACGAGCAGAGCCTCGCCGAGTACCTGCGCGAGTCGCCGAATCTCCTTCTCTCCGCACGTGACTACGACAGCACCGCGTCCGCACAGGTCCGTCGGGTCCTGGAGATGGGTGTGCGCGGGCGGACGTGCACAGCTGAGGAGATCGCGGAAATGCTCTCCATCAGCGTGCCGCACCTGCGCCGGTTGCTGCGCCAGGAGGGCACCTCGCTCAACACCCTTCGCGAGGAAGTGCTGCGCGACGCCGCCATCGCCGCGCTGCGACGCGGCGAACCCGTCGACGAACTCTCGACCCGCCTCGGCTTCTCGGAGCCCAGCGCCTTCCGCCGCGCGTTCAAACGCTGGACCGGATCGACGCCCGGCGCCTACCGCTAGATCCCGCCCCGACTCCTATAGTGGGCGCGTGACGACGCGCAGGAGTGCAGGCGAAAGCGCTGCGATGCTTCGCCGCCGGTGGGACCCGGATCAACTGGCCGACGTGCGGCGTCAACTGGAGTTGCAGGCCCGGATCGTCCGGGGTCCGCACCTGATCGCGTCACCACAGGGCACCACACCGCAGGGCCTGCTGGACCTGCGTGGCCTGACGCCGCGGACCGCGGACGATCTGTCCATCAGGTACCTGTCCGTGGAGCGTCTCGATCTCAGTCACGCCCGGGGACGGTTGCACGTCTTCGAGACGGAGGTCCGAGACAGTTGCTTCGACAGGCTCTCGGCGTCGGACAGCCTGCTGGACCGACTGTTCGAGCGATGCAGCTTCCGCTCGGCCCGCCTCTCGAAGTCGCGGATCGGGCGTCGACTGGTCGACTGCGACTTCACCGGAGCGTCGCTCCGGAAGCTCACCCTCGGCGAGAACACCGTGTTCGAGCGATGCACCCTCGACGCGGCCGACCTCACCGACGCCACGCTCATCGGCGGACGATTCGTCGACTGCACGTTCGACGGGGTCACCGTCTCGCCGCTGACCACGTTCGACCGGTGCGAGTTTCGCGGCACCCTGCCCGGCCTGGATGCCGGGCGGCGCACCCGCTGCACCCACGACGGCGTTCCCGTGCCGGCCCGATGGGAGGGACAATCCGCCGCGCGGGAACTCGAAGACGAGTACCTCGACCGCTACCGCCGAGCCGTTCGGGACGGGGACGCCGACACGATGCCGCTCGGTCCCGAGTCGCCACCGCAGTGAGCGACACCCGACCTTCCGACTCGGCTGCATCCGAACACCGTGTTCCTGCGCGGTCGACCTCGGGACCGCTTGCGGGCGACGACAACCCCCTGTCGAAGGATCTCACCACCCCACACACCCCACGGCTCGGCGCGATCGAGCGCGTCGCTCAGACAGCGGGAACGGACAGCGCATCCCCCACACAGCCCCTTGGCACGTTCGAGATCGGCCGGCGACTCGGCGAACCACAGATCGGGATCACCTGCCCTGCAGGGTAACTTCCGGTCGGCTGCCCCGCCGGTCCCCGGTCCGACGGGAAGTGAGCAGTTCCCGTGGCGTAGTCGGCCTGCCTCGATGACGATCATGTGGACCGCGCCTCCTCGATTCACGGCACGGGGGTGCTCCCGTGTCCACCGGTACTGACCCGGGCCGGCCACGGAATTCATCGCGTCGTACAGCCAGGCGATACTGAATCCCGCGACCCCGGCCCCGATGCCGCTTGCGGCGACGACGTCAGCGTCCGGCTTCCAGCACCGGTTCGTCACACTCCTGTTGAGGCGTCACAGGATCCGGGAACACGAACTTGCGCATTGCCCACCAACGGAACACCGTCGCGAGGAGGGTGCCCACGATTGTGGCGCTGATGAAGTCGGCAAGGTTCTCCACGACCAGCGACACATGTGGTGTCTGGAGAGCGAAGACATACCGCGACACCGCCAGCGGTAGCTGGTTGATCACCAGCCCGACAGCTGCCACGACGAAGAACAGGGCTGCCTCGTGCCGACGCTCTCGACCTCCGCGGGCGGTGAATGCCCACTCTCGATTGAGGACGTATGACAGCACGGTGGCCAGCAGCACCGCCACAACATTGGCTGTTACCGGCTTGCCGTCCAGGATCGTCCACTTCAAACCGAAGAACAGCACGCACGTGACGACGAACGCGATCGATCCCACTGTCAGGAATTTCAACAGTTCCGCGTTGCGTACGAACACAGACAACAACCGACTCGGCATGCGCCCGGCGACGATCCTGGTGAGGAACATCAAGACAGGTTAACCGAGGCGCTGCTGGGATCTCCGAAGACGCCGTGAAAGTCGTTCTCCCTGACGCCACACGCTACGACGATGCCGGCGAGAACGACGCGATCGCTCGAGCGGTGTTTTCAGCGATCGCGTCGTCGAGCAGGGCGTGGAACGCGGCGGACACGCGAGTCGGAGCCAGGTTCGAGCGGTGCGCGAGGCTGACAGTGCGAGTCAGTTGTGGTGCGGTCAGGCGCGTAATCCTCAAGCCCGGGTAGTGGAGGGCCGCCATCATGGGTGCGACGCTCACCCCTATTCCGTGGGCGACGAATCGTAGAACTGCATCCAATTCGGCACCTTCCACGACGGTGTGCGTTTGCAGTCCAGCGGTGGCGAAGGCGTGGTCGACGGTGACGCGCAGGTCGTAGTTGTCGTGACACGCCACGAGTTCTTCGTTGGCGAGCTCCGCGAGCGTCATCGAATGGTGGGATGTCAACGGCGGTTTGCTCGCAGAGGAGACAATCACAAGTTCCTCGCTCAGGAGGGGTGTCAGGACGAGTCCGGACCCCTTGTCGGTTCGTTCCGCGACAACCAGCGCCAGGTCGAGCTCGCCCTGATCGAGTTTGGTTACGAGGGTGCGCGATCCGGCCTCCGTGAGGTGTAGCTCGATGCCCGGGTACTTGGCATGGAACTGACTGAGGACGTCGGCAACAAGGCTGATGCACAGACTTGGGGTGGCTCCCAGCCGGAGCCTGCCTTTGATCAATCCGTTGAGTTCCGCGATCTGCCGATATGCCTCCGCGCGGTCTTCGAGCATGCGAATAGCGACGGGCAGCAGTGCTTCGCCGGCATCGGTGAGTGTGACGGTTCCCGCCCCTCGGTCGAACAGTCGGGTGCCGACATCCTTTTCGAGTGCGGCTATCTGGCGGCTGAGGGACGGCTGAGCGATGCCGACCTCGTCGGCTGCCCGGGTGAAATGCCCACTTCTCGTGACCGCGACAAAGCAGGCCAATTGATCCAGGGTCACGCCCATAGCGTAAATGCATTAGGTCGATGGTTTGAATGCATTGGAGATATCGGATTCGGGGATCTAGCGTCGGCTGCCACAGGGGTGTCGGAGGTCGTTTCGGGAAGGGGCTGAGGTCGTGAATGCACAGTGGTCGTGACCCTGTCCCACTCATCTCACGGCCTTCCGGCACCGTCCACAGCACACACCACGTCCGGAGTCCACAATCCAACCGATGCCCTGGAGGCAACCATGCTCGCGATTGTGATCGAAGCTCTCCTCGCACTCGCCGTTCTGATGACGACTTGGTTCTGCGTCTACGTGATCTACCGACTCGTGACCGACAAGTCCGGCTAGTTGTATGAAGCCAGGACGTTGGTTACACCGAACGTGGAGTTTCGAGGTCGGCGGACGGTCGCCGACGGCAGAGTGTGGCCTGTGGAGGACCTTGGCGAAGTCCTTGGCCCGATAACAGCTGTCATTGTCGATGACGATCCGCTGAATGTGGAGGATGCCGTGGGCTGTGAAGAATGCGCGGGCGCGGTGCATGAAACCGATTGCGGTGACTGACTTCTCATCGGGCAGTGATTCGACGTAGGCGAGGCGGGAGAAGCCATCGACCGCCGAGCCCACCCACTTGCTCGCGCAGGCACGCGAGATGCCCATTTCCGCGGCGACGTGTGCGATCGGTCTGGTTTTGCACCGCTCGATCAGCAGCCTGCGTCCCTCGACTGACAGTGGTGCGTTTGCATGCAATCTCGTCACCAGTGATCCTTGTCCGATGGTTGTGGGGTCCGGGCTGGTCTTGTTGCGCGGTAGATGAGCCAAGCTCCGGTGGTGGCTCCCAGGGAACCGACCAGAAGCGCCAGATGGGCGCGAGTGAAAGCTGCTGCAAGACCTGTCTGATTGCTGGCGACGAGTACCGCGCAGATCGCTCCGCCGAGGGATCCGCCGATGCGTTGGAGGATGTTGATCTGGGCGATCGCGTCGGGGAGATGCGTAGCGCTGACGGACTTGTAGGCAGTGATGCCAGCCGGCATCGCCACCATGTTGACAGCAGCGCCGAAGACGATGAGTGGGGGTTGGAGCACCCAGATCGGCGCATTCAAGGGCAGAGCCGTCAGAACTGTGATGGTGGCTGCAGCCAGCACACCACCGGCGAGCGCCACGCGACTGGGACCGCGGCGGTCGATCCAGCGGCCGGTGATCGGGGCAGTGACCGCAGTTGCGCCTGCGAAGCCGAGGAGGCTGACCCCGGCATCGAGTGGTGTCTGCCCGCGACCGACCTGAAAGTACAGGGCGAACAGGACACCACTTCCGAAGATCAGCGCTCCCGAGAAGAACGCGGTCACGGCACCGGCACGGAATCCTGGCACCCGGAACATCTTGAGGTTGAGTAGCGGATGGGTGGATGTGAGGGTGACAGCGACAAACGCCGTCAACGCGAGGGCCGCGAAACCTGCGGCCGCGACGATGTCGGGGGCCAATTGGCCGGCGTCTCCCCACCGGCTGGCCGCGAACACCAGGGCGGGGAGCCCGACGCTGATCAGCCCGAGCCCGGTCCGGTGTAACGGGGAGGTCGTCGATGATCCGACGTCTCGGGGGAGCAGGCGGTTACCCAGTAGGAGCCCGGCCACACCAATGGGGATGTTGATCAGGAAGAGATACGGCCAGGCGGCGCTATGCAGGATGAATCCACCCAATAGGGACCCGATTGCGGGCGCCGCGCTGACGGCGATGCCGAGGGTGCCCATCACCCTCCCCAGACGGTCGGGTCCGACTGCTTGACCCAGGACAGTTTGGCCGGTCGGAATGAGGACACCTCCGGCGAGGCCTTGGAGCACGCGCGCCACGATGAGGAGCTCGATTGTGGGCGCGGCGGCGCACCCGATGGACGCCACAGTGAAAGCCGCGAGGGATGCCAGCCACAGTCGCCTACTGCCGAAGCGACGGGCGAGCCATCCCGCCAGTGGAAGAGAGACAGCCAGAGCCAGCAGGTAACCGCTCGCAACCCATTGCGTGGCCGCCAGCGAAGATCCCAACGCATGGCTGATCGAGTCCATGCCGACATTGACGATCGAGGCATCCAGGCCACTCGCGAACGCGCCGAGCACGATCACCCAGCACAGCCGCCACGTCCGTGCATCGATACGATCGGATTGCTCTCCGGCGCCGCTCACCGCCGCCGAGGTCACGGCCTGCGCCCCGCTCGAAGCGCGCCCAGTGCCTCGGACCAGTCCGCGACCTCTTCGAGCATCCGCTCGAGAATCTCCTCGTGGTGGGGCGCGGGAGTGAGCCGGCCCGGCTGCTGAATTTCCGGGAGGTCGAAGTCCGTGAAGAGACTGAGCGCGACCTGGCTGCGGACACACGCAATCTTGACCTCGGCGAGCGTCAGGCGCAGATGTTCGACCGCGCGCACACCGCCATTGAGGCCGTAGCTCACGAAGCCCGCCGCCTTGTCGTTCCACTCCGAGAACAGAAAATCGACGGCGTTCTTCAACGCGGCCGGAAACGAGTGGTTGTACTCGGGAGTGATGAACACGAAACCGTCGTAGGTAGCGATCCGTTCGGCCCAGCGACGAGTGTGCGGCTTCGCGTAGGCGCCAATGGCGGCGGGCACCGGTTCGTCCAACAGAGGCAGGTGGTACTCGGCGAGATCCACCATCTCGACCTTGGCGCGCCCACGAAGGTGTTCTTCAGCGTTCTCGTGCACCCAGTCGGCGACGAGTCTCGCCCGCCGGTGGGGGCGGGTGGATCCGACGATGACTGCGATTCGGGGTACGGACGTGGTTGCGGTATGGGTATCCATGCGCCCAAAGTACAACGAACGTTGCACTCAGTACAATGCTCGTTGTACTCGATTGGGAGGTCTCGTGTGAGTGGATACAAGGAGCGGGCATTGCTCGACGGAGCCCTGCGCGTATTTGCGCGCGATGGCTACAGCAGGGCAAGCATCCAGTCGTTGGCGACCGAGGCCGGCGTCTCCACTCGGACGATCTACAACCGATACGGCAGCAAGGAAGCGCTGTTCCTGGCGGTCATCCTCGACAGCGCCAACCGCGTCGCCGAGCGTGAGATCGCACTGGCGGGTCGGCTACTCGGCCGCATCGCAGACCTCCGCCGTGACCTGATCGCGTTCGGTGTCGCTTGGGCGACACCGGATCCGGCATCGCAGTCCCACTTCGCCATGATCCGGCAGGTGGCCGCCGACGCCGATCACATCGACCCGGACGTCCTGGCGGCGTGGCGCCATGCCGGTCCGGAGCGCGTCCGGTCCGCCATCGCCGAACATCTACTCGTCATGAGCAGCCAACGCCTGCTGAGGGTGGAGGATGGCCAGATCGCTGCCGTTCACCTGATCCAGCTCACCGCCGGCACGGTCAACTCAATCGCCTCCGCAACCGATATCGAGCACGTTGTCACTGAGGGCGTGGATGTCTTCCTCGCCGCATACGGACGTTGACCAGCAAGCTGAGCTCGCATGTACGCACCTTCTCGTCAACAACGTCACGACCCACAACAGCAAGTCCGTACCTCACGACCGGATGGGCACGAACTCACTCGGCACGGACGCAGTCGCCGCACCGACCGAATCCTGCTGCACGACAGCTTGATCGCAACGATCCCAGAACACGGCTAGGCGACCACCACGGGCCGAGCCGCCAGCCCGGCGAACATCTCGGCGAACGCCTCGAGCGACGCCTCCACCTCGTCGGCCCGGCGGTCTGCCAACCATCCCAGGATGAGGCCGTCGATGGCCGTCGTGACCATCCGACTGAGCACGGGAATCGGTACGGTCCATTCGATTTCCGCGGTCTCCGCGAGCCGCTCGAGGAACGTGCCGGTCGACGCGTAGTACTCGCGGTACTGCCACTCGGGGATGTCGCTGCGATTGGGTTCACGCAGTGCCCCGACCGTCAATTCGTAGAACACCAACTGTTTCTCGGGCTGTACGCTCACCATCCGCCACAACCCGTAGAGCCCCTTGTGGATCGACGCCCGGACGTCGACACCGGGTGACAGGGTCGCGACCGCGGTCTCGACCATCCCCGCGACCACCTCACGGGTGAGTTCTCGCAGCAACTCCTCCTTCGAGGAGAAGCAGTAGTGGAACACGCTCTGCTGCACGCCGGCCTCGGCGCAGATCGCCCGGGTGCTGGCGGCTGCCAGCCCCACGTCGGCCGTCACGCGGATCGCTGCATCGATCAGGTCTCTGCGTCGTTGTTCGACCGAAACGTATGGCATTGCAACCCTTCCCGACCATCGCACAAATGTTGTCGGCAGCGTAGTGTCCGGTCCCGCCGAGGACCAGAGTTAAGCGCAATGAATGTGCCGACTCGACCGATGTCCACTTTCACCCTTGTTTCCAAGTCGGTCAGTTGACAGACTTCGCTTGCACACCCGGACGCAGGATGTTCGGGCCCCGCGAGAGGACGAACATCGATGAAGACGACACTGCTGGAGTCGCTGCTCGAATCGGCGGTCCGCACCACGGCCACGATCGCCGGGTCGCTGCCCTCCCCGATCCAGCGGGCCCTCGCCGGCCGTCCGATCCGGGTCGACGGCCAGGAACTGAACACTGAGATCCAGTTGATGCTGCGCATGCTCGCGCTGATCCCGGACTCGGACTTCGAGGAACTGCCCCTCGAGCGGTCCCGTGCCCAGATCGATATGGAGGCAAGGCTGGTCAGCGGGCGCCCGATCCCGATGGCGTCGGTGGAGACCGTGACGATTCCAGGTCCCGCGGGACCGATCCCCGCGCGTCTGTACCGTCCGGCGGGCCTGCCCGCGGCGGCGCCGCTCCTCGTGTACTTCCACGGTGGCGGTTTCGTTCTCGGCAGCCTCGACAGCCACGACTCGCTGTGCCGGTTCCTCGCCCGGCACGCCGAGATCGCGGTACTGGCGGTGGACTACCGACTGGCGCCCGAACACGCGTTTCCCGCCGCGGCGGACGATGCGGTGGCCGCATTCCGCTTCGCGGTGCAGAACGCGTCCACGCTCGGCATCGACCCGGATCGTGTGGCGGTGGCCGGTGACAGCGCCGGCGGCAATCTCGCCGCGGTGGTCTCCCAGATCACCCGCGCCGACGCGACCCGGCCGGCGTTCCAGATGCTGTTCTTCCCGTGGCTGGACATGACGGTCAAGCGGCCGTCGTACGGGTTGTTCAGTGATGGCTTCTTCCTCACCGAAGCCCAGATGGATTGGTACACAGGCCACTACGTGCCCGACGAACAGGACCGCACCGATCCGCGCGCATCACCGATCCTCGCCGCGGACCTCACCGGCCTGCCGCCCGCCTACGTCGCGATCTCGGGCTTCGACGTGCTGCGGGACGAGGGCCTCGAGTACGCCGAGCGACTCCGCGCAGCGGGGGTGCCGACGACCCTGCGCGTCCACAGCGGACTGGTCCACGCCTTCGTGAACCTCACCGGCTACGGTCGCGCCGGCGTCGACGCGCTACTCGAGGCGGCCGGCGCCCTACGGGTGGGTCTGTCGTTCGCGCCCCGCTCCGCAGCGGCACCGGAACTCGAGGCCCGCGAGGCCGCCGTGGAAGCCACTGACTGACCGCCTGACCACTCAGCTCACGCAGAACTCGTTGCCCTCCGGGTCCGTCATCGTGATCCAGATGCTCGGCCCCTGCTGCCCGCGGTGGAGGATCGACGCCCCGGCGGCGACGAGTTCGGTCGCCACCTCCTCGCGACGATCCCCCACGCGGAGATCGAGGTGCAGCCGGTTCTTCACCGACTTGCTCTCCGGAACCAACTGGAAGAGCATTCGCGGGCGTTGCGGATGCTCGGGGTCGCGGATCGCCGCGCCCTCCCTCCAGACGAGTACGCCCTCGAACACCAGGGTGTCGGACTCCTGCGCGTGACCGGCCGCCACGAGACCTCGGATGAACTGCTCGTCGCTGGGCTCGACCTGCCAGCCCAGCGCGTTCGCCCACCACTTGGCCTGCAGGTGCGGGTCCTTCGAATCGACTGTGATCTGAATTTCGTATGCCATGCGCCGACGCTACTGCCGGGCACCGACAGAATCCGGCGCACGGGACCGATACTCAGGGCTGCACGAGAATTCGGATCGGGCTCCCCTCGTGGCCCAGCAGCTTCTCGATGCCCTTCGCGACATCCTCGAGCGGGATGATCTCGCTCACCGACCGGGACAGGTCCAGGCGTCCGCGCGACACCAGCTGGGCCAGCGTCTCGATGTCGGCGACGTTGTAGCCGAGGTGCCCCATGACGTGCTTCTTGGACAGCACCAACGCCGCGGTCGATCCCAGCGAGACGTCCTGTCCGCTCATGCCGACCACCACCAGCCGTCCGCCGACGTCCAGGCAGCTCAGGGCCTGCTCGGAGGTGACCTTGAGGCCGGCCGCATCGAACGCGACGTCGAGCATCTTGCCGCCGGTAGCCTCCCTCACCTTCTCCCGCAGGTTTTCGTCACGCGAGTCGAATGCGAAGTCGGCGCCGAGTTGGAGGGCCCGCTCACGGACCACGGGATTGATGTCGAAGGCGATGATGGGGACCGCCCCGACCAGGCGCGCGAGTTGCACGATGTGCGTGCCGATCCCGCCGACACCCCACACTCCGACGGACTCGCCGACCTTGACCTGGCCGGTCCCCACCACGGCGCCGAACGGCGTGGAGACCGCATCGGCCAACAGTGCCGCCTGCTCGAGCGGAACGTTGTCGGGCACCCTGGTGAGCCCACCCGCCTGCGCCACCGTGTACTCGGCCCAGGCGCCGTCGTAGGCGAAGGCCATCAGCTGGATGTTCAGACAATTGGTGAAGTCGCCGCGACGACAGTTGCGGCACTTCATGTCCGGTTTGCCGGCAGACGGGATCACCCGGTCGCCCACCTGCCAGCCCTGGACGCCGGGACCCAGCGCGGCGATAGTGCCCGACGATTCGTGCCCCTGGGTCACCACCGGCAGCATCGCCGGGAAGGTACCGTCGAGCAGGCTCAGGTCGGAATGACAGATACCGCAGAACGCGACCTTGACCAGGACCTCACCGGGACCCGGCTCGGGGATCGGAACATCCTCCACCACATTGGTTTTCGTATCCGCATGAAACCGCGCCGCGCGCATCGTCCGCTTGCTTTCCGCCACAGTGCATCCTTTCCGAATCACGGATGCGTGGGCACGAGATCGGCGATGCCCGCACTCCGTGGAGTCGACAGACCCGAACGCCGCTCACCTTACGCCGGTCGCTCCCGGTGGTGGGCTACGGCGTTTCTGCGCGTGCAGGCTGCCGCGACTGACCCTCGGCCGAGTCCGCGAACTCCGGGGTGTCGAACACCTCGCCGCCGAGCGGGTCGGTCGCCCGCGCGGCGTCGTCGAGCGTCACCGCACCCGAGTCCGGGTCGACGCTCACCGCGCCGGTCGGAACCTCGTGCACCGCGAAGATCCGGTGCCGGGCGCCGGCAGGGCCGGATCGCCCGGCCGGGGGCGCCGTCAGCCCTGCCAGCGTCGCCGAGACGCCCGACCGGCGCCCGCGGTCCTCGGCCGGTCGGTCCCCGCCGGCCGACGAGATCCGGACGTACCGCGGTGCGGCGGCCACCTCGTATCGGAAGGCCTTGAGCATCGAGATGCAGGCGAGGACCAGCACCACCGAGAACGGCACCGCCGTCGCGATCGACGCCGTCTGCAACACCGTCAGCGATCCGCTGCCGCCGACCAGCAGCAGCACCGCCGCGACCACCCCCTGGAGCACCGCCCAGTAGACGCGCGTCAGCACCGGCGTGCCCATGTCGCCGCCCGTCGACAGGATGTCGATGACGAGGGAACCCGAGTCGGCCGAGGTCACGAAGAAGAAGATCACGATCGCGATCGCCAGGAGGCAGGTCACGGTCGCCAGTGGCAGTCCGCCGAGGAGCGTGAACAGGCTCGTGTTGGTGTCGACGACGCCGTCGGCGCCGAGCATGTCACCGTCGTTGCGCTGGCGGAGAATGCCGGAGCCACCGAAGATCGTGAACCACAGAGAGCCGACGAGGGTGGGGGCGAGCAGCACGCCGAAGACGAACTCGCGGATGGTGCGGCCCCGGGAGATGCGGGCGATGAACATGCCGACGAACGGCGCCCAACTCATCCACCAACCCCAGTAGAAGATGGTCCAGGCCCCGGCCCATCCGTCCTCCGCGAACGGAGATGTCCGCAGCGCCATCTTCGGCAGGGCCTGCATGTAGCCGCCGAGGTTCTGGACCCACGACTGCATGATGAACAGCGTCGGCCCCAGCAGCAGGACGAACACGGCGAGCGCCACCGCGAGCAGCATGTTGATGTTGGAGAGCCACTTGAGGCCCTTGGACACCCCGGACACCACCGAGAACGTCGCGAGCGCGGTGACGCCGGCGATCAGCGCAATGATCAGCCAGTTGTCGACCTCCACCCACCCCAGGTACTCGAGACCCGCGGTGATCTGCTGGATCCCGAATCCGAGCGAGGTCGCGACACCGAACAGGGTGCCCACGATCGCGACCACGTCGATCGCGTGCCCGATCGGACCCTCGATGCGGCGTCGACCCAGAAGCGGCTCGAGCAGCCACCGCACCGAGAGCGGACGGCCCTTGCGGTAGGTCATGTACGCCAGACCCAAGCCGACGACGACGTAGATGGCCCACGCGTGCAGGCCCCAGTGGAACAGGGTCAGTTCCATGGCCTGGTTGGCGGCGGCGTCGGACGAGCCGGCGACCCGACCGGCCTCCGGCGGTTTCACGTAATGCGAAAGCGGTTCTGCAACACCGTAGAACACCAGACCGATGCCCATACCGGCACTGAAGAGCATCGCGAACCAGGACAGGACCGAGAATTCGGGTTCCTCGTCGTCCCGCCCAAGTCGGATGTTGCCGATCCGGCTCACCCCGCAGTACAGCGCGAACACCACGAATCCGGTGGCGGCGAGGATGTACCACCATCCGACCCCGTCGGAGATCACCCGATTGAGCGACTCGAACGCACCCTCCGCGGCGCTCGAGTACACCACCGCAAACGCGATCATCGCGAAGATCACGATCGAGGCCGGCACGAACACCGGTTTCTTCATCGCACGCCAAGCATTGCGCACATTCACTACTGCGAACTCCCTTCCGCGCTATCTGCGCGCCGGAATCGGGTGCAGACGGCAGAAGGCACTTGTCCAACGTAGGGGTCCTTCGCGGTATTCGCCCGACTCGATCGGGATACCGACCACCCCGAACCGCCGATACCTGCTGGCCTCAGCCGCGCGAAGCGCCGATGGTGGCATCCGCCACCATGTGCGGAAGACACCCGCCGCACCCACCCCGGGCACGG
Organism: Rhodococcus sp. BE178; assembly: GCF_050433545.1. Lineage (NCBI taxonomy): Bacteria > Bacillati > Actinomycetota > Actinomycetes > Mycobacteriales > Nocardiaceae > Rhodococcus > Rhodococcus sp. BE178. Next base: position 116,726 of record NZ_JBNPXA010000006.1, on the reverse strand, counting down.
GGTGGGTGCGTGGCGTGCGGTGTCCGGCTCAGCGGCGCGCGGCCACCGCGGCAGCGAGTCGATCCAGGGTCGCCGCGGTGGTGTCCCAGTCGATGCACGCGTCGGTGATGGACTGGCCGTAGGTGAGTTCGTCGGCCTGCCCGAGGGTCAAGTCCTGACGCCCGGCCTCGATGAAGCTCTCGAGCATGATGCCGACGATGCCCTTCTCGCCGGCCTCGATGCGCTCGGCGATGTCGATGACCACGTCGACCTGCTTGTTGTGGTCCTTGCGGCTGTTGCCGTGGCTGGCATCGACCACGACGCGCTCGGGCAGACCCGACTTACGCAGGCGCGCAAGGGTGTCCGCGACCGTCTCGGCGTCGTAGTTCGGTCCGTCTGTGCCGCCGCGCAGGATCACGTGGCAGTCCGGGTTGCCGACCGTGTGGATCAGCGCCGCCTGGCCCTCGAGATCGGTGCCGGGGAACACGTGGCTGGCGGCCGCCGCACGGGTGCCGTCGACCGCGACCTGAACGTCGCCCTCGGTGGAGTTCTTGACGCCGACCGGCATGGACAGCGCGCTGCACAGCTGACGGTGCACCTGACTGGCCGCGGTCCGGGCACCGATCGCGCCGTAGGTCACCAGGTCCGCGATGTACTGCGGGATGATCGGGTCGAGGAACTCGCAGCCGACGGGCAGGCCCAGACGGGAGATGTCGAGCAGCAGCTTGCGGCCCATCCGCAGGCCGGTGTTGATGTCGTAGGTGCCGTCGAGGTGCGGGTCGTTGAGCAGGCCCTTCCAACCCAGCGTGGTGCGCGGCTTCTCGAAGTACACGCGCATCACGATCTGCAGGTCGTCGCGCAGTTCCTCGGCCTTCGCGGCGAGACGACGCGCGTAGTCCATCGCGGCCTCGGGATCGTGCACCGAGCACGGGCCCACGACGACGACCAGGCGGTCGTCGTCGCCGTTGAGGATGTTCACGGTGTCGGCGCGGCCCGAGCGCACGGTGGCCGCGGCCACCTCGTCGGGGGTGTGCTCGGCGCGCACGACGGACGGCGCAACGAGCGGGCTGATACTGACGGTGCGCTGATCGTCGAGGCGCTGATCATTGGCGATAACGGTCATGGGGTTCGGTTTCCTGTTCTCAGGCCGACCCTCGAAGACTGTGAAGAATCCCAGCGAGCCGGTCTGTCATCCGGCTCTGGGGTGGATTGTCAGCGCGTGGTTACGCCGACCGACCCACCCGGGGCCGGCCTGCTAAACCAGAAATAGGTCGCTGACACGTTTGCCAGGTTAGCGGCACTTCCGACCGGTCGCACACCGACCCCCTCGAACGAGACGACGATCACACTCCTGCGCCCCACCGAGGTGCAGGCCGGTGAGCGACCGACAAACCCTGACAAATGTCACGGGTAGCTCGTGACGGAAGTGTGAGGGCGATCGGGTCGGCGCTGCGCAGATTGGCTGCGCCGCGCCGGGATCCTCGACATCACGTCCCGCCCGGTCCGCAAGTGCTCCGGTGGACAGCAGCAGCGGCTGCGGTTCGCGATGGCGCTGCTGCCCGACCCGTCGCTGATCCTGCTCGACGAACCGACGGCCGGCTTGGACGTCGAGGGGCGCCGCCAGTTCTGGTCGGCGATCCGTGCCGACGCCGACGCGGTCCGCGCCGTCGTATTCGCGACCCACGACCTCGAGGAGGCCGACGCCTACGCCGACCGCATCGTGCTGGTGCGACAGGGCCGGGTGGTCGCGGACGGCACCACCGCCGAAATCAAGGCGCTGACGGCCGGCCGCATCCTGCGCGCGACGCTACCCGGCGCGAACACCGAACTGCTGCAGTCCATCCCGCACGCCGACGCCGTCGAACTGCGCGGTCAGTCAGTCGTGGTGCACTCGTCGGACACCGACGGCGTCGCCCGATTCCTGCCCACCACGTGGTCGCCGAGGTGGGTCGCGGTGACGAGGTGGTCGGGGCCGCCGTCGAACACCACCCGGATGTCGCATTGCTCGACGTGGAAATGCCGGGACTGGACGGCATCTCGGCCACCGCGGCGCTGCGGGAGGCGATGCCGTCGACCCGCGTGCGTGTCGTCGACCCGGCGCTGGCCGCGGACAGCCTCGTCAGCGGCGAGTCACCGCTCACCGAACGCGAGACCGAGGTGCTGCGGGCAGCGCGCGACGGAGCGCCGGTGGCATCGATCGCAGCGACGCTGTTCCTGTCCGCGGGGACCGTCCGTAACCATCTGTCCTCGGCGATCGGCAAGACGGGCGCGGGCACCCGCACCGAGGCCGCGCGCATCGCCGACGCGAACGGCTGGCTCTAACCCGGGAAGAGCGGACCGTCGGGCAGCTCGGCCAGGCACGCCATCGTGCCCATCTCGACGAGGTTGACGACGAAAGTGTCGTGGTCGAGCGGAAACTCGCGTTCGGCGTCGTACGCCCGAGCCCGCGCGGCCATACCGGAGACCATGAAGTTGATCGTCAGGCGATAGCGTTCCTCCCGCACGGCGTCACTCATGCCGACCATCGATCGGCGGACGAGGTCCTTCGCGATCTCGCTGGCCGGTATGTACTGCGCGTCGGCCAGACCGCCGCGCCGCTCGTACACCTCGGCCACGATCTGCATGAAGTCCCGCCCCCGATCGTCGAGGAGCTTCGCAGCGAACGGGACCGTCAGCGCGCCGATCGAGTCGCGAAGAGCGGACTTCGAAGGCTCCCGGCCTACGCAGTACCGCTCGACCATCTCTTCGATGCACTCCTTGATGTCCCCCATGTGACGCACCACGATCGCTTCGAGCAGGCCCTCCCGGGAGCCGAAGTAGTAGTGGACCGCGGAGTCGTTGCGAACCTCGGCCAAATCGTTGAGGTCCCGGATGCGGGCCCGATCGATACCTTCACGCGCGAACAGGTACTCCCCGGCTCGCATCAATCGCTCTTTCGCGGGAATGTCCGCCACCATGCTTGACAGCCTAACAAACTCCGTTAGTGTGTTCCGCATCACTCTTAACAGGCTCCGTTAACTGGATCTTTCTTCCGGGTTCGACGCTCTCACCAGCGTAGATCCCGCGTCACACGCTTGTTCTCAAACTCCACGGCACCTTCTCCGACGACCCTGAAGGATCAGCAAATGGATCTTCGAGCACCAATAGATCTTCCCGAAGGAATCGACTTCACCCATCCGTCGACATTCGAGGACGGGATACCGCACGACCTCTTCGCCGAACTTCGCCGGTCGGCGCCGGTGTGGTGGAATCCCCAGCGCCGCGGCGCCGCCGGCTACCAGGACGACGGATTCTGGGTGGTGTCCACCCACGACCTCGTCCAGGAGGTGTCCCGCTCCGACGGGGTGTTCTCCTCGTGGGAGAACACCGCATTGGTGCGCAACGAGGACGACTGCCCCCGGGCCCAGGTCGAGGCCGGCCGGTTGACCCTGTTGAACAAGGACGGGCCGGAACACGCGACACTTCGCCGCATCATCACTCGCGGGTTCACACCGCGCGCCATCAACGGCCTCCGCGACACCCTGCGCGTCAGGGCCGAGGACATCGCCCGTACGGCAGCGACTCTCGGCCGCGGCAACTTCGTCGAGCAGGCCGCGTGTGAACTACCGCTTCAGGCGATCGCCGACCTCCTCGGTATTCCGCAAGAGGACCGCCGCAAGATCTTCGACTGGTCCAACACGATGACGAGCCGCGACGATCCCGACGTCATGGACGACCCCCTCGTCGCGGTGCGGGAGGTCATGGAATACGCCCACGCCATGGCCACCGATCGGCGCGCGCGGCCCGCCGACGACATCGTCACCAAACTGGTCCAGGCGCAGATCTCGGACGGCTCCCTCACACCGGAGGAGTTCGCGCACTTCGTGATCCTGCTCATCGTGGCCGGCAGCGAGACCACGCGGAACTCGATCACCCAGGGGGTGATGGCGTTCGTCGACAACCCCGAGCAGTGGGAACTGTACAAACGCGAGCGACCCGCGACGGCAGTCGACGAGATCATCCGCTGGGCGAGCCCGGTGCTGTCGTTCCAGCGGACGGCGACCTGCGATACCGAACTCGGTGGTCAGCACATCCGCAAGGGCGACCGCGTCGTGATGCTGTACGCATCCGCGAACTACGACGAGCAGGTCTTCGACGATCCCCGGCGATTCGACATCACGCGTTCCCCGAACCCGCACCTGTCCTTCGGCGGCACCGGTGTGCACTACTGCGTCGGAGCCAACCTCGCCCGCCTGGAGGTCGATCTCATGTTCAACGCGATCGCCGACCACCTTCCCGACATCAGCGTTCTCGGCCCTCCGGTGCGAATGCACTCGGGGTGGCTCAACAGCATCAAGGCACTGCCCGTCGACTACGGCTCCTGCCCGGTCGCCCACTGAATCGGCAAGGAGACCCAACGTGCACAGTCTCAACGGCAAGACCGTCGTCGTCACCGGCCACGCGTCGGGCATCGGGGCGGCGACGGCCGCCGCACTGACCGAACTCGGCGCTGTCGTGATCGGTGTCGACCGCGCCGCCGCCGATTCCGGGCCGCTCGTGGCCCGCACCGTCGTCGGCGACCTCTCCACCTCCGACGGCGTGCGCGCTGTCGCCGACGCCATCGACGGGCCGATCGATGTCCTGGTCAACAACGCCGGCGTCGCGGCGACCCAGCCGTGGCGGACGGTGCTGTCCGTCAACGCGCTCGCACCTCGTGACCTGACCCGCCTGTTGCTCCCCAAATTCGGTCCGCGGCCCGTCGTGGTCACCACCGCATCGCAGGCCGGCTTCCAGTGGCAGCGGAACTTCGCACGTGCCAACTCATTCCTCGCGATCGACGACTGGGACGAGGCCCTGGACTCGCTCGCCGATCTGCCCGGCATCGACCAACTCTGCTACTCGCTGTCCAAGGAAGCGGCCATCGTGAACTCGGGCAACCTGGCGGTGGACTACAAGACCCTCGGCCTGCGCTCCAACACCGTCTCCCCCGGCACGGTGGGAACGCCACTGCTGCCGGAGTTCACCGCGACGATGGGCGAGGCGGTCATCAACGGCGCGGCGGCCTGGGCCGGCAGGCACGCGGCCCCGGAGGAGATCGCCGACGCCATCGTCTATCTCGCGTCCGACGAGGCCTCCTGGATCAGTGGTGTCGACCTCCCGGTCGACGGCGGCTACGGGTCCCTCGTGTTCCGAACCCTCGTCGCACCCGCCACGAGCGCCGCGCAGTGACCCGGACAGAAGGGAAGCGATGACCACCCATCCGGCTCCGCCACGCGGAGTGAACACGACCGTCACCACCACCGCTACCGACGTCACCGGCCTGCAGCGCAGCCTCGAAGGCTGGATCCGGGACCGGCTCGCAACCCCGACCGCGCGGATCTCCGACCTGAGAAAGCCATCCGAGTCCGGGATGTCCAGCATCTCCGTGCTGTTCACCGTCGAGTGGGACCTGGACGGATCGCGTCAGCGCGCCGATCTCGTCGCGCGACTGGCGCCGGAGCCCACGGCACTTCCGGTGTTTCCCGGCTACGACCTCGAGCGTCAGGCCGCGGTGATGCGGACCGTCGCGGACCACAGCACGGTGCCCGTGCCACGGGTCAGATGGATCGAATCGTCGCCCGCCGTCCTGGGGCGGCCGTTCGTGGTGATGGATCGCGTCGACGGCGTGGTCCCGGTCGACAACCCGCCGTACGTCTTCGGCGGTTGGCTGCACGAGGCCACGACGGCGCAGTTGGACGTCGTGCAGCACGGCTCGGTCGACGTACTGGCCGGCATTCATTCCATTCCCGATCCCCGTTCCCTGCTGCCGGAACTCGGTGTCGGTACAGCCGACGACGCGCTGCGTCGGCACGTCGACGGCGAACGCGCGTACTACGAATGGACGCGGCAGGACGACGGACTGCGTATCCCGCTGTTGGAGAGAGGTTTCGACTGGCTGGAGGAGAACTGGCCCAGCAGTCCGTCCGAGCCGGTGCTGTGCTGGGGCGACTCCCGGATCGGGAACATCATGTACCGCGACTTCGCACCCGCGGCTGTCCTCGACTGGGAACTGGCCACGCTGGCCCCACGCGAACTGGACGTCGGCTGGTTCGTCTTCTTCCACCGGATGTACCAGGACATGGCCGAGCAGTTCGGCCGGCCGGGGCTACCGGGCTTCCTGCAACGCGCGGACGTGGTTGCCCACTACGAGAATACGACCGGAGTCGAGCTACGCGACCTCGACTTCTACCTCGGGTACGCGGCGATCCGCCACGGCATCATCATGTCCCGGATCAAACGGCGGTCCATCCACTTCGGCGACAGCCCTGCGCCCGACGACCCCGACGAATACGTCCTGCACCATCGAATGCTCCGACGGTTGATCGAAAACGAATACTCTTGGGAGACAATGTGAACCCCGATCCGCTCGACGAATACCCCATCCATCAGTCGCCGCTGTCCATGGCGCGGGTCGCCAGCAGCGACCGGAACTTCTACGACCGCTTCTACTTCAACGGTCACGACCGCACCGGAGACATCTTCCTCGTGTCCGGCTTCGGCGTGTACCCCAATCTGGGTGTCCGCGACGCGTTCGTCACCGTCCGCCGCGGTGACACCCAGAGGTCGGTCCGGTTCTCCGACGCGCTGGACGCCCGCTCGATCGAAGCCGAGGTCGGCGGGTACCGCCTCGAGGTCGTCAAACCCCTGCAGACCGTCCGCCTGATCTGTGACCACGCGAATCTGTCGGCCGACCTCGTCTGGGAGGGCGCCTTCCCCGCGGTGCTCGAGGAGCATCACGAGCTCATGGCGGGCAACCGGCCGTCGCTCGACGCCAGCCGCTTCGCTCAGGTCGGAAGCTGGGCCGGCACCATCAGCGTGGACGGCACGGACCTCACCGTGGATCCCTCGGTGTGGACGGGCACCCGCGACCGCTCCTGGGGCATCCGGCCGGTGGGCGAACGCGAACCGCTCGGCCGAATGGCCGACGAGCCGGTCGGTGGATTCTGGTGGGCGTACGTTCCGTTGCGATTCGACGACTACGCGCTGATGATCATCGCGCAGGAGGGACCGGACGGACACCGGACGCTCAACCACGCCACCAGAATCTTCCCCGACGGTCGAATCGAGCAGTTGGGCTGGCCGCGATTCGAGATCACCTACCGCAGCGGAACCCGCACCCCCGAATCGATTCGCATTCATCTCACCACGCCGACCGGCGATCCCCTCGTGGTCGACATCGACCCGCTCGGATTCGTCGTCCTGCAGATCGGCTCCGGGTACGGCAGTGATCCCGAGTGGAATCACGGGCAGTGGAAGGGCCGCAGCTGGAGCTCCTCCTCGCTGTACGACCTGACCGATCCCGCACTCGCGCCCCGGATTCCGCACGGCACCGTCGAACACATCGCCCGCGCCACCTGCAACGGCGACGTGGGTTGGGGCATGTTCGAGCACGGTGTCGCCGGCCGCCACGACCCGTCCGGATTCCTCACCGCCCAGACCATGGCGCCGTAGCACGCTCACGGTCCCCGGTCCTCTCAGCTTCGAAACGGAAGAAGGTTCGAATGAAACGATCGTCTCTCGCCCGCGCCGGAACGATGTTCACGGCACTCGCCACCGCCACCGTGCTACTGGCCGGGTGTGCCGGCGAGTCAGGTTCGTCGACCGACGCCTCCGACGTGAGGACCGGGATCGTGGGAGAGCAGCCGGACGGCGGCGATCCGCAGTCCGGCGGCACGGTCTCGTACGCCACCTACAACGGTGTGAGCAGTCTCGATCCGGCCGACCGCCAGGACGGCGGCGCCACCGGTGGCAGCGAGATGGCGGCGATCTACGACCTGTTGATGCGCTACGACTCCGAAAGCAAGGAGTATCAGCCACAACTCGCGCAGTCGCTGACCGCGAACGCCGACAACACGGTGTGGACGTTGAAGCTCCGGCCCGACGCGAAGTTCAGTGACGGAACCCCGGTCGATGCCGCGGCGGTGCAGTGGAGCATCAACCACTACCTGGAGAAGAGGGGCACGCACAGCCAGGTGTGGAAGGCGAGTGTCGCCGACGTCGCCTCGCCCGATCCGGCGACGGTGGTGTTCACGCTCAAGCAGGCGTGGAACGAGTTCCCGATCATGTTCACCACCGGGCCCGGCATGATCGTTTCGCCGGCCTCGACGGCGACCGGCACCTTCACTCCGGTCGGTGCCGGCCCGTTCCAAGTCGAGAAGTTCGCCTCCCAGGACGAACTGGTCCTGACCGCGAACCCGACCTACTGGAACGGCAAGCCGCACCTGGACAAGCTGCGCTTCCCCGCCATCGTCAATGAGCAGGCCAAGGTCGACGCCCTGCACACCGGTGGCATCCAGGCGGCCTACCTGCGAGCGGCCGACGTCGTGCACGGCGCCCTCGAAGCGGGCGACCCCGGATACGTCTACACCGCCAACATGGGTGGCATCGGTCTGATCAATCAGCGCGAGGGTCGAGCAGGCTCGGACGAGCGGGTTCGCAAGGCGATCGTGGCCTCGTTCAACCCCGAGTCCTACAACGAACGCTACGAGGGCGGCTTCGGGTTGCCCAGCAGCGACATGTTCCAGTCGGGGTCCAAGTGGCACGGCGACGTGGCCGGCCCCGCCTACGACCCGGAAGCGGCGAAGAAGTACCTCGCGGAGGCCAAGGCCGACGGATACGACGGCAAGCTCACCTACGTCGGGCTCAACGATCCGGCGGCCCAGCGCGGCGCCCTGGCCTTCCAGTCGATGCTGCAGGCGGTCGGATTCACCGTCGAGATCGTCTGGGCGACCAACATCAACGATCTCGTGAAGAAGACGTTCGTGCAGTACGACTACGACGTCTCGTACTCGGGGTTCAACGTTCTCGACGAGTCGCCGTTCGTGCGTCTGTACGGCAATCTCTTCAGCGAATCACCCTCGAATGCCCTCGGGTACAAGAACCCGCAGATGGACGCGCTGCTCGGCAAGCTGCAGACCGCCCCGACGGACGAGGCCCGGCTCGGGGTCGTCCAGGAGATCCAGACCCTCGTGAACGACACGGCACCGATGGTCGTCACCGGCGCCGGCAAGTACTTCATCCCGTGGAGCAAGAACGTCCACGGGATCACGCCCAGCGCCGACGGCATCCTGCTCTTCGGAGACGCCTGGCTCACCGAGGATTCGGAGTCGTAGGGCGGCGCGACAAGCGAACATTCCGTCCCCGATCGGGCGGGCCTGTCACCGGGCCCGCCCGATCGGTGTGTTTCGAGGGCTTATGCTGGGCGGTGCAGCTGGTTCGCCAGGCGCGGTCGTGAGGAGCCCCGAAGACCACCGCCCGGCGTCGAAGCATCCGCGGTCACGAGACCACGGGGGTGAGAGGGAACCCGGTGAGAATCCGGGACTGTCCCGCAGCGGTGAGTGGGAACGACCGCCGTCACATGCACTGGACCGAGAAGGTCTGGGAAGCGACGGCCAGTAGGTTTCGGCGCTGTCCGAAGTGTCCACGAGTCCGAAGACCTGCCGACTGTGTCGGGCACGCCGTGCCCGACGGTCCACCGCCTCGAGGAAAAGGCGAGTAGATCAGCTCGGTACTTCGTGCTGCCCCGTTGGCGGACGCACACCAGGGGCTCGGTCTGTTCTCGTCTGCCGGTGGTGGCCATCCACGCTGTGAGCAACTGGAGAACACCGTGACATTCGCTTTCACCGCAACCGTGCTGGGCTCCCCGCGCATCGGGCCCCGGCGCGAACTGAAGAAGGCCGTCGAGTCCTACTGGGCCGGGAACCTCGACGCCGCCGCACTCGAGACCGTGGCGAAGGATCTGCGCCGGCAGACCTGGACCGAACTGGTCGACGCCGGCATCGACTCCGTGCCGGTCAACGTCTTCTCGTACTACGACCAGATGCTGGACACCGCCGTCATGCTCGGCGCGCTGCCGGAGCGGGTCGCCGGGATCGACAACGCACTGGACCGCTACTTCGCCGCCGCCCGCGGCAACGCGACCGTGACGCCGCTCGAGATGACGAAGTGGTTCGACACCAACTACCACTATCTGGTCCCCGAGATCACCCCGGACACCGTCTTCACGCTCGACCCGTCGAAGGTGCTCGGCGAGGTGAACGAGGCACTGGCGCTGGGTGTTCCGGTCCGACCCGTCGTGATCGGACCGGTCACGTTCCTGCTGCTGTCCAAGTTCGAGGGCGGAGCTCCGCTGGATCGCCTCGACGAGATCGTGGCGCTGTACGCCGATCTGCTGGCGCGTCTCGAGGACGCGGGCGTCGAGTGGGTGCAGATCGACGAGCCGGCCCTGGTCGCGGACCGCACCGACGCCGAGATCGCCGCGGTCGGCGCGGTGTACAACCGCCTGTCGGCGCTCGATCGCCGTCCGGCGATCCTGCTGGCGTCGTACTTCGGCGACCTGGGTCCGGCGCTGCCGGTACTCGCCGAGACCGGTGTCGAGGGGCTGGCCGTGGACCTGGTCGCGGGCTCGCTCGATTCCGTGATCGCGACCCCGGGCCTCGAGCGCAAGCACGTCGTCGCCGGTGTGGTCGACGGCCGCAACATCTGGCGCAATGATCTCGACGGTTCGCTCGACGCCCTCGAGGCCCTGCGCGAGCGCGCCGGTTCGGTGGCCGTCTCCACGTCGTGCTCGCTGCTCCACGTCCCGTACACCCTCGACGGCGAGGACGGCCTGGATCGCGCGCTGCGGTCGTGGCTGACCTTCGGTGCCGAGAAGATCAAGGAGGTCGCCACACTGGCTACCGGCGTGCAGTCGGGCCGCGACGCCATCACCGCCGAGCTGACCGACGCCCGCGCAGCGGCGGCCACCCGCGCCGCCGACCCGCGTCTGCACGACGACGCGATCCGCGACCGGCTCGCCACACTGACCGACGCGGACCGTCGTCGCAGCCCGGCCGCCGAGCGTCGTGCGGCCCAGTCCGCGATGCTGCCGCTACCCCCGCTGCCCACCACCACGATCGGCTCGTACCCGCAGACCACCGCCATCCGGGTCGCCCGCGCGGCGCTGCGCAAGGGCGAGATCGACGACGCCGAGTACGTGCGGCGGATGCAGTCCGAGATCGCCGATGTGGTTGCGTTGCAGGAGAAGCTGGGCCTGGACGTGCTCGTGCACGGCGAGCCCGAGCGCAACGACATGGTGCAGTACTTCGCCGAACAGCTCGACGGCTTCTCCGCGACCGTGAACGGGTGGGTGCAGTCGTACGGCAGCCGCTGCGTGCGTCCGCCGATCCTGTTCGGCGACGTCCGCCGTCCGCGGCCGATGACCGTCGACTGGACGTCGTACGCACAGTCCCTCACCGCAAAGCCGGTCAAGGGCATGCTCACCGGCCCGGTGACGATCCTGGCGTGGTCGTTCGTGCGCGACGACCAGCCGCTTGCGAGATCGGCCGATCAGATCGCGCTCGCGATTCGGGACGAGACGGTCGACCTCGAGAAGTCGGGTGCACAGGTCATCCAGGTCGACGAGCCGGCGCTGCGCGAACTGCTGCCGCTGCGCGCGGTGGACCAGCCCGCCTACCTGGACTGGGCGGTCGGGGCGTTCCGGCTGGCGACGTCGGGCATCGAGGACTCGACGTCCGTGCACACCCACCTGTGCTACTCCGAGTTCGGCGAGGTGATCGGGGCGATCGCCGGCCTGGATGCCGACGTCACCTCGATCGAGGCCGCTCGCTCGCACATGGAGGTGCTCGACGACCTCAACGCGGTCGGCTTCGACCTCGGTGTCGGGCCAGGGGTCTACGACATCCACTCGCCGCGCGTCCCGTCGGTCGACGAGATCGCCGGATCGCTACGGGCCGCGCTCAAGGCGGTGCCCTCCGAGCGCCTGTGGGTCAATCCGGACTGCGGCCTCAAGACCCGCGGACCCGTCGAGGTGGAGGCGTCGCTGCGCAACCTCGTCGAGGCGGCGCACGTGGTGCGCGCCGCGATCTAGGTAGCTCCGGGCGCACCCCCGATCCGACGGGGGTGCGCCCGGACACCCAGTTACGGCAGGCTCACCTTCGGCGGCACAGACCTCCACCGCTTCAGCTCGGTCTCCCCCGAGCAGCAGGTCAAGTTGTTCTTCTCCCGCACCGACAGCGAGCCCGAGGTGCCGCCGCGACCCTCGGACGGCGACATCATGACCTGGCACCGCGCGTATCTCGCGATGCCCGACGACATCCGTCCGTGGATGCGCGCCTACACGATTCGCGCGCATCGCCCGGACGTGCAGGAAGTCGACATCGACTTCGTGCTCCACGGCGACGAGGGGCCGGCGTCGGCATGGGCGGGCAGGCCGCGGCCGTCGGCTGAGCGACCGCCTCAGTCGTTCGTCAAACCGGCCCGGCGCCGGGTGGACTCGGTGATCGCGGACCAGTCCTGGTCGGCCTGCCCGTGCGCGAGCGCGTCGAGGAACACATTCTCGAGCGCGCTGCCGAACAGCAGGCCGATCCGGGCATCGTGCGCCTCCGACAGCGCCAGTCGAACATCCTTGAGGCCCAGCGTGAGCCGGAAACCGGCGGGCTCGTAGTTGCGCTGCGCGATCATCTTCCCGTAACCGCCGTAGACGCCGCCCGGGAAGAGGCTGTCGTTCATGACCTCCATCAACAGCTCGGGTGAACCGCCCACCTTCTCCGCCACCGTCGTCGCCTCGGCCATCGCCTGGATCGCGTTGGCGATCAGATAGTTTCCGAGGATCTTGACGACGTTGGCCTGCTTCGGATCGTCACCGATCCGCCACGTCCGACGCCCGATCACCGCGAGCAGCGGGGCCACCTCGTCCACCGCGGTGGGATCACCGGCGGCGAGCACCGTGAGCTCTCCCGCCTCGGCGACCTCCGCCCGGCCGAACACCGGCGCGGCGACGTAGCGGATCCCCCTCTCCCCCAATGCCGATACCGCCTCCGTCGACATCCCCGGGCTCACGGTCGCCAGGTTGACGTGCACCGACCCGGGCTGCGCGGCCTGCAGCGACGGCGCCGACAGCACCGCGTCCGCGAACGCCCGGTCGTCGGCGAGTGAGCTGAACACCACCGGCTGGTGGAGCGCATCCGACACCGCCGACACCTCGGTGGCTCCGTAGTCGACCACACCCGCAGCCCTACCGGGAGTGCGATTCCACACCTTCACCGCATGTCCGGCGCGGGCGAGATTGCGCGCCATCGGTTGCCCCATCGTGCCCATGCCCAGAAATCCGACGTCCACGGCAGACTCCTCGCGATCGAGAAACGCGGTAACACGGCTCGGTCCACTGTAACGCGCGCTGCAGCGCCGAGGCTCCCCGATCGCGCGCACCCCGCGGTCAGGGCCGAACGCAGCAGTTCGGGTCCAGCACCACTCGCAGCGCGTCGAGCGCCTCGGCCTGTGCACGGTAGAAGACATTCATGCCGCGGCGGGTGCGCTCGACCATCCCGGCCTTCTTGAGCTGGCCGAGGTGATGACTGACGGTCGACTCCGCCAGGCCGACACCGGTGGCCAGGTCGCACGTACACACCTCGCCGCCGTCCGCGGTGAGCAGGATCGACATGAGCTTGATCCGGACCGGGTCGGCGAGAGCCTTCAGCCGCAGTGCGAGTTGCAGCGCCGCCTCGTCGCCCATCGGGCCCGCCGAGACGGGAGCGCAGCAGATCGGGGCACTGACATCGACCATCGGCAGCGTCTTGGGCATGACAACGATCGTAACCACTTACTTGACTTATGTCGAAAAGGTGGGCACTCTCGAAGTCGGTAATTCGATATATGTCGCATAAGTGGAGGCTGTCATGTCACGCGCCCAGCTCGCTCTCAACGTCGACGACCTGCAGGAGGCGATCACGTTCTACTCCAAGCTGTTCGGCACCGAGCCCGCGAAGGTCAAGCCCGGCTACGCGAACTTCGCGATCGCCGAACCCCCTCTCAAGCTGGTACTGCTCGAAAATCCGGGCAAGGGCGGCACCCTCAACCACCTGGGCGTCGAGGTCGAGTCCAGCACCAAGGTTCACGAGGAGATCGCCCGACTGACCGGCGAGGGCCTGTTCACCGACGAGGAGATCGGCACCACCTGCTGTTTCGCCACGCAAGACAAGGTGTGGGTCACCGGCCCGGCGGGCGAGAAGTGGGAGGTCTACACGGTCCTCGCCGACTCGGACACCTTCGGCTCGAGCCCGCAGCATCCGTCCAGCACTGACAGCGGGGCGTGCTGCGGCACCTCTGCCGACGAGGCGCCGGCTGGCGAATCCTCCTGTTGCTGAACACGTATCGGACCGGATCGCATCACCGCCGGTTTCCCTGGACCTAGCGGACCTTCTCGAGTTCGTCGAGGCATCGCTCGGCTCGGCTCACGATCTCGTCGATCAACTCGGCCACACTCGGAAGATCGTCGATCATTCCGACCACTTGACCGGAGGCGAGGACGCCCGCGCGAGCGTTGCCCTCGACTAGTCCTGCCCGCAACAGCATCGGACTGTTCGCCGACATCATCAGCTGGGACAGGGTGCGATCACCGGATCGCACCATGGTGAGGCCTTCGGCGATCATCGATCGCCACGAGATGCCGGTCAGCTTCCGGAACCTGACGGTGTTTACGGCCGCGTGCGCCAACGTGCGGACGCCCCGGGTGCGTTCCAGTGCATCGACGAGTTCGGTGCGCAACACCCGGTGCGGGATCCCGTCGACCTTCGTCGTGACGACGGTGTCATTCAGCCCACGGGCCAGATACTCCCGTTTCACGGACTCCGGGACGGTGCTCTCCTTCGTCAGCAGGAATCGCGTCCCCATCGCGATACCCGAAGCACCGCAGGCCAACGCGGACGCGAGACCGCGGCCGTCGAAGAAGCCTCCCGAAGCAATCACCGGTATGTCCACGGCATCCAGCACCGAGGGCAACAGAAGGCTGGTGGCGACACCACCTGTGTGGCCACCACCCTCGCCGCCCTGCACGATCACCGCATCTGCACCCCAACGCGCCACCTTCTCGGCGTGGCGCGCGGCGCCGACGGACGGAATCACCACCACGCCGGCCTCTTTGAACCGAGCGATCATCTCCTCGCGCGGGGCCAACGCGAACGACGCGACCCGCACGCCCTCGCGGATGATCAGGTCGACCCGCTTCTGTGCATCCTCGGCGTCGGCGCGCAGATTGACACCGAACGGAGCATCGGTGCGCGCCTTGACATCCCGGATCGCCGTGGCCAGTTCGTCGTAGGTCATCGTCGCCGACGCGAGAATGCCGAGCCCGCCGGCCCGAGCGGTCGCGGTGACCAGTCGGGATCCGGACACCCACCCCATGCCGGTCTGCACGACCGGATGCTCGACGCCGACCAGTTCGGTGATCCTCGTCTTCAGTGTCACGACCGCGCCCCCTCAGCCACCCGAACGCGCGCGTCCGACCCGATCACGACTGCACGGACAAGCGTGAGCATCCCATCCCCCTCGATCTCCCAAAGCAAGCACTTGCTTGGTAAGGTAGCAGAGGTTTGGTTGCGCACCGGGATCAATGGACGACTTGGGCTATTCCGGAAGCAGTTCGGCGATCAGCGCCTCGACCCGGGCCCGAATCTCGTCGCGGATCGGACGCACCGCGTCCACGCCCTGCCCGGCCGGGTCGTCGAGCGTCCAGTCGCGGTAGCTGACACCGGGGAACACCGGGCAGGTGTCGCCGCACCCCATCGTGATCACGACGTCGGAGGACTCGACGGCGTCGGGCGTGAGAATCTTCGGGCTCTGCCGCGAGATGTCGATGCCGACCTCGGCCATCGCCTGGACGGCAGCGGGATTGACCGACTCGGCTGGAGCCGAGCCCGCCGACCGCACCTCGATCCTGTCCCCCGCCAGGTAGACGAGGAACGCTGCGGCCATCTGTGATCTTCCGGCGTTGTGGACGCAGACGAACAACACACTCGGGGTCGTGGACACGAATCAGGACTCCTTCCGGGCTGCTGCGGGCACGTGCCCCGCGAAACGTGTGCGGAGCGCGAGGGACACGTAGACGAGGCCGACCAGCACGGGCACCTCGATCAGAGGCCCCACGACACCGGCCAGCGCCTGACCGGACGACGCCCCGTACGTCGCGATGGCCACGGCGATGGCGAGCTCGAAGTTGTTGCCGGCAGCGGTGAACGCGAGCGTGGTGGTGCGCTCGTAGCCGAGACCCATCGCGGCACCGAGGGCGTAGCCGCCGCCCCACATGATCGCGAAGTACGCCAGCAGCGGCAGCGCGATCCGCACGACGTCCAGGGGCCGGGAGGTGATCTGGTCGCCCTGCAGCGCGAACAGGATCACGATGGTGAACAGCAGACCGTAGAGGGCCCACGGGCCGATCTTCGGCAGGAACGTCGACTCGTACCAGTCGCGGCCCTTCGTCTTCTCCCCGAAGTGGCGGGTGAGGAACCCGGCGAGCAGCGGGATGCCGAGGAAGATGAGCACCGATTTCGCGATCTGCCACGGCGAGGTGTCGATCGTGGTCTGCTCGAGTCCCAGCCAGCCGGGCAGGACCGAGAGGTAGAACCAGCCCAGGACGGCGAACATGAGCACCTGGAACACCGAGTTGATCGCGACCAGGACGGCGGCGGCCTCGCGGTCACCGCAGGCGAGGTCGTTCCAGATGATGACCATTGCGATGCACCGGGCGAGTCCGACGATGATCAGGCCCGTCCGGTACTCGGGCAGGTCGGGCAGCAGCAGCCAGGCGAGGGCGAACATCAGCGCCGGCCCGACGACCCAGTTGAGGACCAGCGAGCCGATAAGCATCTTGCGGTCGCCGGTCACGGTGTCGAGGCGGTCGTAGCGCACCTTCGCGAGCACCGGGTACATCATGATCAGCAGGCCGAGCGCGATCGGCAGCGAGATCCCGTCGAGTTCGACGGCGCTCAGCGCGTCGCCGAGCCCGGGGATCATCCGGCCCAGCAGCAGGCCGACGACCATCGCGACGCCGATCCACACCGGCAGGAAACGATCCAGGGTCGAGAGCCTGCCGACCACGGCGGGCTGCGGGACGCTGGAAGCCCCGCTCACGCCGTGACCTCCGCACAAGCCCGCGACGGCCCACCCTGCGCCACGAGTACCTCCGACAGCTGCCGCAGCGCAGCGGGAATCACCCAGTAGTACACCCACGTTCCGCGGCGTTCGCAATCGAGCAGCCCCGCCTCGCGCAGCACCTTGAGATGGTGCGAGATGGTCGGCTGCGACAGGTCGAACGTATCGGAGATGTCGCACACGCATGCCTCGCCGCCGGCGTGACTGGCCACCAGGCTCAGCAACCGCAGCCGCACCGGGTCACCGAGCGCCTTGAACATACGGGCCAGGTCACCGGCCCGGTCCTCGGTCAGTGGCGTGCGCGCGAGCGGCGAACAGCATGCGTCGCCCGGATCTTGATTCGACATCCTTCAATATTGACAGATATCGAATCAGAGATTCAACCGGTCAGCGCCTGAAGTGGGGGTGGTCACGACGCCGGCGGGTACGGCAGCAGATGCAGACCCGCTCCCGGCTGTACGAACTGCTCGAGTACGAGCGCTACAACGAGTTCGATTCCGGAGTCTTCAACTTCACGCTCGGAGGGAACCAATGACGAATGCAGTCCCGACGATCCGCAAAGGCCTGGCCGGCGTCGTCGTCGACACCACCGCGATCTCCAAGGTCGTACCCGAGACCAACTCGCTGACCTACCGCGGTTACGCGGTCCAGGATCTCGCCGCGAACTGCAGCTTCGAGCAGGTCGCGTACCTCCTGTGGAAGGGCGAACTGCCCTCGGACGCCCAGCTCGAGCTGTTCTGCCAGCGTGAGCGGGCGGCCCGCCGCGCCGACCGGTCGCTGCTCTCGCTCGTGGCGAAGATGCCGGACAACTGCCATCCGATGGATGTGGTCCGCACGGCGATCAGCTTCCTCGACGCGGAAGACCCGCAGGAGTGGGACAACTCGCCGAAGGCCAACCGCGAGAAGGCGCTTCGCATGATGGCGGTGCTGCCGACGATCGTCGCGGCCGATCACCGTCGCCGGCACGGCCTGGATCCGATCGCCCCGCACAGCCACCTCGGGTTCGCCGAGAACTTCCTGGGCATGTGCTTCGGTGAGATCCCGGAGCCGGAGATCGTGAAGGCGTTCGAGGTCTCGCTGATCCTGTACGCGGAGCACAGCTTCAACGCGTCGACCTTCGCCGCCCGCGTGGTCACCTCGACTCTGTCGGACATCTACAGCGCCGTCACCGCCGCGATCGGCACCCTCAAGGGCCCGCTGCACGGCGGTGCCAACGAGGCGGTCATGCACGACATGATCGAGATCGGTGAGCCCGAGCGCGCCGAGGCCTGGATGAGGGACAAGCTGGCCCGCAAGGAAAAGGTCATGGGCTTCGGGCACCGCGTCTACAAGAACGGCGACTCGCGCGTCCCGACGATGCGTCAGGCATTCTTCGATGTCGCCACGAAGACCGATGGCGAGAAGTGGGTCCAGATGTACGAGATCCTCGAGCGCACCATGAACGAGGCCACCGGACTCGAGCCCAATCTCGACTTCCCCACCGGGCCCGCCTACTACCTGATGGGCTTCGACATCGAGGTCTTCACCCCCGTCTTCGTGATGAGCCGCATCACCGGATGGACCGCGCACATCATCGAGCAGGGCGAGTCCAACGCCCTGATCCGACCGCTCAGCGAATACACCGGCGTGCCACAGCGCTCGGTGGTGGCCTGACCGTCGCAGCACGAGAATCGGCTCGGGGCCTGGACCGCAGTTGCGGTCCAGGCCCCGAGCCGTCCAAGCGTGTGGGACTACAGGTCCTGGCCGCGCCGTCCGACGGTGATGCCGAAGGCCAGAATTGCACCGAGCAGGGCCGCGCCGGCGGCGACCATGAAGCCGACGAAGAAGCCGTCCGAGCTGTACACCGGGCCGGCGGGACCGACGGTGATCACATGCTGGGCCAGCAGGGCGAAGCCCACCGACGACAGCATTCCGCCGAACATCGACTGGGACAGTCCGGTGAAGTTGGCACCGATCGCGCGCTGGTCGGCCGGCAGGGCCATCATCACCAGATTCGGGATGGCGGCGTAGATCATCGAGCCGAAGCCGATCAGGCCGTAGCCGAACACGACCTGCCAGGCCTGGTCCGGGGTGGTGGCGAGCAGGGCCGCGCCCAGGGCGATGAGAACCGATCCGCCGATGAGGTGCTGACGGAAGCCGATTCGCTTCGAGGTGGCGCCGACGAACACGCCGCCGAGGACGATCAGGATGCCACCGGGCAGCATCCACAGCGCCATGTCGGTGACCGACAGACCGAATCCGTAGTCCGCCGCCTCCTTGGGCGTCTGCAGCAGCATCGGGATCAGCGTCGCTGTGAGCGTCGTTGCGCCGTAGGCGATACCACCCGCGAGCAGCGTGATGCCGACCTTGCGGCTGGCCAGAACATCGATGCTGATGAGCGGCTCGGGGCAGCGACGCTCCCAGACCACCCATGCGACCGCGAAGATGACGGTGACGGCAAGCGTGCCGAGCGTCTTGCCGCTCAGCCAGCCCCAGCCGGCACCCAGCGACAGCGCCAGCATGACGGTGAACAGGGCGACCGTCAGCAGGAACGCGCCGAGCCAGTCGACCGAAACCTTTGCGCGCAGCGGAGTTTCCGGGACGAAGAACAGAGTCAGGAGGCCGCCGACGGCGCACAGAGCGAAGGAGAACCAGAAGACCGAGGACACGTCGGTGCGATCGAGCATGAAGCCCGAGATCAGCGGGGCGACGACGGTGACGACACCGACGCCGGTGTTCGCGATGCTGATGGACATCGCCTGCAGGCGGGCCGGGAAGATGTCACGGATCAGCGAGTAGCCGAGCGCGGTGAAGGCGAAGCCGACACCGGACAGGAAGCGGCCGACCAGCAGGATCGGGAAGGTCGGCGCGATGGCCGAGATGAGCGCACCGAGGCTCGCGATCGCCGCGGTCACCACGAGAATGCGCTTCTTGCCGTAGACGTCGGCCAGCTTGCCCAGGATCGGGGACGCGATAGCGGCGGCGAGAACGAGTGCAGTCATGACCCAGACGACCTGCGTCGTCGAGTACTTCACGGCAATCTTCGGCAGTGCGGGGGTGAAGAGGGCGAAGGCCAGTGCCGCCTGCTCGGTAAGCAGGACGAGGATCAGCAGAACGCGGATCCAGTACCCGGTCGAGCCGCCGGGATCACCGGCACCCCGCACGGGGGCTTCGTCGCCCTTTGAGACGGTGACTGACATTTCCTACCTACATTCCAGTCGTGTGCCCAACAGTGACCGCAAGCACGTTAGGAGGTGAGACGCGACTCACCTCCATCGTTTCCCGGTGAGCGGAAAAGTGTTCCGAATCGAAAGACGCACCCCCACCTCGCCGGGCGCCGATCGATGCCGCGCGCCGCCACCCGACCGGAAACTTCCTGCCCGCAAGTGTTTTTCGGGAATCCTGCAGGCGTGTTCCGCTGGGCCGAATCCGCTTGCACGAATCCACGACTGACGCCAGGTAACGCGCACCACACGGACTCGGTTCGCTAGTCGCGGATCCGCGCAGACTCGCCCGGGAAACGTTCACCGCACCGATCCCGAACCCGGCCGACACCCCGAGGGCCCGCGACCGTCCGGCCCAGCCGTCACCCCCTCCGAAACGAGTTCTCGCCGGCGCTGGAGCGACGCGGCGCACGCTGATACAGTCTCACCACTTAATTGAACGCTTGCTCAATCAGATCGGAACGACGCATCAATGGAGGTTCGAAGGGTCATGACGACGGCAGATGCAAGCTCCCCGATCGCAGTCATCGACCGCGTCGCGTTCCTACTGGACGCGTTCAGGGAAGCGGAACGACTGACGCTCTCGGAGCTGTCGCGTCGCACCGGGTTCCCCAGGTCCTCGACACATCGCATGCTCCTCCAGCTCGTTCGGATCGGGTGGATCCGTCGCCACGGGCATGCATACGAACTCGGCATGAAGATGCTCGAACTCGGCTCGCTGGCACAGCACCACGACCGCGTACACCAGGCAGCACTGCCCGTGCTGCACGAACTGCACAACGCCACCGGCCTCGTCGTCCACCTCGCGGTACTCGACGGATCCGACGCGCTCTACCTCGAGAAGATCGGCGGGCGATTCACGCTCTCGGTCCCCTCCCGCGTCGGCGGACGCCAGCCCGCGTACCGCACCGCGATCGGCAAGGCACTGCTCGCGAACTCGCGCGTGGATGCCGAAACCATTCTTCCCGAGTCGATTTCGGGGCCCACACAGAACTCGATCAGCGATCCGGCGCGCCTGCGGATCGAACTCGCCCGCATCCGGGAGCAGAGCATCGCGCACGATCGCGACGAGACGACCATCGGAGTCTCCTGTGTCGCAGCAGCTATCGGAGACGGTAAGAACGCGGTCGGTGCGATCTCGGTGTGCGGACCGACCAAGGGCATGAACAGCTCGGCACTCGTCGCACCGGTGCGGATGGCCGCGCTCGCGACATGGCGGCACATGACCAGCAGCCGCACGCTGCGACCCATCCCCGCCTGACCGACCACCCTCAGTTGTCATTCGCCCGCCGGCGAGGGTGATTTCACGCCGAGACAGCAGCGACGACGCTGTCGGGAATGACGATCGCGCGTTTGAGAATCTTCCCGGTGGCGCCCTTGGACAGTTCATCGACCAGCCAGATGTGGCGCGGATACTTGTAGGGGGCGACGCGCTCGCGGACGAAGGTCCGCAGTTCCTCGGGCGTAGTTCGCGAGCCGGGCCGAAGTACGACGGCAGCACCGACCTCTTCGCCCAGGGCGTGTGCGGGAATGCCCATGACGGCAGCCATTTCGACGTCGGGGTGTTCGTAGAGGACTTCTTCGATTTCGCGTGGATAGATGTTGAATCCGCCGCGGATGATCAGGTCCTTCTTCCGGTCCATGATCCAGTAATAGCCGTCGGAGTCGACCCGGCCGAGGTCGCCTGTCCGGAACCAGCCGTCCGAGAGCACTGCTGCGGTGGCGGCGGGCTGACGCCAGTAGCCCTTCATCACGTTGTGGCCGTGCACCGCGATTTCTCCGACCTCCCCAACGCCCAGTTCACGCCCGTCGTCGCCGAGCACACACATGCTGATGCCGGCGATCGGCGTACCGATACTGCCTGCTTTGCGCAGCGCATCCGGATGGCTGAAGCACGCCACCGGCGAGGTCTCCGACAGCCCCCAGCCTTCGAGGATCACCGTGTCGAACTGCTCCTCGAAGGCGTGCAGTGTCTCCACCGGCAGCGCCGCGCCGCCGGACACGCAGACCCGTAGCGCGCTCAGGTCGTAGTCGCCACGATCGGGATGCGCGAGCAGCGCGGCGTACATGGTCGGCACGGCGGCGAAGACGGTGACGCGGTCCCGGGTCAGGACCTGCAGTGCATCGGTGGCGTCGAAACGGGGCAGAAGAGTGAGGCATGCGCCGTGAGCGATGGCCGAGGTCAGGGTTACGGTCTGCCCGAACGCGTGGAACAACGGCAAGCCTCCGAACACGACATCGTCCTCGGTCAGCTGCAGCAGGCTGGTACTCGTGACCTCTTGATTGCGCATGAGGTTGCGATGGGAGAGCTCAGCGCCTTTCGGCTTGCCGGTGGTGCCCGAGGTGTAGAGGATGACCGCGGTGTCCGACGGATCTCGGAGCGCAACGGCGCACTGATGCTCCTGCACCGGCGACCGGTTCACGAATGAATCCGGATGCACCGTCAGGCATTCGACGTCAGCGAGTGCCGCACCGGGGATCGATTCGGCGGCGTCGTGCCAGGCGAGCAACAGCGCTGCGGTGCTGTCGGCGAGTTGGTGGGCGACTTCGCGGGGTTTGAGCAGCGGATTCATCGGTACCACGATCGCGCCGGATCGCAGGATCGCGTAATAGGCGATCGCGAACATCGGAACATTCGGCACCATCATCGCGACGCGCTCGCCCGACCGAACCCCGCGCTCGCGCAGTTCGAGCGCCAGTGCGGCGCTGGCTGTCTCCAATTCGGCGTAGGTGAGTTGCTGCTCGCCGCAGATCACCGCGATCCGGTCTGGATGCCGTCGGGCCGAGTCCGTCAGCGTGGTTGCCAGATTCGTCACTTAATCTCCCTGCCGATCGATCGGTTGTCGCTGAGAATCGCCTAACTATCGATCCATCTCGCGTACGATGTCAACCGATCGATCGGTAGGCAACCGGTCGGAGCAGAACGAAGGAGTCCGAGGTGGATATGTCAGTGTGGAAACCGCGGCGGGTGGCATCAGTGCCCGTGGAACTACCCGAGGGCGTCGCGTCTGCCGGAACGCGGGGGACGATACTTCGAGCCGCGCTGGCACTCTTCGCCGAATCCGGATACAGCGCGGTATCCATCCGCAAGATCGCCAACCAGGTCGGGATCACCTCGGCGAGCCTGTACGCGCACTACCGATCCAAGGAACAGATCCTGGCGGAGTTGGTGCTGATCGGGCACCGCGAGCTGCACGCACGGCTGACGAACGCACTCGCTGCCGCCGAGCCCACAGCGGTGGCCCAGCTGTCGGCGCTGGTACGCGCGCATGTGCTGCTGCACACCGATTTCCCCCTGCTGGCCGTGGTGACGAACTCAGAGCTACACGCGCTACCGGAGGAAGTGGCCGCGCCCGCTTTGGAATTGCGGTCATCGTGCAGCCGACTGCTGGTCGATGCGCTCGAAATCGGCGTCGCCGAAGGCGTCTTCCGAATCGAGAACCTCCAACTGGGTGCGATAGCCATCGGCGGGATGGCCATGCAGGTAGCTCAGTGGTTCGGGCCGGACGAGCCGTTCACCCCGGACGAGGTGGCCGACAATTATGTGCGTTACGCCCTGCGCATCGCCGGAGCGGACGAAGGAGCAGTGCGATGACACGCGCCGCGCAGAGTGCTGTCGTCACCACCACCGACGGAGCGGTACGCGGCCGGACGGATCCGACCACGGGTGTGGTCTCCTTCAAGGGAATTCCCTACGCAGCTGCACCGGTCGGTGCACGCCGGTTCGCTCCACCCCAGCTATGTCCCAGGTGGGACGGAGTGCGAGACGCGAGCGAGTACGGACCCACCGCACCGGCCTCCCCCTATGCACCTCCCTATGATGCGCTGATTTCCGAAGTGTTCATCCCGGGCGAGGACTACCTGAACCTCAATGTGTGGACACCGGATCCGAACGGCACGGCGCCGGTGATGGTATGGATCCACGGTGGTGCGTTCACCAACGGCTCCGGTTCGACCACCGCCTACGACGGCACCGCATTCGCCCGCGACGGTGTCGTGCTGGTGACCATCAACTACCGGCTCGGCGTCGACGGGTTCGGACAGCTACGCGGGCAGGTCACGAATCTCGGCCTGCGCGACCAGATCGCGGCGTTGCGCTGGGTTCGCGACAATATCGCAGCGTTCGGCGGCGACCCCACGGCTGTGACGGTATTCGGCGAATCCGCCGGCGCCATGAGCATCGGAGCGCTACTCGCCTCCCCACCAGCCGAAGGCTTGTTCCAGCGCGCAATCCTGCAGAGTGGCGCGGCCCACCACACGATACGGCCCGAGACCGCCGAGCGGATCTCGGAAGAACTGGCTTCCCTGCTGGGGATTTCGCCAACCCAGGAAGCCCTCGCCGCTGTGCCCGCGGACCGGGTGCTGGCCGCCCAGCAACAGTTGCGGGCCGCGGTGTCAGCCGACCCGAATCCGCAACGGTGGGGTGAGGTGACGCGAAACCTCATGCCGTTCGAGCCCGTGGTGGACGGCGAAGTGCTCCCGGTAACGCCGCCCGAAGCGATAGCGGACGGCGCGGGCGGCGACGTCGACGTGCTGATCGGATGCAACACCGAGGAGTTCCGCTACTTCCTGGTTCCGGTCGGCGCGATCGACGCGGTCACAGCCGAGCTGACGCATGGCGCGGTTGCCGCGTACGGGCTCGACCCCGATGTCGCACTGCCGGTTTACCGAGAAGCCGATCCGAATGCAGGTCCCGGAGACCTACTCGCGGCCGTCGGCACCGACTGGTTCTACCGGATACCCGCCATCCGGCTGGCAGAGGCACATGCCGACAACGGCCGGGGACGCACCTACGCCTACGAATTCGCTTGGCAACCACCGACCTTCGATGGCCGACTGGGCGCTTGCCATACCGCCGAGATCCCGTTCGTCTTCGACAACCTCGGCCTCGAGGGGTTCGAGAACGTGGTGGGAGCACGCCCGCCGCAGGATTTGGCCGACACCATGCACGCCGCGTGGATCGCATTCGCGACACACGGTGATCCCGGCTGGGCGCCTTACACCGTTCGTGACCGAGCAACTATGCGCTTCGATACCGTCTCCGCCGTGCAGACGGATCCGCATGCACAGCGACGGCAATTGTGGAGCGGCATCCGGTGACCACGGCTGCCTGATCGAAGCGGATGTCACCCCGCCGAAGGCCATGCCTTCGACGGGGTGACATCCGCCATGCGCAGCGCACACAGTGCCTCCAGCGCGGGACTCGACCGTCAGCCCGGGATCTGCCGGGCCAGATCGTTGCGGTCGAAGTCCGAGAACTGCTGGGTGTCAGTGCAGTACCCGCAGCTCGCTCCGAAGAACTCGGTGCGGGCGTTCGGATCGTCGAGTAGCCAGTACCGCAGCCACGCCGTGCTCGGTCCGCGCATATCGCCGCCGGTGATCGATGTGCCGAAGTGCGTAGCGTCGCGCAGTTCCAGATACTCGGCGGGCACGTGGTCGGCGTCCTCGTACATCGCCCGCACCACTGCCGGCCAGACGATTGCGTCGGCCTCACCTGCGAGATAGAGAACGGGCTCGTCGATGAGGTCGACATCGTTGAGCGGGCCCGGCTGGATCGCGACGGCGGTGTCGACGCGGTCGTCGATCGCGGCATTGATCGCCGCCGAACCGCCCTGTGAATGCCCTACCGCACCAATGTGTTCCAGGTCGACCTTGCCGAAGAAGACACTCGATGGGTTGGCTGCCTTGCCTGCGATGAGGTCAATTCCCGACCGCATGGTGACGGCGAAGTTGCTCGCCGGGGTATTGGCGGCGACCACGATGAATCCGTGGCTGGCGTAGTGGCGCAACAACGAGGCGTACGCACCGGGGAGCACGCCGGTCCCGTTCCCCCAAATCACCACGGGGTGCTTCTCGCCGCGTGCGCCGAGCTCACCCGGGTAGTACAGAGTATGTACCAGCCCGATCGAGACGTTCGGCGTGTACGGCCCTGCACCCGCCCAGTCGTGCCCGACGCTCGGGATGCCGGGCGCCTCGGCGGCAGCCGTTCCGGCCGGGCCCGTGAGCCCGAGTGTCGCGCACAGCGCAACCGTCGCTGCAGCATTCGCAAACAGTTTGAGGGATTCTCGCATGAAGGTCTACCTTTCGAATTTGATCGGCACGGTCAGTCGGCGAGACTGGACCGCATACGAATTGAGTCCACATCCACCCGACGGGTAGCGAGGTAGATGAAACCCGCGGTCAGTGCGAGCATCAACGGCACCAGGTAGAGCGCGGAGTTGAGACCCTGGCCTGCGAACTGCGCGACGCCCTGCACGCCGGCGCTGTGTGCCGCACGTTCGGCGAACCAGTCGGAGATGCCGCCGACCACAACCGGTCCGGCAAATCCTCCGAGTAGGTACATCGCGGCGAAGAACAACGCGGTTGCGGTGGCACGTAGCTGCGGAACGACAACGTCGTGAATCGCGGGATACACGCTGATGTAGAAGCCGTAGGCGAGCAGCCAGCCGAGCGAGAACAGCAGGGCGAACAGGAATACGCTGCCGCCGTTCTGCATCAGCGCCAACGCGGTGAGCGGCGCCGCGACGGCGCTGGCGACGACGCCGATCATCAGCCGGGACCGCGGAGAGGTGGCCGAGGCCCGGTCGGCGTAGCGAGCCCCGAGCAGCAGGCCGAACAACCCGGTGAGCCCGACGATGACGCCGGTGACGACGGCCGCGGACGTCAGTTTCAGTTCGTACTGTCGCATCAGGAGCGGGACTGTGAAGGAGTTGACCGCATAGGCCGCGAAGTTGAAGGTCAGGCCGGCGAGGATCAGCCAGCGCAGGGTCGGGATCGACAGCAGGAGGCGGATCGGACGCCGAATCGCGCCTGATTCGGTGATCGAGACCTGCTCAGCACCACCGCGTTCGGGATCGCGCATCCGAAGCATCACGAGCGCGAGGATGACGCCCGGGACCGCGGCGACGAAGAACGGTGCCCGCCACGAGTCGAAGGCCTCGGCGATCCTGCCGACCGTGAAGTAGGCGAGCATCAGCCCCATCGGGAGTCCCAGCATGAAGATACCGACGGCACGAGAACGCCTATCGGCCTGATAGAGGTCGCCGATCATCGAGTTCGCGGCTGGGGTGAAGGCGGCCTCTCCGACACCGACGCCGAGTCGGACGAGGACAAAGAGCATGTAGTTGCCAGCGGCCCCGGTGGCTGCGGTCAGACCACTCCACACAAGCAGTCCGACACCGATGATCCCCGGGCGGTTTCCGCGGTCGGCAAGGCGCCCGAGTGGCAGTCCCGCGATCGCGTACACAACGGTGAAGGCTGACGTGATCAGGCCCAACTGCAAGTCACTGAGGGCGAATTCGTGCTTGATCGGCTCGGCGACGACCGAAGGGATCGACCGGTCGAAGAAGTTGAGGAGGTTGGCGAGGAACAGGGCGACCAGCGCCCCGCTGAGTATTGTGGTGCGGCCGGTGTCCGGGGCAGGGGCGCCCGTCACGGTTCGAGGCAGCGACATGGGAGTCCTCAGTGTCGAAGGGGAAGGGTGGCGTGTAGGCCGAAAGGGCGGATCAGCGGATCTGTTCGGCGACGTAGGCGCCGATCGCCTGCATACCCAGTGCGGTCGGGTGCAGTGGTACAGCGGATTCAGCGGGCACGACGCCGGCATAGTGCGCCCGGCTCACGTCGGCGCAGATGTCGTGCCCGGAGGTCACCGTTCGGATATCGACGAATGCCATTGCACGGGAACGTGCCTGGGCCGCCATGGCATCGTCGACGGAATCGATGACGTTCTGCAGGTAGTCAGCGCCGCGCGGCCACATCGGTTGCCGGTCTGGGCATCCACCCGGGGGCGTGTAGGTGCCGTAGCCGACGACGACGATCTCGGCGTTCGGCGCGTGTGCCCGGATCTCGTCGAGCGCCGTTCCCCACTGCGGGGCGACCTGGTCGACGAGCGGGCGCTGCTGGTCGACACCACCGGCGGTGAACGCGTCTGCACACGAGGTGCCGTACCGCTCCGGAAGCGGATTGAGGCAGCAGGGTGCAGTGGTGACCAGATTGATGTCGTTGGCGCCGATGGTGACGGTGACGAGGTCGGTGTCCGCGCTCAGCGCTTCTAGCTGGATCAAGGAACGCACGGCGGACACCTCCTTCGGTCGGCGGGCAGGCTCACTGTGGTCGGACTTGTCGATTTCGGAGTGATGCGTATTACATATTCACCGGAAAGCGACAGGTCGTCGTTGTTTGAGCAAACCGACTATCGGAGGAGTGTTGTGCCTGTGGACAAACCCATCGCCATCGGTGGCCGACCGATAGCCGATCAGCTCGCCCAGCGCACCCACACAATCGTGGCGGCGACGGTCGAGTTGGTATGGAGGCAGGTGCCGTTCTATCGGTCACTGCCCGAAGAAGCAGTACGCAGCGACGTCACGGCGATCATCCGGTGCAACTTCGAGGTGCTCATCGCGAGCCTGCGGTCGTTGCAGACGACGGACGACGAGGGATTGATGCGGATCCGCGCGTCGGCGCAGCGGCGGGCAGAGGAACTGGTTCCGCTCGCGGAGGTGCTGCACGCGTATCACCTCGCTGTCGATCACTGGTGGAAAGTGATCGGTGACCTCGCCGGCCCCGAGGACACCACTGACCTGTCGCGGGCCGGAACGCTGCTGCACAGGCACCTGCTGGCAGCGACAACCGCGGTGCTGGCAGGATACGGCTCCGATCCAGCGGTTCACGGCGAGGAGGACTCAGCGCGGCGAGACTTGTTCCTGGAGTTGACGTCCGGCCCGAATACCACGGGGACAGCGGAACGGTTCGGTATCGACCTTCCCCGCTTGTACTGGGTGCTGTCGCTCCACGTCGAACCCCATCCGGACGAGCGGTCGGCCGGTATCGACGCGGTGGTGGCAGAACGTCGTAAGGTTCGGCGATTACAGCGCGAGTTGGACAACGTCGGCCGCGACAACGCGTTGAGCATGCTCACGAGCAGTGGCGGCGGTGTCCTGATCCCGATTCTCGAGCCCACCCCTGGGGTGGACGACTGGCAGGACAGCGCACAGTACGCGCAACTGAGTCGGAACCTGCGGGACATGGAGCGGACGATCGGTGCCGCGGTCCTGACGGCAGTGTCGGTGGCAGCACCACAGGAAGTGCCACAGGCATACGAGCAGACTCGAGAGATCCTCGACGTCGCCCGCCGATGCGGGCGCGGCAACGGCACCGTGCGACTCCCGGACGTCGCGCTCGAATATCAGCTCACCCGGCCGAGCGCAGCGACGCCGCTGCTGGCAGACCTTCTGTCACCGTTGCAGTCCAACCCGGTCGTGCTCGAAACGCTGGAGTCCTACCTCGACACCGGCTGCGACCGCTCCGCTGCGGCCGCTGCGTTGCACGTACACCCGAACACGGTGGCCTACAGGCTGCGAAAAGTCGCTACCCTCACCGGCTTGGACGTCGGGACAGCACCCGACCTGGTGCGTCTCGTTGCGGCGGTGGCGGCGAGACGGGCGACGGATGCGACTCAGACGGCTCGGGTTTCGAGAACCGCACCCTCGCTGTAGATCTTCACCGCTCCCCCACCGAACCTGAAAACTCCTGTGCCCCTACCGAACAATTCGGCAGGGGCACAGGCGTTGCAGTCGGCAGACCTAGACGTCCGCGACCAGCTCGACGGGCTTGACGCCCTTCGCGACGTTGCCCGCGACCACGTCACGCCAGTTCTCCTGTGCGCGGGTGGTGTCGACCTCGAACTCGAACCGCTTGGTCATGTCCTCGGTGACGTCCTCGACGTCGACGTAGAACTGCTGGTACCAGCGACGCAGCTGGTAGACCGGGCCGTCTTCCTCGGTCAGCAGCGGGTTCTCGATCCGGCTCTTGTGGTTCCAGATCGCGATGTCCTGCTTGAACTGGTGCTCGACGCCCTCGGTGAACTGCTCCGCCATCGCCTTGGCGTCCTCGTCCGACAGACCCTCGGTCCGCTTGACGACGGTGCCCCACTGCAGCAGGAACGAGTTGTTCGTGATCGGGTAGTGGCAGTTCGCAAGCTTGGTCTCGACCTTGATGTCGCCGGCAACCGTGTAGACGGTGTCCAGCATGAAGGACGGACCGAAGTACGAAGCGTCCGAGATCGTCTCGGCCTCGGCCATACCCAGCTGGACGCCGGTCTGGATGTCGTCACGACCACCCGAGCGCATCACCTGGGTCGCGACGTGACCCTCGAAGATGTTCTTGAAGTAGGTCGGGATCTGGAAGTGCACGTAGAAGAAGTGCGCCATGTCCACCACGTTGTCGACGATCTCGCGGCAGTGCGAGCCCTCGACGTAGTAGGTGTTCCAGCTCCAGTCGCTCCAGCCGCCCTCGTCGAAGCCCTCGATCTGCGGGATCGTGACGTCGGCTGGCGGCGGGTTGCCCTGCGGGTCGTTGTACACGAAGAACAGGCCGTTGCGCTCGAGCTTGACCCACGCCTTGGTCTTGGCGACCGGGGGAACGCGGCGAGCGTAGGGGATCTCCGTGCACTTGCCCTTGCCGTTCCAACGCCAGTCGTGGAACGGGCAGGCGATGTTGTCGCCCTTGATCTCACCCATCGCGAGGTTGCCACCCATGTGACGGCAGAACGCGTCGAGAACCTGGAGCTCGCCCTTGCTGTCCTCGAACACGACCAGGTCGGTGCCGAAGATCTTGACCTGGTGCGGCTTCCCGTCGCGGAAATCCTTGGCACGGCCGATGCAGTGCCAGCCACGCGCGAAACGATCGGGGTTCTTGCCCGCCTCGATCTCCCGAACCTCGACGTCGTCGGCGATCTCGGTCATCTTGCCTCCTCAAATGATGTGTTCGCGTGCTCGCCCTTGTGCAAGCCGCATGAAAACCCCCGGAACCACAGAGAATCTGGTTCCGATGACTAGGTGTACGAGCGGACTTCCTGCGTCGATCCCGCGACCGGCACGGTGCGGTAGGACTCCGCGATGGTGCCGTTCTCGACCGCCTCGTCGATGGTGTTACGCAGCGAGTAGCACGTGCGGACGTACATGCTGTGCACGCCCTTCTCGGCCTGTGCGCGGAACTCGGCGCAGTTGCTCTCCGCGTCGTCGACCCACTGGGTACTGGTGTGAGTCGGACTGAACTTCTCGACGAGTACCCGGTTACCGCACGATCCACATTCGATCGGTTGCATTGTGCGACCTTTCCGTTGGAACTGTATTCAGCGAGCGTACGAGTAGGCAGTGCGCTCTTCCTGGTCCATTTCCGTTGAGCGGTAAAGAATTCGACCGATCATCACCTCAGGAAAGCCTGTCCTCCGTCCACCGGCAGCGAATGGCCGGTGATGTACCGCGCGGAGGCGCTGCACAGGAACACCACGGCCGGCCCGATATCGGTTTCGGCGTCGCCCAGACGCCCCAGCGGCACGCTCCGGAGGTACTCGCCGTACGCCTCCGGATTGAGATCGGCCCACTCGTCCATCAGGGGCGTCGACGCCAGCGGCAGGATGGCGTTGACGCGGATGCCGTCGGCGCCCCACTCGCAGGCTGCCGTCCGGGTGAGCACCCGGACGGCCTCCTTCGCCGCGGCGTACGCGCCTGTCCCGGTGGGATCCCACTTCAGCCCGGCTGCCGACCCCAGGTTGACGATCGACCCACGGCCCTTCAGGTGCGGGTGGCACGCCCGCATCATCCGCAGGGTTGCCAGCGGTCCCGAGTTCATGCTGCCGTGGTAGTCGTCTTCACTGACCTCGAGCAGCGTGCCGTGCGCCGGCGTCTGGGCATTGTTCACCAGAATCGACAGGCTTCCGTACCGCGCCACCACGTCGGCGACCACGGCGTCGATCTGTTCGGGGTCGGTGACGTCGCACCGGAAGGCGACCGCGTCGCCTCCCCTGCGGACGATCTCGTCGGCGGTGTCGGCCACCTTGGACAGGGTCCGGCCGACGACCGCGACGCGCGCGCCCTCGACCGCGAGGGCGAGCGCGATTCCCCGCCCGATCCCCTGTCCGGCGCCCGTCACCAGCGCGACGTCACCATCGAGTACACCCATCAATCACTCCCGCTGCTGCTCACTCGGTCACAAGTCGCCGATCATTGTGATCCAAGACACCGAATTGAGCAAACGCTCAATCAATGTAGGATTGCCTTGCCGGGTCGGGCGCGGGCTGTGCGGGCACAGGTAGCATGAGGCGCCTCGACCGACACAGAATCGACCCAGGTACAGGGGGAAGTCCGAATGGATCCGCAGGAACGTCGGCGTCAGATACTCGAACGTTCCGGTGAGATCTTCGCAACGAAGGGCATCTCCGCGACGACGGTCCGCGAGATCGCCGACGCGTGCGGCGTCTACTCCGGCACGCTCTACCACTACTTCCCGTCCAAGGACGCGATCGTCACCGAGATCATCTGGGTGTACGTCGACGAGCTGTACGAGAAGTGCTCCGAGGTGATCGGCCAGGGCCTTCCGCCGATCGAGCGGCTCGAGGCCCTCGTCCTGGTCGCGATCGACTCCGCCGAGAACCACCGTCACGCGACCGCGATCTGGCAGGTCGAGACGGACTACATGCGCGATCAGATGCTCGAGGCCAGCCTCGACGACAAGGGCGATTTCGCGGCGACGTTATGGCTGCAGTGCATCGAGGAGGCGCAGGCGTCGGGCGATCTCCGCAGCGACGTCGAGTCCGCGACCTTCTACCAGCTGATGCGCGACGCGGTGTGGCTCACCAGCCGGTGGTTCCGGAAGTCCCCGACGAAGTCGAACGCACAGTTCGCACACGAGATCACGTCGATCTTCATCGACGGACTGCGGGTCCGTTAGACACACGAAGGGGCGGTACAGGCGAATCGAATTCGCCTGTACCGCCCCTTCTTCTACCACGATCAGCTCACGACGAGGTCCAGCTCGTCGTCCGCGACGGTCACGGTGATCCGTCCACCCGCGTCGAGCACGTCGTCCAGCAGCAGATCGGCGATGCGATCGTCGACCTCCCGGGCGATGGTCCGGCGCAGCGGCCGCGCACCGAACTCGGGCTGGTGCCCGTGCTCGGCAATCCAGTCCACCGCATCGGGTGTGAACTCGATGTCGATGTCCTTGGCCCGCAGCCGATCACGGCTCTCGCTCAGCAGTAGATCGGTGATCCGGTGCAACTGCTGTGCCTCGAGCTTCCGGAAGATCACGATCTCGTCGATCCGGTTGAGGAACTCCGGCCGGAAGGACTCCCGAAGGCGCCCCATCACCCTGTCGCGCAACGGCTTCTCGGCCGCGGCGGCGTCACCGGTGGTGAAGCCGAGCGCCCCGCCCTTGCTCGAGATGATGTCCGAGCCGAGGTTGCTGGTCATGATCAGGACCGTGTTCTTGAAGTCCACCGTCCGACCCTGGCCGTCGGTCAGCCGGCCGTCGTCGAGCACCTGCAGCAGGACGTTGAACACGTCCGGGTGCGCCTTCTCGATCTCGTCGAGCAGGATCACCGAGTACGGGTGCCGGCGCACCTGTTCGGTGAGCTGACCGGCCTCGCCGTAGCCGACGTACCCCGGAGGGGCGCCGACCAGTCGGCTCGCGGTGTGCCGCTCGCCGAACTCGCTCATGTCGAGCCGCAGCATCTTGCTCTCGTCACCGAACAGCGACTGCGCCAACGCCTTCGCGAGCTCGGTCTTGCCGACGCCGGTGGGCCCCAGGAACAGGAAGCTGCCGACGGGCCGACGCGGATCGCCCATGCCGGTCCGGCTGCGGCGCACCGCGCGCGCGATGGCCCTGACCGCGTCCTCCTGGCCGACGACCCGCTGGTGCAGCTCGTCCTCCAGCCGGCGCAGACGCTCCTTCTCCTTCTGCGTCATCTGGCTGGCCGGGATACCGGTGGCCCGGGCGACCACCTCGGCGATATCCTCGGCCGTCACGGCCGGAACCTCCGTCGCGACGGGTTCGCCGTCACGAGCCTCCGCCAGCCGCTTCTCCACACCCGCGATCTCGTCCCGCAGCTGCGACGCACGCTCGTACTGCTCGGCCTGCACCGCGCTGTCCTTGTCCTGTTCGAGCCGAGCGATCCGCTGCTGCAGCGCCTTCGCATCCGGATTGGATGCGCCGAGCTGCAGGCGCTTTCGCGCGCCCGCCTGGTCGAGGAGGTCGATCGCCTTGTCCGGCAGGAACCGGTCGGCGATGTATCGCGACGACAACTCGACCGCGGCGGTGATGGCCTCGTCGGTGTAGCGGACACGGTGATGCTCCTCGTACCGCTCCCGCAGGCCCGTCAGGATCGCCTCGGCGTCCTCGGGACTCGGCTCGTTCACCGTCACCGGCTGGAAGCGTCGTTCGAGGGCCGAGTCCTTCTCGATGTGCTTGCGGTACTCGTCGAGCGTGGTGGCGCCGACGATGTGCAGGTCACCCCGGGCCAGCTTGGGCTTGAGGATGTTCCCGGCGTCCATCGCACCCTCACCGCCGGCACCCGCACCCACGATGGTGTGGATCTCGTCGATGAAGACGATGACCTGGCCGTTCTGCGCGACGATCTCGTCGACGGCCTTGGTCAGCCGCTCCTCGAAGTCGCCGCGGTAGCGGGTACCGGAGAGCATGCCCGCCAGGTCCAGCTGGACGATCCTCTTGTCTGCCAACACCTCCGGGACGTCGCCGTCCACGATGCGCTGCGCCAGCCCCTCGACGACGGCGGTCTTGCCGACGCCGGCCTCGCCGACCAGCACCGGGTTGTTCTTGGTCCGGCGCGCGAGGATCTCGATGGTCTGCTCGATCTCGTCAGCACGTCCGATCACCGGGTCGACGCCGCCGGAGCGAGCGCGCTCGGTGAGATCGGTGCCGTACTTGTCCAGGGTTGGCGTGGCCGAATCCTGCTGGGGTTCGGCAGGACCCGCGTTCACAGCGGACTGCATCGACTCGGGTGTCACGCCGGCCGACGCCAGGACACGTCCGGTCGCGGAGTCCCCGTTGGAGACCAGCGACAGGAAGATGTGCTCGGGATCGATGTAGGTCGAGCCGAGTGCGCGTGCGATCTGGTGAGCGTCGAGCAGTGCCCGACGTCCCGCGGCAGTCACCGCGGGAGGGGTCGAGATCGCCTCACGGCCGCGCGGCAGGTGGGCCTCCGCAGCCTTCGAGATCGCCTCCGGGTCCCCGCCCACACGCTTCACCATGTCGCGCACCGGGTCCTTGACCGCGGCCACGTGCAGGATATGCAGTGCGTCGAGGCCCGCATCACCGCGTCCGACCGCGTACTGCGCGGCCTCCGCCATGAGCACCTGAGCTTCGTTGCTCATGAGCCGGGTGATGTCGATGCGCCCGGGCCCCTCGGGCCCGAAGAATGCCGGCATTCGCAGCCTCCTCCAAAGTTGAGTCTTATCGACTCATGGAACATGCCTCGATCGGATTCAATTCCCGACCGTCCAGAATCTTTGGCACGAGAGCGTCCGACCACCCGCGCACACCGCACCCACCGAACCCGCCAGCCCTCTGACCTCGACGTTTCTCCACAACGACGACCGACGACCCGACGGCTGTGAGAGCCGACACACTTTCGGCTGCGCGCGGAAGTACCGTCGACCCATGGACAGGGGTCTCGCTACGGTGCCGCAGCTTCTGGGCTGCCCGCGCGGAAGGTTCTTCGCCGCCAACGTCGGCTACCTGTGCAGCGACGAGGAGCAGGTTTCTCTGCACTTTCGGCCGCGGACACACGACGCCGTGCTGGCCGTCCTCGACAAGGTCGACGTCCGGGCAGTGGCCGCACTGCCGGAAGCCGAACTGCTCGACGCCCTCGGCCTCGCGGTGGACTTCGCGCGCTACTGGCAGCCACCGGACGAGGAGGATCTGCTGTTCGCCCACCCCGACGTCGTCGCGGCGCTGCGCCCGATCGCCCAGGCGCGCGCCCGGGTCCGGCCTGTGCGCGTCCACAGCACGCCCCGGGTGTACGAGATCGGGGGTCCGGCGGACTGGGCACACCTGGTCGACACGTATCCGTTTCCGGTACCGGCGTCGCGGCGCTCCGACTGGTACTCCACCACCGGGGAGCACCTCGACTGGTTCATCCCGGACTGGGTTGCCGTCGCCGCCGACTTCGACGCGGTGCACCTGACCGTGCACGGCTACCTCAGCGCGCCCGGAGTCGCGATCCCGCTGGTCGCGAACTCGGGTGCGACGGTGCTCGCCGGCTGGGACCCGGACGCCACCTTCTGGCTGCGCGACGGCGTCGTCACCATCGACGACGAGCCGACCGAATGGCGCCGAACCTCGGACAGGCCGTGGGCGCCCGAGCCGAACTCGCCTTGACCTCGAGCGCACTCGAGCTTCTACCTTCGGCTCCATGAACACCCGAACCGAGGCCTCCGGCAGCTGGCGTCAGCTGCTGACCGGACGACATCTCGGTGTCGCCGCCGTGTTGGCCGGAGGCGAGGCGTTGTACGCGACCAACGTCTACCTGACGAGCAGCCTGCTGCCCACCGCGATCGACGACATCGGCGGCCTCCGCTACTACGCCTGGACGTCGACCGTCTTCCTCATCGCCTCGGTGTTCTCCTCCATGATCGTCAGCCGCACGCTCGCCGCCCGCGGCCCCCGCGGCGCCTACCTGATCGGCCTCGCGCTCTTCGCGTTCGGAACCGCGGTGTGCGCGCTGAGCCCGACGATGGAACTACTACTGGCCGGACGGGCCGTGCAGGGTTTCGGCGGCGGTCTGCTCGCCGGTCTCGGCTACGCGGTGATCAACTCCGCGTTGCCCCGGCACCTCTGGACCCGCGCCACCGCACTGGTTTCCACCATGTGGGGTGTCGGCACTCTGGTCGGTCCCGCCGTCGGCGGGGTGTTCGCCCAGTTCGGCGCGTGGCGCTGGGCCTTCGGTGCGCTGATCGCGTGCACCGTCGCGGTGACCGTCCTCGTACCGATGGTCCTTCCACGGCGCACGGGCGATCGCGACCGCGTCGTCGCGCCCGTGCCGGTCGTCCCGCTGGCGCTGCTCACCGCGGCAACCTTGCTGGTGAGCGTCGCCGGCCTCCTGGCCGACGCCGCGATCGCCGGTGTCGCCGTCGCCGGTGCGGTGGCGCTGGTCGTGTGGTTCGTCGCGGCGGACCGGCGCAGCCCGCACGGGGTGCTGCCACCGTCGACGTTCACCCGGTCGCCCCTGAAGTGGGTCTACCTGACCATCGCAGTCCTCGCGATGGCGTCGACGGTCGAGACGTTCGTCCCGCTGTTCGGGCAGCAACTCGCGGGGTTGGCCCCCGTTGTGGCCGGATTCCTCGGTGCCGCACTGGCACTCGGCTGGACGGTGGGCGAGATTCCGAGCGCGTCGGCCGCCGCGCCTGACGTGGTCCGCCGGATCGTGCGGTCCGGACCGATCCTCGTCGCGGCCGGGCTCGCGATCATGGCGGTGGTCCTGGCCGAGCAGGCCGGCAGCGGACGCGTCGCGCTCTGGGCGGCCGGGCTGATCATCGCCGGCGCGGGCATCGGCATCGCGTGGCCGCACCTTGCGGTCGGTGCCATGAGCGCCGTGGCCGAACCCGCCGAGGGTGCCCGTGCCTCCGCCGCGATCAACACCGTGCAGTTGATCGCCAATGCGTTCGGCACCGCGCTGGCCGGTGTGCTGGTGAATCTCGGCGGACAGTCCGAGCTGCGCTCGGCGCAGCTGCTGCTGTTCAGCTTCGCAGCGCTGGCACTCGTCGGCGGCGGGACCGCGTGGCGGGCCGCGCCGCGGGACGCCCGGCCGAACCGGGCGGCTCGTCGCGCCGTCGAGGCAACCGCCGGCTGATCAGCGGCGAGCGCGCGCCGCGTGCACCCGCTCCCACAGATGCCGATCGGTGCGCGGGCCGCCGTGCGTGTCGGCACCGTAGCGGGCGATCTCGGCGGCGATGTCTAGCGGACGGGTCGGCGGCTGAGCAGGAACCAACTCGTCGATCGCGAGTTCGTCCGGCACCAACCAGCACACCTCGAACTCGATGCCGTCCGGATCCTGCGCATACAGTGCCTTCGTCGAACAGTGGTTGCTGGCGCCGGTCAGCGCGCCCGCTGCGATCAATCGGTCCCGCATCTCCGCCAGGTTTGCGAGCGTGTCGACCTCCCACGCCAGGTGGTAGAGCCCGACGTTGCCCGGCGTGACGCCGCTGCTCGGGTTCGGGCTCTGGAACAGGCCCAGGTCGTGATCGTTCGCCGAGTCCGGCGCCTGCAGGAAGGCCGCACCCGGGAACGCACCCGGAAGTGCCTTGAACCCCAGCACATCCTGGTAGAACGCCAGGCTGCGCTGCAGGTCCGACACGAACAGCACGGCATGGTTGAGTCGCTCGATCGCCAACGCGGTCAGCCTCCGAAGTTGTAGTTGACGCCGGTCAGTTGCTCCGACAGCGTCCACAATTGTCGTGCAACGCTCCGGTCGTGCGACTTCCGGTTCGAGGAAACCACTTTGGGATAGCCGCGCGTCTCGAACATCGACGACGGGCCGAGGTAGCTCCCGCCGATCGCGTCGGGCACCGTCGCGGCGTACAGCATCGGCAGCGCGCCCATCTCCGCGGACTGCGCGATGAACGGGTCGGCCAGGGCCATGACCCGGCTCGAGATCGACCCGGTGTGCGACTGCAGATTGGTGGACGCGTACCCCGGATGCGACGCGAGCGACTTGACGGTGGACCCCGATGCCGCCAGCCGCCGCTGCAACTCGTACGCGAACAACAGATTCGCGAGCTTCGACTGCCCGTACGCCGGCCAGCGCCGGTACGACCTGCGCTCCCAATTGAGGTCGTCGAGGTCGATGGTGCCGATCTTGTGCATCGCGCTCGACATCGTCACGACCCGGTCGCGCACCTTGTCGAGCAACAGCCCGGTCAACACGAAATGGCCGAGATGGTTGGTACCGATCTGCATCTCGAACCCGTCGACGGTGCGACGCAGCGGAACCGCCATGACCCCGGCGTTGTTCACCAGAACGTCGAGGCCGTCGACCGAGTCCGCGAACTCGCGTACCGACGCCAGGTCCGCGAGGTCGAGCCTGCGAACCTCGGCGTTCTCCCCCAGTTCCGCCGCGACGGCGCTCCCCTTGTCGACGTCACGACACGCGAGCACGACGTGCGCACCGGCCTTCGCGAGCGCCTTGGCGGCCTCGGCACCCAGGCCGCTGTTCGCGCCGGTCACGACGAACGTCCGGCCCCGCTGATCGACGATGTCCCGCGTGGTCCATGTGGTCATGGCCACAGACTACGGAAATCACGATCAGCGGAGGCGGACCTACGCGTGTTGTTCTCTCACCACGCGTTCAGTGCATTCAGGATCTGCGGCCGGGCCTGCCACAGTTCGGCCGACCAGTACGGCCAGGCATGAATGCCCGTGGCGTTGAACTTGAAAGTCGCCGGGATTCCGAGGGTGTGGAGTCGAACCTGGAATGCCCGCGAGGTGATCATCGAGATGAATTCGAGGCCCATGCCCATCGTGGTATTCCAGTACCCGACCGGGTCGGACGGATGGTCGTACATACCCGGGATTCCGCTGCCCGCCGAGACGTAGAGCGACAATCCCTGCAATTGCGGCGCAGATACGAACGGGTCGTTACGGAGCCACGCCGGATCCCAGGGGAAGCCCCACATCGAATCGGCGTTGTAGCGGCCGGCGTCGTACAGCGCCAGCCTGATGGCCTCCCGCCCTCCGGGGGCCGTCGTGTGGAGGTAGCCCGACAACGAACCGGCGAATTTGAATTGATCGCGATGATAGGCGGCGAGCGTCATCGCGGCCGTTCCGCCCATCGATAGTCCCAGAATCCCGGTATTGGTCCGGTCCACGCCGAAATTGGCGAGATAATCCGGCAATTCACGAGTCAGGAATGTCTCCCACTTGTAGGTGACCTTCTGGTTGTTGAAATTACTGGGGTTGTACCAGTCCGAATAGAAACTCGCCTCGCCGCCGACCGGCATGACAACGGTGACGTTGTCGAGCGCGAACTGTTCCATCGCGTTGGTCTCGAAGGTCCAGGCATTGCGATCGTCCCGGGCCCGCATGCCGTCCAGGAGGTACAACGACGCGCCGCCACCCCGCGCAGCCCACTGAACCTGAACCTTGATGTCCCCCATCGAGGAAGGAACCCACAACTCCTGGTAGCCGCCCCGCTGCACCTGACGGCTCGGCTCGGCGGCCGCAACCGGCGCCGCCCCCGCCGCCACCCCGGCGAACGCGAGCAGCACGGCGAGCACCAGCGCTACGGGGTTCTTCCAGATTCTCTGTCGATCTCCGGCGAAATACATCAATGCTTCTTCCTACACGAGCCGCCGATCTCGACGAACAAACTGAATCCGATCACCGTGTTGATCTTAGATACGCGTCGCGGCGTTAACACCCGCAGGGTGTGGCGAAGCTCTCGAATTCATATTCGTGAGAGTTCTCTGAGAATCAAGATGGATTTCACGGAATCGGCCGTTTTCGTGCTACCCATTGCCGGGCCGCCGGCGGCGCGTGCGGCGCGGATCCGCGACCGCAGCGCACCGGCGTGACGACAGCGCCACCACCCACCCCTCGAGAGCGGTGGACACTGTAACTTACTGAAGGGTAAGTTAAGGAGGTGTGCACGTCAACGACCTGCGCACAACTCGCGTCGGCGTCGACGTCTGCCCCCGCGCCGGCGGGTACCGTCGGAATGTGCCCGCCGCCCCCCTGCCCGTCCGCGACGGCCTCAACCCCACCCGCCTCCGGTTGCCGAACGCCCAGACCTGGCCCACCGCCCTCGCCTACCTGCTGGACCGCTTCCCCGACGACGCGGCGCGACTGCTCGAGAAGGTCGACGCGGGCGAGATCGTCGACCAGCACGGCTCCCCGATCACCCGCGACACCGGGTACCGCCCGCACGGGTTCGTCTACCTCTACCGCGACCCCCCGGTCGAGAAGCGGGTGCCGTTCGAGATCGAGATCCTGCACCGTGACGAGAACCTCCTCGTCGTCGACAAGCCACACTTCCTCGCGAGCACCCCTCGCGGGGCCTACGTCGTCGAATCAGCACTGGTCCGCCTGCGCCGCGACCTCGACCTCCCCGAACTCACTCCCGCCCACCGCCTGGACCGGATCACAGCGGGGGTCCTGGTGTTCACCATCCGACGGGAGGCGCGACGGGCCTACCAGTCGCTGTTCGACGAACGTCGCGTGACGAAGGAGTACGAGGCGCTGGCGCGCCACGATCCGACCGTGCAGCTGCCCGTCACCGTCCGCAGCCGAATCATCAAGGAGCGCGGGGTGCTACAGGCCCGCGAGATTCCCGGCCCGCCGAACGCCGAGAGCCGAATCGAACTCATCGGAACGCGCGACGGCATCGGCCGCTATCGACTCCTGCCGCACACGGGCAAGACCCACCAGCTGCGACTGCACATGAGCTCCCTGGGCCTCCCGATCCTCGGCGACAACTTCTACCCGGAGTTCTACGACGTCGCGGGCGACGACTACTCGACGCCCCTGCAGCTCCTCGCGCGCAGCATCGAGTTCGACGACCCGTTCTCGGGTGCGCGACGCCGCTTCGAGAGCCGTCGCGCGCTCGAGGCCTGAACGCGGCACTCTCCCACTCCGCGGGCGAACCCGGGACCGCCATACCAAGCAAGTGCTAGGTTGCCTGTAGATTCACGAGAACGCCATTCACCACGACACCCGGGAGCACGCCGTGACCACCTCATCGCCGAGTTCGACGCCCACCACCGCCCTCGTCACCGGCGGTACCGGCGGCATCGGCGCAGCCATCGTCCGCCGACTCGCCGCGCAGGGCCACAACGTGGTGCTCACCTACCGGTCCAATGCCGAGGCCGCCGCGAAGCTCGTCACCGAGATCGAGGAACTCGGGGTGCGCGGCGCCGCGCACCGCGTCGACCTGTGCGACGTCGACCAGTTGGGCGACCTGGCCCGCAACACCACCGCCGACTTCGGCGGCCTCTCGATCCTGGTCCACGCGGCCGGACCGCACGTTCCGATGGTCCACCTGTCCCGCGTCGAACCATCCACGTACGCACAGCATCTCAACGACGAGGCGACCGCGTTCTTCGCCGTCGTGCAGGCCTGCCTACCGGCCTTGCGGGACGCGTCGGGCTCCGTGGTCGCGGTGACCACCGCCGCCACCGACCGCTACCCGGTGCGGGACGGCCTGTCCGCCGGCACCAAGGGCGCGGTCGAGGCACTCGTGCGCGGATTCGCGGCCGAGGAGGGCCGCTACGGTGTCCGTTTCAACGCCGTCGGCCCGGGCATGCTCACCGACGGAATGGCCGAGCGCCTGATCAGCTCGCAGAGCCTCGACCAGCGGGCCCTCGATGTCACGATGAGCCGCATTCCGTTGCAGAAGTTCGGGACTGCCGTCGACATCGCGGAGGCCGTCTGCTTCCTCGCGAGCGACAAGGCCGGATTCGTCACCGGCCAGAAGCTCAACGTCGACGGCGGTTACACCGTCTGAGCCCGGGACCGGCCCTTGGATCACGGCAGGATCATCCGGGCCGAGCCCTCGAGCCGGTCCGCGATATGCCCGTACGAGTCGTACCCCATGCCGGCCCGCAGCAGCGCGCCCGCGTAGAGCATCTCGAGCGCCTCGAGCAGCTCCTCGTCGGGCTCGGGGCCGAGGGCGTCGAGTAGTCGCTTCCGGATCTCGAGTCCGATCCGCGCCCGCAGATGCACCACGTCCGGGTCGCGGCCGAGCAGCGCAGTCGTGACCGCGGCCGCCAGTTCGGGCTCGTCCGACACCAGGAGGGCGACGCTGCGCAGCACCTCGACGACCCGCGTCGTGCGGTCGTCCGAGGGCGCATGGTCGCTCGACATGGCGGACAGCCGGCGCCAGAAAACCTCCGCGACCAGGTGTTCCTTCGACGAGAAGTAGGTGTACGCCGTGGCCGGCGCGACACCCGCCTGCGCCGCCACCAAACGAACGGTCAATCCGGCGAAACCGTTCTCCCGTAGCACCTCCACCGCGCACCGGGTGAGCCGCGAGACCGTCTCCGCCTGCTTGGACGTCAGACGGCGGCGGGTCGATTCGTAATTGCCAGACACATGTCCGGAGGCTACGCGACGGTGGAATTCCGCGCGACGACGGCCCCTGCTCGACGGCCCGAGTACACGCAGTCCGCGATCGACAGACCGCTGACGTACGACTGTGAACAGATCCCCACCGCGTTGCGGCCGGCCGCGTACAGTCCCGGGATCGGGCGGCCGTCCTCGCCGGTCACCGCGCCGGTCACCTCGTCCACGACGAGACCGCCCAACGTGAGCACCGGACACGGGAAACCTGCCTGCACGCGGATCGAGCAGTCGAACGCGTAGAAGGGGCCGTCGACCAGCGGCGTGACATGCGCGGAGTCCTTGCCCATCGCGTCGGGTCGACCGTCGCGACGGTCCGCGTTGTACCGCTCGAGTGTGCGCGCGAGCCCCGCGGGATCGATCCCGGTACGACGGGCCAACTCCTCGGCGGTGGCACCCTTCTTGTGTCCGGTGCTGAAGAGATACGTGGTCTGCAACCGCTGGAACCACAGCGTCTGCTCGGGCACCTGCCGCTTGGCGTCGGCCAGGACGCGGGAGTCGACGACCAGGTACGCGGCCACATCCGTCTGCTCGGCGATGTGCTCGCCGATCTTCGCGCCGTAGTACAGCTCGTTGCAGATACGCTCGCCTTCCTTGTTGACGAGGATGCCCTCGGTCATCGCGATCGGCGGATTGAAGAACCGCCACGCCGACACCCGCTCCATGCGGTCGGTCGCGCCGCCCACCGACTGCCCCAGTCGGATGCCACTGCCGTCGTCACCGATCGTGCCCAGCGCGGTGCCGCCCAGATACCGCGGCGCGTGCTCCTTCAACATCTCTCGATTGAAGGCGAACCCGCCGGCGGCGAGGATGACGCCCTTGCGGGCCCGGTACCGGCGCACCACCGAGTGCTCGCGCTCGATCCGGCGGATCGGACCGTCCATGAGCCGTCCGATCGGCCGGTAGTACAGGTTCATCTTGCGGTTCCACGAGCCGAGCAGCCGGTGCAGAGCGCGGCGCGCGGTAGCCCCCGGATCCACCTCCCGGCACTCGATTCCGATCACGGTGCCGGCGTCGTCGGTGATGAGCGACGTGACCGTGGTCTGTCGGCGTACG
Source organism: Rhodococcus sp. BE178 (assembly GCF_050433545.1). Lineage (NCBI taxonomy): Bacteria > Bacillati > Actinomycetota > Actinomycetes > Mycobacteriales > Nocardiaceae > Rhodococcus > Rhodococcus sp. BE178. Next base: position 72,636 of record NZ_JBNPXA010000006.1, on the reverse strand, counting down.
TCGATCCGCCGCTTGCGCGCGGCCTTCTCCATCGCGGAGAAGAAGACCTTGCCCGACGTCCCCCGCCCCTTGGTGCGGTGTCCGCGCGGCGCCGGCTCGGCGACATCCTTGTACGGCAGCGCGAGTTCGTTGCCCGAGTAGTACAGGTAGTAGTCGTTGGTCGGGTACGACGTCTTCCGCGGCGCCATGCTGCCCTCGAACGGCACCCCGAGCCGCTCGAGCCACTGCAGGTTCTCGACACTGCGCTCGCAGAAATCGTCGAGCAGTTCGTCCGAGACCACACCCGACGTCTCGAGCTTCAGGTAGTCGAACATCGTGGCCGGAGTGTCGTGATCGAATCCGGCCTCCTTCTGCTGCGCCGTCCCGCCGCCCGCGTAGTAGATGCCGCCGCTGATGGCCGTGGCACCGCCGCCGTCGAAACGCTCGACCACCAGTACCTGTGCGCCCCGGTCGGACGCCTCGATCGCCGCGCTCGCGCCGGCCGCACCGAAGCCGACCACGACCACGTCCGCCTCACCGTCCCAGCGATCGGACCCAGTGTGCACCTGCATGTTCCGCCTCCTCCTCGATCCGCTCGCGCGGCGCGTCACACCCACGCGTCGCGAATGTCGTGCCCCAGTTCGCTGCGCCCGAAGAGCGCCAGAGCCTGATGCGGGTCGTTGATCACGTGCGCCCGGCCCGCGTGCGCGTCGCGCCAGAACCGCTGCATGGGGGTCCCCCGCCGCAGCGCGGCACCACCGGCATGATCGAACAACCGATCGATCGCCGCGACCGCCATTCCGGTGGCGCTCACCTGATCACGACGAACCTTGGCCCGCAGGGACAACGGCAGTCGATCACCGTTCTCCGCGAGCAGGGACAGCCGGGAAATGTTGCTGTCCAACTGCATCCAGGCGAGCTCGATGTCGCGGGTGGACTCGGCGAGGGCCATGTGCACGTGGTTCTCGTCGGAGTTGAGTCGCCCGCCGATCACCATCTGCACCCGTTCCGCGGTCAACGCGGTGAACGCGGAGTACGTACCGTCGGCCATCCCCACGATCGGCGCCGAGATGGCAGTGGAGAAGACGACGGAGAACGGAAGACGGTACAGCGGAGCAGGATTCACATCCTGACCAGGACCGACGCACTGCACGGTCGAGGCGAAGCTCAGGGTGCGGTACTCGGGAACGAAGGCATCTTCGATGACGATGTCGTTGCTGCCGGTGCCCCGGAGTCCGACCGTGTCCCAGACGTCGTCGATCGTGTAGTCACGAGCCGGCACGAGAAACGTGCGGAAGTCGATCGGGTCCCCGGCGTCGTCGACGACCAGACCACCCACCAGAACCCAGTCAGCGTGCACCGACCCGGACGAATAACTCCACCGCCCGGAGAAGAAGTACCCACCGTCGGAAGCGATCGCGCGGCCCATCGGCGCGTACGCCGAGGACATCAGCGTGTCCGGGTTCTCGCCCCACACGTCGTCCTGTGCGCGGGGATCGAACAGCGCCAGGTGCCACGGGTGTACACCCACGACTGATGCGACCCATCCCGTGGAACCGCACGCACTCGCGAGCGCCCGCACCGCCGCGTAGTAGTCGCGCGGATCGGCCTCGTGGCCGCCGAATCGACTCGGCTGCAGCAACCGGAAGTGCCCGGCATCGGTGAGTGCGCGGATCACGTCGACGGAGACCTCCCGAGCGTCCTCGACATCCTGGGCCCGTTCGCGCAACTCCGGCAGGAGCGCCTCGATGTCGCGCAGTACATCCGCGACTTGCCGGTCACCCATCGAGCCCCAATCCCCGCCGAGGTCATCCCGGCCACGTCCGAACCGACCGATACCTCGGACGATCACCTCCACTGGCCCAGAGATTAGAACAGGGTACAGATTTTGTCGATCACCGGAGCGGGCAACCGCTCGGCGAGCGCCCGTCGCGAATCACCGACCCGCCATTCGACACATCATCCAAACTGGTCAAATAGCCATTTCAGCGCGCGGAACCGTCTCCCCGGGTCGCGGCTCGGGCGCGTCCCGGAAAAGCGGTGGAATCTGTTCTAGATACTCGCCCGAGGAGAGGGCGTTCGCCCGGTCTGCCGCTCAGCCGTAGTCGGCGAGTACCAACCCGGCGACGTCCTCGACATTGCGCATGGCCTGCGCGTAACTGATGCGCCCGGCGATCCAGAGCGCCATGGCCGACAGCATGGCCCCGTCGATGGCAAGGATCGCCGTGCGCGCCACGTCCTCCGGGACCCCGTCCATCAACTCGAGCATCGCGGCATGGTTGTCCGCGGCCCGACGCCGCATGGACTCGCGCACGTAGGGGTCGGACGACGTCGTCAGTTCCAGGTCGAGTCGCGCAAAGTTGGGCCCGCGCTGAAATGCCCGCATCTGCCGTCGATACAACGACACCACGCGATCACGGACGCTGCGGGGATCCCTCGTGTCGGACTCGCGGGCACGTCGACGCTCGGCGGCCAGCTTGCGCGACAGCCGATCGTTCCAGGCGACCATCGACGCGGCCATCAGGTGCGCCTTGGTCGGGAAGTACCTGTACAGGGTGCCCAGCGCCACCCGCGACCGCTCGGACACCTCCCGCATCTGGATGCGGTCCGGTTCCACCTCCTGCAGCAACTCGATCACCGCGTCCGTCAGCGCCGCTCGCCGCGCCCGCTGGCTCGACGTCATCTCCGCGGTCGCCATCGGAGCCTCGCACTCAGGTCGCACCCGGCCACGGTAGCCGACACACAACCCGCGCGACGCCTGCGCCCCAGCCTCTAGATTTGAAACAATGTTCTCGTTTACTCTGAAACACTGTTCACCATCGAGGGTTTCGACAACCAGTTCGTACCGATGAGTAACCGGCGACCGGACACTCGCGGCCGCCCCCAGCTTGGCGCGGCAGCGGCGGGGTGGGTATAACTCAGGTATTGCTCGGTATTACTCGGTATTACTCGGTATTACTCGGTATTACTCAATGGACCGGATCTCCGACTCGGCCGGCGATTGGAGGACACGTGACTGTCATCGACGACAACCTGGATGTCTCGGCTTCGAGCGTGCCACCGACCATGGCCGAGCGGATCACGCTGATCCTCGATCAGTTCGACGGCGCCGGCACCCGGCTGACCGCGGAAGAACTGGTCCAGCTGACCCACATCCCCCGGTCCACCACACATCGGATCCTGGACCAGCTCACCCAACTGAACTGGCTTCGCCACAACCGCTTCGGATACCGCCTCGGCTGGCGGGCGATCGCCCTCGGGCGCAGCACCGAACGCGACGAACTTCGGGCCGTCGCCGCCCCGCACCTGCATCAACTCCATCTGCGGACGCGACTGATCACGCACCTGTCGGTGCTCGACGGCCGTGACATCGTGTGGCTGGACAAGGTCGGCGGACGCTGCGCAGACTCCATCGCCACACGCGTCGGTGACCGCAGCCGAGCGGATCGCACCGTCGAGGGGCGCTCGATGCTCGCGCTGTTGCCCCCGGAGCACGTCGACGCGCTGTATCGGGGTGCGCTGGCGCCGGCGGCGCTGTCGGACCTGCATCGGCAACTGGGGATCATCAGGACCCGCAGCGGCCGGGCTTGGGACACCGATCCGTCCGGCGTGCTGTCAGTTGCCGCCGCCATGTGCTCCGGCGAAACCGATTCGGCCCAACTGGGTTGCATCTCGCTGCGCGGCCGGGTCCACACGGATCAGCTGCAGCGGGCCCTGCCGCTGCTCGCGGGGGCGACACGGATGATCTCGGCACGAATCGCCGAGGGATGAGGGAAGACCGAGGACAAGCTCGGTACTCGAAGTGGTGGCCAGAGCCGGGATCGAACCGGCGACCTTCCGCTTTTCAGGCGGACGCTCGTACCAACTGAGCTACCTGGCCGGAAGACACCCGAACGAATGTCTGTCGCATCGAACCGTATCCGACTCGAATGAGCGACCCTGACGGGACTCGAACCCGCGACCTCCGCCGTGACAGGGCGGCGCGCTAACCAACTGCGCCACAGGGCCTTGCTGTTACTGCTGGTGGAACTGTACTGCTGCCACGGGAGCCGGCACATGCAAGGGCTTGCATGCGAAGACTCCGCGATCGAGTTGTCATCCTCGTTGCGGAGTCTGTCGACTTCCTGTGGTGGCCAGAGCCGGGATCGAACCGGCGACCTTCCGCTTTTCAGGCGGACGCTCGTACCAACTGAGCTACCTGGCCGGACGGCACCCGAACCGAATGCCTATCACGCCCCACCGTTTCCGGTGAGACAAAGCGACCCTGACGGGACTCGAACCCGCGACCTCCGCCGTGACAGGGCGGCGCGCTAACCAACTGCGCCACAGGGCCTTGCTGTTACTGCTATTCAACTGTACTGCGTACTTCAACGAGCGAAGCGTACCCCCTACGGGATTCGAACCCGCGCTACCGCCTTGAAAGGGCGGCGTCCTAGGCCGCTAGACGAAGGGGGCCCGTCGGATTGCTCCGGCCAGTACCCTCAACGGCGTTCCGTTGGGAGCTTGCATAGCTTAGGGCACCGATTTCGCAAACCACAAATCGCCTGATCAGGGGCCGCAAAGGCGGAATCACTCCGGCCCTGCGGCAACCGTCTCCACCGGCCATCCCTCACGGCGCCACTTCTCCAGCCACGCCTCCGACGCCATCCCCGCGAGAACCACCTCGAGCGTCTCCTCGAACCTTGCCCGCAGGTCGACCTCCTGCGCCGTGAGGTCGGACATGTACCGCTGGCCGGCCAGACCGGCCGCGAGGACCCGCGTGAACTTCTCCGCGTCGGCGCCCTCCCGGACCAACCCCTCGCGGCTGGCCCTCTCCACCAACTCGTGAGCGGAACCACCCCACACGCTCGCCCCGCCGTTCTGCACGTCGGAGTAGAACTCCGGCTCGATGATCAACCGGAACTCCGCCTGCACGATCGCGTCGGACAGGAACATCCGCGCAACGTCGTCGATGAGACCGTGCAGTACCTCGAAGGGGTCGAGATCCGTCCGGCTCATCCACCGGTCCGTCGTCTCCTTGAACTTTTCGAGAGCGGCGCCCAGCACCGCGCGCCCGAGCTCCTCCTTCGATTCGAAGTGGAAGTACATCGCGCCCTTGGTCGCGTGCGAACCCTCGAGGATTGCATTCACCGACGCTGCCGCGTATCCGCGCTTGCTGAACTCGACTGCGGCCGCTTCCACGATCGCAGCGCGAGTCCGCCGCGCACGTTCCTGTTGACGTGCCATTGCGCTACTCGCCTCCGAAAGCCGTAACGCCGGCCGATTGATCGGCCAGCTGCCACCCGCCCGAAAACCAGACTAGTCCCCTTGTGCCCGGGTCCGAAACAGCAATGCCCTGACCTCGGGCTTCGACGACACAGGCCCAAAAACACACCGAATGGTATAATTTTCCCGGCTCGGGTGTGCTGCAGGGGGTGCGCACCCGAGCCGTTCCACAGCCGGAATTCCCCGGCGCCGCACAGCCGGGCATCTCGGATCCGGGCAGCGGAAAGCTCCGGCCGCGGAAGCGGCCGCACCGCGCGTCGAATCAACTCGTCGACCGATGCCGCGCATCACCCGGAACACCGAGAGCAGAAGACCCCCGCCAGGAAGATCCTGGCGGGGGTCTGAGTGCCCCCAGTAGGGCTCGAACCTACGACCTGCGGATTAAAAGTCCGTAGCTCTACCAACTGAGCTATAGGGGCGTGCGGGCAGCAGTCTAGTGGGATCCGCCGGCTCGTGGGAACTTCGCCCCCGACAATCGCGATCACGACGAGGATCGGTGCAGCGCCGGAGTATCCGGCCGTCGGTGTACCGGCGAGGGAGAGTGTGCCGCACCGGTACACCGACGACCGCCCTCCCCCGAGGGTTCGACGAAGGGCCCTCATCGGGAAGAAATGGCGAACGCCCCGTCTCCAGACTGACGGGGCGTCCAGCAGAACCGTCGACAGCACCCGAAACCGACGGTCGACCTCTGCGCGAAGAGGCATCAACAGATCACCACACCGCACCGGGTCACGGAAGGCCTGACGCGGATGTCGGGAGCAAGGACCCACGAACGAGGGACGAAGGGCCCACGGTCCCGGACGATTTCGGCTCAGCGCCGCCGGCGAGCCAATTCGGCGTTCAAGCGCTCGTCGTACGCGACCGCCAGTTCACGCAGCGCCGTGGGACAGTCGCCGTGGAAGGCCGGACCGTGCATCAGTCCCAGCACGGCCGGGTCGAGATCGGCGAGTTCGGACAGCGTCGACCCGAGCGCCGGGGTCAGCGCCGTCGCGTGCCCGAGGTCCTCCGCGGCCAACGCCGGTTCGACGATGTCGTGTTCGGTCTGTGCGGGCAGTTTGCCGAATGCGGTGAAGAAGTCCCCACACAGCAACGTCGACGTCGTCTCCTCGAACATCAGGCCGGCGTCCCAGCCGTGCGGAATGTGCGGGGTCTCGATACGCCGCACCCGGCGGCCACCGATGTCGATGACCTCGCCGTCCTGCAGTGGGCGGGGCGGGCGATCGGCGAGGTATCCGACCTGGACGAAACACCCCATCGCACCGTGCGCCACCTCGGCATCGGGAGCCGCTGCCAACCAACGGTTCATCGAGCCGCTCTCGTCGGCCTCGACGTGTCCGAACGTGATCCAGCGCAGCGTTTCGACAGGTAGCAATCGGGCGGCCGCGACCGAGACGGAGGGGAACAGTACGGGCAGACCGGTGTGGAAGAGCAACGGCTCCTCGCCGAGGATCAGGAACTGGTTCATCACCAGATTCGCGTCGTCGACGAACGTCGACAGACGGAAGATGTCGGCTGCGATCTCGGTGATCTCAGTGGCCTCGGTATCCACGGCTCTACCTCACAAACGCGCCCCCTGCCCAGACTGCGCCGACGACGGGTTCGGTGCAAGACGAGGGCGCGCCGACCGACCTCGCGCGACGGGCGATCACATCTCTGGCCCCGGCGCCTCCCCCGACGACTCCGGCTCCCGCTGATGAAGATCGGCGCGCAACTCCGTCAACTCCTCGCCGCGTTTGCGGTACCGGACGTTGAGGAACACGACGGCCGCGAACACGAGAACACCGATGATCGCTCCCCACAGCGACGCTCCGCGGAACCCGGGCGCGTCGACGTCCAGCGTGCGTTCACCCGCGTGCGCGGCACTGCTGCCACCCAGGACCACTGTGAGCGTCAGCAGGTTCGGGATCGCGAACACGAGGCCGAGCACCAGACTCGTGAACACCCAGACCCGCGCGTGCTTGCGATGACGCGAGCGCCACGCGAGATAGAACAGCAGCAGCGGAACCGCCGTGCACAGCGCCCCGTACAGCAGCCCCCACGTGATGCCCTGGGCAAAGCTGCCCGACGACAGCGAGCCGACACGCTGCGCCCACCAGCGCGGCAGGAATGCGGCCAGGATGAAGTACGCGACGACCAGTGCCGCCAGGATCACCCCGCCCCAGATCGCCTTCCTCGCCCACGGAGGCATCCCCGCCTTGGACGGTGTGGTGGTGGAGGTGTCGCTCACTTCGGTCCTCCCGTCGTCGGCGCCCCGTCCTCGGCGAGAACGATGCGCGCCAGGGTCTTCGGCGCGATCAGCGTGTACGACGTGCGTAGCCACTCACGCAGTTGAGCCCACCATTCCTCGCCGCCGTCGGGCGGCACCGCGGTGGAGACCCAGCCGTGTCGACCCAGTCCGTAGCCGGCCGGCTCGATACCGGACTCGGTCGCCACGACCGCTGCGGCCTCGTCCACAGGCAACTTGAACGACAGGCTCGTCGCGTCGGCGTCGCTGAAGACGAAGTTCTTGCCCCGCACGCGGAAACTGGGGTGCCCACCCCACTCCTCGATATCGACCCGCTGAGCCTCCGGCAGTTCGTCGACGATCCGCTGCAGGCGGCTCATGTTCGCGACCATGGCGCGATTGTGTGCCTCCCACACGCACGGCCGCAAGACTTTCGACGGGACGATGCGGTCTCTCGATGGTTCGATGGGGCGGTGACTCGAACACCGGCGACCACGAACACGCGCACTCGCGGCATCACCGCCGTCATCGAGGGGTTCTTCGCCTTCATGTGGTTCGGCTGGGGATCGGCCGAGGCGCCCGACTGGCTCCGCACGGTGCTCCTGGTGGGTCAGGTGGTCGCCGGACTCGTCGTGATCGTGGGCATCATGACGGCGGTCCGCAGCACCGGGGAACACACTCCGATGGCCGATCCACAGGTACGACGGCGGTACAACGTCGTCGTGGGCGCCGAGTTCGGGGTCCTCTTCGCCGGTGCGATTCTGCTGGGATCGCTCGGGCTCGGGGCGTGGACCGCGGTGTGGATCTGCGCCGGTGTCGGTATCCACTTCTTCCCGTTGGCCCGAATGTTCGGCGACCTGTGGCTGGTCCCGCTGGGCGTGGCAGTCACCGCGATCGCGGTGGTGGCGCTCGTCGTCGGGCTGGCCACCGACGTCGCACCGAGCACCGTCACCGGACCGGGCGCCGGACTGCTGCTACTCGTCGCTGCCGTCGCGGTGCTCGCGACGTCCCGGCCCGCCGGCCGACGCCCGGACGCGTCGACCCGGTCCGGGGCGCGACTGCCGGAACATCCCTGAGGCTCCTGCTACTGCGATCACCAGCAGCACACCGACGAACCCGACCGTCGCCGGCCAGCCGCCCCACGCATAGGCGACACCCGCCGCGGCCCCGGCGACACTCGACCCCAGGTAGTACGAGAACAGGTACATCGACGACGCCTCCGCGCGATGCTCGGTGGCGAGCAACCCCACCCATCCGCTGGCCACCGAATGCGCGGCGAAGAAGCCGCCGGTGAACAGCAGCATCCCCAGCAGGACCAGCGGCAGCAACGGCGTCAGCGTGATCACCAGCCCGGCCGCCATCACCGCCACCGCACCGAGCAGGACCGTCGCACGCCCGAATCGGTCCGCGGCGGCGCCCGCCGCAGCCGACGTGTAGGTGCCCGCGAGGTACATCAGGAACACCAGACCCACCAGCGCCTCGGGCAGTGAGAACGGCTCCGCGAGCAGCCGGAAGCCGAGGAAGTTGTAGGCGGATACGAAGCCGCCCATCAGCAGGAACCCCAAGGAGAACAGCGTCGCGAGCGCCGGATTACGAAGGTGTCCAGCCAGATTCGCGAGCACGATCCGCGGATGCACGCGCTGCGGCCGGAAGTTGCGCGACGGCGGGAGCTTGCGGGTCATGACCACGGCGAGCACCAACGCCAGCACCGACGCCGCCTCCATCGCCCAGCGCCACGACGCGACGTCGAGCACCACCGACGGGACGAGCCGGCCCACGAGACCGCCGATCGTGGTGCCCGCGATGTACCGACCCATCGCCGATCCGAGATCGCGGGAGCCCACTTCCTCGGCGAGGTACGCCATCGCGACCGCCGGAATCCCGGCCAGTGCCATCCCCTGTACGGCCCGCCCGACCAACAGCACCTCGATGCTCGGACTCAGGGGCACCAGCACCCCGAGCACACTCGACACCGCCGCGGAGGTCACCATCACCCGGGTCCGGCCGAAACGCTCCGACAGCACGCTCGCCGGAATGATCGCGACGGCCACCATGCCGGTCGTGACCGACACCGCGAGCGCGGCCACCGCCGGGGCCACCCCGAAGTCGTCCGTCAGCGCCGGCAGCAGCGCCTGCACCGAGTACATCGAGACGAACGTGGTGAGTCCGGCCGCGAACAGCGCGAGGGTGATCGCGCGGTACTCCCGCGATCCTCGGGTCGGGCGATCGTCGCGCGGGTTCGTCGCCCCCGCGACCGTCTCTCCCGCGACCGTGTTCTTCATGCATCTGCCTCCGTCGACCATCTTCGCGATGCGACGTAGACAAAGGAAATGCATTTCTCAACAGCTGTTGATGCATCCTGTGCATAAGCTTGCGGGGTGGAACTGATCGAGAGCCTGCGCTGGTTCGTCGCACTCGCCGAGACCGAGCAGGTCACGGCCGCGTCGGACATGCTGCGCATCTCCCAGCCGACGTTGTCGCGTCGCCTGGCCCGGCTCGAACGCGACCTGGGCGTCGCACTGTTCGACCGCCACGGACGCCGGCTCGAGATCAACGACAGCGGGCGGGTACTCCTCGAGCACGCACGCCGGGCCCTCACCGAGCTGTCGACAGCGCAGCGGGAGATCGCGACACTGGGCAGCCCCGACGGTGGAACCGTGCGGCTGGGCTTCCTGCATTCGTTCGGAACCCGGCTGGTCCCGGAGGTGCTGCGGGCCTATCGCGACGAGCGCCCCAAGGTCACGTTCTCCCTCTACCAGGACGCCGCCCAGGCCCTCGTCGACCGCGTCGTGGAGGGCCGCGACGATCTGGCGTTCGTGTCACCGAGGCCGCGGACGCCGCAGGTCCAGTGGGCCGCGGTCGCACACCAGCGACTCGCCCTCGCGGTCCCGGCCGGTCACCCGCTGAGCAGCAGCACCTCCCTGGACCTCGGCGCCGCGGCCGACGAACCGTTCATCGGGATGCACGAGGACTACGGGATGCGTCGCATCTTCGACGAGTTGTGCGCCGAGGCGGGCGTCGTGCCGACCGTGGTCTTCGAGTCGAGCGAGCTGGCCACCATCGGCGGCCTGGTGTCGGCGTCGCTCGGTGTCGCGGTGATGCCGTGGCAGGAGCCGCACGCCTGGCCCGAGGGCGTGACGCTCGTCCCCCTGCGCGGCGCCGGACGCGATATCGGCATCGTCTGGGCGAGCGGACGGCCACTGCCGCTCGCCGCGGAGCGGTTCCTCCGATTCACAGCAGATTCACAGTGGGGAGAAGCGTGGAAAACGGGCTCCCCGAAGGTCACCGACGTGTAACGTCCGACACAGACGACACGGTGAACTCGGTATCGGCGAGGCCACAGGGGACGTGCCGCCCCAGGGGGATTACGCAGCGGCATCCACTGCCACCCGGCCCTCTTCCCTTCGAACCTACGGTACCGTAGGTTTGCAGCACGTTCCCCGAGGAATGCGTGTCCCCCAACTCGTTACGGAGGCAGAATCGGATGTCGCGGGATCTCACCCAGCTCGAGCTGCTGCAGGAGCTGCAGCCTGTTGCCGAAGAGAACGTCAATCGGCATCTCTCGATGGCCAAGGATTGGCATCCGCACGATTACGTCCCGTGGGACGAGGGCCGTAATTTCGCCGCGATGGGCGGCGAGGACTGGGATCCCGAGCAGTCTCGCCTGGGCGAGGTCGCCAAGGCCGCGATGATCACCAACCTGCTCACCGAGGACAACCTCCCCTCCTACCACCGCGAGATCGCCGAGAACTTCTCGCGTGACGGCGCCTGGGGCACCTGGGTGGGCCGGTGGACCGCCGAGGAGAACCGCCACGGGATCGTGATGCGCGACTACCTCGTGGTCACCCGCGGCGTCGACCCGGTGGAACTCGAGAACGCCCGCATGATCCACATGACCAACGGCTACAACTCACCGGCCGGCGACAGCGTGGGCCTGCTGCACTCGGTCTCGTACGTGACGTTCCAGGAACTCGCGACCCGCGTCTCGCACCGCAACACGGGCAAGGCCTGCCAGGACCCGGTCGCCGACAAGATGCTCCAGCGCATCGCGGCGGACGAGAACCTCCACATGATCTTCTACCGGAACATCTGTGGCGCGGCGATGGACATCGCACCCGATCAGACACTCAAGGCCGTGACCGACATCATCAAGAACTTCCAGATGCCCGGCGCCGGTATGCCGAACTTCCGCCGCAACGGCGTGCTGATGGCCAAGCACGGCATCTACGACCTGCGTCAGCACCTCGAAGAGGTCGTGATGCCGGTGCTCCGCAAGTGGAACGTCTTCGATCGCACCGACTTCACTGCGCGCGGCGAGGACACCCGCGAGGAACTGGCGGTGTTCCTCGAGGATCTCGAGAAGCAGGCCACCAAGTTCGAGGAGATGCGCGACCGGTCGCTGGCCCGCGAGGCCGCGCGCGCCGAGAAGGCCTCCTGACAGGTCGCCACCTGCCCCGTTGCAGCTATCCTGTGCCCGGTACCGGATTCGGTACCGGGCACAGTCTTTTCTCCCGTAGTAGTTATCCCGAGGTCTTCATGTCACCCCTTCGCATCGGCCCCCTCGAGCTGGGCAGCCCGGTCGTGCTGGCCCCCATGGCCGGCATCACGAACGTCGCGTTCCGCACCCTGTGCCGTGAACTCGAACTCGAGCGCGCCGGAAGCACGTCGGGCCTGTACGTCTGCGAGATGGTGACGGCGCGCGCACTGGTCGAGCGGCATCCGGTGACGATGCACATGACCACGTTCGGCCCCACCGAGACGCCCAGGTCGCTGCAGCTGTACACCGTCGACCCCGAGATCACGTACGCCGCCGCGAAGATGATCGTCGACGAGAACATGGCCGACCACATCGACATGAACTTCGGCTGCCCCGTCCCCAAGGTCACCCGCAAGGGCGGCGGCTCGGCGCTGCCGTACAAGCGCCGCCTGTTCGGGCAGATCGTCGCCGCCGCGGTGAAGGCGACAGAGGGCACCGACATCCCGGTGACGGTGAAGATGCGCATCGGCATCGACGCCGAGCACCACACGCACCTCGACGCGGGACGCATCGCCGCCGCGGAGGGTGCCGCCGCCCTCGCGCTGCACGGCCGCACCGCGTCGCAGCGCTACTCGGGCACCGCCGACTGGAGCGAGATCGCCCGGCTCAAGGAACACGTCACCGACATCCCGGTGCTCGGCAACGGCGATATCTTCGCCGCCGAGGACGCCGCGAAGATGATGGCCGAGACGGGCTGCGACGGTGTCGTCGTCGGACGTGGCTGCCTGGGCCGACCGTGGCTGTTCGCCGAGCTCAGCGCCGCCCTCAACGACAAGCAGATCCCGACGCCACCGACGCTCGGCGAGGTCGCCGCGATCATGCTGCGGCACGGTCGGTTGCTGGCCGACCACCACGGCGAGGACCGCGGCATGCGCGAGATGCGCAAGCACATCGCGTGGTACATGCGCGGGTTCCCGGCCGGCTCGGAACTGCGCAACGGGATGGCCCGGGTGTCCTCGCTCGCCGAACTCGAGGGCTTCCTCGGCCAGCTCGACCCGACGGTGCCCTTCCCCAAGGACGCCGAGGGCCCGCGCGGCCGCCAGGGTTCGCCCGGCACCGTCGCGCTGCCCGACGGCTGGCTCGACGACCCCGAGGACACCCTCGTCCCCGAGGGTGCCGACATCATGCATTCCGGCGGATAGCCCCGGCCGATCACCACCGACGCCTAGACTCCGGAGAAGCTGCAGATCCTCGAGGATTCTTCCGGAGGGAGACGTCGTGGCCGCTTCACCCACCGATTCCGATGTCTGGCCCGCACTGCGGGTCGCGGACTGGGAACCCACCCGCGACACCCTGCACATGTGGACGCAGATCGTCGGCAAGGTCCGTCTGGCCCACACCCCGCTGGTCAACCACTGGTGGCAGGTGCCGCTGTACGTGAGCGCGCGGGGACTGACGACGTCGGCGATCCCGTACCGCAACCGCGTCTTCGACATCGAGTTCGACTTCTGCGACCACCGCCTGACCATCCGTGACAGCAACGGATCGGCGCGGGGATTCGCGCTCGAACCGATGCCGGTCGCGAAGTTCTACACCCTGATCACCGGCGCGCTCGACGAGTTGGGCATCGAGACACACATCACGGCGACCCCTAACGAGGTGGTCACGGCGATCCCGTTCGCCGAGGACACCGCGCACGCGTCGTACGACGCGCACGCGGCCAACCTGTTCTGGCGGCAGCTGATCCAGGTCGACCGCGGGATCCACGAGTTCCGGTCCCGTTTCCTGGGCAAGGTCAGTCCGGTGCACTTCTTCTGGGGCTCGTTCGACATGGCGTGCACCCGGTTCTCGGGACGCACCGCGCCGAAGCATCCGGGTGGCGCACCCCACTGCGGCGACTGGGTGATGGTGGAGGGCTACTCACACGAGCTGTCGAGCTGCGGGTGGTGGCCCGGAGGCGGCGAGGAGGGCGCGTTCTACTCGTACGCCTACCCCGAGCCCGACGGTTTCGCCGACTACCCGGCGGCGCCCGACCAGGCGTTCTACAGCACCGAGCACCGCCAGTTCCTGCTGCCCTACGAGGCCGCCCGGACCGCGGACGACCCCGACGCGACGCTGCAACGATTCCTGCAGACCACATACGAGGCGGCCGCCGACAACGCCGACTGGGATCGCGCCGCGCTCGAGTGCGATCCGCGGCGGTGGCGCTCGAGCCGCTGATCTTCGCGCGCCCGCCTCCAACTGCGACAACCGAACTCCCGCGCGCGCACTGATGCCACGGAGGTCATCCATCAGTATCATTGCGACGTCGTCGAGCGACGGTACTTTTTTGGAGGCGGAGAGGTCAGGGCGAATCGGTGGGTGACGAGCACAATCCCGGTCACGCCGCGCCGGAAGGCCGAGCGCCCTGGGAGCGCCCCCTCGCCGACAGCACCTATCGCGAAGCGCAGGCCCGCAGACACGGGCGTCACGAGTCCGATCCGGGAGCGATCGACACGCCCGGATCCGCAGGCCGACGCGCGGACGACGGCGACACGAGTGAACGGCTGTCCGTCGCCGAACTGATGGAAAAGATGGGCCGGCCCGCGGGCCGGGCCTCCCGCGGGCGGCGCGCCCGAGCGGACGAGGACGACGCCCGAGTCGCCGGCTACGGTTCCGACGTCGACCCGATGGACGACCAGGACCCGACCGAGATCATCCCGTCCGTCACCGACGACGACTACCTGTTCGCCGAGGATCCCTACGACGACCCCGAGCCGTCCGCCCCGAACTGGGTGGAAGAGGCTGTGACGACCGCGTCACCCCAGGCCGTCGGCAACCCCCAGCCGACCAGGCTCGCCGCGAGCAAGACCCGCAGGCAACGCAAGCTACTGCTGTTCGGACGGTCCGCCGTCGCGCTCGTCGCGGTCATGGCGCTGCTCGCGACCGGCGTCGTGTGGGGATACCTGAGGACCACCGAGGGCCGGTTCTCGCAGATCGCCGCACTCGACACCGACTCCACCGACATCATCGACCCCGGCGGGCAGACCGGCGACGAGACGTATCTGATCGTCGGCACCGACACGCGCGCCGGAGCCGCCGGAGCGGTGGGCGCCGGCACCGTCGAGGACGCCGAGGGCGCCCGCGCGGACACCGTCATGCTCGTCCACGTCCCGGCCGATCGCAGCCGCGTCGTCGCGGTGTCGTTCCCCCGTGACCTCGACGTGGAGCGGCCGGTCTGTCAGGGCTGGGACAGCACGACCGGCGAATACACCGACGAGACGTACCCCGCCGCCGACGGCGACAAGCTGAACGCCACCTACGCACTCGGCGGACCGAAGTGCCTGGTGAAGGTGATCCAGAAGGTATCCGGTGTGAAGATCCGCCACTTCGTCGGCATGGACTTCGCGGGCTTCGAGAACATGGTCAACGAGGTCGGCGGCGTGAAGGTGTGCGTCCCGCAACCACTGATCGACGGTGAGCTGGGCACGATCCTGCCGACGGCGGGCACCCAGACCCTCGACGGCAAGAAGGCGCTCGACTACGTGCGCGCCCGTCACGTCGAGGCGGAGGGCAACGGCGACTACGGCCGGATCAAACGCCAGCAACTGTTCCTGTCGGCGCTGCTGCGTGAGGCGATGTCGAGCAAGGTGCTGTTCGATCCCACCAAGCTCAACGGCTTCATCAACGCGTTCACCCGGGCCACGTTCGTCGAGAACATCGACACCAAGTCGCTACTCACGCTCGGCCAGTCGCTGCGCAACGTCGACGCCGGCGCCGTCACGTTCATCACCGTCCCGACCGCCGGAACCAACGAGTGGGGCAACGAGATCCCCCGACTCGACGACATCAAGGACATCTTCAAGGCGATCATCGACGACGAGCCCCTCCCGGGCGAGAAGCGCACCGAGGACACCAAGAAGGACGCCGCGCCCGCCCCGGACCACGCCGTCGACCAGCTCGCGCTGAGTCCGGAAGAGGTGACGCTCCAGGTATCCAACGGCTCGGGCGTCTCCGGGCTGGCCGCCACGACCGCCGACCAGCTCGCCGCGTATGGGTTCCAGATCTACAGCGTCGGCAACTACACCGGCACCAGCAGCCAGACCGTCGTCCGGTTCTCCCCCGGCCGCGAGGCCGAGGCTGCGACCGTGGCGTCGTCCATCCCCGGTGCGGTGCTCGAATCGGTATCCGGCCTCGGCAACATCGTCGAGGTGGTTCTCGGCAGCGAGTTCGACCGCACCCTCGTCGCCCCCGTCGAGGCCGGCACGCCCGTCGACGCCGGGCACGCACGGGTCGGCGCCGACGAGGAGATCGAGCTGCCCGCCGACCTCGCAGTCACCAACGCGACGGACAATCCCTGCACCTGACCGCCGGAACTGCGCCTGGCATTCACCCACCGTTCACCTGACCGGGGTGACTTGGTTTCCGCTGCACCGTAGGCTGTGACCTCATGCGCGTCGCTTACAACGAACAGATGACCGAGCTCGCCGACACCCTCGGCGAGATGGCGGGCTTGGCCGGGGCGGCCATGGAGAAGGCCACCCAGGCCCTCCTGCACGCCGACCTGGGTCTCGCCGAGCAGGTCATCGGCGAGCACGAGAAGATCACCGAGCTGAGTGTCGTGGCCGAGGAACGGGCGTTCGCCCTCCTTGCCCTGCAGGCCCCGGTCGCCGGCGACCTGCGGTCCGTCGTCAGCGGTATCCAGATCGTCTCCGACATCGACCGCATGGGTGCGCTCGCGCTGCACGTCGCCAAGATCACGCGCCGCCGGCACCCCAACCACGTCCTCCCCGAAGAGGTCAACGGCTACTTCGCCGAGATGGGCCGGATCGCCGTCGCGCTCGGCGCCGGCGCCAAGGAAGTCCTCGAGACCCGCGATCCCGAACGTGCAGCGAAGATGCACGAAGAGGACGACGCGATGGACGACCTGCACCGCCACCTGTTCAGCGTCCTCATGGACCGGGAGTGGTCGCACGGTGTCGCAGCCGCCGTCGACGTGACGCTCCTGGGCCGCTTCTACGAGCGCTTCGCGGACCACACCGTCGAGGTCGCGCGCCGGGTCATCTTCCTCGTCACCGGCAAGATGCCGGTCGAACCGAGCAACGACTCCGACGACCTCACGTCGTACCCGGAGCTCTAGAGCCCCCAGCACGATCGGCGCGGGGCCCGGCACCGGCCGGACCCCGCGCCGTCTGCGCTACTGGGTCCGCAGATCGAACATGTTCGGATCGGTGACGACGACGTCACCGTCGAACGTCATCCGGTACATCATCGAATTCGACACGCGCTGGAAGATGCCGAACGGCTCCACCGCGTTCGGTGTCCACGCCGGGACCAGGCCCAGCATGTCGATGTCCGTGGCGTTCTGGAATCCCTGCATCACCGCGGACGCGTCGATCGTGTCGAGGGTCTGGGCGACCTCACCGAACGCGCGCACCGACAGCCACGAGAAGATCTCGGTGCCGTTGAGGTTGGCGCGTTCCAGGTTCTCCTCGCCGGACGCGGACATGTCGTCGAGGAACGGGACCAGCCCCGGGAACTGGTCGGTGCTCGACGACGGCGCCGGCACCGGGCTGGTGTAGATCGACGACGTCGCGAACGTACCCAGGTCCTGCAGGTCGGCCTGCGTGAATCCGGTTGCCGCCAGCGCGAATCCGAGTTTCGACCCGAGCTGTTCGAACGCGTCGGCCATCTGGTTGGCCTCGGTGGCGGGCAGCGCCATGATGACGCCCTGCGCTCCGTTGCGCTCGGCCGCCGCGATGAACTGCGTGTAGTCGGTCGCACCGGCACCCACCGCGACCTCGTTGACGATCTCGGCCCCCTTCGCCTTCACCGCGGGCGTGAGCATCTGGCTGAGCATGGCCGCGACCGGGACGTCGGGGCGCATCAGCGACAGCTTGGTCTTGCCCTGCGCGACGAGCGCGTCGACATTGGCGTAGAGCGTGAGCAGCGACCCCGCGAACGGCGTGAAGACGTTGGGTGCGGTGAAGTCCGCGATGTTCATCGGGTTCATGCCGATGCGCGGGATACCTGCCGCCGCGAGGATCTGCGACACCGCCTCCGGCGACGCCGGGGTGAAGTCGGCCAGCGTGGCGGTCACGCCCTTGCCGACCATGTCGTTGGCGCAGTCGACCTCCTTGTTGGGATCGCCCATCGAGTCGCACTGGATCAGCTCGAGTGGCCGACCTGACACGCCGCCGCGGGAATTGAGGGCCTGGATCGACGCCGTCATGCCGGCCGCCTGGCTGGCCACCGACACGCCACCCGCCTCGATCGCGAGGATCTGGCCGACCTTGATCGGATCGCCCGTCGCGGCATTCTCGGCGGCGTCGGCGGAACTGTCGTTGCTGCAACCCGAGGCCACGAGGCCGACGGTGGCGAGGGCTGCGATCGCCGGAGCAAGGGTCTTCAGTTTCACGTGATGTCCTTCTCGATAGGCGCTGCACTTCCGGACGAGATGTGGAGCCACGGATCGCGAAACCGTCCCCCTCGGCGCTGTCCGCACCTCCTATCCGGCTTGCCGCAGGAGCGTAGTGAAACTTCGAGCAATGTTTGGGCGATTCGGACAATTGCAGTGAATGCGCAGATAGCTGCCATTGCAAACGACCGAGTAAGACATGAGGCTTATCCTCGGTTATCACCTCGAACGCTCCGGGCCCGCCAACACTGCGGCCGACCTCGCCGGCGGCGGGCATGATCGAGAGGTGATCGACTACCGGACCGCGCGCCTGACGGCGGGGGTCTTCGCTGCGGTCTGCGGACTGTCGGGAGCATTCGGCCTGCTGGCCTCGGCCGTGAGCATGGAGAACCGGTTCGTGGTCCTGCTGGCCGGACAGACACCGACACTGCTCGTCATCGCACTGGTCGGCGCCGCCGTCGCCGCGTTCGCCGGGCAGTGGGCCGTCCAGGCGGCCTGTCTGGCCGTCTGCGCCGTCGGCGTCGGGGTTCTCGCCCCGCTGTACATCCCCGGCGCGGACGGTGCCGCGACGCCGGACCCGTCCGGTCCGTCGGTGCGAGTCATGCAGGCCAACACCAAGATCGGCCGCGCCGATCCCGCATCCCTGGTCCGTACCGTGCGCGACCGCGGCGTCGACGTCCTCACCGTCCAGGAACTCACCGACGAGTCGATCGACGGACTGCAGGCCGCCGGCCTCGACGACCTGCTGCCGTACCGGTTCGTGGTGTCGTACGGCCCGGGTGGCGAGGGCGGCGGCATCTACAGCCGCTTCCCGCTGTCGAACACCCGCAATCTGGAGGGCTACCTGTCCGCGAACCTCACCGCGGATCTCGATGTGGGGCTACGAGAACCCGTGTCCCTGTTGGCGGTTCACCCCGCGCCCGCCTACCTGTTCCCGGCGCAGCTGTGGGCGGCGGAACTGCGCGGCCTGCACGGCGAGATGCTCGCGGACGCGCCGCGCGACAACGTCATCGTCAGCGGAGACTTCAACGCGAGCTACACCCAGCGCCAGTACCGTGAGCTGCTCACCGACGGCTACACCGACGCGGCCGACCAGGTGGGCGCCGGGCTGCTGCCCACCATGCCGGCCAACCGTCGGCTCCCCGCGTTCACGGGCATAGACCGCATCATCACCAAGGGCGCCGCGGTGACCGCCCTCGAGCGCATCGAGATCGTCGGGTCGGACCACCACGGACTCGTCGCCGACGTCCGGTTGGCCGTTCCCGCGGCCGTCCCTGCGCCGCAGAACGGAACGCGGACCGGGGCCCTAGCCGAAGCGGCCGGAGATGTAGTCCTCGGTGGCCTTCTGGGTGGGGTTGGAGAAGATCTTCTCGGTGTCGTCGATCTCGATGAGCCGGCCCGGCTTGCCGGTGGCCTCGAGGTTGAAGAACGCCGTCTGATCGCTCACGCGCGCCGCCTGCTGCATGTTGTGCGTGACGATGACGATCGTGAAGTCCTTCTTGAGCTCGGTGATGAGGTCCTCGATCGCGAGCGTCGAGATCGGGTCCAGCGCCGAACACGGTTCGTCCATGAGCAGCACGTCCGGCGAGACCGCGATGGCGCGCGCGATGCACAGACGCTGCTGCTGACCACCGGACAGGCCGCCGCCCGGCTTGTCGAGCCGGTCCTTGACCTCGTTCCACAGGTTGGCGCCGCGCAGCGACTCCTCCGCGACCTCGTCGAGCTTCTTCTTGTTGCGCTCGCCCTGCAGCTTGAGGCCGGCGACGACGTTGTCCCGGATGGACATGGTCGGGAAGGGGTTCGGCCGCTGGAAGACCATGCCGATCGTCTTGCGGACGCCCACCGGATCGACGGACGAGCCGTAGATGTCCTCGCCGTCGAGCAGCACCGAGCCCTCGACGCGCGCGCCCGGGGTCACCTCGTGCATGCGGTTGAGGGAGCGGAGCACCGTCGACTTGCCGCAACCGGACGGGCCGATGAACGCGGTGACGCTGCGCGGGGGCACCGACAGCCCGACATCGGCGACGGCGTGGAACTTGCCGTAGTAGATGTTGACGTCCTTGAGATCCAGACGCTTGGCCATTACCGGCTCCCTACTGATGTGAGCGCTAGCTCGAGTATGTGCTGACGAGATTCGGGGGATGCGGCGATCGCGGCGATCGCCTCCGATTCGGTGCTCACTTGTTGCGCACCGAAGCGAAGTGACCGATCGTCTTCGCGACGATGTTGAGGACCGCGATCAACAGGATCAGGGTCAGTGCCGCACCCCAGATCCGGTTGGAGCCGGCATCGGTCGGGTTGTTCATCTCCGCGACCATCACGCCGGGCAGCGTGCCCATCTCCCCGCCGAACAGGTTGAAGTTGATGAACGGCGCGTAGCCCACCAGGATCAGCAGCGGCGCGGTCTCGCCGAGCACGCGGGCCAGGGCCAGCATGACGCCGGTGATGATGCCCGGCAGCGCGGTGGGAACGACGATGCGCGCGATGGTCTTCCACTTGGGCACACCCAGCGCGTACGACGCCTCGCGCAGATCGTTCGGCACGATTCGCAGCATCTCCTCGGTGCTGCGCACCACGACCGGCACCATCAGCAGCACCAGCGCCAGCGACACCGCGAAAGCCGACTTCGGGAAGCCGAACGTCGCGATCCACAGCGCATAGATGAACAGGGCCGCGACGATCGACGGGACACCGGAGAGGATGTCGACCATGAAAGTGGTGAGCTTGCCGAGCCGCGAGTTGCCCGCGTACTCCACGAGGTAGACGGCGACGAACAGGCCGAGCGGAACCGACAGCGCCGCACACACCAGTCCCTGCATCAGGGTGCCGATCAGCGCGTGGTAGATACCGCCGCCCTCGGCCGAGGCGGACAAACCGCTGAGCGAGTTCGTGAACCACGTCTGCGACGTGACGGCACCGATGCCCTTGACGATCACCGTCCACAGCACCCACACCAGCGGCACGAGCGCGACGAGCACGGACAGGGTCACCAGCACGGTGGCGGCGACATCGGTGAAGCGGCGGCGGAATCCGACGCCCTGGAATGCGGGAGCCTTGATGGGCTTGTCGAGAACGCTGGTCATCGGTCAGTCCCTCTTTCCGGCGATCGCGGCGCGGGCCGCCGCGTTGACCAAGAAGGTGAGTACGAACAGGACCAGGCCGGCGGCGATGTAGGCGCCCGCCTGGATGTTGTTGTTGAACTCGGCGTAACCGAGGGCGATCTTGGACGCGATCGTCGATCCGCTGTCGAACACCGACCAGCTGAACGCCTGCGACGTCGTGCGCAGGATCATGTACAGCGCCATGGTCTCGCCGAGCGCGCGGCCCAGGCCGAGCATCGAGCCACTGATGTAACCCGACTTGCCGAACGGGATGACGGTGGTGCGCACCACCTCCCAGCGGGTGGCACCGAGCGCCAGCGCGGCCTCGATGTGTGCCTTGGGCGTCTGCCCGAACACCTCGCGGGTCACCGCGGTGATCACCGGCAGGATCATCACCGCGAGCACGATGCCGGCGGTGAAGATCGTGCCGCCGCCGCGGATCGAGCCGGAGCCGTCCGCGAAGATCGGGATCCAGCCGAGGTTCTCGTTGAGCCACACCGCAACCGGGGCGATCGCCGGGGCGAAGATCAGCAGGCCCCACAGGCCGTACACGATCGACGGCACCGCGGCGAGCAGGTCGATGACGTAGGCCAGCGGCCGAGCCACCTTCTTCGGTGCGTACTCGGTGAGGAAGATCGCGATGCCGAGCGCCACCGGCATCGCCAGCACGAGCGCGACGAGCGAGACCATCACCGTCACCTGCAGCAGGTCCAGGACACCGAACGCCATCGAGTTGATGTTGTCGGTGTTCCACTCACGGCTGGTGAGGAAGTTGACCTCGTTGCGCTGCAGCGCCGGAATCGCGCGCCAGATCAGGAAGAAGCCGACAGCGGCAACCAGCAACGTGATGAAGACCGCCGACCCCGACGCCAGCGATCCGAAGATCCGGTCGCCGGGACGGGTGACCGTCTTGCGCTTCGTTGTCTCGGGGGAAGTGATCGGGACCTCCGGGGTGCCGTTCGGACCGCCCACCCCGGCCCCGCCGTCCGCGGGGCCGGAGGCGCGTGGTGTTGACCGTGTGCTCGCGTCAGTCATCTGCGCTCACATTCTCTGTCTGAATATAGATGGGCGGTCCGAATGGCGACGGGTCCGATCAGGCGATCGCGGAGATCGACTCGTTGATCTTGGCGCGGAACGACTCCGGCAGCGGCACGTAGCCCTGCTCGGCGAGGGTCTGCTGACCCTCGTTGGCGGCGCTGGTCAGGAAGGACTTCACGGCCGCGGTGGTCGCGGCGTCGTAGCCCTTGGAGCACACGACCTCGTAGGTCGCGAGAACCAGCGGGTAGGCGCCGGCTTCCGTGGTGCCGTAGATCGACTTCAGGTCCAGCGTGAGGTCACCGGTGCCCGAGCCCTTGAACGACGCGTTGGCGATGGCCTTCGACGCTGTCTCCTGCGACAGCTTCACCGGGCCGGAGCCGGTGTCGATCTGGGCGGACGGCAGCTTCTGCTGATCCGCGAAGGACTTCTCGACGTAGGTGATCGAACCGGGCGCGGTGGCCACGGCCTGTGCGACACCGGCGGAGCCCTTGGCGCCTTCGCCGACACCACCCTTGAAGTCCGAGCCCGCGCCGGCGGTCCACGCACCGTTGGAAGCAGCCTCGAGGTACTGCTGGAAGTTGTCGCTGGTGCCGGACGAATCCGAACGCACGATCGGGCTGATCTTCTCGTCGGGCAGCTTGACGCCGGAGTTCAGCGCCGCGATGGCCGGATCGTTCCAGTTGGTGATGCCACCGTTGAAGATCTTGGCGATGGTCTCGCCGTTGAGCACCAGGTTGTCGACGCCGTCGAGGTTGTAGGCGATCGCGACCGGGCCGAACACGAGCGGCAGGTTCCACGCGTCGTTGCCCTGGCAGCGGGCCTTCGCCTGATCGGCCTGCTCGCCCTTGATGGCGGAGTCGGAGCCGGCGAAGTCGATCTGGTTCGCGATGAACTGCGTGCGGCCGTCACCGGAACCGCTGGGGTTGTAGGCGACGTTGACGTTCTTGCCCTTCTGCTGGCAAGCCGCGATGTAGGCCGAGGTGAACTCGTCCATCGCGTTCTTCTGCGCGGACGAACCCGCACCGGAGAGCTTGTCCTTGCCGTCGCACAGGGCGGTCGACGCCGACGTGTCGACGGTGGACGACGCGGCATTGTTGTCGCTGCCGCACGCCGTCAGAGACATCGCCGTCACGGCACCGACTGCCACCATTCCGAGCAGTGCGCCGTTTCGCTTGAGGTTCACCCTTGTCCTCCGCTGGTCTAGCGTCTCGCCCGACTCCGGGCGGCATGGGAAGCGCGAATCACGCGTGACTCGCACCGGGCGACCGACTGCCACCCAGGCCAGAAACGTAAGGGGCGCCGGTAGCCAACTGGACCCGGTTCGGTGAACGGAAGGTGAACTCCCGAGAGAAATCTTCGGAGGGGATCGTCACACCCACCCGAACCTGCACGAACAGCCGTTATCGGGACGGGGTGGCGTACGCGACGTCGACGTGGAACCGCTCGAATGCGAGCCGCTCGTACGTGTGCAGCGCCGCGGTGTTGTCGCCCTCGACGTACAGCAGCACCGTCTCCAGGCCGCGGTCGCGCAGGTAGTGCAGCCCGGCCAGCGTCAGCACCCGGCCGAGGCCACGCCCCTGCGCGTCGGGGCCGACGCCGACCACGTACACCTCGCCGAGCGCCGGGGTGTCGTTCTCGGGTGCGTGCACCTTGGTCCAGTGGAAACCGAGGAGGCGGTTCGGGTCCCCCGCAGCCCCCTCTGCCGGGTAGGCGAGTAACAGCCCCGCCGGATCGAACCACGGTTCGGCGCGGCGCTCGTCGACGTCGCGCTGCGTCCAGCTCCCCTGCTCGGGATGCCACGCGAAGGCGGCGGCGTTGACCCGCAACAGCTCCGCGTCGTCCTCCGGTCCGCGATACGTGCGCAGCGTGACCCCGTCCGGCACGACGACGTCGGGCAGTTCGGGGGTCGCGAGCGGCCGGCGCAGCTGCAGCAGCTCACGTGCGCCGACGAGTCCGAGCCGGCGCGCGACCGCGACCGCGGCGGGGTGGTTGCCGTGCGCCCACACCCGGGTGCCGGGACCACCGGCCTCCAGAGCCTCGGCCACCAGCCGTCCACCGATCCCGGCCCCGCGCTCGGCGGGGTCGACCACGACCTCCGCCATCGCGGGATGCTCACCGTGACCGGGCTCGAGTTGCGCATACCCGACGACCCGACCGTCCGAGGTGGACACCAGGTGGCGGACCGAGCCGGCCGCGGTGAGCGCGCGCACGGCGTGCTCGGACACCGGCGCCGTACCGTCCGCCGCGGTGGCCCGTTCGATCATCGCCCGCACGGCCTCCGCCGGCGGTGAATCGATCCAGTCGAGCTGCTGCGTGGCCATCTAATACGCCGATCCGTTGGTGGGAGTGAGGTCGGGGTCGTCGGAGTCGGCGTCGCCGAGGTCGTCCGCGGCGGCGGCCTGCCCGGGCCGGTTCGACGGCCGCGCGGGACGCACGGCCTTGTAGCCGACGTTGCGGACCGTGCCGATCAGCGACTCGTACTCCGAGCCGAGCTTCGCGCGCAGCCGTCGCACGTGGACGTCGACCGTGCGGGTGCCGCCGAAGAAGTCGTAGCCCCACACCTCCTGCAGCAGCTGCGCTCGGGTGAACACCCGACCGGCGTGCTGCGCGAGGTACTTGAGGAGTTCGAACTCCTTGTAAGTCAGATCGAGGGGACGACCCCGCAGTCGTGCGGTGTACGTCCCCTCGTCGATCACGAGCTCGCCGAGCGTGATCTTGCCGGCGGATTCCGGACTCGCCACACCCCCGTTGCGGCCGACCAGCAACCGCAGTCGCGCGTCGAGTTCCGCCGGGCCGGTGGTCGGCAACAGAATGTCGTCGAGACCCCAGTCCGAGTTGACGGCCACCAGGCCGCCCTCGGTGAGGACCGCCACGACCGGGACCGCCGACCCGGTGCTGCCGAGCAGTCGGCACAGGCCGCGCGCGGCCGCGAGGTCGGTGCGGGCGTCGACGAGCGCCACGTCCGCGGATCCCGCCTCCAGCAGGGACGACACCTCCGTCGGAGCGGGGCGAACGGAATGTGACAGCAGCGCCAACGAGGGCAGCACCGCCTCGGGGTTCTGGTCGGAGGTCAGAAGCAGTAGCTCCACTCCACCTCCCTCTCTCGCGGCACGAATGCCGGCGGAAGAGCCGACACCGAGTGGACCGACGTTCTTGTTTCGGGGACAGATTAGCGCGAGTTTGCGCAGGACCGCCGCACCGGTCCTCGGCGAGGCCGGTAAGAATGATGTGGTGCGGAAACTCATCATCGGACTGGTGTGCCTCGTCGGACTCGTCGTCGTCGTCGACTTCGGCGCTGCCGCCTACTCCGAATACCGCGTCTCGCGCGCGCTCCGCGAGGGCGGCTCCCTCACCGCCGATCCCGAGGTCACCATCCACGGTTTCCCGTTCCTCACCCAGGCGCGGAACGGCAAGTACGACAACGTCGAGGTCCGCGCCCGGCAGGTGCCGAACGACATGATCGGCGAGGTGACCATCGAGGCGACCCTGAACGGCGTGTCGGTGCCGGCGTCGGCCCTGCTCGACGGCTCGGTCCGCACCGTCCCGGTCGATCATCTCGACGGCCGGATGATGATCGACGCCACCGACCTGGGGCGGTTCCTCGGCATCCCTGACCTGCAGGTTTCCGCACCTCCGGCGAGCAAGTCGGACGGCACCGGGGGTTCCGGCGGCTCCGGCTCCCCCACCACCGGCGGGATCGTGCTGACCGGCACGGTGCCGGTGGGTCCGCTGCAGACGTCGGTGAGCGTGCAGGCCGACCTGGTGCTGCGCGGCGAGCAGTTGGTGATCGTGGCGACGGACTTCTATTTCGGGCCGGAGGGCGAGGCCGACTTCACGGTGCCCGCACCGCTCCGGCAGGGGGTGCTCGACCTGTTCACCAAGACGATCGATCCGCAGTCGCTCCCGTTCGGTGTCATGCCCACCGAGGTCTACGCGGAGGGCTCGCAGATCGTCATCGAAGGGTCCGGCGACAACGTCGTCGTCAACCTCGACGAATTGAAGACGAAGCAGTGACCGCAATCACCATCCTGGTCATCGCGGTCGTCGCGACGCTCGCCGTCGGGCTGATCCTGCGCGGCCGCGCCGGTAAGGTCCGCGCATCCACGCCCGCCCCCACGGCCGACGCGGTGGACGACGCGTGGACCGCACAGCTCGCCGCGGCCGGCGTGACGGCCACCGGGCGACCGATCGTTCTGCACTTCTCGGCCGACTGGTGCGGGCCGTGCGCCGCGGTGCGCCGCGTGATCGGGCAGGTGCTCGAGCGCCTCGACGCCGACACCGACGGCTCACCCGACTCCCCCACCGCCACCGGGGTGGAGCTCGATATCGACGAGCACCCTTCCCTCGCAAAGACACTCGGTGTCCTGTCCCTGCCGACGACGTTCATTCTCGACGGAGCACTGGTCGAGCGCTTCCGAATTTCCGGTGTGCCGTCGGCCACGGACCTCCAGTCGTCGATCGAGACCCTCCTCACATCCGGGGATTCAATTTCCTGAGAAACCGGGTACGCTGCACCACGTGTACGCCAACCATGAGCTGATGCTCACCCGTCGCCGCGCAGTCGATCTGTGCCGCCTCGGTGGTTGTTGCTGTCCCTGCTGTTGATCACGCAGACGGTCGATCTTTCTTCCCAGCGTTCTCGCTGACGGACCCGTCGGTGATCGGTGAAACCCCGAAATCCGGTCCCTGCCGCGTTCCCACGTCGGCATGTCAGCACTCGGTAGCCCGCAGGAGCACTCCCAGATGTCCACTCCCACACTCCAGAACCAGCAGGTCGACGTCCGCGGTCCACGCTTTGCCGCATGGATCACCACCGCTGTCCTCGTCGCGGTGCTGGTGCTGTCGACCGTCTCGACCCTCGCCGCCGGCCTGCTGCTGGCAGCACAGGCGGTCGTGTTCGCGATCGGTGCCGTCGCCGGCCCGCGTCGCAGCCCGTACGGGCGGCTCTTCGCGACGCTGGTCGCGCCGCGTCTGAGCCCCACCGTCGAACGCGAACCCGTCGCACCGTTGCGGTTCGCGCAGCTCGTCGGCCTGGTCTTCGCGGCTGTCGGCACCGTCGCGTTCCTGCTCGGCGCCGGCCTCGTCGGCGGAATCGCCACCGGCTTCGCACTGTTCGCGGCCCTGCTCAACGCCGCGTTCGGGATTTGCCTGGGCTGCCAGATCTACCCGCTCGCCACCCGCCTGCGCGGCGGCGCGACCCCCAGCGCGGCCTGAGCCGCAGTACTTCGCTCCACCCGTGCGGGCCCTCAACCGCACAGCACTCCCACGCTCCACACACGCCGTTCCCACACCGAAAGGACAACCCATGGCTCGCTCCGACGTCCTGGTCTCCGCAGACTGGGCAGAGCAGAACCTCAACGCTCCCAAGACCGTCTTCATCGAGGTCGACGAGGACACCGCCGCCTACGAGAGCAGCCACATCGAGGGCGCGATCCGGCTCGACTGGCGCAAGGATCTGCAGGACGGTGTCCGCCGCGACTTCCTGAACCAGGAGCAGTTCTCGGCTCTGCTGTCCGCCAAGGGCGTCGCCAACGACGACACCGTGGTCCTGTACGGCGGCAACAACAACTGGTTCGCCGCCTACGCGTACTGGTACTTCAAGCTGTACGGCCACCAGGACATCAAGCTGATCGACGGCGGCCGCAAGAAGTGGGAACTCGACGGCCGTCCGCTGTCGAGCGAGACCGTCACCCGTCCGGCCACCGAGTACAAGGCCGCCGCGGCCGACACCTCGATCCGCGCGTTCCGTGACGACGTGATCGCCGCGATCGGTTCGGCGAATCTGGTCGACGTCCGCTCCCCTGACGAGTTCTCGGGCAAGATCCTGGCCCCGGCGCACCTTCCGCAGGAGCAGGCGCAGCAGCGCGGCCACGTCCCCGGCGCCATCAACATCCCGTGGAGCACCACCGCCAACGAGGACGGGACCTTCAAGTCCGACGAGGCCCTCGCGAAGCTGTACGCGGACAAGGGCTTCGACGAGACCAAGGACACCATCGCCTACTGCCGCATCGGCGAGCGGTCGAGCCACACGTGGTTCGTGCTGCAGGAGATCCTCGGCAAGCAGAACGTGAAGAACTACGACGGCAGCTGGGTCGAGTACGGCTCACTGGTCGGCGCACCGATCGAGTTGGGAGCATAAGAGATATGTGCGGAGCACCTGTTCAGACCCAGACCCTGCCCGCGGGCGTCGACGTCGAGAAGGAAACCGTCATCACGGGCCGCGTCCTGGCCGCTGACGGCCAGCCGGTGGGCGGCGCGTTCGTGCGCCTGCTCGACGGCACCGACGAGTTCACCGCCGAGGTCGTCGCGTCCGCGACCGGCGACTTCCGTTTCTTCGCGGCCCCCGGAACCTGGAAGGTGCGTGCACTCTCCAGCTCCGGCAACGGCGACGTGACGATCAGCCCGGACAGCGCCGGCGTCTACGCCGTCGACGTGACGGTCGCCAAGTAGATCCAGACCCTCGAAAGGGGCGCCACTCCTGTTGGAGTGACGCCCCTTTCGTCGTCCGACGGCGGCCACTGCGCGAGGCCTTCGACGCCGTGTGCCGGTCCGGCGGGTGGGACCGGAGCTACCAGTAGTCAGGAACCGGACGACAGCGACGAGCCGGTCGATCCGCCGGACGTCGGGGTCACCGGCGCGTCCTCGCGTGCGAGACCGCTGATCCAGTCGACCACCTTCTCGCTGTCCCAGTACCAGGGGTCGTTCGGGTTGGAGTTCCAGTACAGGATGTGCTGGATGAAGCCCAGGAAGATGTACGGCTCCACGATCAGGTTCACGACGCCGCGGTTGTCCTCGACGAAACCGGCGCCCTCGGCACGCAGCTTCGCGCGCACCACGTCGGCGCCCGGGCCGCGCGCCCAGTCCACCATCGCGGCGACGCGCTCCGGCGTCGCCTCCGCGGCCGCCGCGTCGTCGCGGTAGGTCTGGTCGGCCACCTTGCGCAGCACGTCGAGCAGGGACTCGTCGGAGGTGAACCAGTCGTCCCGCGTGACGATGTGCGCGATGGTCCGCGCCGACATCTCGGACATCACTCGACCGAAGTCGGCGAACGTCTGCACCGGATTGAGCACCGTGAACCGCATCTGCCCGAGCACCCCGAGCGCGAGTTCGAGGACCGCGATCTCCGGTGGGGCGTCGCACGCGATGTCGTACGGCCGGCAGGCGTACAGGATCTTGCCGTCGAGGGCGCCGTAGTCGGCCGGTTCCGACGACATGAATCCGCCGCCGCGCGGTCCGGGCGCCCCCAGCGACGGGGTGCCGGCGGGACGGTACGGGTCCCCGACGAGCGCAACCCCGGCGATATCGTCGGCGGTGACGGTCGCCGAGCCGTCCCGGTGGCCGAGTTCGCGGGCGACGCGCTCGGTGACCTCGGCGCCGACGCTGTAGCCGAGCAGCACGAACTGGGTCGCGTCGCCGCACTGCGTCTTCTTCTCGTCCAGAATCCGGTTCATCGACGCGACACCCGCCGCCACCGAGTCCTGATAGGTGGGCACGTCCTCGAGCAGACCCAGCCCGAATGTCGACGGGTACGGGACGTACATCCAGCCCACCGTGCCCGGCTGATCCCGATTCGCCTCGCCGAGCGGGACGGTGATGTTGGGGAGCCAGTTCGACCACGGCACCCGCTCCCCGTCGTCGAACGGGTCCCGATCCACCGTCGAGTCACCGGCGCCCGACACCGCGACCACCAGGACGTCGGGGCAGCCCCCGCCGAAGTTGTTCGGGTCCTTCACGGGCGGGCGCAGCGACCCCGAGCCGGATCCCCCCGAGCCCCCGGCCCCCGCGGAACCTTCTGCCACCGCCGGACCCGCGCAGACCAGCAGCGTCACCGCCGCGATCACCCCGCCGACCGCGGACACGATTCCTCGACGAGCCATCGACACCTCCGACCGTGCGCACCCCCGCAGGCGTGACAGTTCGTGATTCGTTCGCGATTCCGCGAGCACCGTATACCGCAAATCCGGTACGGATCGGGAATCGACAAGATCAGTGCCCGGAACCGCCGCGTTGCTGCCGATTTCGAACGCCTCGGGGGTGCGGTCTAAGATGGGCGCGTGGTCATCTTCTTCGAGGTTCTCCTGGTTCTTGCCGCCATCCTGATCACCTGGTTCTCGCTGTACGTCGTGTACCGGTTGGTCACCGACAAGCCGTGAGTCAGGATCCGGACGCGGGCTCGGAAATGCAGCCTGACGACACCGAGTCGCACGTTGCTCGTGGCAGCGGCGACCGCGCGGTCGCGGGTGCCGTAGAGCGCGCGAAGGAAACGGCGGGACGCAACATCCCGACGCTGCCCGATCTCCCCCTGCCCGAGGACACCGCGAATCTGCGCCTCGGGCCGGACCTGCATCCCGGATTGCTCGCACTGCTGCCGCTGGTCGGCGTGTGGCGCGGCGAGGGTGAAGGACACGATCCGGAGACCGGCGACTACCCGTTCGGTCAGCAGATCGTCGTCTCACACGACGGCGGCAACTACCTGGCGTGGGAATCCCGTTCCTGGCGCCTGGACGCCGACGGTCAATACGTGGGACCCGGTCAGCGCGAGAGCGGCTACTGGCGCGTCGCCGGTGACGGCATCCCCGGCAGCACCAACGAAGAGGTCGTCGAGCTCCTGCTCACGCACGCCTCCGGTGTGGTCGAGCTGTTCTACGGCCAGGCTCTCACGCAGTCGTCGTGGGAACTCGCGACCGACGTCGTGATCCGCAGCGAGTCCGGCGAGCTGATCGGCGGCGCCAAGCGTCTGTACGGCATCGTCGAAGGCGGCGATCTGGCCTACGTCGAGGAGCGCGTCGTCGCCGACGGCCCCCTCGCGCCGCGGTTCTCCGCGCGTCTGTCGCGCTACATCGGCTGAGACAGCCTCATACACAGCAACGACCCCCGGGCCCGTCCACTGACGATGCCCGGGGGCTTCGTTTGTCGTGGGTTTCCGATCTGGACGTGACCGGAGAGCTCGGGGGTCGGGTAGCTGCCTGGGATTCGCCAGCCGCGAGGCGGTCAGTGAATTCCGAGAGCATCGTGGCTAGGTGACAGCCACCTCACGTGTCCGTTTGTCATTCAACTCCAGACCACCTCCTTCCTCGTGTACGCCCGAAGCTACGCCCGGTCACGGCGCTCGGCAACAGTTTTTCGGTCGAAGGTGCCCTCAAGCGCAACGAAGCGAGCCCCGCCCCGGAGATGTCCAGGGCGGGGCTCGTTTTCGAAGTGCTCATGGGAGTTCACGGCACGGATTCACGCGCGCAGCGTGCCGACGATTCCCGTTCGGGATGGACTAGCTGATGACGATCAAAGCTCTCTTCGACAATGCCGATGCGGGCAGGGCTACCAGCATGCGCTGGTAGCCCTGCCCGCATTCTTGCCGGAGCCGAGTCAGCTCAGGTTGCCGAGCACATTGCCCAGGATTCCGCCGACCACGTTGCTGATCGAACCCTGCGGATCGGTGATGGATCCGAAGACCTGGCCCGATCCGGTGTTCACCGAACCGAAGCCCAGATCCTCGAGGCTGCCCGAGCCGGCCTCGACGGGGTTCGGCGGACGAACGGTGACGCACACGCCCATCGGGTTGATGTTCCAGTCACCAGCAGCGAGCACGATGTTGGTGCCGGCGCCGCTGTCGAGCTTGGAGCCGACCGTGGCGTTATCCGGGACCTTGTAGGTGGTTTCCAAGGCGATGACTCCGCCACCCGCGGTGGTCCACCCGCCACCCTTGGCGATGACGGCGTTGTTGCCCACGACGGCGGTACCGGTGACGTCCGTCCACTGCTGATTCCCGATAGCCCATTTGACGTTCAGACGAGCCTTCACCAGCTGGAAACCTGCCGGGTGGAAGTCACGGATCTGGTCGACGAGCGCCCCCGAACCGGACACCTTGGTTAGGTAGGTGACGGTGCGCCCCGGTGCGACCGTGCCGTCGCCGACAACCTCCTTGCTCACGGTGTACGGAGTCCCGAGCGAGCCGGCCCAACTGTCGGTGACCGACTGGCTGAGCGCGCATGCGGGCGCGGCCTGGGCCGCCGACGCTCCGAGTCCGACGGTAACGCCGGCGGCGAGAAGGGCCACAGAGGCGGTTGTGGCTACGGCGTGGCGTAGTGAGCGGCGTGACATGTAGATGCTCCTTCGATCGTTCCTGAGGGGAGGCAGTTCTATGTAGAACGCGTTTCAATTTAGACCGTGAAGTCACGGCAAATCGCCCATACAGCAGTGAAGACGATCACATACTAACCGGTTTTTCGGACGTTCGTCCAGCAGGGCAGTTACGAGGTGGCGCAACAACTTTTGGGTTCACCGACCTGTAACGGCGCGGCCGGTAGCCGCGATTGGCCGAACAATTAGAACGCGTTCCACATCTGGGTGCCGCGCTTGCCGACGCGTCGTCCGTGGTCAGGCGGGCCGAGCCGAGTCCAGACCCGCGGACTCCCTGACACAATCCACATCCCGGCCGATTCCGTTACCGACGGTCACGATGCCATCGGCGCGGGCGTCCGGCGGCAACTGGTGCGTAACGAGGACCACGGTCCGTTCCCGATCGACCAGCCCACATTCCCGGTCGAGCAG
Organism: Rhodococcus sp. BE178; assembly: GCF_050433545.1. Taxonomy (NCBI): domain Bacteria; kingdom Bacillati; phylum Actinomycetota; class Actinomycetes; order Mycobacteriales; family Nocardiaceae; genus Rhodococcus; species Rhodococcus sp. BE178. The sequence goes on along the minus strand of NZ_JBNPXA010000006.1, from coordinate 39,607 downwards.
GGCCCGCTGGATCCTCGCGCCGTCCGCCGCGTCGAGGTGCTCGGTGGGCTCGTCGAGCAGCAGCATTCGCGCAGGGGAGACGAGCGCGCGGGCGAGCAGCAGGCGTCGGCGCTGGCCACCGGAGACCGCCCGAGCCCCACCGCCCAGCGACGTGTGCACGCCACGCGGCAACTGCGCCACCCACTCCCCCAGCCCCACGGTGCGCAGCGCCTCGAGCGCGGTGTCCTCGTCGAGGTCGCCACGGGCGACACGCAGGTTCTCGAGGACCGACGTGTCGAACAGATGGGCGTCCTCGGCGAAGAACCCGATCTCGTGGCGCAGCGCGTCGGGCTGGAATCGTGCGATCGGTGTGCCGTCGAGCGACACGGTGCCGTCGACCGGCGGCAGCAACCCGGCCAGGGTCATGAGCAGCGTGGTCTTGCCCGCACCGCTCCCGCCGACCACGGCGACACGCGCCCCCGGGGACAGATCCAGATCCACGGGCGCGGTCACCCTCTCGCCTCCCGGCCACCCGCACCGCAAGCCCTCGGCACGAACCCGTCCGGGACCCGATGGCACCTCGGCGCCCTCGGGCAGCGGCTCACCGGCCCGATCCAGCAACGCCAGGATCCGACCCGACGCGATCCGAGCCCGGGTCAGCGCGAGCGCGGCCGCCGGCAGGGCACCGGTCGCCTCGAATGCGGCGAGCGGCACGAGCACGAGGATCGCCAACGACATCGGCGTCATCGCGCCCGGCGTACCACCGTCCGGCCCGTACAGCGTGATTCCGATCAGCAGCGACCCCAGCACACTGGCCCCGATCGCGAGCGGTGTCGCGGCGGCGGCGAACGCCGAGGGCCGGGCGGCCCGGTCGGTGGCCCGAACCGCGTCGTGGTTGGTGGCCTCCGCACTCGCGAGGACGTCGTCGAGGCGTCCGGCCACCCGCAACTCGGCGGCATGGTCGAGTGCGGTCACCGCGGTCTCGCTGAACAGTGCCGTCGCGGCCGCGCTGCGGGACTCCGCAATCCGAGCCGCGCGCGCCGACAGCCACGGCGCCAGCACCCCCGACAGGGCGAGAGCGACGGCGAGAACCAGCGCGGCGGCCGGTGAGATCAGCCCGAGCACGACGACGGCGGACAGTGCCATGATCGCCGCGACGGCGATCGGGATCAGCGCCCGCACCACGACGTCGCCGAGTGCGTCGACGTCGGCACCGGTCCGGGCCAGCAGGTCACCGCGCCGGAGTCCTGCGGCGGCCGCCGGATCACCGTCCGCGAGGCGGCGGTAGATCTTCGTCCGGGCCGACGTGGTGCCGCGCAGCGCGGCGTCGTGCGTCGCGAGACGTTCGAGGTAGCGGAAGACGCCGCGAGAGATGCCGAGCGCACGCACCGCGACCACCGCGACCGTCAGATCGAGCACGGGCGGCATCTGCCACGCCTTCGTGATCAGCCACGCCGACAGCGCCGCGAGCGCCAGCGCACTGCCCAGCGTCGCGACACCCGCGGCGATCGCGGCCAGCACGCGCCGTGGCTGCAGATCCAGCAGCCGTATCGCCCGCACCAGGTCACGATTCATGGTGCTGCGCTCCCGCGTCCTCGTCGGCCACGACGTCGTGTCGGGCCGCCACCTCGGTCACCTGGTCCCCCGCCGCCAGCACGGTCGGGCGATGTCCCACGACCACGACGGTGCGGCCGTGGCGGGCGAGCTCACGTAGCGAGTTCAACACTGTCCGTTCGGTTTCTTCGTCCAGGTGCGCCGTCGGCTCGTCGAGCAACAGCACCGGCCGCGACGACACCAACAGCCGGGTGAGGGCCAGTCGCTGGCGTTGACCGAGCGACAGCCCCAGTCCCCCTGCACCGACGACGGTGTCCCATCCGCGCGGCAGTTCCGCGAGGACATCGTCGAATCCGGTTGCCCGGCATGCCTGCTGCAATCGCTCGGCGTCCGTGTCGACGTCGCCGACGAGGGCGAGATTCTCGGCGAGGGTGCCCGGGACGATCACGGGGTGCTGGGGCAGCCACGCGATCTGTGCCCACCATCCGGCCGGGTCCAGGTCACGGACGTCGGTCCCGTCGATCCGCACCGATCCGGCGTCGGGCTCGGTCAGTCCCAGAACCACCTGCAGGGCAGTGGATTTTCCGGACCCGTTGGCACCGGTCAGCACGGTCACGGCGCCGGGCAGGCACCTCGCATCCAACCGGTCCGGCGCCGTCCCCGACCGGGACCGCACGCTGACGCCCGCCAGTTCGACGACGGCACCCTCGGCCACCACCGCGCGAGTGCCGGTCGGCCGCTGTTCCGCGGCCTCGTCCAGCACTCCGAACGCCTTGGTTGCGGCAGCGACACCGTCCTCGGCGGCGTGGAACTGGGCACCGACCATGCGCAGCGGCAGGTAGACCTCGGGCGCGAGGATCAGCGCGACGATGCCCGGCTCGAGTTCCATGTTGCCGAAGACCAGACGCAGGCCGATGCTGACGGCGATGAGCGCCACCGACAGCGTCGCGAGCAGTTCGAGCACCATCGACGACAGGAACGCGACCCGCAGCGACGACATCGTGGTCTTGCGGTGCGCGTCCCCGAGTTCGCGCACCCGCGTCGCGGGGCCGTGTTCGCGGCCGAGCGCCCGCAGCGTCGGCAGGCCTGCCAACAGGTCCAGGAGCTGCCCCGACAGGCGCGTCAACGCGGCGAGCGTCTGCTCGGATTTCCCCTTCGTGAGCAGGCCGATCAGGATCATGAACACGGGGATGAGCGGCAGCGTGATCACGACGATCATCGCCGCCGTCAGGTCCTGCATGACGATCACCACCAGCGTCGCCGGGGTGAGCGTCGCCGCCAGGATGAGCGCGGGCAGATAGCCCGTCAGATACGGCGCCAACGCGCGAACCCCCCGGGTGAGCACGGTCGCGATCTCGTCGCGGCGCGGGTCGAGGGTGCGCGGCGGCATCCGCACGGCCGCCTGCAGGACCTCGACCTCGAGTTCGGCGACCACCCGGTTGGCGGAGCGGTGGGCGTACCGCGCGTGCAGCCAGGCCGCCAGGACCCGCACGGCCACCGCCGCGGCGAGCCACATCAGGTCGGTACGCCAGTCCGCGAGGCTGCGCCGATCGGAGGTGATCACCCCGGCCAGGATCGTGCCGATAAGCACGGCCGAGACGATCACCATCGCGACGTTGATCGCGGACAGGACGACCGTGAGGATCAGGTAGCCGCGCGCCGACGCGGAGTACTTCCACAGGCGGGGATCCACCGGACCCCCGCGCCGCCCCGCCCGTCGACTCGATCGGGCGGGGCGATCGATACCAGTACTCATCCGACCTTCGTAGGTCCAGCCTTGCGGGGCAGCCCGATCGACGGCGGGATGTGCTTGGTGGAGATCCGCTTACGGAACACCCAGTACGTCCAGCCCTGGTAGCACAGCACGATCGGCGTGAGAATCACTGCCGCCCAACTCATCACCTTCAGGGTGTATGGACTCGACGACGCGTTCTCGATCGTGAGGTTGTACGCCTCGCTCGTCGTCGACGGCATCACGTTCGGATACAGCGACGCGAACAGCAGCACCACGGTGGCGATCACCGCGAGCGTCGTGAACGCGAACGCCCAGCCCTCGCTCTCGGCCCTGGTCAGGAACACCACCGCGATCACGGCAATTGCCGCGAGCGCCACCAGGATCCACGTCCAGCCCTTGCCGTGGGCCAGCTGGGTCCACAGCACGAACCCACCGGCGATCGGGACCGTCGGAATGGCGAGCTTTTTCGCCAGGTCCGCGGCATCGATCCGCACGTCGTCGGCGGTCTTGAGGGCGATGAACACCGCGCCGTGCAGTGCGAACACCAGCGCCGTGGTGATGCCACCGAGCAGCGCGTACGGGTTGAGCAGGTCGAAGAAGGTTGACGTCACCTTCTTGTCCGCGTTGATCGCGACACCGCGGACGATGTTCGCGAATGCCACACCCCACAGCACCGCCGGCACCCAGGAGCCGATCATGATGCCCCAGTCGGCACGACGCCGCCATTTGTCGTCGTCGATCTTGCCGCGCCACTCGATCGCGACGATTCGCAGGATCAGCGCCACCAGGATGATCAGCAAAGGTAGATAGAACCCGGAGAACAATGTCGCGTACCAGTCGGGGAACGCCGCGAACAGCGCACCACCACCGACGATCAACCACACCTCGTTGCCGTCCCAGACGGGCCCGATCGTGTTGAGCAGCACGCGACGACGGTTCTCCGTCTTGCCCAGGACGGGCATCAGCATTCCGACACCGAAGTCGAACCCCTCGAGTACGAAGTACCCGACGAAGAGCACCGCGATGAGAATGAACCAGAATTCCTGCAGTCCCATGACGGTCTCCTAGTACGCGAACGACAGTTGCTCTTCGGCCTCCGGCTCGCCCGGTTCTCCCGGGCCGCCGGCCTTCGGCGCGGGCCCTCGACCCGGCGGATGCAGGTCGTGCGGCGACGGTCCCTCGATCGCGTACCGACGGATCAGGTAGAACCACACGACACCCAGCGCGCCGTACAGCAGCGTGAACACCACGAGCGAGGTGACGACCAGCCCGGTCGGGTGATCGGAGACACCCTGATCGACGGTGAGCCGGATCAGGTCGACGCCGGTCGGGTTGGGATGCACCACCCAGGGCTGACGGCCCATCTCGGTGAAGATCCAGCCCGCACTGTTCGCGAGGAACGGCATCGGAATTGCGATGAGGCACAACCACTTGAACCAGTTCTGGTCCGGGACTCGACCCTTACGGGTGACCCACAGTCCGGCCAGCGCCAGCGCCAGCGACCCGGCAGCCAGACCGATCATCGCGCGGAACGACCAGTACGTGACGAACAGGTTGGGACGGTAGTTGCCGGGACCGAACTGCTGCTCGTACTGCACCTGCAGATCCTCGACGCCCTGCAGTGTCACGCCGCTGAACTTGCCCTCGGCGAGCCACGGCAACACGAAGGGCACCTCGAGCACGTGCGTGACACCCTCGCAGTTGTTGTGGGTACCGACGGTGAGGATCGAGAAGTCCGGATCGGTCTCGGTGTGACACAACGACTCCGCGGACGCCATCTTCATGGGCTGCTGCTGGAACATCAGCTTGCCCTGGACATCGCCGGTGTAGACGATCCCGATGCCGGCGATGATCATCACCAGCATGCCCATGCGGGCCGCGGGCCGGAACATGTTCCGCGCGTCCTGGACCAACGTCTTGGCGTCCTCCGGCGCCGCGGTCTTGGACTTGCGCATGTTGCGCACCATCCACCAACCGGCGATCCCGACCACGAACGTTGCGGCGGTGAGGAAGCCACCTGCAACCGCGTGAAGGTACGCCGCGATGGCCGTGTTGTTGGTCAGCAGGGCCCAGATGCTCTCGAGCTCGGCGCGTCCGGTCTCCGGATTGAAACGCGCGCCGACGGGGTGCTGCATGAACGAGTTGGCGACGATGATGAAGTACGCCGAGGCGTTCACACCGATCGCGGCCAACCAGATCGTCGCGAGATGGACACCCTTGGGCAGGCGGGTCCAGCCGAAGATCCACAGGCCGAGGAACGTCGACTCGAGGAAGAACGCGACGAGACCCTCGAGCGCCAGCGGAGCACCGAAGACGTCGCCGACGAAGCGGGAGTACTCACTCCAGTTCATACCGAACTGGAACTCCTGCACGATGCCTGTCGCGACACCGATCGCGAAGTTGATCAGGAAGAACTTGCCGAAGAACTTGGTGAGGCGATACCAGTGATCCTTCTTCGTGATCACCCACATCGTCTGCATGATCGCGACCAGCGGGGCCAGTCCGATCGTGAGGGGAACGAAGATGAAGTGGTAGACGGTGGTGATTCCGAACTGCCACCGGGAGACATCCAAGACATCCATGGCTACTCCGAAAAGTCGGCCCGTAGGACAGGCTTCGGGGTCGAGACGTGGGCGTCCGCTCGATCCCTGTTCACAAAGCTACTGCGGGCAGAAGCTCCCCGCAGCGGATTGCTACTACGGAATGTAGTAGACCTTCCGGTCGGCGCCTAACCCGATCTAGTCCGACCCCACCGTCTCGACCGCCAACTGGACCATCGAGGCCACGTCCTCGGCCGCCGGCGACACCGGCAACGAGAGCCCGTCGAGGGCGTGCACCCGCGCCGCCAGGGTAACACTCGAGACCAGCCAGATTCCCTCCGCGACAACAAGATCCACAGGGTTCAGAGGTTCGTACTTGCACGTGTATCCCTTGGCCCCGGCGACCTCGAACAGGGCCCGCTGCGTGGTGCCCGGCAGGATGCTGTGCTCGGGCGGCGGAGTGATCAACGTCTTACCCCGGGCGATCACGACCGTCGACCGGGGACCCTCCAGAATTCGTCCTTCACTGCTCGTGAAGATGACGTCGTCGACACCCTGCGCCTGGGCATGCCTCAGGGCTGCCATGTTCGTCGCGTACGACAGAGTCTTCGCCCCCGCCAGCTGCCACGGCGCCGACGCCGCCAGGTCGACCGAGTACCCGCGCGGCAGCGTCATGACGGAGACCCCGTCGCGGCGAGCACGCAGAACACGCTCCGCGACCGGACCCACCGACACGAACGCGGTGGCCGGTCCCCCGGTCTCCCGGCCACGACTGAGCAGAAGACGCATCCAGCCTTCCCGGTCGCGTCCCCACTCCCGGGCCGCCGCCTCGACGGCGCGGCGCCACAACCCACGGCCCGGCAGGGGCAACTCGAGGGCGGTCGCCGACGCCTCCAGACGATCCAGGTGCAGCCCGACCTTGCACGCCCGCCCGTCGCGGACCAACAGCGTCTCGAACACGCCGTCGCCGCGCACCACGGCGAGGTCGTCCACGTGCAGGAGCGGGGCGTCGGCGTCGCGCACCTGCCCGTCCAGTGTCACCAGCACCTGCCCACCCTGCTCAGCCATGCCGCCCACCATAGTCAGAACTCGGCGCGACCAGCAGTTCCCTGCGTCACGCGGCACCGTCGCTCACCGCTCCTAGAATGGGGCCGTGGCCGACACTCCGCACGTTGCACCCAGTCCACTTCTGTCCACGCCCGGCGCGGTCCCTCCGCCCGAGGGCTCACCGGATGCCGGCGTCGCATGGCACTACGGCGATCCGTTCGCCGAGCAACGCGCCGCGGTCCGCTCCGCAGCCGTCGTCGACCGCTCCCACCGGTTCGTCATCGCGATCTCCGGCGACGAGCGGCTCACGTGGCTGCACACCATCTCCAGCCAGCACGTCGCCGCGCTCCCGGACCGGTCCAGCGCCGAGAACCTGAGCCTGGACATCAACGGCCGCATCGAGCACCACTTCGTGCAGACCGACATCGACGGCGTGACGTGGATCGACACCGAGGCCGACCACGGCCCGGAGTTGCTGACCTTCCTGCAGAAGATGGTGTTCTGGTCCAAGGCCGATCCGCGCGACGGCAACGACATGGCCGTGCTGAGCCTGCTCGGCCCCGACGTCGCATCCTCCCCCGCCTTCCTGGAGGCGCTCGGCGTGCCGGTACTGCCCGGCGTGTACGACGCGGTCCCGCTGGCCGGCGGCGGATTCGTGCGCCGGATGCCGTGGCCCACCGTGGACTCGTTCGACCTGGTGATCCCGCGCAGCGAACTCAGCCGCTGGTGGACCGTCCTCACCGCGGCCGGCGCGCGTCCGGCCGGCTCGTGGGCGTTCGAGGCCCTGCGGGTCGCCGCGCTGCGCCCGCGGATCGGCGTCGACACCGACGACCGCACCATCCCCCACGAGGCCGGCTGGATCGGTGCGCCGGCCGAGCACGGCGCCGTCCACCTCGACAAGGGCTGCTACCGCGGCCAGGAGACGGTGGCCCGGGTCCACAACCTCGGCAAGCCGCCGCGCCACCTCGTGCTGCTGCACCTCGACGGCTCCGCCGAGGGTCGCCCCGAGGCGGGCGAGTCCGTGACCGCGGACGGGCGCACCGTCGGCCGCGTGGGCACCGTCGTCGACCACTTCGAGTGGGGACCGATCGCGCTGGCGCTGGTGAAGCGCACCGTGCCCGTCGCGACCGCGCTCGTCGCCGGGCCGTGCGCCGCCTCGATCGACGCGGACTCGGTGCCGCGGCACGACGAGGTGCAGGCGGGCCGGGCGGCCGTCGACCGGTTGCGCGGCCGGTGACGGGCGCGTCGACCGGCCGCCTCGATGCGGTGTGCGTCGTATTCGCCGACCGCGACGCACCCAGCAAGCGGGCGCCGCGCACGGCCATCGACAAACGGCCCGTGACGGGCCCTGTGCGCGTCGAAACCGGCGGGGTGACCGGAGACCACGTCTGCGACACGAAGTTCCACGGAGGGCGCGACAAGGCGGTCTACGCCTACTCCACGGAAGAGGCCGAGCGTTGGGCGTCGGAACTGGGCCGGCCCCTCGCGCCGGGCTGGTTCGGCGAGAACCTGCGCGTGGTCGGCGTGCCCACCACCGACGCGGTGATCGGCACCCGCTGGCGCATCGGCGACGTCGAACTCGAGATCACCGAGCCGCGCGTGCCGTGCGGGACGTTCGCGCACTGGTCCGGCGAGCCACGGTGGGTCAAGCGGTTCACCGAACGCGCCGACGTCGGCGCGTACATGCGGGTGCTGACCCCCGGCCGCATACAGGCCGGCGACGCCGTCGAGATCCTGTCGGTGCCCGCACACGGGGTGACCGTCCGCGACGTGTTCGTCGGCGACGACGCCGCCCGGCTGGCGCGCCTGCTCGCCGAACAACCCGATCTCGCGGACACGGTCGAAGCCCGGGTCCGCAAGTTCCTGAACCGTCTGGAAGAGCAGGTGCCGTCGTGAGCGTCGAACTGGTCGAGGTCGTCCGATCCGGATTCCGCGAGTGCGTGCACCGCGGTTCCCTGGTGGTGCTCGCGCCGGACGGAACCAGCACGCTGACCCTCGGCGAGGTCCACACGCCGATCTACCCGCGGTCGTCGAACAAGCCGATGCAGGCAGTCGCACTGCTCCGCAGCGGGTTCGTGCCCGAGTCCAGCGAGCAGCTGGCGATCGCGTCGGCGTCGCACGAGGGCGAGCTCGCGCACGTCGAACTCGTCGAGCAGCTACTCGACCGCCACGGCCTCGAGGAGCGGCAGCTGCAGTGCCCTCCGGACCTGCCGGCGAACGAACTGGCGCGCGCAGAGGTGCTCGCGGCGGGCCGGCCGCCCCGAACGGTCTACATGAACTGTTCGGGCAAGCACGCGGCCATGCTCGCGGCATGCGCGGCCAACGACTGGCCGATGGACACGTACCTCGACCCCGCCCACCCGCTCCAGCGCACCGTGATCGGGACCATCGCCGAACTCAGCGGCGAACCCGAGACCGAACTCGGCATCGACGGCTGCGGGCTGCCGATCATTCCGGTGTCGCTGACCAACCTCGCGCGGGCGTTCTCCCGCCTGGCTACGGCCGAACCCGGATCGGCCGAGCGATCCGTCGCCGACGCGATCCGCGCGCACCCGCACCTCGTGTCGGGCACCGGTCGCGACGACGCCCGCCTGATGCCGGCGGTGCCGGGGCTGCTGTGCAAGGCCGGCGCCGACGGAGTCCATGCGGGCGCGCTGCCCGACGGCACCGCCTTCGCGTTCAAGATCGACGATGGGCACGAGCGGGCCCGGCTGCCGTTGACCGCAGCGCTGCTCCACCGGCTCGGCGTGACGTGGTCGGAGGACCACGCCGCACTGGCGTCCCAGCCCGTCCTCGGCGGCGGCGCCCGAGTGGGGACGATACGCGCCGTCCCAGGTGTGTTCTAGCCTGCAGAAATTCGCCATCACTCCAGCTCACGGGCCCTCTGAGACAAATCAGACACCACCGGGAACCATTCGTGGAGGCGGAAGCGACATTTGCACGCTAGAGTGTGGGTCAGGAAAACATCAACACTCACGCGGGGCCGCCAAATTCCCCAGGCCGCCCCGCGAAAGCGCGAGGGGGTCAGCCATGGGCCGCGGCCGGGCTAAGGCAAAGCAGACCAAGGTTGCACGGGAGCTCAAATACAGCTCTCCGTCCACGGATTTCGACAGCCTGCAACGAGAGCTCTCGAGCGGCGGTGGATCCGGCTCGTCCCGTAACGGCGGAGTCATCGCCGACAAGCGCTCCGACGAGGACAACCGCCCTCCCTGGGAGGACGACGACTACGACGATTGGCGTCGTTGACTGTCGTCCTGACCCAGTCGGACAAACGCGAATGAGGGGGAGCCCGACCGGCTCCCCCTCATTCGTGGTATCTCCGTGAGGACTTCGCGGCCTGCCCGCGCGTGCAATGCCGTCGCATCTCCGGCATCCCAAGTGCACGTCTGGCGCCTCTGGCATCTCCGGCCCTAACCGGCCGACACCGCCTAGAACGACGTCGTCCCCGGAACCTCGTGGAGGTTCCGGGGACGACGTCTAGGTGCGGTCCCGGCTCGGGACGGCCGCTCAGAAGCGCGGGTGATCGCCCAGCAGCAGGGCGCGTGCGGCGTCGGCGTCCGATGCCTTCTTGACGCTGCCGAGGGTCCAGCAGTCGATGTGGCGGGCCGTGAGCACCGCCAGGGCGCGGTCCACGTCCTCGGGCGCGACGATCGCGACCATGCCGACGCCCATGTTGAACGTCTGCTCCATCTCGGCGCGCTCGACACGACCGCGCTGCGCGATCATGGTGAACACGGGAGCGGGGCTCCAGGTGCCACGGTCCAGCTCGGCGACGAGGCCCTTGGGCATCACGCGCGCGAGGTTGTTGGCGAGGCCGCCACCGGTGACGTGGCAGAACGTGCGCACGTCGGTCTCGGCGGCCAGCGCCAGGCAGTCCTTGGCGTAGATCTTGGTGGGCTCGAGCAGCTCCTCGCCGAGGGTACGGCCGAACTCGTCGACGTGCCCGGTCAGCGACATGCGGTCGATCTCGAGCAGCACCTTGCGGGCCAGCGAGTAACCGTTGGAGTGCAGACCCGACGCGCCCATGCCGATCACGACGTCGCCCGGGCGGACACGGTCCGGTCCGAGGACCTGGTCGGCCTCGACGACGCCGATACCGGTGGCGGACAGGTCGTAGTCACCGTCGGCCATCACCCCGGGGTGCTCGGCCGTCTCGCCGCCGAGCAGCGCGCAGCCGGCCTGGATGCAGCCCTCGGCGATGCCGCCGACGATCTCGGCGACCCGCTCGGGGACGACCCGGCCGACCGCGATGTAGTCCTGCAGGAACAGCGGCTCGGCGCCGCACACCACGAGGTCGTCCACGACCATCGCGACCAGGTCGAGGCCGACGGTGTCGTGCTTGTCCATGGCCTGCGCGACGGCGAGCTTGGTGCCGACGCCGTCGGTGGACGCGGCGAGCAGCGGCTCCTTGTATCCACCCTTGAGGGAGAACAGGCCGGCGAAACCACCGAGACCACCCATGACCTCGGGGCGGCTGGCCTTCTTCGCCAACGGGGCGAACAGTTCGACTGCCCGGTCGCCCGCTTCGATGTCCACTCCGGCGGCGGCGTACGAAGCGCCCTGCGTGCGGGTACTGTCCTCGGTCATTGGGTTCTGGCTCCAGCCTTGATACTCGGTGAACGTCTCAACTGCAGCATCCGCAGCGGTCGCGAATGCATGTGCGCATGCGCAATCACCTCGATTGCGCCCTTACGCTACCGGAGTTGCTCGGGCATCCCCGGACGGTCCTGCGAACTAGGGACGAGACAGCGCGTCCGCGTTGTCGTTGTCATGACTGACCGCGGCGCCCGCGGCCGACTCCAACATCCCCTCGAGGACGTTCTTGCCGATGCCCCCGTCCGGCAGCGCGATCGGGTAGTTGCCGTCGAAGCACGCCGCGCACAGACGCGAGCGGGGCTGCTCGGTGGCCGCGACCATGCCGTCGATCGAGATGTAGCCGAGCGAGTCGGCACCGATCGACCGGCGCACGCCGTCGAGCATCTCGTCGAACGTGGCGTTCACGCCGCTACCCTCGGCACCGTTCGCGATGAGCTCGGCGGGCGAGGCGAAGTCGATGCCGTAGAAGCACGGCCACTTGACCGGCGGCGAGGCGATGCGCACGTGGATCTCGAGGGCGCCGGCCTCGCGGAGCATCCGGATCAGTGCGCGCTGGGTGTTGCCGCGGACGATCGAATCGTCGACCACGACGAGGCGCTTGCCGCGGATGACTTCCTTGAGCGGGTTGAGCTTGAGGCGGATACCCAGCTGACGGATGGTCTGCGACGGCTGGATGAAGGTGCGGCCCACGTAGGCGTTCTTCATCAGCCCCTGGCCGTACGGGATACCCGAACCCTGTGCGTAGCCGACCGCGGCCGGGGTGCCGGACTCCGGCACCGGGATCACCAGATCGCCCTCGGCGGGGTGCTCCTTGGCGAGACGGCGACCGATCTCGACGCGGGTCGAGTGCACCGAACGACCGGAGATGACGCTGTCCGGGCGGGCCAGGTACACGTACTCGAACACGCAGCCCTTGGGTTCCGGGTTCGCGAAGCGGGACGACCGGACACCGTCGGCGTCGATCGCGAGCAGCTCGCCGGGCTCGATTTCGCGCACGAAGGACGCGCCGACGATGTCGAGGGCGGCGGTCTCGCTGGCGACCACCCAGCCGCGGTCGAGACGACCGAGGCACAGCGGGCGGATGCCGTGCGGGTCGCGCGCCGCGTACAGCGTGTGCTCATCCATGAACGTCAGGCAGAAGGCACCGCGCAGCGTCGGCAGCAGCTTCATCGCGGCCTGCTCGAGCGTGCTGTCGGCGGCGGCGTGCGCCAGCAGCGCACCGACGATGTCCGAGTCGGACGTGGCCGCGCCGGGACGCTTGTCGTTGATCAGGCCGGCCTCGCGGGCGCGCTGCGCCAGTTCGGCGGTGTTGACGAGGTTGCCGTTGTGGCCCAGCGCGACGCCGGTGCCGGCGGCGGTGGTGCGGAAGATCGGCTGCGCGTTCTCCCAGGTCGTGGACCCGGTGGTGGAGTAGCGGCAGTGGCCGACGGCGACGTGCCCCGGCATGGCACCGAGGGTCTGCTCGTCGAACACCTGGCTGACCAGGCCCAGATCCTTGAACACCAGCACCTGCGCGCCGTCGGCGACGGCGATGCCGGCAGCCTCCTGGCCACGGTGCTGGAGGGCGTACAGCCCGTAGTACGTCAGCTTGGCGACGTCCTCGCCCGGCGCCCAGACACCGAAGACGCCACACTCTTCACGAGGTTCGTTCTCGTCCTCGTCTGGTGCGGTCGTAGCGAGAAGATTCCGACTGTTGACCGACAGTTCGGCACGAGTCACGGCAAGCGCTCCCTAAGGGGATTCGGTGAGGGGGGCGTGCCCCATTCTAACTACCGATCCAGGCACACTCGACGGTCGGTGCGTCGGATCACGTCGATGCGACCCACGTCACATGAACTCACAAGCGGATCAGCGGGAGCCAGTGGGCGATCTCGCCGGCCCGACTGCCCGACGCGCTCAGTGACCCGCCGGCCGCCGCGTCGTCGAATCCGAGTCGTCCGGTCGCCAACAACAGCCACGTCCGCGGGTCGGTCTCGACGACGTTGGGCGGGGTCCCCCGGGTGTGTCGCGGGCCCTCGATGCACTGCACCGCGACGAACGGCGGCACCCGGACCTCGACACTCGACCCGGGCGCGATCTGTTCGAGGGTGCGGGCACTCAGCCGCACCGCGGCGGCCAGGTCCGCGCGGGCCGGCTTCGTCTCGTCCTCGCCGCGCAGCCACGGCCCGACGGCGAGCAGCGCACTGCGGAGTTCGGCGGGGTCGACGGCGCGGCGGGCTGGCATGAGCATCAAATCTACTGAGCCCGCCCGCGGCGGCGGAACAAGCCTCCGGGCAGCGTAGTTACACAGTCCATGAGCATCGAAGCCGACACCCAGAGACCGCTGCTCGATCTCGTCGCGTCCCAGAACCGGGCGATCCTCGCGACCCTCAAGCGCGACGGCAGGCCACAACTGTCCAACATCATCTACGCGTGGGACCCGGAGTCGCGCACCGTGCGGATCTCGGTCACCGCGGATCGCGCGAAGACCCGCAACGCGTCCCGCGATCCGCGGGTGTCGCTTCACGTGAGCGCCCCCGACTTCTGGAGCTACGCGGTGATCGAGGGCGACGCGGAGCTGACGCCCGTCGCCGCCGATCCGGGCGACGCGACCGTCGACGAACTGATCGCGGTCTACCGTGCCGCCACCGGAGGCGAGCACGACGACTGGGACGAGTTTCGTCGGGCGATGGTCGCCGAGCGGCGTCGGGTCCTGCGGGTCCGCGCCGACCACGTCTACGGCATGGCGCAGCTGCCCTGACCGCCGGTCACACCGGCGGCAGCGGCACCTCGACCGGGCCGGTGACGACCCGGATGCGCCGCAGCAGCAGCGCGCCACCGACGTTGACCGCCAGATGCAGCAGTGCCGGCGCGAGGACGCTGCCGCTGACCGCGCGCAGCCGGTCGAAGAGGATCGATGCGGCGGCGGTGAAAGCGACGGTGCCGACCACCGAGTCGCCCGCCACGTGTGCCGGGTGCACGTGCCACAGCCCGAAGGCCGTCGCCCGGACCGCCGTCGCGGCGGCCGGCGGGAACGCGCGGTCGGTCAACGCGGTCAGCACGCCCCGGAACAGCAACTCCTCCGTGACGACGGTGCCGAACGGAATGTGCGCCGACACCCACTCGGCGAAGTCGTGCCGCACCTCGTCGGGCACCGTGAAACGGCTGTGCAGCGACGGCATCGCGAGCGCGCCCACATAACCGACGACGGGGACCGCGGCGGCGGCACTCCCCCACGCCAGCCCCGAGCGGACGTTGCCGAGCCCCAGTTCGTCGCAGTGCAGCCCGCGCGCCAGCCCGGCCGCCGTGGCGCCGAGCGCCACCAGGGTTCCGGCCGTCGCCCGGCCCCGCGACGACAGCCGCAGCGCGGGCAGCACCGCGTTGTTCCAGGCGACGAGCGCGGCCGCGGTGGCCGGCCCGGCCGCCCGGCTCACTTCTCGGGCCCGTCGTGCCCGCGCAGGTCCTCGAGGGTGGCGCGCACCCGTTCGGTGTCGGCAGGCGTCCAGCCCTCCGGCGCAGTGACGGCAACCCAGCCGTCGAGGATCACGGTGCCGTAGTTGTGGCCGTGCCCGTCCGGGACGCCCGCGGCATTCGCGAGATCGGCGCTCACCTGCCAGAACGTCACGAACGGGAACCACTTCATCGACGGCAACCGGTCGAATCCCGGCGGCTCGGACAGCCAGTCCGGGCGGGTGAACGCGAGATCGGTGGACCACCACACCACGGGATCCGACGGGTGCTGGATGTAGAGCACCCGCGGCTCGAGCCACGGCCCCTGATCGCCGGGGATCGCCGACGCTTCGTCCGCGAACCGGACCACCAGACCGTCCGCGTACACCGGTTGCACTTCGGGGGTGCCCGGGTCACGCCGGTCGGTGAGCGCACTCCACAGCGGATTGGCGTTGGGCGGACCCACCCACAGCACACCGTCCACGGTCTCGCGGATGTCGGCGAGACCGTCGAAGGCGCCCTCGCCGGCCTGGGTGCCGAGGCTCTCGCCGTACACGTACAGCTTGGGGCGAGTGGCCTCCGGTTTCGTGAGCCAACGGTCGTGCACCGCGTGGATCAACGCGTTCCCGGCCACCGCCGCCTTCCCGCGGTCGGCGATGAACGAGATCCAACTCGGCAGGTACGAGTACTGCGCCGCCACCAGCGCGCTGTCGCCGTTCTCGACGAGTTCGATGGCCTGTGCCGCGGTGGGATTGACCCATCCTGTCCCCGTGGTGGGAATGATGACGAGGGCCTTGCGTTCGAACGCGCCGGTCCGCTCCAGTTCGTCGAGCACGACGTTCATCCGCGCGGCCGTGTCGTCGGCGGTCTCGAGACCCGCATACACCCGGATGGGTTCCTTGGCGGGCTTGCCGTTCGCGGCGGTCAGTTCGCCGGCGTGGATGCCGCCGGAGACGAAGTTGCGGCCCTCGAACCCGAGGGTGTCCCACGGTGCCAGCGATGCCGGGCTTCCGGACCGCTCGGGCAGCAGGGGTTGCACGGCACCGTGCCGGGTCTCGTTGTTCTGCAGACTGAATATCGAGTTCACGGCGGCGTACCCGGCGCGGAGCAGGATTCCGTCCACAAGCATGAAGACGAGCACGAGCACCACGGCCAGTCCGCCCGCAGACGCGGCGGGTGGCGGGATCTTGAGCCGCTTGTTGAGTTGGCGCGCGACCCAGCGGACCAGGTCGCGCAGCACGCGCCACAGCGAGATGAGCGCGGCCGCCACGAGCAGGCTGAGCCCGCCGGTGCGGATGTATCCCGTGGTGGTGGTGCCCTCGGCGTTCATCAGCGCCGACAGCTCACGCTGCCATCCGGCCGCGTAGATGAGCATGATCACCGCGGCCAGCGCAGACGCGACCGGCACGAACACCTTCACGGCGAGCATGATCCGGTCCGGCAGCGGCCACCAGGGGCGGCGTGCGAGGCCGAACTCGTAGACCACCCACCCGACGGCGGCGCCGACGGCGTAGCCGATTGCAGCGCTGATACCGCCGATGAGCCCCTGGAACAGCCAGTCGCGCGGAAGCAGCGACGGCGTCAGGGACCAGCAGAAGAACAGTGACGCGAACGCGATGCCCGTGAAGTCGAGCTTCAGCAGGCCCCACGCCCACAGGACGAACGGGTGACGCTGATCGAACCCGGGGGTGAGGACAGGCGTCACCGGCCGCGGATCCTCCCGCAGCTCAGCGACCGCCTCCCGCTCGACCCCCGAGTCCGTCACACATCACCCAAACAGTGCCGGGAGGGTCGATTCGGACGTCTCACGCAGTTCGGCCATGGAGACCGAGAACTGACCCTGGACCTCGACGGAGTCGGAACCCTCGTCGACGACGCCGATACGGACCCACGGTAGACCCCGTGCGGAGCACATTCCGGTGAAGCGGGTCTCCTCGGTGCGGGGCACCGCGACCAGCACGCGGCCGGCCGACTCCGAGAACAGCGTCACGAACGGATCCGCGTCCTCCGGGAGCAGGATCCGGCAGCCGGTCTCGCCGGCCAGCGCTGCCTCGACGACGGCCTGCGCAAGGCCACCCTCGGACAGGTCGTGGGCGGCGGAGATGAGGCCGTCACGCGAGCCGGCCAGCAGGATGTCGGCCAGCAGCTGCTCACGCTCGAGGTCGACCTTCGGCGGCACGCCACCGAGGTGATCGTGCTCGACCTGGGCCCAGATGGACCCGTCGAACTCGTCCCGGGTCTCGCCCAACAGGATCAGCGTCTCGCCCGGCTCGAGGCCCAGGCCAGTGGGGATGCGACGGTGCACGTCGTCGATCACACCGAGGACCGCGACGACCGGGGTCGGCAGGATCGCGGTGGATCCGGTCTGGTTGTAGAAGCTGACGTTGCCGCCGGTGACCGGGATGCCGAGCTTGGCGCAGCCGTCCGCGAGGCCACGCACGGCCTGCTGGAACTGCCACATGACGCCCGGATCCTCGGGGGAACCGAAGTTGAGGCAGTTGGAGACGGCCTTCGGGGTGGCACCGGTGACGGCGACGTTGCGGAACGCCTCGGCCAGCGCCAGCTGAGCACCGGCGTACGGGTCGAGCATGGTGTAGCGGCCCGACGCGTCGGTGGCCAGCGCGATGCCGCGTCCGGTCTCCTCGTCGATGCGGACCACGCCGCCGTCGGCGTTCTCGGCGAGCACGGTGTTGCCGCGCACGTAGCGGTCGTACTGCTCGGTGATCCACTTGCGGCTGCACAGCGCAGGCGAGGCGATCATCTTCAGCAGCGTGGCCTTGAGCTCGTCCGCCGTCTCGGGACGCTTCAGGCCCGCGGTGGTGTTCGCGATCAACGCGTCCTGCGTGTCGGGACGGGCAACGGGGCGCTCGTAGACCGGGCCCTCGTGGGCGATGGTGCGCGCCGGCGCGTCGACGACGGTCTCGCCGTGCCAGTCGATGACGAGGTGCTCACCGTCGGTGACCTCGCCGATGACGGTGGCCAGGACGTCCCACTTCTTGCAGACCTCCATGAACGCGTCGACGTTCTCGGGGGTGACGACCGCACACATGCGCTCCTGCGACTCGCTGGAGAGCACCTCGGCGGCGGTCATGCCGGTGGCACGCATCGGGACCAGGTCGAGGTCGATGTGCATGCCGCCGTCACCGGCCGCGGCCAGCTCCGATGTGGCGCAGGACAGCCCGGCGCCGCCGAGGTCCTGGATGCCGACGACCAGCTTGGCCTTGTACAGGTCGAGGCAGCACTCGATGAGCACCTTCTCGGTGAACGGGTCGCCGACCTGCACGGCGGGGAGCTTCTTCGGGCGTCCGCCCGAGCTCTCGTCGAAGGTCTCCGAGGCGAGGACGGACACGCCGCCGATGCCGTCGAGGCCGGTGCGCGCACCGAACAGGATGATCTTGTTTCCGGCGCCGGACGCGAACGCCAGGTGCAGGTCCTCGACGCGCATCGCGCCGGCACACAGCGCGTTGACCAGCGGGTTGCCCTGGTAGGAGGCGTCGAAGACGGTCTCGCCGCCGACGTTGGGCAGGCCGAGGGAGTTGCCGTAGCCGCCGACGCCGCGCACGACACCGTCGACGACGCGACGGGTGTCGGGGGCATCAGCCGCACCGAAACGCAGCTGGTCCATGACCGCGATCGGACGCGCGCCCATCGCCATGATGTCGCGGACGATGCCGCCGACGCCGGTGGCCGCGCCCTGGTAGGGCTCGATGTACGACGGGTGGTTGTGCGACTCGACCTTGAAGGTGACCGCCCAGCCGTCACCGATGTCGACGACACCGGCGTTCTCGCCGATGCCGGCGAGCATGGACGAGCGCATCTCGTCGGTGGTGGTCTCACCGAAGTACTTGAGGTGCACCTTGGAGGACTTGTAGGAGCAGTGCTCGCTCCACATCACCGAGTACATCGCGAGCTCGGCGTCGGTGGGACGGCGGCCGAGAATCTCCTTGATGCGGGCGTACTCGTCGTCCTTGAGGCCCAGCTCCTTGAACGGCTGGGCGACGTCGGGAGTCGCGGAAGCGTGCGTGACGGTATCTACCTGCGGAGACACGGGGCTTATGGTCCCTTCCCTCTGGGATCGAATCGGCAGGCCGGGCGGCGCGCTGCCAGGGCAAAGTCTAGCCGGGCGCACCGACGCGCTGCGCACGACCGGTCCGACACCGCCCACGCCCGCGTCATGAGTGAACCCTGCCGAGCACGCGGACGCCCCGGGACGCCGTACCGCCCATGCGGCAAGTGCGGCGAGACGTGTTCACCCTGCCTGAACACCGCGCCGGAGCCCATCGGCCCCGACACGAATTTTGGGGGTTGACTACGCCGCCTCATGCCTGCCACCCTCTGACTGAACAGCCTGAACGCTCGCTCGGTTCAGTTCATTGGGAGGAAGGGAAGCGCATGTCGACCGACATCGAACTGTCAGATCTCACGGATCTGCTGGCAGCATCGCCCAGCAACTGGGGCAAGTGGGGGGCCGACGACGAAGTCGGAAGCCTCAACTACCTGACCGCGGAGCAGGTCCTCGCCGGTGCGGCGTTGATCCGACGAGGCTCGGTCTTCACCCTCCAGCGACTGATCGGCGACCCCAAGGGCGATCCGGTGTGGCCCGGCCGCGAGCCGGCCGAGCGCGAGATGATCTACGACGAATCGGATTGGGACGAAGGCGGTTCGGGCCCATGCTTCCCGGGCGGACTCCACTACGCCGACGACAAGATCGAGGCCTTCCTGCAGGGCTCGACGCAGTACGACGCCCTCGGCCACGTCTGGTACGACGGCAAGATCTGGAACGGCTACGACGCCCGCAGCACGGTCGGCGGCATGTCCAAGGCCGGCGTGGAACCGATCGCCCAGCGCGGAATCGTCGGCCGGGCGATCCTGCTCGACATGGCGCGCCACTTCGACAAGGAGTACCTCGGGCAGCGCGAGACGTTCGACCACAAGGACCTCGAGGCCTGCGCGGAACGACAGGGCATCGAGATCCGCAACCGCGACATCATCATCATCCGCACCAACCATCTCGAGATGTTCTTCCGCGACCGCGAGGCGTTCTACGCGGACTTCTGCGAGCCGGGCCTGGTCTACTCCCCCGAACTCGTCGAATGGTTCCGGGACAAGGAGATTCCCAACCTGGTCACCGACACCATCGCGAACGAGGTGACCACCGATCCCCACAACGGGATGGCGCTGGTCCTGCACAACGCCCTGATGCGCAACCTCGGCGTGGCCTTCACCGAGATCTGCGATCTCGAGAGTCTCGCCGCCGACTGCGCCGCGGACGGAACCTACGAGTTCTTCTATGTCGCGGCCCCGCTCAAGATTCATCAGGCCACCGGCGCCCCGGTCAACCCGGTGGTGATCAAGTGACCTACCGGGACCGCCCCTGGCTGCGCCTCTACCCGGAGGGACTCGGCCCCGAGATCACCCCCGAGTTCCACAACGGTCTGGAGGTGTTCGGATCGGCGGTGCGGCGCGCCTCGGCCATGCCCGCCGTCAGGTACTTCGACGGATCGGCGACCTTCGGCGAACTCGATGCCGCCTCCGATGCACTCGCGAACCACCTGCAGCGCGGGGGCTTCGGCCGTGGCGATCGCCTGGCGCTCTTCGTTCAGAACAACCCCGCGTTCGTCATCGGACTGCTTGCGGCGTGGAAGTGCGGCGGTGCCGCCGTCGCCGTCAATCCGATGAACAAGCAGCGCGAGGTCACGTACCTGCTGCAGGATTCGGGCGCGCGTGCATTGCTCGTCCTCGACGACCTGTACGAGTCGGTGGCGGAACCCGTACTCGCGCAGGAGGAAACGGCGGTAGATCTGGTCGTGACGACGTCGGCGCTCGACGGACAGCGCCGCAACGACGGTCGCCTGTTCGGTGGAGCGACCCGGAGAAGCCTCGCCACCGATGACCTGTACGCCATCATCGGCGACCACGACGGACGGAAGCCCGACCCGGTGAGCATCGAGGGCGACGAACTCGCGATCCTCACCTACACCTCGGGTACGACCGGCAAGCCGAAGGGCGCCGTCAACACTCACGCGAACTTTGCGTTCAACGCCCAGACATACCGCGACTGGGCGCATCTGCGTGACGGTGATCCCGTGCTCGGGATCGCCCCGCTCTTCCACATCTCCGGACTCGTCGGGCACATCATGGTGGCGTTCCTGACCGCGTCACCGCTCGTCCTCTCGCACCGCTTCCAGCCGGAGGTCATGCTCGATTCGATCCGAGAGCACCGTCCGGCGTTCACCATCGGAGCGATCACCGCCCTGATCGCACTCGCCGGCGCGGACGGCGCGTGTCCCGACGACTTCTCGTCGCTGCGGGCGATCTACTCGGGCGGTGCGCCTGTGGCACCGGCGGTCGCAGACCGCCTGGAATCGATGTACGGGACCTACATCCACAACATCTACGGGCTGACCGAGACCAGTTCGCCCACGCACGCGGTGCCCGCGGGGATGCGTGCACCCGTCGATCACGAATCCGGCGCCCTCTCGGTCGGCGTGCCCGTGTTCAACACCGTCGTACGGGTTCTCGACGAGAACGGCAACGAGGTTCCCGCCGGACAGATCGGGGAGTTCGCCGCGAGCGGCCCCCAGGTGGCCCCCGGTTACTGGAACAATCCGGAGGCGACCGCGGCATCCATGCCGGGTGGCGAGTTGCGTACCGGGGATGTCGGATTCATGGACGCGGACGGATGGTTCTATCTGGTCGACCGCAAGAAGGACATGATCAACGCCTCCGGCTACAAGGTGTGGCCGCGCGAGGTCGAGGACGTGTTGTACGGGCACCCCGCCGTGCGGGAGGCAGCGGTCGTGGGCGTTCCCGACGAGTACCGCGGCGAGACCGTCAAGGCATTCGTGTCGTTGGCCTCGGGCGCGTCGGCGACCGAGGAGGAGTTGATCCAGTTCTGTCGCGAGCGCATGGCCGCATACAAGTATCCGCGCTCGATCGTGGTGGTCTCCGAGCTACCGAAGACCGCTACCGGGAAGATCCTGCGGCGAGCTTTCCGCGACAACGGAATTCCCGCGGCGGGAGCGCTGTGATGGGGCCCGAACTGAATGGGTCGGTCGCCGTTGTCACCGGCGCTGCCCACGGCCTCGGGTTCGCATTGGGGCGCGAGTTGCTGGGTCGCGGATGTCGCGTGGTCCTGGCCGACAGGGACGAAGACGGCCTGCAGGTGGCGGGCGAAACGCTGCGTCGGGTGCACGGCGATCGGGTCGAGTGGATCGCCGGCGACGCTGCCGACTCGCACGACATCGAACGAACCCTGGCGCTCGCCGACTCGACATTCGGCCCGGTGGACCTGTACGTCGCGAATGCCGGTGTCTTCCAAGGCTTCGGCCTGGATGCCACGGAGCAGGAGTGGAGTACCTCGTGGGAGGTCAACGTCCAGGCGCACGTCCGTGCCGCCCGCCTCCTCGTCCCGTCGTGGCTGCAGCGAGGCGGCGGTCGGTTCGTGTCCATCGCCTCGGCGGCGGGGTTGCTGACGCAGTTGGGTTCGCCGACGTATTCGGTGACCAAGCACGCCGTCGTGGGTTTCGCCGAGTGGCTCGCCGTCACGTACGGCGACCTGGGCGTATCGGTGACCTGCGTGTGCCCGATGGGCATCGCGACCGCGATGATCGGTGACGCCTCCGAATCATCGGACCGGCAGATGCGATCGGCCGCCGCCACGATCACCCGGGCGGGGGAAGTGATGACACCGGAAGAGGTTGCCCGCCAAGCGGTCGACGGTGTCGCTCACAACCAGTTCCTCGTTCTTCCCCACGCCGAGGTGGCCGACTTCCGAGCCCGGAAAGCTGCCGACATCGAGCGCTGGATCTCCGGCATGCAGCGACATCGGCGCGTCACCGACGCCGAAGTCGACTGATCGACGCTAGGAGTACGCCGGTCGCATGCCGAGCATCGCGCGGGCATGACCGGCGTACTCCTGCGCGATCTGCTCCGGGGAGAGGGGCCCGGTCGGGTCGAACCACTGGGGCAGCGCAGCACACATCGTCGTGACGGCCCGCGCGGTCGTGTGCGGCCGGGGATGTACGACCGCACCCGCGGCGGCCGCCCGATCGAGTTCGGCGTCCATCAGGTCCTGCATCCCGCGGCGCTCCGCAGCGATGCGGCCAGCTGCCGGTTCTTCCAAGCTTCGTGTCTCGTTGGTGCCCACCACCGCAATGTCGCTGCGCACCACGTAATAGAGCGCGAGTGCCTCCACCATGTTCGAGTAGCGCTCGACCGGATCCGCTCCGCCCTCGTCCCTGGCTCGGATCAAGCGGACCCGCACCTCCTCGATGATCAGCTCGAAGATGGCGACCAACAGGCTCTGCTTACTGCGGTAGTGGTGATAGACGCCGGCCACACTGATGCCGGCGCCGTCGGCGATTATCCGCATGGTCGCGGCGTGGTAGCCGGTCTCCGTGAAGACATCTATTGCCGAACGCAACACCGGATCAACCGACAACGGCGCGAACTCACGCCACGCGCTCGCGTCGGTTGCGGCCGGATCCGGGACCGGCGGCGACGGATCGGCGACCGGCCCGCTGAGCAACCGTTTGATCGGAATCTGGAGTTCGTCGGCGATCTCCTGAAGGCGCATCAGCGTGGGCGAGACCTTGTCGTTCTCGATCGCGCTCATCGTTCCGACGCTGACGCCGATCCGTGCCGCCAACTCGCGAAGGGTCACGCCCACGAGGTTTCGCTCGCGGCGCACATTCGGGCCCACAGCGACAGCAGCTCGTTCAGCCATGCTGAACATCGTAGCGATCGGATCACCGCGTCCGATGATGTCTCCGTGTCGTAGGGTTTAGTGCGTCTCGCCGAGCGTCCTCCGGGGCGGCAAGCAGTGCGGGATCGAGAGAGGTGAGAAGGTGACATCCCCGAACAGGCCGTGGCTCGCCAGTTTCCCCGCCGAGCATCCCGATTCGATCACTCCCGACTTCGACAACGCGTTGGCGATGTTCGATGCCGCGGTGCAACGGGCGCCGGCGGACGTCGCCATCCACTACTTCGACGGCACGCTCACCTACGGTGAACTGTCCGCGGCGGCGGATGCTCTGGCCTGTCACCTCCAAGAACGGGGATTCGGCCGCGGAGACCGCCTGGCGGTGTGCACGCAGAACAACCCGGCGTTCCTGATCGGTGTCGTCGCGGCGTGGCGAGCGGGCGGCACATCCGTGTCGCTCAGCCCGATGTGCAAGGAACGGGAGTTCGCCCATTTCGTGAACGACTGCCGTCCCAAGGCAATTCTGATCCTCGAGGACGTGTTCGAGACTGTTGCTCAGGCAGCGCTTCGTGAATGCCCCATCGGGAACATCGTCACCGTGTCGGCACTCGACGGCCAGAGTCGCAACGACGCCCGCCTGTTCGCCGCGAGCCGCCGGATCGCGACGGGCGCCACGGACCTGTACGAACTGGTTGCCGCCCACGACCGCGCGCACCGTCCGACGATCACCGACAGCCCGGCGCCGGGAGAGTTGGCGATGATCATGTACACCTCCGGAACCACCGGTTTTCCGAAGGGGGCCATGCTGTCGCATCGCAACCTCGTCTTCAGCGCGCAGGTGTACCGGGACTGGGCGCAACTGGGTCCGGGCGACCGTGTGCTCGGGCTCTCGCCGCTGTTCCACGTCTCGGGTTTGGTCGGACACGTGATGGTGGGATTCCTCCTGGGATCACCGCTCGTGCTGACTCACCGCTTCCACCCGGAGGTGATGCTCGACTCCGTTCGTGAGCATCGACCGACGTTCGCGATGGCGGCGATCACCGCCTACATCGCGCTGGCCGACGCCGGGGCGGGCGCCACCGACCTCGACTCGTTGTCCGCGCTCTATTCGGGCGGTGCACCGGTCTCCCCCACCGTTCTGAGCCGACTCGAAACCGTATTCGGCAAGTACATCCACAACATGTACGGCCAGACCGAGACGAGTTCCCCATCGCACGCCGTACCGTTCGGCTGGCGAGCACCGGTGGACGCCGAAACCGGGGTGCTCTCGGTCGGAATTCCGGTGTACAACACGGATGTACGCGTGGTCGACGACTCCGGCCAGGACGTTCCGGTAGGCGACGTGGGTGAACTGGTGACCACGGGGCCACAGGTGGCCCACGGATACTGGCCGAACCCCGACGACGGCGAAACCGTCGCCGGCACAACCACGTTTCCGACCGGCGATGTCGGGTTCATGGACCGGGACGGATGGTTCTACGTCCTGGACCGCAAGAACGACGTCATCAACGCATCGGGCTACAAGATCTGGCCGCGCGAGGTCGAAGAGGTTCTGCTGAACCATCCCGACGTGAAAGAAGCTGCGGTGGTTGGCATTCCGGACGACTACCGAGGCGAGTCGGTGAAGGCTTTCGTCGTCGTCCGCGACGGCTCGGAACTCCGCGAGCTGGATCTCATCGAGTACGGTCGTCGTTCGATGGCCGCATTCAAGTATCCGCGTGAAGTCCAGTTCGTGGCCGCTCTGCCGAGAACCGTCACAGGAAAGCTGATTCGCAGTCGACTGTGAGCCGTCGAGGCGCGTCCGAGGCAGCGCACACGAACGCGAGGACCTCCGGTCGACCGTCGTGTCCGGGACACGACACGCTCGAACCGGAGGTCCTTGTCGTCAGGCGCCGAGCGCGCCCGTCACGGGCGCGTTGGGTCAGCTCAGGTTGCCGAGCACATTGCCCAGGATTCCGCCGACCACGTTGGTGATCGAACCCTGCGGATCGGTGATGGATCCGAAGACCTGGCCCGATCCGGTGTTCACCGAACCGAAGCCCAGATCCTCGAGGCTGCCCGAGCCGGCCTCGACGGGGTTCGGCGGACGAACGGTGACGCACACGCCCATCGGGTTGATGTTCCAGTCACCAGCAGCGAGCACGATGTTGGTGCCGGCGCCGCTGTCGAGCTTGGAGCCGACCGTGGCGTTATCCGGGACCTTGTAGGTGGTTTCCAAGGCGATGACTCCGCCACCCGCGGTGGTCCACCCGCCACCCTTGGCGATGACGGCGTTGTTGCCCACGACGGCGGTACCGGTGACGTCCTCCCACTGCTGATCCCCGACCAGCCATTTGACGTTCAGGCGAGCCTTCACCAACTGGAAACCTGCCGGGTGGAAGTCACGGATCTGGTTGACGAGCGCTCCCGAACCGGACACCTTGGTGAGGTACGTGACGGTGTGTCCCGGTGCGACCGTGCCGTCGCCGACAACCTCCTTGCTCACGGTGTACGGCGTCCAGAGGGAGCCGGCCCAACTGTCGGTGACCGACTGGTTGAGCGCGCATGCGGGCGCGGCCTGGGCCACCGAGGCTCCGAGCCCGACGGTGACTCCGGTGGCGACGAGGGTGGCAGCGGCGGTGGCGGCCGCAAGGCGGCGCAGCGAAGGACGAGACATGCAGATCTCCGATCGAAGGGGGTAACGGCTGCGTGTCGGACCTCCCCGCAGAGCCGACATGCGGTGCGCCGAGCGGTTCAGCTCGGCACAGTCGCGCATCCTTCTTACTGAACCGCTGTCCAGTTCGCAGCAGAACGCGAGAACTCGCTCTTACTGCACAGGCGTGAGGAACGCCGCGAGTGCGTCCGCGTACATGCCGACGTCGCGGGCACCCATCAGTTCTCGCGCCGAGTGCATCGCCAACTGCGGGGCGCCGACGTCGACCGTGGACAGCCCGGTCCGGGACGCGGTGATCGGTCCGATCGTCGAGCCGCAGGGCAGGTCGGCGCGATGCACGTACCGCTGCAACGGGACTCCCGCGCGGTCGCACGCGAGCGCGAACTCCGCGGACCCGCTCGCGTCGGTGGCGTAGCGCAGATTCTGGTTGACCTTGAGGACCGGGCCGCCGTTGATCTCGATGCGGTGCGCGGGCTCGTGCCGGTCCGGGTAGTTCGGGTGCGTCGCGTGGGCCATGTCGCCCGACGCGCACACCGAGCCGGACATCGCCCGCAGGAAGTCCTCCCGACCACCACCCCGGAGCAGGACGATCCGCTCGAGGACCGAGTTGAGCAGATCGGAGAAGGCGCCGCGGTCGGACATGCTGCCGACCTCCTCGTGGTCGAACAGCGCGAGCACCGGGGTGCTCTCGCCCGGCTCGGCGACCGCGGCGAGCAGCGCCTGCGTTCCGGCGTAGCAGGTGCCCTGGTTGTCGAGGCGCGGCGCGCTGATCAGGGACTCGTCCTCGCCGACCACCGTGCTGGGCGCCAGGTCGTGGGTCATCAGCTCCCAACCGAGCACCGACTCGGCCGCCACTCCCGCCTCACCGGCGAGGAAACCGACGAACGATCGTAGTTCGGTCCCGGTCCCCCACACCGCGTTGACGTGCCGCTGCGGGTCCAGCTGCACGCCCTTGCGCTCCTCGGACAGGTGGATCGCCAGCTGCGGCACCCGAAGGATCGGTCGATCGACACGGACCAGCATCTCCTCGACCGCGTCCCCGGAGCGGACGCTGAGCCGGCCGGAGATGCCGAGATCGCGGTCGAGCCACGAGTTGAGCCACGCGCCGCCGTACGGCTCGAGGCCCACCATCTGCCAGCCGGCCGACACCAGGTCCGGGTGCTGCTTCACCCGTAGGTTCGGGCTGTCGGTGTGCCCGCCGACGATCCGGAACGGCCACGAGGGAACTGACGCGCCGCCGGCTGTCCCGTCCTCGGTGCTCCATGCGATCAACGACCCGCCGCGGATCAGGTAGTAGCGCCCGGGCGCGGACGGCCACGCCTCGGTTTCCCGCAGCTCGGTGAAACCGTTGTCGGTCAGCTCGGCCGCGACCGTCGCGCACACGTGGAACGGGGACGGCGACGCGTCGACGAAGGCACACAATCCCTGGGCGTCAGCCTGCGTAATCGATGGCATACCGACAATCATGCAGTACCCGGATCAGTGTGCTCCCGAGACACAGAACTGGTTGCCCTGCGGGTCCGCGAACACCACCCACCGGAAGCCGTCCATGTTCTCCCGGTGCACCTCGGTGGCGCCCGCCGCGACTACCCGCTCGACCTCCGCGTCCAGATCGGGAGAGGTCATGTCCATGTGGAGCCGGTTCTTGCCCGGGGTCGGGTCGTCGACCTTCTGGAATCCCAGCTTCTGTCCCCAGCCGGGAACCCCGACCATGTAGAACCAGCCGTCGTTCTCCGCCTCGATCGTGCCGCCCGTCAGGTCCGCCCACCAGCGCGCGAGCGGCCCGGGATCCGTCGAATCGAACGTGATCATGCCCAGTGTCAGCGTCATGCCCGGACGTTAGCGCGTGGGACCGACATTCGGCCGTCGGAAGCAGACGCTAGATTGGCCACGCCCCCAAGATCGACTGCAGTCGCACGTGCGGCCGCGCCGCACGAACCGGAGTCCGATGAACGACGTGTCCCTCCCCCAGTCCCAGCCGGTGGCCACCCCGCTGTCCCCTGCCGCGATCTTCCTCGTCGCCACCGTGGCACCCGGCGGGGAGGCAACGGTCCGGGACCTACTCACCGATGTCACCGGGATGGGTCGTGCCGTGGGCCTGCGGGTTCCCGGCTCCAACCTCGAACTGGTGGTCGCGATCGGATCCGCTGCGTGGAACCGGCTGTTCACCGGGCCGCGGCCGGCGCAGTTGCACGAGTTCGTCGAACTGCGCGGCGACAAGCACGTCGCGCCCGCTACCCCCGGCGACCTGCTGTTCCACATCCGGGCCCAGACGCCGGACGCATGTTTCGAGCTCGCCCACCAGATCGTCAAGCGTCTCGACGGCGCGGCCACGGTGGTGGACGAGGTGCACGGATTCCAGTACTTCGAGAACCGCGACCTCATCGGGTTCGTGGACGGCACCGAGAATCCCAGCGGACAGCAGGCGGTCGCGGCAGTCACCGTCGGCGCGGAGGACGCGGGGTTCGCCGGCGGCTCGTACGTGCACATCCAGCGATACGTGCACACGATGGCCGACTGGGAGGCGCTGCCGGTCGACGAGCAGGAGCGGGTGATCGGTCGCAGCAAGCCCGACGACGTCGAGATGACCGACGACGTCAAGCCCGCCAACTCGCACGTCGCCCTCAATGCGATCAAGGACGACGACGGCAACGCGCTCGAGATCCTGCGCGCCAACATGCCGTACGGCCGGGTCGGCGACGAGATGGGCACGTTCTTCATCGGCTACTGCCGAACGCCCGCGATCACCGAGCGGATGCTCGAGAACATGTTCCTCGGCAGCCCGCGCGGCAATTACGATCGGCTGCTGGACTTCTCGGTGGCGGTCACCGGTTCGCTGTTCTTCGCACCCAGCGAGGACTTCCTCGACGCGCTGCCGCCGACCCCGGCCCTCTGACCCGGCCGTCTGACCCGGCCGTCTTACCCGGCTCAGCTGCCCGGCAACGCGCAGACGGTATCCAGTCCCAGCACGTGGTTGAGCCGGCCGAACGCGATCCAGGAGCCCAGACACATCGACAGCTCGACGATCTCGGCCTGGCTGTACCGAGCACTCATCCGCGCCCAGAACTCGTCGTCGAGGTTGTGGTGATCGAGCGCGTACCGCTCGGCGTACTCGGCGGCGAGCCGGACACGGTCGTCGAAGGCGTCGGTGGTGCGCCAGTTCTCGACGGCCTCGAAGAAGTCGTCCTCCACCTTCTGCCCGTCGCGCTCGGTGCGCCAGTCCATGCAGACGATGCAGCCGTTGATCTGCGCGATCCGCAGTCGGGCAGCCTCGAACCCCCGCAGGTCGAGCGTCGAGTTCGCGTACACGGACAGCGAGAATTTCGAGGCCGGGATCCCGATTCCGGGGACCATCTCGCCCCACACGTAGCCGACCGGGTCCTTGCCCTCTGGAATGTCGATGTTCATGGCGCCCAGTGTGCTCCGCCGAAGCCGTCGTGTGGTGCAGATTCTCACCACTCGGCAATCGAGTCCGGACTGCGTCGGGATTCGGGCGGGCGCCGCCGGAACGAGGACCAACGGCCCTACGGCCGATCGGGTGACGGCACTTTCCATGCTCGCGTTCTGCGCGATCCTGCGGGCCGTCGTGCACTACATGCGGTCCCACCCGCGGGCGTCGATGTGGGTGTGGGGCCTGTCGATCCTGACGTTCCCGCTGTGGATCTGGGGCGGGTCAGCGGCGCGGCAGCATCGACGGAGACGGACGGAGCGGAACCTCGAGGGCGTCGTACAGGCCGGGCTCGGCCGCGACGAGCC
This sequence comes from Rhodococcus sp. BE178, assembly GCF_050433545.1. Taxonomy (NCBI): domain Bacteria; kingdom Bacillati; phylum Actinomycetota; class Actinomycetes; order Mycobacteriales; family Nocardiaceae; genus Rhodococcus; species Rhodococcus sp. BE178. The sequence continues at coordinate 9,614 of NZ_JBNPXA010000006.1, read as the reverse complement.
AGTCGATCGCGTTGACCAGGCGCCCGACGGCGGTGGCGTTGCCACCGGCCGCGCGGCTGCCGCCCTCGTCCGTGGCCTCGACGGTGACCTCGATCCGCGGCCGCCCCTCGACGATCACACGGTGCGCGCCGGCGCCGCCGTCGGGTGGCGTCGGCCAGTCCGGGGCGCACGACGGGTGGATCCGGGTGACGTGCTCGACGATGATCCGCGGGATGCCGGCGACGATGCCCTGCACCTCGAACCGCAGAGCGCCCTGGGTGCCCGCGGAGAAGTCCCCCATCGACGTGGTCGTGACGTCCGTTTCGAGGGCGCGCCGTTCGACGGTCTCGCCCACCTTGTCGAGTTCGAGCCCGAGCGCCCGCGCCATCAGCCGGATCTGGCCGCCCCACACCATCGTCGGGACGGTCGGCGCGATCATCGGCGGCTCGTAGTCCATCGGCTGGCCCATCCCGACGAGGTAGCGCACCGAGTCGGGCTGGTCGTAGTCCGCGTAGTCGAAGATCTCCTGGCAGCGGATCACATCCACGGTGGAACCGAGCCCGCTGATCAGCAGCGGCAGCACGTCGTTGCCCCAGCCCGGGTCCACCCCGGAGACGAACAGCGACCCGCCGCCGAGCCGGATCGCCTCGAGCACGGGGTCACGGAGCTCGGGCGGCGCGCTGCGGTGGTCGTAGAGCGCGTACAGCGACGGCGTCACCACCACCGCACCGGTGCGCAGCGCGCGGACGATGTCGGCGAGTGCGTCGTCGGGCCGGACCTCGCCGGATGCCGCGTAGACGACCGCGCCGGGGCGAGTCGCGAGCACGTCGTCGATGTCGGCGGTCGCGGCGACACCGAGCTGCTCGCCGACGTCGCCCAACTCGCCGGCGTCGCGTCCCACCTTGTCGGGGTTGTGCACGACGACCGCGGACAGTTCCAGATGCGGGTTGGCGTGCACCGCGCGGATCGCCGCGCGGCCGACGTTGCCGGTGCCCCATACGACAGTGGTGATCATGCGCGGGACGCTAGCGAACCAGGTCGACTCGCGTACCCACTTCCGCACAGACGAAGGGACCCTTCGTCCGCTCGCAGCGGCCGAAGGGTCCCTTCAGGTCTCGATAAGTCGGCGGCTCAGGCCGTCAGCACGCTCTCGAGCGCGGAGTAGAACATGCCCAGGCCGTCGTCGCTCGGGCCGGTCAGCGACTCGGTGGCGTGCTCGGGGTGCGGCATGAGGCCGACGACGCGACCGTTGGCCGATGCGATGCCGGCGATGCCGCGCTGCGAACCGTTCGGGTTGTCGCCGGCGTAGCGGAACACGACGCGGCCCTCGCTCTCGAGCTCGTCGAGCACCTGCTCGGACGCCTGGTAGCGGCCCTCACCGGACTTGAGCGGCACGAGGATCTCGGCGCCGACCTCGTAGCGGGACGACCACGCCGTCGAGTTGGACTCGACCTTGAGCCACTGGTCGCGGCAGATGAAGTGCAGGCCCGCGTTCCGGGTCAGTGCGCCCGGCAGGAGACCCGCCTCGCACAGCACCTGGAAGCCGTTGCAGATGCCGAGGACCGGCATGCCGCCGTCCGCAGCCTTGACGACCTCGCCCATGACGGGCGCGAAGCGCGCGATGGCACCGCAGCGCAGGTAGTCGCCGTAGGAGAAGCCACCAGGAACGATGACCGCGTCGACACCCTTGAGGTCGGCGTCGCCGTGCCACAGGCTGACGGCCTCGCCACCGGCGAGGCGGACTGCGCGGGCGGCGTCGACGTCGTCGAGCGTGCCCGGGAAGGTGATGACTCCGATGCGCGCGCTCACTGGACTCGCGTGACCTTCCAGTCCTCGATCACCGTGTTCGCCAGCAGCGACTCGGCGATCTTGGCGAGCTCGTCGTCGCTGACGGTGTCGTCGACCTCGAGCTCGAAACGCTTACCCTGGCGAACATCCGACACACCGGCATGACCGAGTCGGGACAGGGCCCCGACAATGGCCTGCCCCTGCGGGTCGAGAATTTCGGCCTTGGGCATGACATCGACAACGACACGGGCCACGTGCTGCTCCTCGCTATGGCTGGTTTGCGCCCGGGATCGCACCGGGCATCCAGGAGTTTACCGGGCTGCCCCGTGCGACTCCGCATCGAGTGAACGTCGGACGCCACCCCGCTGCCCGGTGCGATCCCGCATACTCGTCTCATGCGACTGACGCACTTCGGCCATTCCTGTGTCCTGGTGGAGCTCGACGGCGCGAAGATCCTGTTCGATCCGGGCAACTTCTCGCATGGATTCGAAGGGATCACGGGCCTCGACGCCATCCTGATCACCCATCAGCATCCCGATCACGCCGACCCGGCGCGGCTGCCCGCGCTGGTCGACGCGAATCCCGGCGCCGGGCTGTACGCCGACCCGCAGACGACGGCGCTGCTGGGCGAGGCGTGGACCGCGGTGTATCCCGGCGACGTGTTCAACGTCGGCGAGGTGCAGGTCACCGGCACCGGTGGCACCCACGCGGTGATCCACCCGGAGATCCCGTTGATCGACAACACCGCGTACCTGCTCGGCGACGCCGAGAACCCGGCCAAGCTGATGCACCCGGGCGACTCGCTGTTCGTCCCCGAGCAGAAGGTCGACGTTCTCGCGGTGCCGGCGGCGGCGCCGTGGCTCAAGATCTCCGAGTCCGTCGACTACCTGCGCGCGGTGCACCCGCGGGTCGCGGTCCCGATCCATCAGGGTGTGATCGCGAAGGAGGCCCGCGGCATCTACTACGGGCGGCTCACCGAAATGGGCCCGGGCGGAACCGAATTCCGCGTCCTGCCCGAGGAGTCGAGCGTCGAGGTGTCCTGAGGCGTCGGTCGCCATGGTGTGAAGCCCCGGGTGAATCTCGAACCGGTATCTCCGATCGGGACACCCGGGGCTTGTCCGTCGGTACTGTGCTGCACGAATGCCGCGCTCAGGGGGACGTTCGGCATCTCGGTGGACTACCGGCCGTGGGCACTTTCGTGATGCACGGCGAATTCGGCTCTCAGGGGAGGAAATTCGCATGGGGACTTCGACGCTCGGATGCGCCCGCGTCCTGGCCGCCGCGGCGGTCGTGTCCGCTTCACTGCTTGCGGTACCGGCGACGGCGTCCGCCGGTGGCGACACCTCGGTCAAGACCGCAGCCGCATCGGACGTCTCGGCTCCCTACCTGGTGAGCACCACGAAGAACTCCGACCGCAAGGTCACCATCTCGGTGTACTCGGCTGCGATGGATCGCAACATCCCACTCGAGGTCATCCTCCCCGCCGACACCAGTCAGCCGCGCCCGACGCTCTACCTCGTCAACGGCACCGGCGGCGGTGAGGACCGGGCCACCTGGCAGCGGCAGACCGATGTCATGAACTTCTTCGAGGACAAGAACGTCAACGTCGTCACCCCACTCGAGGGTGCGTTCAGCTACTACACCGACTGGGTGAAGGACGATCCGAAACTCGGTCGCCAGAAGTGGCAGACCTTCATGCTCGAGGAACTGCCGCCGGTCATCGACGAGGCCTTCGACACCAACCGGGTGCAGTCGATCGCCGCGATCTCGATGACCGCGACCTCGGTGCTCAACTACGCGATCGCCAAGCCCGGCTTCTACAAGAGCGTCGGCTCGTACAGCGGCTGCGCCGAGACCAGCACTTGGGCGGGCCAGAACGCCATCAAGGTGGTCACCGGCGTGCGCGGCGGCGTCGACATCACCAACATGTGGGGCCCCCTCGACGGGCAGGGGTGGATCGACAACGATCCCGTCGTCAACGCCGAAGGTCTGCGCGGAACCGAGCTCTACATCACCACCGGCTCCGGACTGCCCGGCCACCACGAGACGTTGGACGGGCCCGGCATCGACGGCCGGCCGATCGCACTGGCCAACCAGATGATCGTCGGTGGTGTGATCGAGGCGGCCACCAACTACTGCACCCACAACCTCGCGAATCGTCTCGCGCAGTTGAACATCCCGGCCACGTTCGATTTCAAGCCGGGCGGCACCCACTCGTGGGGGTACTGGCAGGACGACCTCCACAACAACTGGCCGATGATCGCCCGGTCGATGGGGATCTGACGCCTCACGCCACCTCGCGCACGCCCTCGCGCAGCGGCCAGCGGTACACGTCCGGCCGGGCGCCGTGGTGCAACGACAGGTCGACGGCGTCCAGCACGGCCTGCCGGGGCCCGACCTTGCCCAACTGCTTCGCGGAGACCGCCAGCCGGACGAGGCGTCCCCGCCGGGCGCCGCGGGACGCGCCGAGCACCATGGCGCGGCACCGCCACGGCTCGGCGCGGAAGCCGTCGCCGAGACCGATCACGTGGCTGCGCACGCTGGTCCCGTTCGCGAGGTCTCGGACCGCGCTCATCCCGGCGAGCAGCCGGAAACCGTTGGTCGGCAGGACCGCGACGGCACCGGGCGAGGCCACCCAGCGCGGCGCCGCGAACAACCGCGTCCGCAGCCCCACCTCCTCGAGCACCCGATCCGCGGCCAGCAACCGCAGCCGTGCCTCGTGCTCGGGCAGCAGCGCGAATTCGGCCCGCCGGCGTTTGGTGGCGGCCTGGTCGTAGCCGTGCAGGACGATCGCGTCACCACGGTCGCGCCGGCCGCGAAGCCATTCCTGCGTGAGCGAGTCCGAGACCAGTCGGTACTTGTCCTTGAGCCGCGGCGCGACCAGCAGCGACAGCGGCACGGATCTGCGGTCCAGTTCCGCCGCGAACTCGGCGACGACGTCGAGCGTCTCGTCCCTGATCCCCGACACCGACACGATCACCTGTCCGGTCATGCATCGAGGGTGGCAGCTGCAGGTGAACGCCGGACGGCGCCCACGCACACATTCGGTGGTCGAATGTGCGTGTGGGCGCCGTCGGGTGTCCTGAGGGGGACAGACCTAGCGGGGCAGCACGGCCTCGATCGCCGCGATCACCTCGGGGGCGTCGGGCTCGGTGCGCGGACGGAACCGGTTGGCGACGGTGCCGTCGGGGGCGATCAGGAACTTCTCGAAGTTCCACTGGATGTCGCCGGCCTCGCCGTCGGCGTCCGCGGCCTGGGTGAGCTCGGCGTACAGCGGGTGCCGGTTGTCGCCGTTGACCTCGATCTTCTCCGTCAGCGGGAAGGTGACGCCGTAGGTGGTGGAGCAGAAGCTCGCGATCTCCTCCGGCGTGCCCGGCTCCTGGCCCATGAACTGGTTGCACGGCACGCCGATCACGGTGAGGCCGCGCTCCGCGTACTCCGAGGCCAGCTTCTCGAGGGCCGTGTACTGCGGGGTCAGGCCGCACTTGGAGGCCACGTTCACCAGGAGGACCGCGCGGCCGCCGTACTCACCGAGGCTGGTCGGCACACCATCGAGGGTGTTGATCGTGATGTTCTGCAGGGGGCTCGTCATGTGCACCAACCTAGCGAAGGCCTCGGACTCGTGCTTCGGCCACGCGCGGGCACCCTGCGTCGGAAATGCCATCCGTCCCACGAACATCAGGCGCTCGCCAACTCTCGCTTGTCGGGAGCGGGTATCGGCGTGGAATGCACCTGCCCCTCCACCGGAGCCGACTGCGGCTCGTCGGGCCCATCGTCGTCGACCATGCTGTCCTCGTCGAACGGCAGCTCACCCGCCAGGACGGCCCGGACCCGATCGGTGTCGACGGACTTGGTCCACGTGCCGACCAGCAGCGTCGCGACGGCGTTGCCGGAGAAGTTGGTGACCGCGCGGGCCTCGGACATGAACCGGTCGATGCCGACGATCAGGCCGACGCCGTCGAGCAGTTCGGGGCGGTGGCTCTGCAGGCCGCCGGCGAGGGTCGCCAGTCCCGCACCGCTCACTCCGGCGGCGCCCTTCGATGCGATGATCATGAAAACCAGCAGCGAGAGCTGCTCGGTCAGCGACAGCGGCTTCCCCATCGCGTCGGCGATGAAGATCGACGCCATCGTCAGATAGATCGCGGTCCCGTCGAGGTTGAACGAGTAGCCGGTGGGCACGACGACACCGACGGTGGTGCGCTCGACGCCGATGTGTTCCATCTTCGCGATGAGCCGCGGCAGGGCCGATTCCGACGACGAGGTCGCGAAGATCAGCAGGTACTCCCGCGCCAGGTAGCGCACGAGCTTGAAGATCGAGACCCCGGCGACGGCGCGCAGGATGCTGCCGAGCACGCCGAAGACGAAGATCAGGCACGTCAGGTAGAAGCCGAGCATGAGCGCGCCGAGTTGGACGACGGCGCCGAGTCCGGTCTGCCCCACGACGTTCGCGATCGCACCGAACGCACCGATCGGCGCGAGCCACAGGATCATGGACAGGATCTTGAACACGAGCTTCTGCACGTGGCCGACGCCGCGCAGGATCGGCGCGCCCTGCTTGCCCATCGCCTGCACGCCGAACCCGACGAGCAGCGCGACGAACAAGGTCTGCAGGACGCTGCCCTCGGTGAGCGACGACAGCAACGACGTCGGGATGATCGACGCGACGAAGTCCATCGTGCCGCCGGACGCATGAGCCTTCTCGGCGAGGGCCGCACCGGTGTTCGCGGTGGCGGTGATGTCGAGGCCGCTGCCGGGGCTGAGCAGGTTGCCGACCACCAAGCCGATCCCGAGGGCGACGGTGGACATACCGATGAAGTACGCGAGCGCGAGACCGCCGACCTTGCCGACACTCGCGGCCGCACGCACCGACCCGATGCCAAGGACGATGGTGCAGAAGATGACGGGGCTGATCATCATCTTGATCAGGCTCACGAACATCGTGCCGAGCACGCCGAGAGACTTGCCCGCCTCGGGTGCCAGCCAGCCGACGAGGATGCCGGCGATAACCGCGACGACGACACCGGCGTACAGCCAGTGGGTGCGGTCACGTGACTTCTTGTCCCGGGCGGGTTGCGCTGCGCCGGGTCTCCCTGTTGCACTCGTGCTCATCGGGTGTCCTCTTGATCGGGTGGATTCTCGACGAGTCGATACAGGTGATCGGGGTCACGTCGACTCGTCAGAGAATGTTGGTACCGATCCGAGCACCGGTGAAGGTTGTGTTCATTAGTTTCACGAGAGGACCGAGGTGCGCCGGGGCGTGACCCGCAAGCCCATGAGCGTCGCGACGCGACTGCTGATCTTGCAGCTCGTCGTGTTGACGCTGGTCATTGCCGCGCTCTCGGTGCTCATCGCACTCGACGAGCGACGTGATTCCGACGACGCCAGCCGTCGGGAGGTGACCGGTATCGCAGAGACCTACGCGTTGTCGGCGTCGACGATCGCGGCGCTGCGCAGTCCGGATCCCACCGCACTGCTGCAGCCCGAGGCCGAACGCATCCGGGCGGCGACGGACACCGACTTCATCGTGGTGATGGCACCGGACGGCACCCGGTACACCCACCCCGATCCGACACTGATCGGGCAACGTTTCGGGGGTCACATCGATCGCGCACTGGCCGGCGAGACGTTCACCGAGACTTATACGGGGTCGCTCGGCCCGTCGATTCGCGCGGTGACCCCGGTCCGCGACGGCGACGAGATCGTCGGTCTTGTCTCCGTGGGTGTCACCCGCGAGCGGATCGGCCAGCAGTTCGCGAACAGCCTGCCGTCGCTACTGGGGATCTCCGCGATCGCCGTCGGGATCGCCGCGATCGGCGCGACCCTGGTCAGCAACCGGATCCGACGACAGACCCTGGGCCTGGACCCCGACCAGTTGCGCCGGATGTACGAGCATCACGACGCGGTGCTCCGCTCGATCGGCGAGGGGCTGATCGTGTTCGGACGGGACCGCGACGGGAGGGTTCGCGTGGACGTCGTCAACGACGAGGCCCGCCGGCTCCTGTGGCTGCCGGACGGTCCGATCACCGTCGACCAACTGCCCGAGACCCTCCGCCGCATCGGACCGGACGCCGACGAGGAACACGACGAGGTGCACGTGACCGCCGACCGCATCCTGGTGGTGGGACGGGCACCCGTGCTGTGGGACGGCAGACGCATCGGCACGGTCGTGACCCTGCGCGACCACACCGACCTGCAGAACGCGCTGGGTGAGCTGGACTCGACACGCAGCGTCGCCGAGTCCCTTCGCGCCCAGGCCCACGAGTACGCGAACCGGCTGCACACGATCGTGACGATGGTGGAGCTGGGCCACCACGACGAGGCGGTCGCGTTCACCACGGCCGAGTTGGCGACGTCGCAGCAGCTGATCGACCGGCTCATCGCGGCGGTGCACGAACCGGCGCTGGCGGCGCTGCTGCTGGGGAAAGTCACCGAGGCCGCGCAGCAGGGTGTGGAACTGACGGTCACCGAGGACACAGCCATGGGTCCGCTGACCACGCTGACGCCGCTGGAGATGGTGACCGTGGTGGGGAACCTGATCGACAACGCGATCGACGCGGCCCGCTCGACCGAGACCGACGAGACCGCCCCGTGGGTGGAAGTGACCGTCGCGGAGGAGGATTCGAACCTGGTGATCCGCGTCGCCGACAGCGGGCCGGGGATGGATCCGGACGCGCTGACACGAGCCATGACCCGCGGATACTCGACCAAGCAGGTCGACGGCCGCCCGGCGATGCAACGCGGACTGGGCCTGGCGCTGGTGGCGCAGGTGGTGGCCCGGCACGGCGGCCGTCTGCGCACCGAGCCGTCGCTGGCCGGAATGCTCGTCGTCGAGATTCCCCTGCACACGCCGGGTCGACGGGACGGCACCCGATGATCCGCGTCCTGATCGTGGAGGACGAGCCGTTGATCGCGGAGGCGCACCGCTCGTATGTCGAACGGGTCGAGGGCTTCTCGGTCCACTCCGTCGCCCATACCGCGAACGCGGCGATGCGGGCGGTCGCGGGTGCCGCGGCCGGCGACGACCCGATCGATCTCGTCCTGCTCGACATCGGACTGCCCGACGCCAACGGACTCGATCTGGCGGACGCGCTGAGCGGGCTGCGGCCCCGCCCCGACATCATCGCCGTCACCTCGGCCCGCGACCTCGCGGTGGTCCGGACGGCGGTCACCCGCGGCGTGCTGCTGTACCTGCTCAAGCCGTTCACGTTCGCCGCGCTGCGCGACAAGCTCGAGCACTACCGCGAGTTCCGGGCCACGATGTCGCGGGGCGGTACCGCCGCCAGCCAGCGCGACATCGACCGCGCGATGGCGGTGCTGCGCAGCGCCGACGAGCGCGCAACTGCACCGAAAGGTGTTGCACCGCAGACTGCGGACCTCATCGGCGCGTGCGTCCGCGACGCCGGCCGCCCGTTGACCGCGGCGGAGGTCGCCGCGGCTGTGGGGGTGTCCCGGGTGACCGCGTGGCGTTACCTCGAACGGCTCGCCGACGACGGTGCGGTGGGCCGGGAGACCGAGTACGGCAAGGCTGGACGACCCCAGGTGCGCTACGCCTGGGTCGCCACCACCGGCTGAGCGTGCTCGCCGAAGCGCCGCAGCTGCCGCAGCACCGTGAAGAGCAGCGTGGCCCGACCACCGGACGGAGCCGGTCCAGCCGCTGGTGAGCGAGCCCCGTACCGCACCCACCGCAGGGGCTGCGTACAGCAGACCCGTCCCGGCCTGAACGAACGAGGGGCGTGGGGGCCCGCGGGGGCCCCCCCCCCCCCCCCCGCGGGGGCCCCCCCCCCCCCCCCCCGGGGGGGGCACCCCCCCCCACACGCAAACCACAACCAAACACACAAAGATACCAG
>NZ_JBNPXA010000005.1:0-349339 GCF_050433545.1 Rhodococcus sp. BE178 | reverse complement strand
CGCCAAGGCCATGGAAATCGTGTTCACCAGCGCGGACGCGCAGGAAGGACCGACCGCGTTCGCCGAGAAGCGCCCGCCGGTCTGGCAGGGCCGCTAACCATTCACCGACACGACCCGGCACCGCATCCAAGTGCTCTGGCCGGGTCGCGACACATTCGAAAAGGAACACCCATGACCAACGCTGTCATCGTCGACGCGGTCCGCCTCGCCTCCGGCAAGGGCAAGCCCGGCGGCGCCCTCGCCGGCACCCACCCCGTCGAACTCCTCGCTCAGGTCCTGCGCTCGATCGTCGACCGCAATGACCTCGACCCCGCCCTGGTCGACGACGTGATCGGCGGCTGCGTCCAGCAGGTCGGCGAACAGGCACTCAACATCGCCCGCACCGCCCTGCTCTCCGCCGGGTTCCCCGAAACGGTGCCCGCCACCACCATCGACCGCCAGTGCGGATCGAGCCAGCAGGCCGCGCACTTCGCCGCCCAGGGCGTCATCGCCGGCGCCTACGACATCGTCATCGCCTGCGGCGTCGAATCGATGAGCCGCATCCCCATGGGAACCTCCCCCATCGGCCAGGACACCGCCGGCCCGGGCATCGCCGCCCGGTACCCGGAAGGGCTGATCCACCAGGGCATTTCGGCCGAACTGATCGCCGCGAAGTGGAAGCTCGACCGCGAGACCCTCGACGCGTACTCCGCCGAATCCCATCGCCGCGCCGCGGCCGCGGCCGCCGCCGGGTTCTTCGACGCCGAGATCGTCCCCATCGACGTGCACAACGCCGCTGGCGACACCGTCTCCCACACCGTCGACGAGACCGTGCGCGCCTCCACCACCGCCGACGGACTGGGGGCCCTGAAGTCCGCGTTCCGCAGCGACGAGTTCTCGCAGCGCTTCCCCGAAGCGCAGTGGCACATCACTCCCGGCAACTCCTCGCCGTTCACCGACGGCGCCTCCGCCGTGCTGATCATGAGCGAGGAGATGGCATCCAAGCTGGGCCTGACCCCGCGCGCCCGGTTCCACTCGTTCTCCGTCGCCGGCGACGACCCGATGTTCATGCTCACCGCCCCGATCCCCGCCACCCACAAGGTCCTCGCCAAGTCGGGCCTGAGCATCGACGACATCGACGCCTACGAGGTCAACGAGGCCTTCGCCCCCGTCCCGCTGACGTGGGCACACGAATTCGGCGCCGACCCCGCCAAGCTCAACCCCCGCGGCGGCGCCATCGCCCTCGGCCACGCCCTCGGCTCCTCCGGCACCCGCCTGCTCACCACCCTCGTCAACCACCTCGAAGCCACCGGCGGACGCTACGGCCTGCAGACCATGTGCGAAGGCGCCGGCATGGCCAACGCCACCATCATCGAACGCCTCTGACACACAGAACAACTCACCTGCGCACTCGGGCACACCCGGGTGTGCAGGTGTCTGTCCGCCCATGAACCCGCCAAGGAGACGGAATGCAGCGTAGACACTTCGAGGCCGACCACCAGGCTTACCGCGAATCGGTCCGCGAGTTTCTCGCTCGCGAGATCGAGCCACACTACGAACGCTGGGAGACCGACAAGCTGATCGATCGTTCTGCGTGGACCGCGGCGGGCAGGTCCGGAATGGTCGGCCTCGGCGTTCCCGAAGAGTTCGGTGGGTCGGGTGTCACCGACTACCGATTCCGACACGTCGTTGCGGAGGAGATCGCCCGGACGGCGGTCACCTCGTTCGGCTCCGGCCTGAGTGTTCACGACGACATCGTGATCCCCTACATCGTGCATCTCGGTACCGAGGAGCAGAAGCGGCGATGGCTGCCGGGCATGGCCGCCGGTGACCTGATCGGCGCGATCGCGATGACCGAGCCGGGGGCAGGCAGCGACCTGCAGGGTGTCAAGACCAGCGCGGTGCGGGATGGCGACGAATGGGTGATCAACGGACAGAAGACGTTCATCACCAACGGAATCCACGCCGATATCGTGATCGTGGTGTGCCGCACCGACCCCGAGGCAGGGTCCCGGGGCTTCTCACTGATCGTCGTCGAACGTGATGCTCCCGGTTTCAGCCGCGGACGAAAGCTCCACAAGGTCGGGCTGGCCGCACAGGACACCGCCGAGTTGGTGTTCGAGGACGTGCGCGTCCCCGCCGACAACCTGCTGGGCACCGAGGGGCGGGGTTTCATCCACCTGATGGAGAACCTACCGCTCGAGCGGATCTCCATCGCGGTGAACGCGATCGCAGCGGCGCGGGCAGCATACGAGTGGACGAAGTCGTATGTCTTCGAACGCAAGGCCTTCGGACGGCCGATCGGCGATCTGCAGAACACCCGCTTCGCCCTGGCCGAGATGCGCACCGAAATCGAGGTCACCGAGTCGCACATCGACCGTTGCGTTCTCGCACTCGGCCACGGCGAGCTCACTGCCGTCGACGCGTCGATGAGCAAGTGGTGGGCGACCGAACTCCAGACCCGCGTAGTCGACCGCTGCGTACAGCTTCACGGCGGTTACGGCTACATGATGGAGTATCCGATCGGACGCGCCTATGTCGACTCGAGAATCCAGACCATCTACGGCGGTACCACCGAGATCATGAAGGAGATCGTCGGACGGGACATCGCCTCCGAGTTCCGGTGACACGGACGCCCCGAACCGATCGACGAGGTCCTAGAGCAGTCGGACCGACCTGTCTGCGAATCGCAGACACATCATTCGCCCCACTACCGAGGAGTTGACATGGAATTGATCGCAGTACTGGAGTTGACCTTCAAGCCGGAATCCCTGGACAAGGCGCGCGAGGTGATGACACGGGTACTCGGCGAGACTCGTGGATTCCCCGGCTGCGTGAGTGTGAAGTCGGTTATCGACGGTAGAGATCCCAATACCTGGCGTTTCGTCGAGACCTGGGAATCAGCCGAGCACGATGCCGCGTATCGCAAGTTCCGGGCCGGCGAGGGGGCCATCACCGATCTCGGTCCGCTCCTCGCCGCTTCGCCGTCACTCGTGACGGGAACTGTCGACCCGCTCATGTGAGCGAACAGACCTGAACCGGCCTCTCTCCGTCGCCTCGCCGTCGGGCGGTAGCGCAGCGCCGCTGTCGCCTCAGCGGTACCCGATGTGGGCACGGATGGCTCCGTCAGCTCGGAGCCATCCGTGCCCACACGTGTATTCCGACATCGCCTCCAAGCCGACCCGCCAGCCCTCCCCGACTCCGTCCGCGCCGGCAAGTAGCGTGACCGCAGCGGCGGATGTCCAGGCGGGCTCACCTTCGCGCTCGCCGCCCCACCGCGGCTCCGAGAGCCCTTCCAACACCCGCGATTCCGACGGCGGCCGCAGCGCGCATCCTCTTTACTTCAAAACTCGAGTGGTGCCGATACATTCGAAGACTTCCCGCAACGACTCCTCGGGGGTCCGGGTGCTACGTCCACGTCGCAGAGGACGGCGAGACTGCGCGGGAACGGTGGCGGCCGACCTGACCGGGTATGTCAGCCCTGCAGAGGCCAAGGACCGGATGCACGAGGTGAAGACAGTGGTCGACCCGGACATTCACCTCGCGGTGTTCGACGTCGATGCACTCCCGCACGACCTTCTCGTCGACACCATGGGCATGTTCCCGGCCGAAGTGATGCCTTAGCGCTGAGCGCACCGCTCCGTCGCGATCGATACGATTTGTGCCAGCAAGACTCGAACTGGAGGAGAGCCGCGTGGCGCAGACGAACCGAACCGACCGCCAACGCATCGGGGCCAAGGGGCGGCAGACCGAGCAGACGATCAAGGATGCTGCACGCAAGGTCTTCGCGCGCGATGGCTACCTCAATGCCAGGATCACCGACATCGCTGACGAGGCCGGGAAGTCTCCGGCCGCGCTGTACAACTACTTCGACAACAAGCGCGAGATCCTCGAAGTGTTGTTGCAGGACTTCATGGATCTTGTTGTCGACCCGAGCGACGACGCCACACCCGTCAGCAGGTACACCAGGGCTACCCTCAGATCGGATGTCGCCGGCTTCTGGCGTGCATACACAGAATTCCTGCCCGAGTTGGTCGGCGTCCATCACGCGGCGGCAGTGGATTCCGAGTTCGTGCAGGTATGGATGAGTATGCGCGAAGTGGGTGTGCGGAAGATCGCTCGACTCGTCTCGGCGATGCAGGCCAAAGGCTCTGTGGACCAGGATCTGGACCCCTACGTCGCCGCTTCCGCGCTCTCGTCGATGCTCGAGCACAGCTGCTACTTGTGGCTCGGGATGAGCGCACAGGGATCCGGACGGCCGGCTTCCGACGACCAAGCGATCGACACCATCAGTTATCTGTGGTCGCGGTCCCTCGGGATCGGTGACGAAGTGCTCTGATACCGACCCGATACCGGCCCTCCAACTATGCGAACAGCGACGCCCCCTGGGGACCTCGGGGGCCTTCCGGGCGCGCGGCGGTTCCCGGCGGGCGTCGCACGTCGCAATCAATCACATTTCAATCAGTTTCTGCCAGAAGTATTTTCATGACGCAGACTCGAGATTCGTCGATCACCCCTGAGATAAGCACCGACCCTGTTGTTCGGGACGGAGGTCGCGCCTTGCGGGATGATCTCGGGCACTTCACGTCGGGTGTGCTGATCGTGACAGGTGCCGGCGGCGGGCAACCGGTGAGCCTCACCTGTCAGTCGTTCTCATCCCTTTCGATCAATCCCCCGATCGTAATGTTCTGCCCCTCGAAGGCATCGACGAGCCAGCAGCAGATCAGGACATCTGGTGCCTGCCGCATCAATGCGCTCGCGGGAGCCAGCTCGAGCTGAGTAACCTCATCGCGCAACGGCGCGATGACCAATTCGGCGATGTCTTCTAGCGCACAGGAAGAACAGGGTCACCACTGATCGAGGGCTCCCTCGCGCATATCGAGTGCATTATCGATTCGGTTGTCCCGGGCAGGGACCGCAACATCGTCCCGGGCCTGGTCATGGAAGCCGCCTGGCAGCCGTCGGGTCGCCCGCCGGTATACAACCGCGGCCGGTACAAGCCCCTGACCGATCGTTGTTTGCGCTCGAAAGAAACTCTTACGCAATTCGTTTCGCTCAATGCTCGACCCGACCAGGACCTTCGATATCCGACGCGGCAGGTTCCGCCTCACACTCGGGAGGACCCGTCGAGATCACCGACGTACGGCACGAACTGCACGCGCAGCGCCTTCTTGTCGATCTTGCCCACTGACGCCTTGGGGATCACCGTGGCCTCCGCAACTGCTGGACGGCGCGACCGCACCGGGACGACGGGCCATCGTCGGCGCACGCGCCGGGTCACGACACCAGCGCATTGTGAGAATCCATCTCTGTCAAACAGAAACGAATGGACTAAGAAGGCGCTGTACAGGCACTATATTGACTTACCGATCGATAGATCGGTCTTGACATCAGCGGCGTCGCAGCGGTTCAATCAGTCCTGGCTCATACCCGGTGAGTCAGGTCACACACTCGAAGGGATGTTCAGCCGATGCTGAGGAAGCCCGAACCGACTCAGACAATCCACATGGCGACCGGGCATGCCTTCGGCCCACCCGGCGACGACCGAACTGACGCGCAGCCGGCACGCGCATGCGGGACGCGCATGCGGCACGCAGTCCACACTCGAGGAGTGCTGTGACCGCCGCACTCAGAGTGTGCGGCATAGCGGGCAGTCTGCGTCGCCGACGTCATCACCGACTGCGTCAAGCAACGATTCCCCCTGAGCTAGGCACCCCGGTATCGCCGACCACCGCCGCGAACACTGCGATTCCGGCTTGCTCTAAGACTTCAGCCCTGCAACTCGATAACGTTGCGCATCAACCGATTCCGTAGAGCGAAGCTCATGACGGGGAATCGGTGGTCTTGCACTCCATCAACAGCCGGACGTCTGTACACCTTCAGCCCAGTCCCGATAGGACGCCATCACATCCACCCGAATCAATTGTTTGTTCGATAGGACACTCATCGCTATTGTCTGTGATGCGGGACTCCCCGCATCGCCTCTTCCACTCGCACCCGGGCACAACCACGCACCTTCGGAGCGGTCGACTGCCGCCCATACCCGAGTGGATCACTCTCTTGCGCAACGTAATAACAAATCATCCACATCCAGAGCTTCAGCCCACGAGGGTCGAGAGCATCAGCCCGAAGGAATGACTGAATGACCGCAGAGCAGACTGCTGTTCCGATAGTCGCCCAAAGCCGACCCGACAACCGGCGCCGCGCCTGGAGCATGACGGGCCTCGTCGTGTTTCTCTACATCATCAACTATGCCGACAAAGCCGTCCTGGGCATCATCGCCCAGCCGATGGCCCGTGAACTGGGCCTCACCTCCGCCCAGATCGGCATGGTCGGCTCGCTGTTCTTCCTCACCTTCACGATCGGCGGCTTCTTCGCTGGTCCCTTGAACAAGTACCTGACGCTGCGCTGGGCGCTGCTCATCCTCGCCGCAGCATGGTCGGTGGTGATGCTGCCGCTGCTGATCTCGGCATCCCTGGTGACCCTCATCGTGGGTCGGATGCTCTTGGGACTCGCCGAAGGTCCGAGTTCTGCGCTCATGCACACTGCGACCTACTCCTGGCATCCACCGAACAAGCGTGGCCTGCCGGGCGCCTTCCTCATGGCATCGGGATCCATCGCGAAGATCCTGCTCGCCCCGGTCCTCACGTTCATCACCATCAACTACGGCTGGAAAACCACCGTCGCAGTCTTGACCGTCCTCGGCGTCACATGGATAGTGTGCTGGCTCATCGGTTGGACCGAGGGCCCCTACACGGGGAAGGCACCGAAGGCCGAGGCCGGCGATGCTGACGACGCCGTGGCGAGCGTTCCGTGGCGGAAGATCCTCCTCTCCCGTACATTCGTCAGTTGCGGCGCGCTCACGATCGTCGTCTACGGCCTGTCTACTGTGGTATTGACCTGGCTCCCTTCATACTTCGAACGTGGCCTCGGGTACAGCGCGCTGCAGGCCGGATCGATGCTCGCGATACCCGCCATCGTCACACTCATCCTGTTGATCACCTCGGGATTCGTGACAGACCGACTGATGGGACGTGGCGCGAGCTCCCGCACGGTACGGATCATCGTTCCGTGCATCGGCGTGCTGGTCTGCGGGATTGTTCTGGCGGCGCTGCCCCTCGTCGACGTACCGATGCTGGCGGTTATTGCGTTGTCGATCGGCTACGGTGCCGCCAGCATGGCGTTTCCTCTCATCAACGCAGCCATCTCGGAGCTGTGCCCACCTCAGCAGACGGCCGGCACCATGGGCGCCTTCCTCGCGACCATGGCCATCGGTGGGCTCATTGCGCCGTATGCGACGGGCGTGATCATCGACAACGCCGCCACCCCGACGGCCGGCTACACCCTGGTGTTTCAGGTGATCGGCATCCTCGCCGCCATCGCTGCGGTCGCGGCACTGCTGCTCGCGAATCCGGACCGCGACCGCCGCGCCATCCTGGGCTGATCGTCACCCGTCTGTTGATCCAGAACCTCTCGCCGACGGAGTTCGCGGTCGACATCTCGACTCTGCCGCCGTGAGCGGATCGGCACATGCGTGGGGCCGGCAGTCGTACGACTGCCGGCCCCACGCATGTGCGGCGGATAATCCCGGCAGACCTAGCCCGCCGTGACGACCTCGCGCGCCCAGCGGTAGTCGGCCTTGCCACTGGGCGACCGCCGGATCGACGGAACCACCACCACGGCACGCGGAATCTTGTAGCCCGCAACGTGAACGCGGCAGTGTTCGGCGATCTGGCCGGGATCGGCGTCGTCGAAGCCGGGCCGCAACTGCACCACCGCTGCGACTCGCTCCCCGTACCGGACGTCGGGGGCACCGGCCACCAGCGCATCCATCACGGCGGGGTGGGTCTTGAGTGCCTGCTCCACCTCTTCGGGGTACACCTTCTCGCCGCCGGTGTTGATGCACGTGGATCCCCGACCGAGCAGCAGGATGGTGCCGTCCTCCTCCATCCGACCCATATCGCCCAGGATCGCCATCCGCACGCCGTCGACCACCGGGAACGTGGCGGCCGTCTTCGCCTCGTCCTTGTAGTACTCGAGCGGCACGTGTCCCCTGCGCGCGATGAAGCCCACGTCGTCGGAGCCCGGCGACATCGGCCGGAACTTCTCGTCGACGAGGATCATGTTGGGGTTGGAGCGGATTCGCTTCGTGCCGTCCTCGCCGAACTCGACGATGCCGTCGTGGCCGGTCTCGGACGCGCCGAAGGCGTCCTTGATCGTCAGGCCCGGGATCATCTCGCGCAGTTCGTCCTTGAGCTTCGGGGAGAACAGCGCACCGCCCGAGCCCATCATCTTCAACGAACTCAGGTCGTGGCCCGCCCCGTGTTCGCGGATGGCGTCGGCGATCGGGCGCGCGATGGCGTCGCCGACGACCGTGATGCCCGCGAGCTGCTCGGCCTCGACCAGACGCGGCACGTCGGCCGGGTCGAACGTACGGGTGAGGACGCGCCGCTCACCCATGAGGAAGGCGATGAGGAGCGAATAGATGGCCGCCCCGTGCATCAGCGGCGGAATCAACAGGTACGCAGAGGGTTCGGTGTTGGCTGTGGCGCCGGCCACCACCTCCTCGAGCGAACGTCGGGGGGCGCCGCCGACGTTCCCACCACACAGCGCCGCGAAGTAGAAGTCCTCGTGCCGCCACACCACGCCCTTCGGCATCCCCGTGGTGCCGCCCGTGTAGATCACGAAGTGGTCGTCCGAACTGCGCGGTCCGAAGCCGCGGGTGTCGGGCTGCGCGGCGAGGGCGTCCTCGTAGTCGACCACCGTCACGGACTCGAAACCGGCCGGCAGCCCGTCGTGCTCGCCGACCACGACGACGTGCCCGATGCCCGGGCACTGCGGCAGAGCCACGCCCGCGGTCGCGAGGTACTCGTTCTCGACGATGAGCGCGACACTGTCGGAGTTGCTGTACAGGTACACCAGCTCGGCGTCGGTGTACCGGAAGTTGACGTTGATCGGCACCGCGCGGATCTTCATGCAGGCCAGCAGGGCCTCCACGTATTCCATCCGGTTCCGCATATGGACCGCCACGTGCTGCCCGGGCTGCACTCCCACCGACTCGAGGTGGTGCGCGAGCCGGTTGGCCCGGCGGTCGAGCTCGGCGTAGGTCCGGCGTTCGTCCCCACACACCACCGGCACCCGGTCCGGAATCGCATCCGCGACCGCTTCGTACAGGTCGGCGATGTTCAGCGTCACGTAAGTCCATCCTCACTTCAGCAGGCCCGGATCGCGGGTCAATTGTTCGCGAAGCTAACACAATCGGGTGTTTGTTGGGACCAAAATCGTTGTGCCGGTTTCCCGTCAAGATCCCGTCAGGAACGCGGCCGTCCCCTTGCGGGGGTTGAACAGGCGAGTAAGACTTTGAACATGTGTTCAGCCATGGCTGTTCCGTCCGACCGGGACCTCAACACCCGCGCCCGGATCCGCGATGCCGCGATCCGCGTGTTCGGTGAACAGGGGTTCGACGCCGGGATCCGCGCCGTCGCGACCGCGGCGGGGGTCTCGCCCGGCCTGGTGAACCACCATTTCGGCTCCAAACAGGGCCTACGGGCGGTGTGCGACGAGGAGGTCCTCGGCATCATCATCGCCGAGAAGACGGATGTGCTGACGGCGTCCAGTCCGGCGCGCATGCTCTCCTCGTTGTCGGAGCTCGAGCGGTACGCGCCCCTGGTGGCGTACCTCGTACGCAGCTTCCAGGCCGGGGGGCGGCTCGCGACGTCACTGTTCGAGCACATGGTTGCGGGCGTCGAGGCGTACCTCGAGGCGGCGGTCGCCGAGGGGCGGGTGCGCGCAAGTCGCGACCCGACCGCACGCGCGCGCTACCTCACCATGAACAGTCTCGGGTCGACCCTGCTCTACCTGCAGATGCGGTCCGACGATGACCGGTCCACGGACTACGCCCGCGCGATCCGCGACATGACGGACGAGATCATGCTGCCGGGCCTCGAGGTCTACACCGAGGGACTGTTCGTCGATTCGTCGATGCTCGACGCCTACACCGGCGTCCACCCCGACCCCGACCCGGGCTGAAGGGACCCCTCGTGCGCCCGCAGCGCGTAAAGGGACCCTTCAGCCGATCCGTTGCCCCACATTCCGTCTCCCGAGGAGAAGGCATGACCAACATCATCGAAATCGACAAGCTCGTGAAGACGTTCGGCGCCACCCGCGCCCTCGACGGGTTCGATCTCACGGTCAGCGAGGGCGAGGTGCACGGTTTCCTCGGCCCCAACGGCGCCGGGAAGTCCACCACCATCCGGGTTCTCCTCGGACTCCTCCGCGCCGACGGCGGGACGACGAGACTGCTGGGCCGCGACCCGTGGCGGGACGCGGTGGAACTGCACCGCGAGATCGCCTACGTACCCGGCGATGTCACGCTCTGGCCGTCGTTGACGGGCGGCGAGATCATCGACCTGCTCGCGCGGATGCGCGGTGGCCTCGACACCGCACGCCGGGCCGACCTGATCGAACGGTTCGACCTGGACCCGCGGAAGAAGGCGCGCACCTACTCCAAGGGCAACCGGCAGAAGGTCGCCGTGATCTCGGCGTTCTCGTCACACGCCCGGCTGCTGCTGCTGGACGAGCCCACGTCGGGCCTGGATCCGTTGATGGAGAAGATCTTCCGTGACTGCATCGCCGAGGCAGGCGCGCGCGGCGTGACCGTACTGTTGTCGAGCCACATCCTGTCGGAGGTGGAGGCGCTGTGCCAGAAGGTCACCATCATCCGGTCCGGCAGGACGGTCGAGAGCGGCACGATCGACTCGATGCGTCATCTCAGCCGCACGTCGATCACCGCCGAACTCACCGCCGATCCGGGCGACCTGGCCGCCATTCCCGGGGTCGCGGACATTCGATTCGACGGCCGCACCCTGCACTGTCAGGTGGATGCGGACGCCCTGGGGACGCTGATTCGCACGCTCGGCGACATCGGGGTGCGGAGTCTGGTCAGCACGCCCCCGACGCTCGAGGAACTGTTCCTGCGGCACTACGAGCTGACGGAGGAGGTGCGGGTATGACCACCACCGCCGCACCGGTCGCGTCGGTCCGGACGGATCGACGGTCGCCCGCCCATTTTGCCGGGACCGGCGCACTGCTACGCCTGTGCCTGCGACGTGACCGGCTGATCCTGCCGGCGTGGTCGATCACGATCGGTCTGCTGCCGATCGTGTACGGCAAGGCCATCGCCGGGCTGTACACCACCGACGCCGCCCGCACCGCGTTCGCGGAGTCGACCGCGGCCCTGAAGTCCGAAATCGCTTTGGTAGGACCGATCTTCGGCTCGAGCGTGGGGGCCCTGACCACGTGGCGTGCCGGTTACCTGTTCACGTTCCTGGCCGTCGCCGTGATCCTCACCGTCGTCCGGCACACCCGCACGGAGGAAGAGACCGGCCGTACCGAACTACTCGACTCCACGTCCGTCGGCCGGTACGCGGGCCTCACCGCCGCGCTGCTCGTCGCGGGGATCGGCGCCACGATCAGCGCGCTCGTCGGCACCCTCGGTCTGATCGGTATCGGTACCAGCGCAACGGGTTCCATCGCATTCGGCGCCGCGGTGCTCGGCGCCGGTGCGGTGTTCGCCGGCGTCGCCGGTGTGGCCGCCCAGGTGAGCACCGGGGCACGGCTCGCGCGCGGCATCGCCTTCGCCGTCCTCGCGCTCGCCTTCCTGCTCCGCGCGGTGGGCGACGCTACCTCCGGGACGCTGTCGTGGCTGTCCCCCATCGGCTGGGCCCAGCAGGTGCGGCCGTACGCCGACGAACGCTGGTGGGTGCTGCTGCTACCGGCGGTCACGACCGTCGTACTCGTCGCCGTCGCGTACCGCCTCCTGTCCCGACGCGACCTCGGCGCCGGTCTGATCGCCGAACGGCCCGGGCCCGCGGCATCGCCGCCGTCGCTGGCCGGCCCCGTCGGGCTCGCGTGGCGCACGCAGCGCGGGTCGATGATCGCCTGGACGGTGGGCCTGACCGTGTTCGCACTCGTGATCGGCGGCGCCGCACACGGTGTCAGCGATCAGCTGGGCGACAGCGAGCTCATCACCCAGGTCCTGGCGCGGCTCGGTGGGCCGTCGGCGCTCGAGGACTCGTTCATCGCGATGGCCTTCACGATCCTGGGGCTGGTGTCCAGCGCCTACACCGTCTCCGCGACACTGCAACTGCACGACGAGGAGGAGTCGGGCCGGGCAGAGTCGATCCTCGCCGCGTCGATCGGGCGGGACCGGTGGGCGATGAGCCACATCCTGTTCGCGCTGATCGGCCCCGCCGTCGCGCTCACCGTCGCCGGACTGGCGGCCGGGTTCGCGTACGGCGCGTCGGTGGACGACATCGGTGGCGAGGTTCCCCGGATCCTGGGCGCCGCTCTGGTGCAGCTGCCCGCCGTCTGGCTGGTCACCGGCATCACCGTCGCACTGTTCGGGGTGCTGCCGCGCTTCGCACCCGCGGCCTGGGCGGTGTTCGGGACGTTGATGGCGCTGTACGTGTTCGGGATGGTCGCCGATCTGCCGCAGCCCCTGCTCGACGTCGTCCCGTTCACCCACCTCCCCAAGCTGCCCGGCGGCGAGTTCCAGGCCGCCCCGATCGTCTGGTTGCTGCTGATCGCCGCGGCACTCCTGTTCGCCGGACTGGCCGCGTTGCGCCGCCGGGACCTCCGCTGATCAATCCCTGAACGGGAATGCACGGCGCACTTTCGAGACCGAACCGTGCCGTGAATTCCCGTTCAGGGGTTCGCGGGGGGTTTCTAGACTCGGGTTATGACAGCTTCGCGCGCGTCAGACGAGGTCGTGGACTGGTCCAAGATCGAGGAGCGGGCGCCGTCGGTCGCCCGGATGTTCATCGATCGGGTGGCCGCATCCCCGCAGGCGGAGGCCTTCCGATTCCCCGGTCCGGGCGGTGCGGGCTGGACGAGCGTGACGTGGGCCGACGTCGGCAAGCGGGTGCGCGCGCTGGCGGCCGGGCTGATCGCGCTGGGCGTCGAGTCGGAGCAGCGCGTCGCGTTGGCGTCGATGACCCGGTACGAGTGGGTGCTCGCCGACCTGGCGGTGATGTGCGCGGGCGCCGCGACCACCACCGTGTACCCGACGACCACGGCGTCCGACGTCGCCTTCATCATCGCGAACTCGGGCAGCCGGGTCGTGGTCGCCGAGGACGAGGCCCAGCTCGCGAAGCTGCGCGAGCACCGCGCCGAGATCCCCGACGTGCAGCGCGTGGTGCTCGTCGACGGCACCGCACCCGCGGACGACGAGTGGGTGGTCGGGTTCGACGACCTCGCCGCCCTCGGCGAGCGCCTGCTGGCCGAGCGGCCCGACGCCGTCGACGAGCGGATCGCCGGGATCTCGCCGGACAGCCTCGCGACACTGATCTACACCTCCGGCACCACCGGTCGACCGAAGGGCGTGCGGTTGCCGCACTCGGCGTGGACGTACGAGGCCGCCGCGATCGACGCGGTCGGGATCCTCGACGCCGACGACCTGCAGTACCTGTGGCTGCCGCTGTCGCACGTGTTCGGCAAGATCCTGCTGACGCTGCCGCTGCAGATCGGATTCGCGACCGCCGTGGACGGACACGTCGACAAGATCGTCGACAACCTCGCCGTGGTCCGGCCGACGTTCATGGGCGCCGCGCCACGCATCTTCGAGAAGGCGTACGCGCGCATCGTCGGCACGGTGAAAGCCGAAGGCGGCGTGAAGGAGAAGATCTTCGACTGGGCGATCGGCGTGGGGTTGGCGATGTCGAAGACACGGCAGGCCGGCAGGACACCGTCGACGATGCAGAAGGCGCAGTACGCCCTCGCCGACCGGCTGGTGTTCCAGAAGATCCGGGACCGGTTCGGCGGACGCTTGAAGTTCTTCATCTCCGGCTCGGCGGCGCTGGATCACGATGTGGCGCAATGGTTCGACGCCGTCGGCATCGTCGTCCTCGAGGGCTACGGGCTGTCCGAGACCAGTGCCGCGTCGCTCGTGGCCCGGCCGACGGCGTACCGGTTCGGCACGGTGGGTTGGCCCATCCCGGGCACCGACGTGCAGATCGCGGAGGACGGCGAGATCCTGATCAAGGGTCCGGGAGTGATGAGCGGCTACCACGACAATCCGGACGCCACGGCCGAGTCCCTCAGCAGCGACGGATGGTTCCACACCGGTGATATCGGCACGATCGACGCCGACGGGTTCCTGCGGATCACCGACCGCAAGAAGGACATGTTCAAGACGTCCAACGGCAAGTACGTCGCACCGTCCGCGATCGCGGCCACGTTCAAGGGCATCTGCCCGTACGTCGGGGAGATCATCGTGCACGGGGAGGGCAAGTCGTACTGTGTCGCGCTGATCAGCCTCGACGGCGAGGCGATCGCCGAATGGGCCCAGGAGAACGGCATGGGCGATCGGCCGATGCGCGAGGTCGCCGCGGCGGCACCGACCATCGCGATGATGAGTGCCTACATCGACCAACTCAACACCGGGCTCAACCGGTGGGAGCAGATCAAGCGGTTCACCATCCTCGAACGCGAACTGACCATCGAGAACGGCGAGATCACGCCCAGCATGAAGCTCAAGCGCAAGAAGGTCGTCGACAACTTCGCCGACCGGATCACCGACCTGTACGCCTGAGCCCGTCGATCAGATCCCGGCCGGAACGGGGACGTGCGTTCGGATCCAGTCCAACCCGCGCCCCAGCGCCGACTCCGGGCCCTCGTCGTCGATCGCCGGACCCAGCAGCTCGAGATCCACCAGCCCCGCGTAACCCAACTCGCGCACCTCCCGCACCAGCCGATCCAGCGGGATGTGCCCGTCGCCGGGCACCCAGCGGTTCGGCACCGACGTGACCTCGACCCGGTGGTCGCCGAGCTGGACGAGGTGAATCGCATCGAGGTTGTCGGCGAGGGTCCGCATCAGACCCCGTTCCTGCCAGGCCGAGTGGAGCCGTGTCCCAGCCCTGGGCGCCCAGGGTGGCGGCCAGGACGCCGAAACGCCGGGCGCCGATCCGATCGAGCATCGCGAGCGAATCGCCGAGTGGCCACCCGGCCGTCGCGGCGAGGCAGACGCTCAGTGCGGGCCCACCGGCAGTCGTCGTGTGGTCCACGTATTCTCCTGTTGCCGTGCAGATGTCGAGTTCATCGTCTGCCCGTTCGCGACGGTAGCAAATGTTCGGTACGAGACCTAGGTTCGTTCCCGTTGCGGGCCGCTCTAGTCTGGACCCATGTCCGCACCACAGCGCCCCACGTTCGGGCAGTACGTCGGGTACCTCTTCGGCCGGACGCTGCCCGACGAGTACCAGGACTGGGTGCGCCAGGACCTGGTCGGTCCGGGCGCGTCGGTGCGCTACCTCATCCGGTTCACGCTGCCGATCCTGCCGATCCTCGCGCTGTTCCTGCTGATCCCCGGCCCCGTGTGGGTGCCGCTGGCGATGATGGCGCTGCTGTTCCTGCCGCTGGTCTACTTCGCGATCGCATTGATGCAGGTGTACCGCCGGCATCGCCTGCACAGCCACGGCCTGGACCCCGAGCTGGTCGCCGAGAAGGCGCAGCGTCGCGCCGACCGGGTCCGTGACGACTACGAGCGCCGCCACGGGCGCGGCTGACCTCCACAAGCTACCGACCGGTCAATTATGGTGGACGCGCGAACCGACGAAGGGAAGAAACCATGAGTGAGCAGGTAGCGACCGCCGATCTGGCCGACGAGATCGGACCGGACATTCGCAGCTGCGACACCCAGTTCATCCAGTTCGGTGCCCGGGCCGCGTTCTCCGGCCCGATCACCACCATCAAGTGCTTCCAGGACAACCTGCTGGTGAAGCAGACCCTGAGCGAGCCCAGCAACGGCGGCGTCCTGGTGGTCGACGGCGACGCGAGCGTGCACACCGCCCTCGTCGGCGACATCATCGCCGGGCGCGGCGTCTCCAACGGCTGGGCCGGCGTCATCGTCAACGGCGCAGTCCGCGACTCCGCGATCCTGCGCACCCTCGACATCGGCATCAAGGCCCTCGGCACCAATCCGCGCAAGAGCACCCAGACCGGCTCCGGCGAGAAGAACGTTCCCGTCTCCTTCGGCGGCGTCACCTTCAACCCGGGCGAGACGGTCTACAGCGACGACGACGGCGTCGTCGTCGTCGTCCGGTAAGTCCGTCAGACGCGTCGCAGGTGGCCGGCCGTCCAGGCGGCCACCAGCGACAGCACCTCGGGATCCACCGGTTGCCGCACCAGTTTCCGGTAGACCCGCAGCGACGGCGGCGCCGGATCGCGGCGCAGCAGGTGGGTCAGGTCCGGCATCCGGACGGTGTCGACCCCGTCCGGTACGAGCGCCGCTATCGACGCCAGATCGTCGGGATCCACCTGCAAGTCCTTCGCGCCGGTGATCGCGAGCACCGGCGAATGATTCTTCTGCAGTAGCGGTTTCGGATCGAAGTCGAGGAACTCCCGGAACCAGCGGGCATTGACCTTGCGGCCACCCATCCGCGCGACGTCGCCGGTCGATCGATACAGCTTGTCGAGTGCCTTGCGCTGTCTGGCCTTCACATCCACCCGCAGCACGCGCAGGATCGCACGGGTAGGAACGGGCAACCCGTCGACGGCCTTCCCCGACTGCCAGAGCAGCACTTCCCGGCCGGTCACCGCCGGTCCGGCGAGCAACACCACCGCCGACGGATCCACCGTCCGGTCCGCACCGAGCGCCATCGCCAGGCACGCACCCTCGCTGTGGCCGATCACCCCGACCGCGTCGCGCGCGAAACCCGCTGAGCTGCGCAGCCATTCGATCGCCGCCGCCGCGTCGGCAAGGTTGTCGGTCAACCCCGTCGCATAGTAGTCGCCACCCGACTTCGCGACACCGCGCTTGTCGTAGCGCAGCGACGCGATCCCGTTGCGGGCCAATGCTTCCGCAAGCGCCCGGCTGACACCGATCGGAAGCTTCGCATGGTCGCCGTCGCGGTTCATCTCACCCGAGCCGGTGAGGATCAACGCCACCGGTCCGGCCTCGGCGCCCGCGGGGACGGTGAGGGTGCCGGCGAGGCGAGTGCCGTCCGACGACGCGAACGCCACGTCCCGCTCGGCCGTCCCCGGCCGGTCGGCGTCGGCGGCGGCGCGGATCCGCGCCACGACATCCGCCGCGTCGGCCGCGGTCACGATCAGTTCGTCGAACTCCGCGCCCGCCGCACGGCCGACGGTGCGCACGCGCACGGCCGGCACGCCGGCACGCGCGGCAACGTAGGTGCGCACTCCCCCACCCCGCCAGGTCCCGATGCGCAGGCGTCGTGGAACACCGAGGCCCGACGCTCGCATGCCGCGGATGTTGGCGAACGCATCGGCGACCACGTCGGCTTCGCGGATCTGCTCGACGGGAACGGTGACATCACCGTGCACTCCGGCGATCCGTTCGAGACGCGACAGCCTCAGGACAATCCGGTCATCCTGCACACTGAACTCGGCCACGGCAGCACCTCCTCGCACGAGTATCCCGCGCGGCGCAGGCTTCGCGGGCTGGATCATCGCCACTGACCGGGCAGAACGGTCGACCGGGCCACGAGATGTAGCGGGCGCAGGGGGCGCGACGACAGTCGAGGCCCCCTGCATCCGCCTTCTAGCTACGAGACGACGCCGCGGTGATGCCGTGGCGCCGCAGCAGCACGCGGGTCGACCGCCGGTAGGACGCCGGGCGCGCCGGCAGGAACCACTGCGCCAGCCGCGTCAGGGGTCCCACATTCGCGTCGATCTCGTCGAGCACCTCGTCGACCTGCCGCAACGAGAACGGGATGATGTTCGTTCCGCGAGCCGGTTTACCCTCGCTGCGCTCGACCATCCAGTCCAGCCGAGTGCGGACCAAGGCACGCCGGTCCTCGAGTGACGGCAACCGGGCACCACCGAGCATGTGATCGGCCGTCCAGAGCGCGGCGGCCTCGGCACTGAGTGGACTGAACAGCGACGAGCCGTAGCCGACGAAGTAGAGATTGGGGACGTCGAGCGGCAGGATCTGCCGGTAGAGCTGGAAGTTACCCACGTCGTCGGTGAGCCGTGACTGAAGCTCATCGGTCAGGAAGGGCACCCGCTGCTCGAATCCGGTGGCGCATACGATGACGTCCGCGGGCACCACTGCGCCGTCGCCAAGTTCGGCGACCGGCTTGCCGTCCTTCTCGTGCAGCGAGGAGATGACCGCTCCTCGCCGTACTCCGATCGTGCCGTCGGCCACCTTCTCGTAGAACTGTTCCGTCGCGAGGCTCACCGCGTGCCGCACGATCCGCTCGAACGACCCCTCGGGAACCAATCCGACGCGATCGAGAAGGAGTTGCCGCTGTGTGATCGCCTGGACGGCGCCGAGCAGACCGTTGCGGAGAAACCTGCCCGGGCCGGTGAGAAACCGGCCGAATCCGCGCTGCTCGATGTGCTCGAACATCCCCTCACTGAGTCGAGTGAGGAGGATGTACTTGTAGTTCAGCACATTTCCCAGCTTTCGGGGCATCTTCCACGTGACCTCGCGGGCCACCACCGTCATGGAGGACGTGACCTCGCTCAGGGCCTCCGCGACGTCACACGCGGACTTTCCGTACCCCACGACCAGGACATCCTTGCCGGCCGCGTCCTCGAGACGGTGGAAGTCGGAGGCGGCACACAGCCGGCCGCCTGCCCGCTCGTACTCCGCCGCACCGGAATACGGGGGAACGAACGGATCACAGAAGATGCCGTTCGCGATCACGAGTCGGTCGTACTGCTGCTCCACTGTTCGGCCGCTCTCGACCTCACGGGTCGTCACCGACCAGTTCCCGGAGCCCTCGTCCTGAGTCGCCGACGTCACCTCTGTGCCCAGGCGCAGGTGCGGGCGCAACCCGAAGCTCTCGGCGTATCCGGCCAGATACCTTTGCACCTGCTCCCCCGTCGGCCACTCGGGGTAGTCCCGCGGCATCGGGTAGTCGGAGAAGGCATAGGTGCCCTTGTTGTTCTGGGTCGTCACCCCCGGATATCGACGCGTCACACTCCACACGCCGCCGACGTCCGGGGTCCGGTCGAACACGGTGACGTCGAACCCGAACTGTTTCAGCACCTTCGCCGAGGACAGGCCGGCGACGCCGGCTCCGATGATCGCGACCCTCACCGGACCACACCACCCGCGACGACTACCGGCCGCGGGCAATCGGCTCGACGCGGACTCACGCCGACGCCTCCTCACGCCCGAGCGACTCACCGAGGAACTGGCCCACCAGCTGCTGGAACCGGGACGCATGCTCGATCTGGGTCCAGTGACCACACTTTCCGAACACGTGCAGCTGCGCGTTGGGGATCGTTTCGAACATGTGCCGCGACGCCTCCACCGGAACCACTCGGTCCTCGCGGCCGTGGAGGATCAGCACCTCGTGCTCGATCTTCGCCAGGTCGGCGTCGGGCACGATCTGCGCATCGAGCCACCGCTGCCGCGGCGGCGGGAACACCTTCTCGAACGCCTCCTGCGCCCCCGGACGCAACGTCGCCCGGTACCGCAGCTCGGCGAGCTCGGCGGTCACGAGCGACCGGTCGTACGCCATGATGTCCATGATCTTCTTCATGTTCGCGACCGACGGGGTATAGCCCCACAGCGCGTCGAGTTCCGGCGTGAAGTCGAACTGCACACCGCCGGCGCCCATAAGCACGATGCGATCGAGACGGTCCGGATATCGCGTCGCAAGGTGCAGCGCCAGGCCGCCACCGAACGAGTTCCCCACCACGTGCACCTTCGGGATGTCCAGCGCGTCGAGCAGGGCCAGGATCTGATCGATCCAGGTGTCGAAGATCTCGAACTGTGCCGGTTCGGGCAGCGACGTGTAGCCGAAGCCGACGAGGTCGGGGGCGATCACTCGAAAGTTCTGTGCCAGAACGGGAATCAGCCCACGCCAGTTCGCCCAGGCCGAGACTCCGGCGCCGGACCCGTGCAGCAGGAGTACCGGGGCGCCGGTACCGACGTCGTGGTAGTTCGTGTCGAAGGATCCGGTGCGCAGGCGCTGTCCGATCTCCGGATTGGATTCAGTCGTCATTGTCAGTCCTTGCTCGGGAAGACGGAGGCCACTGCCGACAGGAGATCGTCCTGCAGTCGCTCCGGGGACGGGTAGGCGCGCTTGCTGTGCGCGAGGCCGGTCTGCACCAGCAGCTCGCACAGCTTGTACGCGACGACTCCGGGGTTGAGGACGGGCACATCGAGCACAGACGAGAGATACGCATGACTCTGGTGCATCGTGGTCGAACCCAGGATGATGACGTCAGCACCGTCCTCTTCGACGGCGGCACGCGCCTCCCGCTCGACGGCGGCGAACACGAACTCCTCCTTGCCGGCCAGCAGCTCCGCCGCGTCGGGCCGGACACCGATGTCACGCACTGACGCCAGGCGTCCGGTCAGCCCGTTCTCGCGGGCGGCTTTGTGGTAGAGCTCGTGCCACTGCGGCCACATCGTCACGACCGAGAAACGCTTGCCCAGTAGACATGCGAGCAGCATGGTGGCCTGGCTCGGGGCGACGACCGGGATCGTCAACCGCGAGCGAAGTGCGGCGAGCGCCGAGTCGCTCATCGAGTTCACGCACACCGCGGCGTAGCCCTGTTCCTCGGCGCGGCACCCCGCGTCGAGCACGAAGGCATCGGCCAATGTCGTCTCGTACGCGCTGTCGAGCGTGCCACCGCCCGCGCGTGCCGACACGAACACGTTCTCGAAGTCGGGGTGGACCAAGTCGGCGGAGAGCTGGGAGGCGAAGGCGTCCAAGGATTCCGGTGGGACCGGAACCGGAACGATGTTGAGTACACGCTTCACAGGTCGAGTTCCTCTCTGGTACGGGTGAGGGTGTCGACGACGGCGTACGCGACAGCACGCGTCGCCATCATGACGTCGGTGACCGAGGCGACGCCCATGCCACCGAGCCCCTCATTGAGTTCTGCCGGCGCGGCGGCCGGCGGCCATGGGTAACCAATTCGGGCACAGGGAATTCCGAGTCTACGAATGAGCGTTCCGTCGGTCTGGCCGCCGAGCAGGGGCGTCGTCTCGTACGGTGTGCCCTCGACTTCCTCCCAACCGCGGCGGCACGACTGGACGATCCAGTTGTCCGGGTCTGTCATGCCGCCGGGCAGCGAACCGTACATCTCCCAGTCCATGTCGACCCCGGGGTGCCGGCGGCCGATGTCGGCGATCATCTGCGCGAACTGGTGGCGGACGTCGCCCGGGGTCACCCGCGGGTTGACCCGGAGGTCGAGGTAGATCTCCGTCGTGGCCGACGGGAACGCCGGCTTGTCCGGGCTCCCCGACCGCACCGCGGAGATCCAGCCCTCCGGGATGGTGGAGCCTGAGGTGTTGCGTGCGGTGTACTCGGGCAGCCACGCCTCGATCTCCTGGATCACCGTCGCCGCTGGAACGATCGACGAACGGAAACCCTCGGTGCCCCTGGATATTCCCGCGTACCCGTACGTGCCCCGCACGGACACCTTGAACCAGCACATTCCCGGTTCCTCGGGGTAGACCGCCCACCACGGCTTGAGCACGACGGCGTGGTCGGGCACCATGCCGTGCGTGAGCATGTGAAACACGCCGCTGCTCATCCCGACGTGGTCACGACCACTCATCGTCACGGGCATGCCACCGCCCGCGAATCCGATCGCGAGGTCGCCGACCAGAGGAAGATCCGCGTCGACGACGGCGTGCATCACTTCGGTAAGACCGGCGACCATGCACTTCGGATTGGAGGCGCCGAGCCCGACGACCAGATCACCGTCCACCTTGGCTTCGGGAATCATGTCGGGGCGCAACGACTTTCCTACCCACGGCACATCCGAATCGGGATCGATGTGGGTGTCGATGGGCGCGTACAACAGGAGCCGGCTGCCGCCACCGGTGCCGTGCAATCCCCCGACCGCGTTCCCGGTGTGCTCGGAGATCGGCTGGTACCGAGCGTCGATGCCGACCCGATCCCGCAGGTGGGTAGCCATGAACTCGGACGCGGCCCGCTCGCGGCCCGTCGGACTGTGGATGCCGATCAGGTCGACGAGCAGGTCGCGGAAGCGATCCGCGTCCAGCTTCGCGCACACGGCCTCGTACATCTCGCGACGAGTGTCGTCGAGCGGTAGTGGCGTGGTGGTCGATACGTCAGTCACCGTTCGTCTCCTCCTCCGATACACCGGGCCGCCATGCCAGGCCCACACGATCCGTAAGACAGGTCGCCACCCGCACCAGCGCCTGGTCGGCATGCGCTGGTGCCACGAGCTGGATACCGAGCGGCAGGCCGTGCACGCCGCGTCCGGCGGGAAGCCCGACGGCGGGACATCCGCTGACGCTCGCCAGCTTGTTGAAAACGGGGTCACCCGTTCCGTCGGCGATCGCCGGCGCCTCGCCGGGTGCGGCCAACGTCACCAGCAGGTCCACCTCATCGAACGCGCGATCCACGAAGGAACGCGTTCGCCTCAGAACTGTTCGCGCATACTGGATCTCACTCGCAGGGGCCTGCCGTCCGGCCTGCAGGAACCTGTGTAACTGGTCGCTTATCCGGTCAGGGTGCGACCGGTGGATGCGCCCGGCGAGGGCGGCGGAGGCCTCGGCAGCCATGAGCAGCGTGTGTGCCTCGTCGAGTGCGATCAGGTCACTCGGGACCTCCACATCGACGACGTCCGCGACCACGTCGCGCAGACGGGAGACAAACTCCTCGAGCAGCGCGGCGGCCGCCGGCGTCGCACGGTCCGCCCACGGCGGACGCAGCACACCGACCCGCAACTCCCGTATCGGCGCCAGCACCGTGACCGCCGGCGTCTCTGATCCGTCGGTGGCGAGGGATTCATCGACCGCCCCCAACCACGCAGGATGACGCGCGAACGCCCCGACCGTGTCGAAGGTGAGCGCGACGGGAAGAACGCCGTCGAACGGCCAGCGCCCGTATGTGGGTTTGAGGGTGAACACGCCACAGAACGACCCCGGCCGGAGTACCGACCCGGCGGTCTGGGTGCCCAGCGCCAACGGCACCTGACCGTCCGCGACTGCAGCGGCCGAACCGCTCGACGATCCGCCGGGCGTATGTCCCTGCCCGTGGGGATTGCGGGTGTCCGTCGGCCGGTAGGTGGCGAACTCGGTAGTGGTCGTCTTGCCGAGGACCACCCCGCCGTCACGGCGGAGTCGACGGACCACCTCCGCGTCCCGCTCCGGCCGCCACCCCGCCCACAACTCGGAGCCGTAACCGGTGGGCTGATCGCCGGTCTCGATGATGTCCTTGAGACCGAACGGGATACCGTGCAACGCCGAGCGACGCGGCTCGGCATCGCGCAGCGCGGCCTGCTCCATTGCGAGATCGGGATCGAGGTGGGCCCACGCCTTGATCGCGCTGTCGCGCTGTTCGATTCGTTCCAGACAGCCCTCGACCGCGGAGACACTGACGTTCTCGTCGGTCAGGATGTCCGAGAAGGGGGAAGCGACGCCGGACAACGTGGTCACCCCGCCTTCTGCGGTTCGTGACCCCACCGGGAAGGCGAGCGGAAGGTCTTGACCTCCCACTCGTCCGAGTCGACGAGGTCGCCGCCGTACCCGATCTCGATCGCGAATCCGGAGGGCGTGCGCAGGTAGAAGGACGTCACACCGTCATTGGTGTGACGGCCGAATGTCATCTGCAGGTCGATGCAGGCCTCGTTGATGAGGTCGTACGCACGGCCGACGTCGTCGATCGATTCCACCTCCAGCATCAGGTGGTTGAAGTCCCCACCCTTGAAGCTGAAGCACTCGTTCATCAGCGCCAGGCTGTGGTGACGCGGATTGCAGTGCAGGAAGGTCGCATCCGCGCCGTCCCACACGATGTAGTCCGTCAACCGGAATCCGAGGACGCGGGTGTAGAAGTCGACGGCCGCCGGGTAGTCCTTGCACATGAGGACGACATGGCCGAGACCGAGCTCGCCGGTCACGAAGCCACTGATGACACCGCCCTGAGCGAGCGGGAGGTGATCGACGGTCGGGCCGAAGCGGACCTCGTTCGGAAATCCGTCGCCATCGACGAACCGGAAGGACGCCAGCGTCATTCGCTCCTCCGGCGGGCCAGCGGGGACCCATTCGACGGCAATACCCTCGGCCGTCACACGGTCCGCGATGGCCTGGAGTTCTTCGAGGCTGTCCACGTCCCACGTGATGGTCCGGATCCGGTCCTCGGTCGCGGGGTACAGCGCTATTCGATGATGGTGGTCGTCGATTCGGATCAACAGCGGGTCCTGATCGGATGCGCGAGGTCGGGCGTGGAGCCCCAGGAGGTCGACCAGTACGTGGCGCCAAGCCTCGAGGTCCGTGACGTCGACGCTCAGAGCGCCCAGACGGGAAATACTCATCTCTTGCCTCTGTTCGGAAGTCGAACCGCGGCGCGGCGCAGTCCGATCGCGATCTAGCTGGGGAGGAACTGCTCGGCGTGGATTCGCTCTGCCGGCATTCCTAGTTCGAGCAGGCGTACCTCGGCTGCCTGGAGCATCGCCGGGGGGCCGCACAGGTATGCGGAGGTCTGCGGATGCGCGACGTCCTCGGGGGTCAGGACGCTGACGGGATTGCCCGTCAGTACATCGGGGACGGGTGCGAGTTCGTTGCCGGGTTCGTCGACGACGACTCGGACCCCCAGATTGCGCATGAAGCTCCGGCGCGCATCGAGTTCGTCGAGGTGGAACAGATCGGCCGCGCGGGTGCACCCGAAGACGAGCCGAATCGGGAAGTCGGTGCGTGCAGTCTGCAGCGTCTCGAGCATCGAGAGCATCGGGGCCAGGCCGGTGCCGCCGGCGATCATCAGGCTCGGTCCCGGATCGTCCGCCAGCCCGAATCCCCCGATCGGCCCTTCCAGGTCGATCTGGTCGCCGACCGCTGCGGCGGTGCGCAGGTAGTCCGACATCGCACCGGACGGGAGCACTCGAATCGTGAAGGCCAACTTCTTGCGCTCACGCTCGCCGGACGCCATCGAGTAGGAGCGCCACTCGTCGGTGCCGGGAACGCGCATCCGCACGTACTGACCGGCCCGGAACGAGAAGCGCACCGACTTGGGAAGTTTGAGCTGCAGCTCCACCACCGACTCACCGAGCCAGGTGACCGCACCGACCTTCGCGGCGGTGACGATCACCGGGTACTCGTCCAGCATCGCTGCCGGATAGTCGAGTTCCACCTCGGACTCCGCGAAGGCGTGAGACTGACACAGCAGGCGGTGGCCGGCGGCCATCTCGTCCTGCCGCAGCGAGTACACCCGCCCCTCGGGCATCACGAGGTCACCACACGCGACCCGACCGACGCAGGTTCCGCACGTGCCGATCGTGCACTGACTGACCAGTCGGACACCGGCCGCGTTCGCTGCTTCGAGAATGGTGGTACCGGCCGGCACCGAAATGGTCTTGGTTCCGTCCGTGAACTTCAGGTGGACGTTGTTCTCAGTGGTCACTGCGCACTCCGGAATTGCGTCGGTCGGGGCGATCGACATGGTCAGTCCTCGTCCTGGAAGGGCGATTCGAAGAAGCCGCGCGGGTGACGCGCCGCCATCTTTCGCCAAGCGATGATGGAATAGTCCATGTCGCAGAGCATTTCGTTGTTCCAACCGTCGAAACGTGTGTAGTGCTCCTCGGTGGCCTCACGGGCGAAGACGTCGCTGTTGTTGAAGCCCTCGAGTGCCAGCGGCAGCATGAAGTTGTCGTACTTGAAGTTGAACTCGGCGATGTCCTCGTCGGTGGTGGCGCGAGTGGCGATGATCTCCCAGTACTCGTGGTGATGATCGTCGATCGGCACGTAGAACTCGTACTGGACGACGTCGGTGATGGGCCAGTGCTCCACCATGAGGACGCCCGGAACCCAGAGCGAGGTACGGAAGTAGTGCGGCACCGTACCGCGCGCCTTCATGTTGACCTTGGGGTTGTCCAGCACAGGCTGGTACAGGTCCGGACGGTCGTACCGGTTCATCACACCCTTCGGCCCGTCCGGAATGTCGATCTCCTCGGTCGCGGAGTCGGTCAGCGCGTTGACACCCAACGGCAGCGCACGGTCGAGCGCGACCAGGATCTGGTTGTCCCAGTGCACGAGGAGGTGGCCCGGGTCGAGACCGTTCTCCGCGGCGAGACGCCAGTTGCCGACGAGCTTGCGGTGGATACCCCGGATGACGATTCCCTCGTCCAGCAGGTGCGGAACCGGAGTGTCGTTGGGGTCGTTGGTGACTCGGGCCGGTAGATCGCTGCTGAGCGGCGGCGGGGTTCCGTAGTCCTCGTCCCCGACGAACACGTAGATGATCCCGTTGACCTCTTCGACGGGATACGTGCGGATGCCGGCGTTGCCGATCAGCGAGTCGTCGGGATTGCCGACGATCGTGGTGAGGCTGCCGTCCTCGAGACCGTAGGTGAAGCCGTGGTACCAGCACGTGATGGTGCCCTCCGACAAGCACATCGGCTTGGCGGACAGCTTCACACCACGATGGATGCAACGATCCGAGACCGCGTAGGCCTTGCCGGCGGACCGGCGCACGGCGATGTCGTTGCCGCCGATCGTGACGCCCTTGACGGTGCCGTCCTCGAGCTCGTCGGACAACAGCGCGGGATACCAGTGGTTGGAGTAGCCCCAATCGGCTTTGACGTAGGGCGCGTACTGCCGGGTGACGCCGGCGGACGAGCCGCTGTGGGACGAAGCAGTCATCGAAGAGACCTCCGTGTGCTCTGGATGGATTGGCTGATCAGTTGCCTGGATGTGCCAGCTGTGCGATGGCCCGGGCTGGGGGCCGCAAGTGCTGTAGAAGTCGAAACACCTCTGGTGTTGCGAGTCACAGTATCAGTTATCCGTGGATCGTCAATAGATTTTTTATGGATCATCTACGAATTAGTGCAATGCTTGCCCCTGTTACCGTTGCAACGCAGCGCGAATCACTCATCCGCTGCACCCCACAGGTCGACCGTCGAGCGAACAGCGAAAGAGAAGATGAGCATCACCGACCCCCAGTCGCCCGGAGAGCCCGAATCACTGGCACCAGGACGGCGCTGGCACCTCGCCGAGAATGCCTACGAGGAAGCGCTGACAGCGTTCGAGTTCGCAATTCTCCAGGTGGAGGGCAGCTTCCAGCGGTTCGCGGTCCAGTCGATTCGTGTCGCGGCCGACCTCGATCTGGGATTCAACGAGGTGGTCGCGCTGCACGTCGTGCGCATGCAGGAACGGTCGAAGGACACCGCCACGATCGCCCAGCTGACCAATCGCGACGACCTACCGAACCTGCAGTACAACCTGCGCAAACTCGTGAGCATGGGGCTTCTCGAACGCACCAAGTCCGGAACCTCGTCGGTCTTCACCGTCACCGCGAAGGGCCGCGAAATCACCGATCGGTACGCGCAGCTGCGTCGCCAGACCCTTGTGTCCAACCTCGAAGAGCTGAGCGACATCACCACCAAGATGCACCATGCAGTGCGGTCGATGCAGGTGCTCACCGGCCTCTACGAGGCGGCCAGTCGCGAGCTGGCCACCATCAACACCGCGATGTTCTTCGAGCCGCTGCCTGACGAAGCGCCTGCGGCCGAGACCGAACCGCCGAAGAAGGTGGCCGGCAAGACACGCGCGCGGAGCAAGCGCACTCAGTCCTGACTCCCCGTCAGGACAGGAACCGCTCGATCGCAGCCCGTGCGGCCAGCGCCTTCTCGCCGTACTCCTGATAGAGGTCCGGGGTCAGGCGAGATGCCGGACCGGAGACGCTGAAACAACCCCGCACGGCGCCTCCCCGCCCCCGCAAGGCGACCGCGACTGCCGCGATCCCGTCGTGCAGTCCCTGATCGGTCACTGCATACCCACGACGGCGGATCTCCGCGATCTCGCTGCGCAACGCTTCCGGATCGGTCACCGTGCGGCCGGTCACCGGGGCGAGCTCGGCCGACAGGAACTGCTCGACCTGGGCGTCGGGAAGCGACGCGAGGTAGGCCTTGCCGTTCGACGCCGCATGCAGGGGCAGCCGCGTCCCCAACGGCAGGAAGGCTCGTAGCTGGTGAGCGCTGTCGAGGCGCTCGACCAGCACCAGTTCGTCGCCGTCCGGAACCGCCAGGTGAACGGTCTCTCCCGTCTCCACCTGCAGCCGACTCAGCTCCGGAAGCGCCACGTCCCGCAGGTCGTCTCCCGCCGAGAGGGCACTGCCCAGGCTGAAGGCCTTGCCGGTGATCACCCACCGACCCGCATCGTTGGTCGCGGGCCGCAACCATCCTGCGTCGGCCAGGGTCTTGAGGCATCGCTGAACCGTGCTCTTCGGAACGTCGAGCCGCTTACTGAGTTCCGACAGGCCGACCGGCTGCGCCGCCGCTACCTCCTCGAACACCCGGAGCGCGGTGAGAACGCTGTTCATTCAAGACCTTTCACACACGTCGGTTGACGTCGAGCATCGCGGGCTATAGATTAGCCGGACCACATCGTAGCACGGTGGTCCACCATGTGGACCGATGCCGTCCGGTAGGGACTTCGAGAAAGGACCCTTCACCGATGACCACCCTCACGCCTCGGCCGCTGCTGAAGTCGCTCGTCGATCCGGGCACCGGCATCGACGGCCGACCCGCGGTCCGCGTCGGAGACGACACCCTCACCCGATCCGACCTGATCGCTGCGGCGGCTGCCGTGGCCGATGAGATCGGCGGCGCCACAAGCGTTGCCA
This sequence comes from Rhodococcus sp. BE178, assembly GCF_050433545.1. Taxonomy (NCBI): domain Bacteria; kingdom Bacillati; phylum Actinomycetota; class Actinomycetes; order Mycobacteriales; family Nocardiaceae; genus Rhodococcus; species Rhodococcus sp. BE178. The sequence goes on along the minus strand of NZ_JBNPXA010000005.1, from coordinate 320,795 downwards.
TCGATGCGACGGCAACGATCGAGACGGTGATCGCGGTGACGGGATGCCTCATGGCCGGCGTGGCAGCGGTACCGGTACCACCCGACTCGGGTCCGGCCGAACGGCACCACATCCTGAAGGACTCGGACGCGCAACTCTGGCTAGGCGGTCAGCGAGGGGACGTCACACTCCCCCACGTCCCGATCGACGTACGAGCGCGATCGGGATCGACGCACCGCGAGCCCGATCCCGCCACCCCCGCGATGATCATGTACACCTCGGGTACGACCGGCGCCCCGAAGGGCGTCGTGCTATCCCGTTCCGCCGTCGCGGCAGGGCTGGACGGGTTGGCCGACGCGTGGGACTGGAGTCCGGACGACACCCTCGTTCACGGACTTCCGTTGTTCCACGTGCACGGGCTCATTCTCGGAGTCGTGGGGGCACTTCGGCACGGCTCACCGCTGGTGCACACTGTGCGCCCCACTCCGGAATCGTATGCAGCGGCCCGTGGTTCGCTCTACTTCGGCGTCCCCACCGTGTGGTCCCGCATGTGCGCCGACGAGTCCGCTGCCCGAGCGCTCGGCTCCGCACGGCTCCTCGTCTCGGGCAGCGCCCCACTGCCGGTTCCCGTCTTCGAACGCATGACGGCACTCACCGGATCCGCGCCGATCGAGCGCTACGGAATGAGCGAGACCCTCATCACGCTGAGCACGCGGTTCGACGGTGAACGACGCCCCGGTTGGGTGGGGTTGCCGATCCGGGGAGTCGCAGCCCGGCTGCGGGACCAGTCCGGTGACCCGGTGGCACACGACGGAGAATCCCTCGGTCAGTTGGAGATCGCGGGCGCGACCCTCTTCGACGGATACCTGGGCAACTTCGACAAGACCGCCGAATCGATGACCGACGACGGGTGGTTCAAGACCGGCGACATCGCCGTCGTCGACGAACAGGGCTTCCACCGTATCGTCGGGCGAGAATCGATCGACATGATCAAATCGGGTGGCTACCGGATCGGCGCCGGCGAGGTGGAACAGGCGCTGCTGAACCACCCCGGCGTCCAGGAGGCCGCGGTCGTGGGCGTGCCGGACGACGATCTCGGACAACGGATCGTCGCGTACATCGTCGGCGACTGCCACGACCATCGCGAACTGTCGAACTTCGTCGCGCAGACACTGTCGATCCACAAGCGTCCGCGCGAGATTCGCGTCGTGGACGTCCTGCCCCGAAATGCGATGGGCAAGGTGCAGAAGAAACTGCTCGTGGATGCCTTCCAGGCGGGTGGATGAATACACCGGAAGGACCGGGCCGGGTCCTGACCACGGTCGAACATCGTGTAGCGGTCATCACGATCGACCATCGGCGCCGCCACAACGCCCTGACCGGAGCGATGCTCGACGAATTGACGGCCACGCTCACCCGGCTGGCGGACGATCCCGCCGTCTCCGTGGTTCTGGTGACCGGCGCCGGGTCGCACTTCTGCGCCGGGATGGATATCCGCGAGCTACGGTCGGCGCGGGCGTCCGGCATCCGCATGGAAGACCGGGTGACCGATGCGGAGGAGGCGCTGGCGGCGTTCCCCAAACCGACGATGGCGGCGATCGCGGGATACTGCATCGGCGGTGGCGCACAGCTCGCGCTGGCATGTGACCTCCGTGTGGCCGCCGAGAACGCCGAGTTCGCGGTGACGCCCGCGAAGCTCGGCGTGATCTACCCGGCCCGGACGATCACTCGGTTGGTCCGCACGCTCGGGCCCGCGACCGCAAAACGCCTGGTGATTACCGGCGACCGGATGGATGCCGAGACGGCACTACGCGTGGGACTCGTCGCGGAAGTCGTTCCCGCAGAAAGTCTGTGGTCCCGGGCCGCCGACTTGGCGGCAACGATCGCCACTCGGTCCTCGATCACACAACAGGCCGCCAAACAGATGATCGACGCGGCAGCGGGGCAGGGAATCGGCAGTAGACTCGAGGACCGCTGGATCGAGACGCCCAACCCGGATCTGGAAGTCGGCCTCGACGCGTTCCTCTCCGGCACAGTTCCGAGGTTCAGCGGTCCGGTGCCCTGAAGGATGTATCGAACAGCGCAGTTGCCGAGTCACAGTCGCGCGATCCGCGGCCGGAAAGTTCGGTTCCGTCAGAAGCCGCGACCCGGGTTGAGGATGCCGGTGGGCTCGAAGACGGACTTGATGCCCGCCATCAGTTCGCGCACGGCGGCGCCCACCATCGACTCCATGTAGGGCTCCTCGAGGACGCCGACGCCGTGCTCGCCGGTGATCGAACCGCCGAGCGCGAGGCAGGCGGCGACGAGGTCGTCGAACGCGGCCCGCGCCCGCGCGGTCACGTCGGGGTCGGCGGCTTCGAACACGATGGTGGGTTTCCGTCGGCGGCGTGCCCGAAGGTGCCGATGAGCACGTCGTGGCGGGCGGCGATCTCCTCGATCGCGGCGAGCATCGCCGGCAGCTGCGGGACGGGGACGGCGAGGTCGTCGAGGAGCGTGCTGCCCTGGCGTTCGAGGGCGGTGAGCGCGACGCGGCGGGCCTGCATGAACTCCTCGCCCTCGGCAGGATCGGCGGTGTCGTACACCTCGGCGAGGGGCTGCTCCAGCGGGGGCGCGCACAAGACCGCCCGGGTGCTGCACCTGGGCCCGGACGACGTGCGCGACGTCTACCGCACCCGCGCCCGGGTCGAGTCCCAAGTGCTGCGCGAACTCGCGGCCTCCCGGACCGTGCCCGAGCAGGCGGTGACCGCGAACGCCGAGATCGTCGTGCTCACCGATGGTGCGCCGCTGTCGGTGGTGGACCCCGACATGCGGTTCCACACCGCGCTCGTGGACGCCGTCGGGAGCGCGCGCACCAGCCGGATCTTCCGGACCCTCGTCTCCGAGGTACGGCTGTGCATGGTCCAGGTGCAGGGCAAACACCTGCTCACCACGTCGAGCATCGCGGCCGAGCACCAGCAGATCCTCGACGCGATCGGCGACGGCGACGCCGACCGCGCGGTGGACGTCCTCACCGACCACCTCGGCCGCGCCCGCGAACGCCTCGCCGCCGTGCTGGGCGGGGTGTCCGGACCCGAGGCCGCACTGCCCGAACCCGACTAGGTCGGATCGGGGCCGCGGCCTACGCTGGGGTTATGTACCCGCCTGGAACGAGGTACGTCGAGCGTGACGGGCACGCGCTGGCATATCAGGTCGTGGGCGAGGGCGGCGAGAACAGCACGGACGTGGTCCTGTTTCTCGAGATCGGCCTGCATCCCGATCTCATGTGGACCGATCCCCACATCCACTACGTCTTCGAGCGGGCCGCGACCTTCTGCCGGATGGTGTACTTCCAGCGCCGCGGCTTCGGCCTGTCCGATCCGGTCGACCACGTCCCCACCCTCGAACAGCAGGCCGACGACGTGCTCGCGGTCATGGACGCGGTCGGGATGCACCGCGCCACCCTGGTCGGCATCGGCAGCACCTGCGGGGCCCTCGCGTTGATCGCGGCCCGCGCCCCGGACCGGGTCACCGGAATGGTCTTCCAGCAGCCCTTCGTCGAGGGCGCCCTCCGCGAGGGCGTGGACCTGCCGCGGGGGTGGACCGGCCAGTCGCGGGACCGCTTCGTCGACGGATGGCGGGCCGTCTACGACGACTGGGGTTCCGGCCAGGTCATCGCCATGTGGGATCCGACCCAGGACTCGCCGTTCAATCGGCGGCTGATGGCGCTGCTCGAGCGCTGTTCGGCGACCCCCGCCACCGCCCGCGCACACCTCGAATGGTTGTTCCGGGTCGACTACTTCGACACACTGGCCTCCGTCCAGTGCCCCACCCGTGTCCTGCACTCCGCGCGGAGCGCGGTCCCGTTGGAAGCCTCCCGGCAGATCGCCGCAGCGATTCCGCACGGCACGCTGCACGTACTGCCCCCGCTGCCGCCCGGCACCTCGATGGGTGAGGCCTGGATACCGGTCCTCGACCACATCGAGGAGGTCGCGACCGGGGTCCGTCGGCTCGTCGACGCCGAACGCTATCTCGCGTCGGTGCTGTTCACCGATGTGGTCGCGTCCACCGAGACGCTCGCCCGGATCGGTGACAGCCGCTACCGCGATCTTCGCGCCGCGCACGAGCGCCAGGTGCGCAACGAGGTCGAGGAGACGGGCGGACGCCTGGTGAACGTCGCCGGCGACGGCACGCTGAGCGTGTTCGACGGTCCGGTCGCCGCGGTCCGGTGTGCACGCACCGTGTGCCGCCAGGCCCACCAACTGGGGCTCGGCGTACGAGCGGGCGTGCACACCGGCGAACTCGAGGGAATCGGAACCGAACTGACCGGGATGACCGTGCACGTCGGCGCGCGCATCGCGGCGGCCGCCGGCCCCGACGAGGTGCTGGTCTCACGGACGGTGCGCGACCTCGTCGTCGGCTCCGGACTGGTCTTCACCGACCGTGGTGACCACGACCTCAAGGGCGTCCCCGGGCACTGGCGGTTGTACGCACTCACCGAAACCTGCGACAGTTCCCGGGCGATGTCCCGAAACCCGTTGAGTCTGAACATGATCGATCGTCTGATTCTGGGTACCGCGCGCCACGCACCGCACCTGCTGCGGGCGGCCGGGCGGATCGCCGTCTCGCGCCAGCACCGTCGGGCCCACTGACACCCCGGGACCGCGGTCAGGACACCGTGACCGTGCACGAGTGCCATCCGCTGGCACCGTCGGGGATCGGCGCCGTCCGCTTCTCGGTCTGGGTGTTGCCGTCGAGGTCGGTGGCCCGCACCTGCAGGTTGTGCACCCCGGGCGGGGCGTCCCACTGCCACGTCCACTGCCGCCACGTGTCGATCGAGTACGGCGGCGCGAGCGTCGCGGTCTGCCACTCGCCGCCGTCGACGCGGACCTCGACCCTCGCGATGCCGCGGTGCTGCGCCCACGCGGTCCCCGCGACGACCCTCGGACCGGCGGTGATCCTCCCGAACGCCGCGGGCACGTCGATGCGCGACGCCGTCTTGATCGGCGCCTGCTCCGCCCACCCGCGCCGCGTCCAGTACGCCTCCGCGCGGTCGAAGCGTGTCAGTTCCCAGTCCACCACCCACTTCGTCGCCGAGACGAACCCGTACAGACCGGGCACCACCTGACGGACCGGGTAGCCGTGCTCGAACGGCAGCGGTCGACCGTTCATCGCGACCGCGAGGATCGCGTCGCGGCCGTCGCGCAGCACCGCGACCGGCGTCCCGACGGTGAACCCGTCGGAGCTGGTGGACAGCAGCATGTCCGCGGTGGGCGAGACGCCGACCTCGTCGAGCAGATCCGCGATCCGGTAGCCGATCCAGGTGGCGTTGCCCGCGAGGTGGCCACCGACCTCGTTGGAGACGCAGGTGAGCGTGACGGCCCGTTCGATCGGTGTCCGCGCGGTCAGGTCGTCCCACGTGAGCGTGACCTCGCGATCGACCATGCCGTGGATGCGCAGGCGCCAGTTCTCGGTGGTGAGCATGGGGACCTGCAGCGCGGTGTCGATGCGGTAGAAGTCGTCGTCGGCGGTGATGAAGGGGGTGGCGTCGGGCACCGCGATGTCGGTGCCGGGCGCGATCGGAGCCGCGCGGTCGGCTGCGGCGACGCCGGGCAGGGTGAGGTTGCTGCGGTTCCGGATCGCCCCGGAGACGGTGCCCGCCAGGTAGCGGCCGGTGGCCGCGGCGGCGGCAGCCGCGGCGGCCACCGATGCAGCCCGGATCAGGAAGGTGCGCCGTGGCATGCCCGAGACCTCGACGGCGGCTCCCTCCGGAACCCGTGCCCGCGCGGTGAGCACCCGCAGCGTGAGGATGCCGGCGGCCACACCGGCGATCGTCGGCAGCGCGTGGACAGCGGTGGCGCCGGGACGGTGGGTCGCGGCGTACACCCCGACGATGCCGAGCGCGAGCAGGATCGCGCTGCCGTACGGGCGCCGCGGCTGTTCGATCATCCCGGCCACCGCGGCGAGCAGCACGATCAGGATGCTCATGCCGACGAACAGGGCCGGCTTGTCGCCGGTGCCGAACGTGGTGATCGCGAACTCCCGCGCCCACGCGGGACTCCGATCGACGGTGGTGGAGCCGACCGCGAAGAACGGTGAGGACTCCGCGCCGATCGGCACCGACAGCAACTCCCCCACACCCAGCACCATCGCGGCGGCCAGCACGCCGGACAACGCTCGCGACAGCAGGTGCCGACGCGGGACCGTCGTGGTCCCCGAACCCTCACTCGCCGTCATGCCGTCCCGCTCCCTCCCGGCGTCCGTCGGGGAGTGGGCGCCGACGCGCCGTGCGGGTGGATCGGACCGAGCGTTACTGCGCCTCGGGACCGCTCACCCGTGCCGACATCCCACCGATCTCCACGACGTCGCCGTCGCGCAACTGTCGACCGCGACGGATCTCGACCTCGCCGTTGACGCTCACGAGCCCGTCGGCGATGACGCCCTTCGCCTCGGCGCCCGAATCGATGAGATTGGCGAGCTTGAGGAACTGACCCAGGCGGATCGACTCGTCACGGATCGGCACAGCGTCCACAGCGTCAGACATGCCACCATCATCCTCCTTCGCCCCAAACAGCCCTTCGACGCCTCACACTGGAGACAGACACCACACCGTGACGGGAAGGACCTCGATGGCCACGAGCACCGGCACCCCTGCCGATGCGGCGGAGAACCCGGAACAACACCGGTCCTCCCTCGCGCCGAAACGCGGACACCTGAGCGAAGTTCCACACATCGCGGGACTCGTCCTCGGGGTGTTCTCCGTCCTGGTGTTCCTGTGGAGCCTGTCGCCGGCGCTGCGGTACCTCGTCCACACCCCGCGCGTGTACGTCGAGAACTACTATTTCGACGCCCCGGACACGAGCTTCGCGTGGGCACTGGTCCTCGGGCTCGTCGCCGCCGCGCTCGCGAGCCGCAAGCGGATCGCGTGGTGGCTGCTCACGATCTACCTGACGGTGTTCGCGGTGTTGAACGCCGTGACGGCCGTGGTCGACAAGAACATCAACTCCGCCGTCGCGTTCGTCGTGCAGCTGGCGGTCATCGGGATCCTGATCGCCGCGCACAAGGAGTTCTACACCCGGGTCCGACGCGGCGCCGGCTGGAAAGCCCTCGGGGTGCTGGTGGCCGGTCTCGCGGTCGGCACGCTCCTCGGCTGGGCGCTGGTGGAGATGTTCCCCGGCACCCTGCCGTCGGGCCAACGGTTCTTCTGGGCCCTCAACCGCGTCACCGCGCTCGTGGTGATCGAGAACGAGCAGTTCGACGGCCACCCGCACGCGTTCGTCAACACCCTACTCGGACTGTTCGGCGCACTCGCGCTGCTCGCCGCGGTGATCACGCTGTTCCGATCGCAGCGGGCATCGAACGCGTTGACCGGCAACGACGAATCGGCGCTGCGCGGGCTGCTCGACGCGTACGGCGGAGGCGATTCCCTCGGCTACTTCGCCACCCGACGCGACAAGGCCGTCGTCTTCGCTCCGAGCGGCAAGGCCGCGGTGACCTACCGAGTCGAGGCCGGGGTGTGCCTCGCCAGCGGCGACCCGATCGGCAACCCGGAGGCGTGGTCGCACGCGATCGACGCGTGGCTCGAGCTCGCGTCGAAGTACGGCTGGGCTCCGGCGGTGATGGGCGCGAGCGAGGCTGGCGCCACCGCCTACAAGCGGGGCGGACTGTCCGTCCTCCAACTCGGCGACGAGGCGATCCTCGAGACCCGCGATTTCAGCCTGAACGGCCGCGAGATGCGGCAGGTGCGCCAGGCCGTGCACCGCGTCCGCAGGCAGGGCGTCACCGTCCGGATCCGACGCCACCGCGACATCCCGCCCGCCGAGATGGCCGACGTGATCTCCCGCGCCGACAGCTGGCGCGACACCGAGTCCGAGCGCGGCTTCTCGATGGCCCTCGGACGGCTCGGCGACCCCCTCGACGGTGACTGCCTGCTGGTCGAGGCGATCGGACCCGACGGTGGCGTGCTGGGCATGCTCTCGCTCGTGCCGTGGGGTTCCAACGGGGCCTCGCTCGACCTGATGCGCCGCAACCCGCTCGCCCCGAACGGCGTCAACGAACTGATGATCACCGAGCTCGCGACCCGCGCGGACGAGTTCGGGGTGATCCGGACATCGCTGAACTTCGCGGTGTTCCGGTCGGCGTTCGAGGAGGGTGCCCGCATCGGCGCCGGCCCGATCCTGCGCGTGTGGCGCTCGATGCTGCTGTTCTTCTCCCGGTGGTGGCAGCTCGAGGCGCTGTACCGCTCCAACGTGAAGTACCTGCCGGAGTGGGCGCCGCGCTACCTGTGCTTCGACGACAACCGGCAGCTGCCCCGCGTCGCGATCGCGTCGGCCATCGCCGAGGGCTTCCTGACGCTGCCGAGTTTCGGTCACCGCACCGACGCCCTCGCCCACACCGGCCGTCACACCGCGGTACCGGAAGCGTTGGCGCACTCCGGGATCCTGCACGCGGACGGCAGCGCACCGGACGCCGCCCCGATTGCCGCGGAGATCGTCCCCGCCAAGGTCGATCCGACCGGGCCCCGCCGCCCCGAGCAGGTCCGGGTACGGATGGACAAGCTCGAGCGCCTGGCCGACGAGGGCATCGACCCCTACCCCGTCGCCTATCCCCCGACCCACACGGTCGCCGCGGCCGCCGCCTCGCCCGAGGGCACGCGGGTGCGGATCGCGGGCCGACTGCTGCGAATTCGCACGTACGGCGGTGTCGCGTTCGCGGTGCTGCGGGACTGGTCCGGCGACATCCAGGTGCTGATCGAACGAACCGCCGTCGGTGACCGCCTCGACGAGTTCTCCGCCGACTTCGACCTCGGGGACCTCATGGAGGTCAGCGGGACCATCGGCCGCAGCCGCAAGGGCGAGCTGTCGCTGCTGGCGACGGACTGGCGGATGAACGGCAAGTGCCTGCACCCGCTGCCCGACAAGTGGAAGGGCCTGACCGACGCCGAGACCCGGGTGCGGCAGCGGTACGTGGACCTCGCGATCAACCCCGAGTCGCGGCGGCTGCTGGCCGCACGCACCGCGATCGTGAAGTCGCTGCGCGACACGCTGTCCGGTCGCGACTACCTCGAGGTGGAGACGCCGATCCTGCAGCGCATCCACGGCGGCGCCAACGCGGCCCCGTTCGTCACCCACATCAACGCGTACGACCTGGACCTGTACCTGCGGATCGCGCCGGAGCTGTTCCTCAAGCGACTGTGCGTGGCCGGAATGGAGAAGGTGTTCGAGATCGGGCGCGTGTTCCGCAACGAGGGCGTGGACTTCAAGCACAACCCGGAGTTCACGATCCTCGAGGCGTACGAGGCGCACAGCGACTACGAACGCATGATGGTGTTGTGCCGCGAGCTGATCCAGGCCGCGGCCGTCGCCGCGCACGGCAGCCAGACGATCATGCGGCCCGGACCGGACGGCGAACTGGTCGCCGTCGACATCTCCGGCGAATGGCCGGTCAAGACGATGCACGGTGCGGTCGCCGAGAAGGTCGGCGTCGAGGTGACCCCCGAGACGCCGCTGGAGATCCTGCAGAAGCTGTGCGACGAGAACGAGATCGAGTACCAGAAGAGCTGGGACGCGGGTGCCGTCGCGCAGGAGATGTACGAACACCTGGTGGAGGGGCAGACCGAGTTCCCGACGTTCTACACCAACTTCCCGACGTCGATGTCGCCGCTGACCCGGCCGCACCCCACCATTGCGGGCGTGGCCGCGAAGTGGGACCTGGTGGCGTGGGGCATGGAACTGGGCACCGCATACAGCGAGCTGACCGACCCGATCGACCAGCGGCAGCGGCTCACCGAGCAGTCGCTGCTCGCGGCCGGCGGCGACGCCGAGGCGATGGAACTGGACGAGGACTTCCTGCAGGCCCTCGAGCACGCGATGCCGCCCACCGGTGGCCTCGGCATGGGCGTCGACCGGATCGTCATGCTCATCACCGGCGGCAGCATCCGCGAGTCGCTCGCCTTCCCGTTCGCCAAGCCGCGGAACTGAGGACGCGGTGACGATGACCGTCCGGCGGTACCTGCTCGCCGCGCTGCTGATCGCGGGCGCGATCCTGTACTCGTCGTGGGTACTCGCGTTCTTCCTGAACACCGGGGAGGGCCCGTTCGAGGGGTTCGCCAGCCAACTGGCGGCGACCGATCAGGAACACGGGATCCTCTACCGCAGCGGTGACCTGCTGACCGGGATCGTGCTGACGATCGCCGCGCTGGTGGGGCTGACCATCCGTCCGTGGCGATTCCTCACCGTCGTCGGCTGGATCGCGCTCGGTGTGTTCGCCGTCGGCACGATCGCCGATTCCCGGCTGCCGCTGCGGTGTTCGACGCCCGCGTGCGAGGCGGCGCAGGTGCCGCTCACCCACCAGTGGCACGCACTCACGAGCACGCTGTCGGTGACGGCGGCGGTGGTCTCGGCGCTCGCGTTCATCATCGCGATCTACGTCTACCGCGCACCGCGGGCGATGTGGTGGGCCGGGCTCACCGTCGTGGTGCTGTTCCTCGTCGGCACGCTGTGGATGCTCGTCGGCGTCGACGACCCGTCGGGCAGCCACAGCTGGCTCGGCTTCGCCCAGCGCGTCGAACTGCTGTCGATGAGCGGGTGGATGGTCCTGGTCGCGGCGACGGTCCTGAACGACCGGACATGGCGGGACGTGCACGGGGTGTCCGGTTCTGCCGGTTCCACGTGAAACCCCGCTCCCCCGCGTTTTGCGCACTCATCGGTGATATGCGAGCCCGAAACTCAACGATAAGTGCGCAAAACGCGGCAGGGAGGGATCAGACCGGCTCGGCCCAGGCCCCCAGTTTGTCGGGGTTCATGATGATCGCGATCTCGTGGACACGTTCGTCCGCGACGGCGAGATCCAGGACCGCGGCCACCTGATCGTCGAACGAGATGACCACTCCGGTGCGGTTGTTCACCGACGCGAACCGCGCACCCAGCGTGAGTCCACGCGCCTCACTGAGTCCGACGATGCCCAGCAGATATCGCGCGACCCGCTCGACACCCACCACCGGCACCCGCGCGATGCCCGGCATTCCGCCGCCGTCGGCGCGGGACACCACCTCCGGCGCGAGAACGGCCGTCAGAGCGTCGATGTCGCCGGTGGCGCAGGCCGCCGTAAACGCGGCCACCACCTGCCTCCGCTGCTCGTCCTCCGGCTGGAACCTCGGCGCGGACCGCAGGTGACGCCGCGCCGTGGACGCGAGCTGACGGCACGCATCCGGTGTCCGGCCGACGACGTCCCCGATCTCCGCGAACGGCATACCGAACACGTCGTGCAGGATCAGCGCGACCCGCTCGCCCGGCGTCAGCGACTCCATCGCCCGCATCAACGCCACCGACACCGACTCGTCGAGCGTCACCGCATCGGCGGGATCCGGTGGCCGTCCGCTCACGGTCGCCGGGCCGATGGTGCCGGGCACCGGTTCCGGCAGCCAGATGCCCGCGTACGACTCCCGCCGGGCACGGGCAGACCCCAACTGATCCAGGCAGATCCGGCTGACCACCGTCGTCATCCACGCGAGCGGCTCGCGAATCGACGCCCGCTCACCGTCCCCGAGTGCCTGCCACCGGACGACAGCGTCCTGCACGGCGTCCTCGGCGTCGTGGGCCGAGCCGAGCATCCGATACGCCACACCGAAAAGCTGTTTGTAGTCGGAGGATTCGGGAACGAGATTCATCGGATCTCCTCCACCACCCGGGACGCCGCGCGCGGGCGCGGCCCCTTGGGGGTCTTGTAGGCGCCGGGCCGGGTCCGCTCGGCGCGCATCTTGTCGACGGTCATCCGGCAGATCGACTCCTTGATCATGGCACCGAGCCGCCCGGACGCCGCGACCGGGCGCGGACGGTCGTCGGGGTGGACCAGTTGGAGGTACCCGGCCTTGCGCCCCAGGCTCATGCACTGGGCCACCAGGCCGAGGGACAGCGTCGGGGGCCGCGCGCCCCGTACCCGTGCCAGCACGGTGTGGGCGGCGTGCCCACCGAGCGGCATCGCCACCGCGCACGCCATGCGCAGGTGCGCACCCACCTCGGGCGGCGCGACGACGGCATCACCGGCGCCGACGATCGCGGGGCTGTCGATACTGGTCAGCGTCGAGTCGACGCGGAGGCGTCCGGCGGCGTCCGTCGCCAGTCCGCTGCGCGCGGCGAGGTCCGGCACGGTGAACGAGGCGGCCCACACGCACACGTCGAACCCGAGAACGGTCCCGTCGGCGGTGAGCAGTTTTCGCGGTCGCGTACCTCGGTCACGCGGGTGTCGTCCCGCCACGCGACACCGAGCCGGCGGAGGGTGGCGAGCACCCGACTGCGGGCGGCATCGCGCATGAAGCCGGCCACGCCACCCGCCGACACCATCTCGACGGCGAGATCCGGGCGGGCGGCACCGATCTCACCGGCGATCTCGATCGCCGTCGAACCACCGCCGACGACCCGCACCATCGAACCCGGCGCGAGCGCGGCCACCGCTGCGCGCAGGGCCTCCGTCGAATCGGCGTCACCGGCGTGGTGGGCGTGCTCGCCCACGCCCGGGACGGACCGGTCGGTGTTGCTGCCGACCGCGTACACGAGGGTGTCGTATCCGACGGATTCGACGCCGTCACCGACGGCCACGTCCACGCGGCGCCGGGCCGCGTCGATCGCCGTCGCCGACCCCACGACGATCTCCGCATCGCCGTGCAGCAGGTCCCGTAGCGGCACCGCCGCCGTCGAACGGGTGCCCGCCGCGACCTCGTGCAGGCGGATGCGCTCGACGAAGTCGGCGCGGGGATTGACCACGACCACAGAACAGTTCCGGGCCGGGTCCTCGCCCGGCACCCCGCCCCGGCTCGACAAGATCCGGTTGGCGGCGAGCACCCCGGCATACCCTGCGCCCAGGACCACCACGCGGTGAACCGGCGCCGACGGACGGTCGGAATACAGCTTCGTCATGACGGTCTCCCGTGCCTCTCGCCCGCCGGTTGCGGGCTCCTGCACTACTGACGACAGAGGACGCGAAAACGTGAGATCGGTCGGCGTGATGTCGGACACCTGTCACGGCGATCGGAACCCCCCGATACCGCGATTTGCGCACTTATCGCTGATCCGCGGGCCCGAACAGGGCCGGTAAGTGCGCAAAACGCGGGCAAGATCAGGAAACGGGGCGCAGCGGGTGGATGCCGGGGGCGGCCGAGAGGTGCGAACCGAAGGCACCGGCCGCCTCACGCATGTGCGGGGACTTCATGTGCGCGTCGAGCGCGTCCTGACCCGCCCACACCTCGACCACGACGAACGTGCCCGGCGCCGACGCCGACTCGTACAGGTCGTACGACACGCAGCCATCCTCCTTGCGGGTGGCCTCCGCGAGCGTGGTGAGCGCGGCACGCACCACGTTCTCGGATCCGGACTTGGCCGGAATGGTCGCTACGACATGCAGATTCGACATCAGATCCTCTTTCTGTGAGCGCCGCCACAGCGTGCGGCTTCCCGACGGTACCCTGGTCAGCCCACCAAACGGCGCAGATAGGCCTGTGCCCGTTCGGAATTCCAACCGAACACCTCGCGAAGTCCCGTCGTCATCGTGGCGAGATACGGGGCCGACGGCTCGGTCGGGGCGACGTCACCGCGGCCCACGACGGACGTGAACGTGCGCAGCGGCGCGCCGTCGCAGGTCCCGAGATCGACGATGCGGTCGTAGCAGGGCGGTTCCTGCGCATGGATGTCGTCGAACTGCTCGGCGGTCACCAGATACGCGCAGGCGGCGGCATCACCGGGCACCTCCGGGTCGTAGAACGCGCGCCCGCCACCCCACACGAGGGATTCGCCCGCGAAGTACACCGTGCCGGGCAGTCGGACGGCGACGCGGTCGGCGGGCGCGCCCGGATCTCGGGCCCCGGTGTACGTGCACCCTCCCCCGGCCGGACATCCGCCGCGCAGGTAGCAGTCCAGGCGGGCCCGCGACATGTTGGACCCGTAGCTCACGTACCAGACCTGCACAATTCCGACGGTACGCGCCCTGTTCATCGGATACAGTTTTGTATCGAAAGGGTTCTCCGATCCTGAAACCGGGGGTGACCAGTGCAGACGTCCGAATCCACGACCGGCGCCGCGGGCGCCGACGCCAAGCCCCGGCGGGTCACGAAGCGACGCGCGGAGACCCGCCAGCGCCTGCTCGACGCCGCCGGCGAGGTATTCGCGGCGGAGGGGTTCGGACGCTCCACCGTCGAGCAGGTCTGCGATCGGGCCGGCTACACCCGGGGCGCGTTCTACTCGAACTTCACCTCGCTCGACGAGTTGTTCCTCGCCATGTGGGAGCAGCGCTCCGCACAGATGCTCGACGGCATCCGCACCGCCCTCGCCGACGCGGCCTCACGGCCGTCGACCATGACACTCGAGCCGGCCGTCGCGCTCGTCCTCGCGGCCATCCCCGTCGACGACGCGTGGTACCGCATCACCGCCGAGTTCACCGCACACGCACTGCGCAACCCGGCACTCACCCGCGTGATGGTGGCACGGGAGGACGCGATCCTGCAGACGATCATGCCGATCATCGAGGACGCCCTCGCCGCCGCGGGCCGCCGGGTCACCGATCGGGAGGCGCTCGGCCACGCGCTCGTCGCCCTCCACGACGGCACCAGCATCCAGGTCCTCATGGAACCCCACAACGAGGCGGTGCGGCAGGCGCGCGAGCGCCTGTTCGTCACCGTCGTGAGCAGTTACAGCAGCAGTACCGATACGGACAGGAGATAGGCCGTGGCAACAGAAGCCGACGTCATCGTGGTCGGAGCGGGACTGGCAGGTCTGGTCGCGACACACGAACTCGTCAAGGCCGGGCGCAGGGTACTGGTCGTCGACCAGGAGAACGTGGAAAACCTGGGCGGGCAGGCTTTCTGGTCGCTCGGCGGGCTCTTCTTCGTCGACAGCCCCGAGCAGCGCCGGATGGGCATCAAGGACTCACGTGAACTGGCCCTGCAGGACTGGATGGGCAGCGCCGGCTTCGACCGTGACCGTGAGGATCACTGGCCCCGGCAGTGGGCCGAGGCGTACGTCGACTTCGCGGCCGGCGAGAAGCGTTCGTACCTGAACGATCTGGGGCTGCGGCTGATGCCGAACGTCGGCTGGGCCGAGCGCGGCGCCGGACTCGCGTACGGTCACGGCAACTCGGTGCCGCGGTTCCACATCACGTGGGGCACCGGCCCCGAGGTGGTGCGGGTCTTCCGCGAGCCCGTCCTCGACGCCGCGAGCCGCGGCCAGGTCACCTTCCGCTACCGGCACCAGGTGGACGAGCTGATCGTCGAGTCCGGCGCCGTGGTCGGCGTCCGCGGCACCGTTCTGGAACCGTCCACCGAGCCGCGGGGCGTGAAGTCGTCGCGCACTCCCGCAGGCGAATTCGAGTTGCGCGCCCAGGCGGTCGTCGTCACGTCCGGCGGCATCGGCGGCAACTTCGAACTGGTGAAGAAGAATTGGCCCGTCGACCGCCTGGGCCGTGCGCCCGAGCGGATGATCACCGGGGTCCCCGCGCACGTCGACGGCCGCATGCTCGGGATCACCGAGGACGCCGGCGGCAACATCGTCAACCGGGACCGCATGTGGCACTACACCGAAGGCATCGTCAACTGGGATCCGATCTGGCCCAACCACGCGATCCGCATCATTCCCGGCCCGTCCTCGCTGTGGTTGGACGCGACCGGCAAGCGCCTGCCGGTGCCGCTGTTCCCCGGCTTCGACACCCTCGCCACGCTGAAGCACATCCTGAGCACCGGGCAGGACCACTCCTGGTACATCCTCACGCAGTCGATCATCGAGAAGGAGTTCGCGCTGTCGGGGTCCGAACAGAACCCCGACATGACCGGCAAGGACCTCAAGCTGCTGCTGGGCCGCGTCAAGAAGGGGGCGCCGGGCCCCGTCGAGGCCTTCAAGCAGCACGGCGAGGACTTCGTGGTCCGCGACAACCTGCGCGACCTCGTCGACGGCATGAACGCGATCAACCCCGGTCCCCCGCTCGATTACGCGCAGGTGGAGCGGGAGGTGACCGCCCGCGACCGCGAGGTGGACAACTCCTACTCCAAGGACATGCAGATGATGGCGATCAACAACGCGCGTTCCTACCTGCCGGACAAGGTGATTCGCGTCGCCAAGCCGCACCGTCTGCAGGATCCGGCGCACGGGCCGATGATCGCGGTGCGCCTGAACCTGCTCACCCGCAAGACCCTCGGCGGCCTCGAGACCAACCTGGACTCGCAGGTGATCCGGCCCGACGGCAGTGTCTTCGACGGCCTCTACGCGGCCGGTGAGGTGGCCGGGTTCGGCGGCGGCGGCGTGCACGGCTACAACGCGCTCGAGGGCACGTTCCTGGGTGGTTGCATCTTCTCCGGACGGGCCGCCGGGCGCGCACTGGGACGGAGCCTCGGATGAGCGCGGGCCGTACCGCGCTGGTGACGGGTGCGTCGTCCGGCATCGGCCGGGAGGTGGCACGCCTGCTGGTGGCGCGCGGCTACCGGGTGCTGGGTACCACCCGCAATCCCGCTGCCCTGCAGGACAACTCGAGGGTCAGGGGGGTCGAGTACCTCGCCCTGGACCTGTCCGACCGGACGAGCATCGAGGCGTGCGCGCGGGCCGCGGGCGATGTGGACGTCCTCGTCAACAACGCCGGCGAGAGCCAGATGGGCCCGTTCGAGGAGCTGCCCACCGACGCGATCGACCGACTGTTCCAGGTGAACGTCCTCGGCGCGGTACAGCTGACCCAGTTGCTGCTGCCGAGGATGCGCGAGCGAGGCTACGGCCGAGTGGTGATGGTGGGCTCGATGCTCGCGAGCTTTCCGCTCGCGTTCCGATCGTCGTACGTCGCCGCGAAGTGCGCGCTCAAGGGGTTCGCGTCGGCGGCGCGCCGCGAGCTGAGCCCGTTCGGGGTGTGGCTCACCACCGTCGAGCCGGGCACCATCGCGACCGGCATCGGCGACCGCCGCACCCGCTACATCGGCGACGGATCCCCCTACACGGGCGACTACACGACCGTCGCGAATGCGATGCAGCGCAACGAGGATCGCGGCATCCGGGCCGAGAAGGTGGCCGAGCTGGTCGTCAAGGCGATCGAGGCGGACAAGCCGAAGCCGCTCTACGCCGTCGGCAACATGGCACCGCTGGTGTTCACCGTGCGCCGCCTCGCGCCGCGCGCCGTCACCGAGAAGATGATGGCCCGCTTCCACGGCCTGCGCTGACGCCGACGGACGTCCCGCCGATCCCCCGACGGATCGACGGGACGCCCGCGCGTCATGCGAGATCAGCTACCGCTGGATCCGCTCGAACCACCGGAGCCACCGGAACCGCTCGAACCGGCGCCGGTCCCCGAGTCGTCGAGCGGATCGGTGCCCCCGGCGTTCGCCGGGAACAGGAATCCGGTGGACTTCGTCGTCAGCGTCGTACCGGACTCGGCGGGCACCTTGGCTCGCCAGTTGACGATCGGGTTGAGCATCCCGAACGGACCGCAACCCGTGGCGCCCGGGAGCTGGAAATCCGTCGCCGTGTTCTGGATGTTGTCGATCGCAGCGGTTCCCGCGGGATACGGAGTGGTGATGTCGGTGACGGGCAGATCGTCCATCGGGTTCGACTTGTTCAACTCGAACACCACGGGGGCATCCTCGGTCCCGATGTAGCAGTTGTCGCCGAGGAACGGGTTGTCGATCTTCAGCCTCACCGGCAGCGTCATGTCGAAATCGGTGATGATCCCGTTGAAGACCGGAGCATCCACCGCCTCCACGGTCGACGTCACCGCGGCCAGCCCGAACAGGTTGTCGAACGGAAGATCGATCCCGAGCACGCCACCGGGCACGGTCAGCGGCTTGCTGTAGACGCCGTTGCTGCCGTCGTCCCGCGGAACGAAGTCCACCTCGCCCAGGTTGCCGGCGATGATCATGTCACCGTCACCGATCGGCAGGGTGAAGCCGTTGTTCGAGAACGTGCCGTTTCTGACGACGACGGACAGGCATGCCTCGGTGAGGTCCGGGTCGCACACCGCGCCGCCCGGGACCGGCGTGGTCACCGGATCAGCCGATGCCAAGGGCGCCAGCAATGCCATGGACGCACCGATCGCGCCCCCTACAACGGCCACGCGCTTACCGGCGCGCCACCACGAATTAGACGAATCGTTCTTCACGCGTTCTCCTCAGTTACCGAACACTCGACACACGCGACCGCGTTTGCGGACGCGCAGAGGTAACGAACTGCGACGGACGCAAGCCCGCCGCGAACTACGGTGAATCAATCTGCTGCGCAGCGCGGTCAGCGTTCCACAGCACCGGAGACGGCCCCGAAAACCCGCAGCAGTCTGCATTTTCGGGAACGAACTCTGCGCGAGTTCCACTGTTACAGGCGGTAACAGCTGAGCTGGTTTATACCACAGCGCAATGCCGACGAATGGGGAATTCGCCGCTTTCTGCCGCTACGGAGATTGGGGTCTACCAGTCGGTAGTTTTGCGTGCAAGACTGATCGACCATGACCAGCACACGTGCAGTTACCGTCGTGGTCGCAGCCGCCGGCGCGCTGCTCCTCGCCGGGTGCAGCGGCGCGGACTCCGGCACGGTCCACGCGGAGCACGACACCACAACGGCCGCGACGCCGTCCTCCACGTCGTCGGCATCGTCGGCAACGTCGGCAACGTCGGCAACGTCGATACCGGCCGAGGCCACGGCCGCCCCGACGCCTGCGGCCGAATCGCCCACTGCTCCAGCCCCGCCCACCACGACCGCGGCCCCTGCGCCACCGGTGACGACGGTGCCGCCACCGGCCCCGCTGCCGCCGGCGCCCCCTGCAGCGGGCGGCATCGACAGCCGCTCCCCCGACCGGATCGTCGCCGACTCCGGGGAGCGCGGGCAGCGCTATCTCGCCGCGTTACGGGTGGCGGGGATCCCACCGACGGGCATGGACGCCGCCGAGGTGTTGTACGCACAGGGCACGTGCGAGGCTCTCGCGCGCGGCGACGCCCGGTCGAGCGTGCTGGCCGAATTCGATTCGGTCGGAACGGCGTACGCACAGTTCCTCCCGATGCCGGCGGATCGGATCGCGGAGATCTATGTCTCGACCGCGGAGCGGACGTACTGCTGACAATCGAGAGGGCCCGCGAGCCGTCGGCTCGCGGGCTCTACCCCGTGCTCGTCAGGCCAACGACCGCAACCAGTTCGCCATCCACGACGTCGCGGTCGCGCCGTTGCGGTCCACGACGTAGCCCCGGTAGTCCTGGTGCACCTGGGACTCGTAGAACTGCGTGAGCTTCTCGGCGCGGTCCTGGTTGGCGCCGTCGGACGACTGCGCCTGCAGGGTCGGCACGCCGCCCGCCGCGATCAGATCCTGCACGATCGTCAGTGCCTCCTGCGTGTACCGCCCGGTGAGCGGCGCGAGCGGCGACGAGTTCTGGGCCAGGAATCCGGCCAGGCGGGTGACGAAGTCGTCCTTGGGCGTGGAGCAGTAGAGGTCACCGACCGCGCAGAACGTCCGGGTCTGCGGGGTGACCATTCCGAAGCCGCCGATCCGCGGCCCGCCCGCACCGTTGCCGATCACAGGCGGACCGATGAGGGTGTCGCCCTCGGACCTGCGAGGATCGGACAACAGGCCGACCGCCACGATCCGGGACGGGGGCACCACCCCGAGTCCGGTACCGATCTCGGCGGCCAGGTCACCGGCCGCGTCGGCGCCCTGGCTGTAGCCGATGATCGCGAAGTTGGTGTTGCCACACCGCTGGGCCGCGTCGGCGATGATCGCCCGGGCATTGTCGACGGCCTCACGCTTGGAGGCCCCGTAGACCTCTGCCTCCCACGGGAACGCCGTCGCGGCGTACGTCACGTAATCGACCCTCGCCGTCGACGGGAGCGGATCGGTGACGGCGGCCAGCATGCCCGGTCCGGGCCGAGTGTCGGCCTCGGTCGACGTCTCCCAAGTGCCCGGAATGGCGACTACATGGAGGTTCGGGCACGCCGGCGCAGCCTGCGCGGACCCCACCCCGACCGACACCGCCGAAGCGAAAACTGTTGCAACGCAGGCGCCGATCACTGCCAGAGAATTCTTCACACGCATCAACACCGCACCCCACTCACTGATCCGAGTGGCCACTTCCCCATGGCCACGAGCCGTGACGTCCCCTCCCGTGACAACGCCTCCGGGTGACGCGACACGTAGATACTGGCAGGTCTACGTTGCGAGACGGTGCACGATCGGTAAACGCACGTTACCGGACGGACGGTTCCGTGTGGGGTCCTTCGCAGAGCCGACGAAACGGGTGCGCGGGGATCGAAAACGGCGGGCCCCCTCGACTTGTCGAGGGGGCCCGCCGCCTGACTCAGATCAGCCTCCCAAGCTGCCGAACAACCCCGACAAGCTACCGAGACTTCCCGGGCCTTCGTTCCCCGGCAACGTGTCCGGGTCACCGGTCACGCTGACGTTCACGGGTGCCGCAGCCGAGTCGATGAAGCCGGCGTCGGCCGTGAACTGGGCGGTGACGACGAACTCGCCCGGGTTCTGGAAGAACGTCGTCAAGGTCGCGACACCGTTCCCGTCCACCCGCACCGGTCCGCCGAGGAGCGTGTCACCGAGCTTGAACTGCACCATGCCACGCGCGTCCGCCGGGTCGAGACGGGCGGTGAGCGTCACCGGCGAGCCCTTCGCGGTCGAGGCGACCGGATCGACGGTGATCGTGGTGGCGACGTCCGCGGCCGGGGCCTCGGTCACGCTCACCGGGTACTGCAGCGAAACCGACGGGGAGATCCCCTCCACACCCGAGTAGCGAGCGATCACTCGATGAGTGCCGTTGGTGGTGAAGGTGTGCGGGAGCACCGCGGAACCGTCGTCCATCACGTTCGCGGTGCCGACCGCGGTGCCGTCGACCTCGAAGGTCACCGTGCCGCCGGAGACGCCCGGCTCGACCTTCGCAGTGAGGTTCACCGGCTGGTCACGGTAGGCGTCGTGATCCGGTCCGGTGACTGACGTGGCGGTCTGGATGTCCAGCGAGGTCACCGAAACCGACTTCGAGCCGGACGACGGGTTGGAGAACTCCGCGCCCAGGAACTTGGCCTCGTAGGTGTAGTCGCCGTCGACGTCGAGCGTCTGGGTGAGCGACGCCTTGCCGTTCACCAGATCGACCGGAGCACCGACATTCTCGCCGCCGAGGGTGAACTGAACCTGCCCGCTGTCCGGGGTGGGCACCACCGTCGCGCTGAGAGTGAACTCGCTGCCGTTGGTCACAGCACTGGGGCCGTCCAGACGTGTGACGGTATCGACGACCGCGCGCTGGATCCGCACAGTCGAGAGGGGGCCGGCACCCGTGTTGAGCGGACCACTGGAACTGTCTCTCGGGCTGCACTGGGTCGGCGCCCATACGTTGCTCACCGGCCACGGCGCATTTGCCCGCGGAAGGAACGTCAGGAAGTTGGCGTCGTCGGCGTAATTCCCGGCATTGCCTGCCGTGCGCAGCTTCAACTGGACCTCGCCAGTGGCGCCGGCCTTCAGTCGCGCCTTGACCTGCGGCAATTGGAAGCTCGTGTTCGCGCCGCCTGTCGCGGCGGCCTTGATACCTCCCTCCGAATTCTTCGAAGCGCTCGGACCGTTACCGATGGTCTGGTTGTTGCCAGACAGGCGAATGATCTTGCCGTTGGCATCCACGGTGCCCTGCTCGTTGACGACGAGCACGTTGGGAGTGACACCGGACAGTCCGGAGCTCGTGCCCGCCACCACCTCGGCGCCGAGGAACTGCGCGTTCTCCGGCATCGCCACGTCGATCTTCAGTCGCGACACGTTGTTGAGACTCGCACCCGAGCCCAGATCGTTCGGTACCGAGATCGGTGGCGGGATGATGGTCACCACGAACTCTTCGCCCGGCGCGACCGACGTAGGCGCGTCGACCGTCACCGATGCCTCCTGCACCTGGTGCTGCGGGCCGCCGGCCAGACTGGAGTCCGGAGTCGCCTGGCACGCGTTCTTGAACGCTGTCGTGACCACCTCCGCCGCCGCCGGGGCGGCGCCGAGCAGTGCCGCACCCGAGGCGACCGTCGCACCCACCGCAACCGGTGCGATGTAGCGGAAAAGCCTGGAATTCATCGATCCTCCTGCACTCATCTCGTCAGCTCCCCAGCGATCCGGTGAACAGCCCGCTCAGCGAGCCCAAGCTCCCTGCACCCGTGCCCGGGTTCTCCGGCGCAGCGGACACGTTCAGCACCACGGGATTCGAGACGGTGTCCCGGAAGCCTTCGCCGCCGAGGAACTTCGCGCTGAGCACCTGCGTGCCCTCGGAGTCGAGCGTGGTGGTGATGGTGGCCTTGCCGTCCACGACGGCCACCGGGCCGCCGATGGCCTCGGTGCCCTTGTAGAACTGGACGGTGCCCTGCGCGTCGGCGGGATCGACGTCCACGGTGAGCGTGACGGTCTGGCCGACCACGGACAGGCCCTGGACCTTCAGGTCCGCGTTCACCGCGGTGAGCACGGGCGCGGCCGGAGCGACCGTGGCAGTGAACTCGGCGGAGGTGGAGGCGCCGAAGCCCTCGGTGCCGGTGAACTCGGCGACCACCTGGTAGGAACCGGCGGTGTCGAAGGTGTGCTCGAGAACTGCGACACCGTCTGCGGTGCCCACATCGGCACGTCCGACCTCGGTGCCGTCGACGCGGAAGACGACCTCGCCGCCGGTCGGGATCGGACGGACGGTGGCCATGAGGTTGGTCGGGCTGCCGGCCTCGGCGCTCACCGGTTCGACCACGATGGTCGTGGTGCTCCAGTCGGGATTGTTCACGGTGAAGTCGGCCGACGACGCGGCGGAGTTGTTGTAGCCGCCCGTGCCGACGAAATCGGCGGTGAAGCTGTGCGCCGAAGCCTCGGGGAAGGTGCGGGTCATGCTCGCGGTACCGTTCGAGACCGCAACGGGCTCACCGTAGTTCGCGCCGTCCACCTTGAACTGGACGTGCCCCGCGGCCGAGGCCGGCGTCACGGTCGCCGTGACGGTCACATCTTGGCCGACGAGAGCCGGATTCGGCGACGCCTGCAGTGTCGTGGTGGTGTCGGCGGTGACGTCGACGGTGTGCGCCGTGGACGTCGAGTTGTGGAACCCGGCACCGGCGGTGAACACCGCGCTGATCGAGTGCGGGCCGACTGTGTCGAACGTGTGCGGAAGTGTCGCAACACCGTTCACCGGGGTGACCGGCGAACCGATGTTGTTGTCGCCGTCCTTGAACTGCACCTGGCCGGCGGCATTCGTCGGATCGACCGTGGCGGTGAGAGTGACGGACTCACCGGTCTTGGCCGACGCCGGCGCCTGCAGCGTGGTCGCCGTGGTCACGTTGGGATCGACCACCTGCACGTTCACGTTGAACGGGTTCTGCCCCGACTGGGTGGTGAACGCGTTCACGTCGAAGAGGAGACCGCTGTCGTAGGTTCCGAACGCGAAGGTGTCCGGCACCTTGTAGGTAGCCTCCAACGTGACGGGCTGACCGCCCTTGACCACGAAGCCGCCGACCAGAAAGGTGCAGCCACTCGTGCACTTGGCCGAGACGCCACCGTCGCTCTCGTTGGTGATCGAGGCCCTGGTGGTGACGCCGAGGTAGGTCGCCTTGGCGCTCTGCAGAACGAAGCCGGCGGGCGGAATGTCCCTGATCTTGGCGATCGACCGCTCGAGGCCGCCTCGGAAGCTGATCTCGCTCTTGTAGGTGACGGTGTCGCCGGGATGCAGGACCGCAGGGCCGACGACGGTCTTCGAGTAATTGAGGTTGTCGACGATGCCGGTATTGCTCGACGGCGGGTCAGCGGCCGCGGCGACGCCGGCACCGGCGCCGATCATCACCGCCAGCGCGGCACCGGCGGCGAACGCCGGTGTCGCGAGTCTACGAAGCGTTGACGAGAACACAGATCCTCCTCGGGTAGCCCGCCCCCCGACTTGGCGGTTATGTGTCGTACATCACACGAGGCGGACCCTAGCCGTTGCAGGATCGTTGCATAAGCGTTTTCTGGTCAATCGTCCAGAAAGAGGTGTCGAAACGGACGAAGGCCCCGTTCCACGCGAGGCGAATTGCGTGGAACGGGGCCTTCGGGCCTTCACATCGGCGGGGAACGACGCTGGTCCCCGCCGAAATCTGCAATCAGCGCTGGGGCGCGCTGGTGGTCTTGATCGGTGACGGCAGGGCCGTCGATCCCTCGAGGAACTGGTCGACCGCGGCCGCGCACGAGCGACCCTCGGCGATGGCCCACACGATCAGCGACTGACCGCGGCCCATATCGCCGGCGACAAAGACACCGTCGACGTTGGTTGCCCACTCCGACGAGCGGGCGACGTTGCCGCGCTCGCCCAGGTCGACGCCCAGGTCGGTGAGCAGACCCGGCTTCTCCGGGCCGACGAAGCCCATCGCGAGGAACACGATGTCGGCCTCGAGCTCGAAGTCCGAGCCCTCGACCTTCTCGAAGCGCCCGTTCACCATCTTGACCTCGTGGGCCTTCAGAGCAGCGACGACCTGCCGGCCGTTCTCCTCGCGTCCGACGAACGCCTCGGTGTTGACCGAGAACACGCGCTCGCCGCCCTCCTCGTGCGCGGAGGAGACGCGGTACATGAGCGGGTACGTCGGCCACGGGGTCTGGTCGGCACGCTGCTCCGGCGGGCGCGGCATGATCTCGAACTGGTGCACGCTCTCGGCGCCCTGACGGTGGCTGGTGCCGAGGCAGTCGGCACCGGTGTCGCCGCCGCCGATGATGACGACCTTCTTGCCCTTCGCCGTGATGGTCGGCTCGGCCAGATCGCCCAGCTGCACCCGGTTGGCGATCGGCAGGAACTCCATCGCCTGGTGGATGCCGTCGAGCTCGCGGCCCGGGATCGGCAGGTCGCGCGCCTCGGTGGCACCGCCGGCGAGGACGACCGCGTCGAACTGCTCGCGCAGCTGCTCGGCGGTGATGTCGACACCGACGTTGATGCCGGTGCGGAACACCGTGCCCTCGGCCTCCATCTGCGCCAGGCGGCGGTCGATGTGGCGCTTCTCCATCTTGAACTCGGGGATGCCGTAGCGCAGCAGACCGCCGATGCGGTCCTCACGCTCGAACACCGTCACCGAGTGCCCGGCACGCGTGAGCTGCTGTGCGGCAGCCAGACCCGCGGGGCCCGAGCCGACGACGGCCACCTTCTTGCCGGTGATGTGCGACGCGCGCACCGGCTGGACCCAGCCCTCGTCGAAGGCGCGGTCGATGATCTCGACCTCGACCTGCTTGATGGTCACGGCGTCCTGGTTGATGCCGAGCACGCACGCCGCCTCACACGGCGCCGGGCACAGCCGGCCGGTGAACTCCGGGAAGTTGTTGGTCGCGTGCAGCCGGTCGATGCTCTCGCGCCACCGATCCTTGTGGACCAGGTCGTTCCACTCGGGAATGAGGTTTCCGAGCGGGCAACCGTTGTGACAGAACGGGATACCGCAGTCCATGCACCGGCCGGCCTGGGTCTCGAGGGTGTCCGAGGAGAAATCCTCGTACACCTCCTTCCAGTCCATCAGGCGCAGCGGCACCGGACGGCGGATGGGCAGTTCGCGCGACGTGTGCTTCAGAAAGCCGTTCGGATCACCCACGAGCTGCCTCCATGATTGCGTCGTCCACGTTGATTCCGTTCTTCTTCGCGGTCTCGATAGCGACGAGGACCTTCTTGTAGTCGCGCGGCATGACCTTCGCGAAATGTGCCTTCTGGTGCGACCAGTCGGCGAGGATCCGGGCCGCAACCTCGGATCCGGTCTCGTCGCGGTGGCGCTCGATGGCGCCGTGCAGCCACTCGAAGTCCTCGACGCTGAGGTCCTCGAGATCGACCAACTCGGTGTTGAGGTTGGTCCCGAAATCACGGTCCGGATTGAAGATGAACGCGACACCACCGGACATGCCGGCGCCGAAGTTGCGTCCCGTCTTGCCGAGGATGACCACCTTGCCGCCGGTCATGTACTCGCAACCGTGATCGCCCACGCCCTCGACGACAGCGGTGGCGCCGGAGTTGCGCACTGCGAAACGCTCACCCACGATGCCGCGGATGAGAACCTCACCCGTGGTGGCACCGAACAGGATCACGTTGCCGCCGATGATGTTGTCCTCGGGCACGAATCCCGCGGCCGTCTGCAGCGGCGGGCGGACGACGATGCGTCCGCCGGACAGGCCCTTGCCGACGAAGTCGTTGGCATCGCCGTGCAGGCGGAGCGTCATGCCCTTGGGCACGAACGCGCCGAAACTGTTGCCGGCCGAACCCGTGAAGGTGATGTCGATCGTGTTGTCCGGCAGGCCCTGCGCGCCGTAGACCTTCGTCAGCTCGTGGCCGAGCATGGTGCCGACCGTGCGGTTGACGTTGGTGATCGCCGACTCGAACGCGACGGCCTCGCCCTTGTCGAGCGCATCGCGTGCCTGCTCGATCAGCTGCTGGTCGAGCGCCTTCTCCAGACCGTGCTCCTGCGTGCCGGAGCAGTACAGGTCCTGATCCATGAACGCGGACTCGACCTTGTGCAGGATCGGCGACAGGTCCAGCTTGGACGCCTTCCAGTGCTCGAGTGCCTTGGTGGTGTCGAGGACGTCGACCTGGCCGACCGCCTCCTGGAGGGTGCGGAAGCCCAGCTCGGCGAGCAGCTCGCGCACCTCCTCGGCGATGTACAGGAAGAAGTTCTCCACGAACTCCGGCTGGCCCGCGAAACGCTTGCGCAGCACCGGGTTCTGCGTCGCCACACCCACCGGGCAGGTGTCGAGGTGGCACACGCGCATCATGATGCAACCCGAGACCACGAGCGGCGCGGTGGCGAAACCGAACTCCTCGCCGCCGAGCAGCGTCGCGATCATGACGTCGCGGCCGGTCTTCATCTGACCGTCGACCTGGACCACGATGCGATCGCGAAGACCGTTGAGCAGCAGCGTCTGCTGGGTCTCGGCGAGGCCGAGCTCCCACGGGGCGCCGGCGTGCTTGAGCGACGTCAGCGGCGACGCGCCCGTACCACCGTCGTGACCCGAGATGAGGACCACGTCGGCGTGTGCCTTGGAGACACCCGCGGCGACGGTGCCGACACCGATCTCCGAGACCAGCTTCACGTGAATCCGTGCCTGCGGGTTCGCGTTCTTCAGGTCGTGGATCAGCTGTGCCAGATCCTCGATCGAGTAGATGTCGTGGTGCGGCGGCGGCGAGATGAGGCCGACGCCCGGGGTGGAGCCGCGCACCTCGGCGACCCACGGGTACACCTTGTGCGGCGGCAACTGGCCACCCTCGCCAGGCTTGGCTCCCTGCGCCATCTTGATCTGGATGTCGGTGCAGTTGGTCAGGTAGTTCGACGTGACACCGAAGCGGCCCGACGCGACCTGCTTGATCGCCGACCGGCGCCAGTCGCCGTTCTCGTCCGGCGTGAAGCGCGACGGATGCTCGCCGCCCTCACCGGAATTGGAGCGTCCACCGAGACGGTTCATCGCGATCGCGAGCGTCTCGTGGGCCTCGGCGGAGATCGAGCCGTAGCTCATCGCGCCCGTCGAGAACCGCTTGACGATCTCGCTGGCCGACTCAACCTCGTCGATCGAAATCGGCTCGCGCAGACCGGTCTTGAACTTGAACAGACCGCGCAGCGACGCCAGGCGCTCGGACTGGTCGTCGACCAGCTTGGTGTACTCCTTGAACACCTCGTACTGGCCGGTCCGGGTGGCGTGCTGGAGCTTGAACACCGTGTCCGGGTTGAACAGGTGGTACTCGCCCTCGCGACGCCACTGGTACTCGCCGCCCACCTCGAGCTCGCGGTGCGCGCGCAGCTCCGGACGGTCGAGGTACGCATTGGCGTGCCGCACAGCGACATCCGCGGCGATCTCGTCCAGGCCGATGCCGCCGAGGTTGGAGTGCAGGCCGCTGAAGTACTCGTCCACGACCTCCTGCGACAGGCCGATCACCTGGAACAGCTGGGCACCGGTGTACGACGCGAGCGTCGAGATGCCCATCTTCGACATCACCTTCAGCACGCCCTTGCCGGCGGCCTTGATGTAGTTCGAAACGGCCTTGTCGAGCGTCAGACCCTGCAGCTGGTCGCTCTGCAGCAGCTCGTCGATGGTCTCGAAGGCCATGTACGGGTTGACGGCCGCGGCACCGCAGCCGAGCAACGCCGCCATGTGGTGGACCTCGCGGGCATCGCCGGACTCGACGATGAGACCGACCTTGGTGCGGGTCTTCTCGCGCACCAGGTGGTGGTGCACCGCGGACGTCAGCAGCAGCGACGGGATCGGCGCGTACTTCTCGTTGGACTCGCGGTCCGAGAGCACGATGATGCGGGCGCCACCGGCGATCGCCTCGGAAACCTTGTCGCGCACCGTGTCCAGGGCCTTGCGCAGCCCCTCGCCGCCCTTCGCGACCGGGTACACACCACGGACGACGACGCTGCGGAAGTGCGGGAACTCGGCGTTGTCGTTGAGGTGGATCAGTTTCGACAGGTCGTCGTTGTGCAGGATCGGCTGCGGCAGCACGATCTGTCGGCACGACGCCGCCGACGGGTTCAGCAGGTCGGCCTCGGGGCCGATGGTGCCGCCCAGGCTGGTGACGATCTCCTCGCGGATCGCGTCGAGCGGCGGGTTGGTGACCTGAGCGAACAGCTGCTGGAAGTAGTCGAACAGCATCCGCGGGCGCGCCGAGAGCACCGCGATCGGGGTGTCGGTGCCCATCGAGCCGAGCGCCTCACCACCGGTGATCGCCATCGGCTTGACGAGGAGGTTGACCTCTTCGTTGGTGTAGCCGAAGATCTGCTGGCGCAGCACGACCCGGTCGTGGGTCATGTACGTGTACTTGCTCTCCGGCAGGTCGTCGATCTGGACGAGACCCTCGTCGATCCACTGCTGGTACGGGTGCTCGGCCGCGAGCTCCGACTTGATCTCGTCGTCGGAGATGATGCGGCCCTGCGCGGTGTCGACCAGAAACATGCGACCCGGCTGCATGCGCATCTTGCGCACGATCTTCTCGGGGGCGATGTCGAGGACACCGACCTCCGACGCCATGACCACGAGGCCGTCGTCGGTGACCCACACGCGGGACGGGCGCAGGCCGTTGCGGTCGAGCACGGCGCCGACGACGGTGCCGTCGGTGAAGCACACCGACGCCGGTCCGTCCCACGGCTCCATGAGCGCAGAGTGGTACTGGTAGAACGCCTTGCGCGCCGGATCCATGCTCTCGTGACGCTCCCAGGCCTCCGGGATCATCATCAGCACGGCGTGCGGCAGGCTGCGGCCGCCGAGGTGCAGCAGCTCGAGCACCTCGTCGAAGCGGGCGGTGTCCGAGGCGCCGGGCGTGCAGATCGGGAAGATCTTGTCGAGCGCGCCCTCACCGAAGACATCCGAGCGGATGAGTGCCTCGCGGGCCCGCATCCAGTTCTCGTTGCCGCTGACGGTGTTGATCTCACCGTTGTGGGCGACGCGGCGGAACGGGTGCGCCAGCGGCCACGACGGGAAGGTGTTGGTGGAGAAGCGCGAGTGCACCAGGCCCAGCGCGCTCTCGAGCCGGTCGTCCTGCAGGTCCAGATAGAAGCCCTTGAGCTGCGGGGTGGTGAGCATGCCCTTGTAAACGAACGTCTGGCCGGACAGGCTGGGGAAGTACACCGACTCGCGGCCCGGGCCGTCCTCGCCGGCACCGGCGTCACCGAGCTCGTGCTCGACGCGCTTGCGGATGACGTACGCACGGCGCTCGAGGTCCATGCCCGTGACGGTGTCTTCGGCGGAACCGGCGCTTCCGATGAACACCTGACGGAACGTCGGCATCGCGTCGCGGGCGAGGGAGCCGAGCGACGAGTCGTCGGTGGGGACCGCACGCCAGCCGAGGACCGTCAGGCCCTCCTCGGCGACGATCTTCTCGACACCGGACGCGGCCTCGTCGGCGGCGTCGGCGCCCTGGGGCAGGAACGCGATACCGGTGGCGTAGGTGCCCTCGGCGGGCAGCTCGAAGTCGACGACGGCCCGCAGGAACCGGTCCGGAACCTGGAGCAGGATGCCGGCACCGTCACCCGTGTTGGGCTCGGAACCCGCGGCACCACGGTGCTCGAGGTTGACCAGCGCGGTGATCGCCTTCTCGACGATGTCGCGGCTGCGACGACCGTGCATGTCGACGACGAATGCGACGCCGCACGCATCGTGCTCGTTTGCCGGGTGGTAGAGCCCCTGGGGCCCGGGAAGATGCTTCATACCTACTGCCTTCGTATGCGTAAATGCACCGACGACCAGCAGCGCTGATGGCCATACAACTGCAGAGCATGTACCGACACGACACTGTGTTCGGCACCGACCGAGAATGGCTCGTCATTGAGCCTCGGCACGGGACTGACATCCGCCCCGGCGACGTTGCTCGAGGGCGTTTCGAACGGTCATGAGTCCACCGTGTTGAGAAAAGGTTAATTCACACCCCTGGGACAAACGCAACCAAGGCTCCCCTCTCCACGCCGTGACCTGCGAGTTTACGTTCGCCTTCTGGGCGAATGCAGCGCACGTCACAGCCTAGGACGAATGTTTCGTCCCCGGGAGGGCGGCGAATTGCAGCTTCGCCACGATCGTCCTACGGCCGCGCTGCGGCCGCATCTCGCTGCGGTGTCGGGGGTGTTGCAGCGGTGCCGATCAGGCCCCGGGTTCGATCGCGACGACCGACACCGTGTTGCTGTCGTAGTTGGTCACGAAGGCGCGCGTGCCGTCCGGGGTGATCGCGACCGCGGACGGGCTGTCACCGACCGTGACGGTCACGACGACGGCGTTCGCGGCGGTGTCGATCACCGACACGGTGTCGCTCGCGTAGTTGGTCACGTACGCGCGGCCGCTGTCCGGGGTCACCGCCGTCCCGAACGGGCTGTCGCCGACCGGAACGGTCGCGACGACGGCGTTCACCGGGAGGCCGATCACCGACACCGCGTCGCTGTCCCAGGCGGTGACGTACGCCCGGGTGCCGTCCGGCGTGAGCGCCACCCCGAACGGCCCGTCACCGACCGGAACGGTCCCGACGACGACGTCGAGGGGAATCCCGATCACCGACACTTCGTCGCTGCCCTGGTTGGCGACGTAGGCCCGGGTGCCGTCCGCAGTGATCGCGACCTCGGACGGAAGGCGGCCGACGGGGACGGTCGCGGTCACCGCGTTGGCCGCGGTGTCGATCACCGACACCGTGCCGCCGTCGTAGTTGGTGACGTAGGCGCGGGAACCGTCGGGCGTGATCGCCACACCCTCCGGGCTCGCACCGACGGGCACGGTGGCGGCGACCGCGTTGGTGGCGGTGTCGATCACCGACGCCGTGCCGCTCTCGGAGTTGGTGACGTAGGCCCGTGCCCCGTCGGGGCTCAGCGCCACGCCGGTGGGGAACTTGCCGACCGGCACGGTCGCGGCGACGGAGTCGGTGGCGGTGTCGATCACCGCGACGGTGTCGTCGAAGTAGTTGGTGATGTAGGCGCGGGAACCGTCCGGCGCGATCGCCACCTGGGTCGGTCCGCCGCCGACCGAGATCGTCGTGGTGACGTTGTCCGCGTGGACAATTGGACCGGGCAACATCAGCCCCGCCACCGACACGGCGACCGCGGCTGCAGATGTGGACAACGAGATCATGCGTATTCCCTTCTCCAAGCGGACGAATCGCCGGAGTCGGGCGCCCGACGCCACCATCGCCACCAGGGACGACCATGGTTGTGTCCGGCCGACTCCCGACGGCACCCGGCACGCTCTCAGGCCCGAAACCAGACATCCACCTCGCTCACCGTCACGGCGGCGCATCAGTTCTCATCTCCATTGGACGCCGTGCCCACGAGCCTGTAAACACCCCAGACGATCCGGGGACGGCGCGAAACGCTGCCCGGAAGGATTGCGACACCTCCGGTACGGTCCCTCGCATGGCTGGTTGCGCAGCGATCCTCGGGGGCGGCATCGGTGGACTCACGGCCGCCAATCATCTGACCCGGCGCGGCTGGGACGTCACCGTCTTCGAGCGTTCCGCGGCCCCGCCCACGACTGGAACCGCGCTGGGGGTGTGGCCGCAGGCGGTGGCGGCACTGGACGATGCCGGCGTCGGTGACGGGGTTCGGAAGCTGGGCGCGATGCAGCGCCGCGCCGCGTTCCTGCGGCCGGACGGGTCGGTGATCGGACGGGTCGACAGCGAACGCCGCACCGCCTACCTGATCTCCCGGCCCGCCCTGCACGGCGTACTGCTCGACGGCCTGCCGGGCGGGGTCGTCCGCTTCGCGACACCGTCCCCCGACCTGGCGACGCTCGCCGGGTTCGACGTCGTCGTCGCCGCCGACGGCACCCGCAGCGCCACCCGCGACGTGCTGTTCGGGGCGCAGTACCGACCCGGGTACACGGGAATGACCGCCTGGCGCGGATGGATTCCGGGCGAGGCGGCCTCGGTGAGCGAGACGTGGGGGCCGGGTGCGCTGTTCGGTATCACGCCGCGCGAGGGCGGGCTGGTGAACTGGTTCGCGGCGGTCCGCTCCCCCGCCGAGTCGACCGGTGGGCTCGACTTCCTGCGGGCCCGGTTCGGCGACTGGCACCAGGACATCCGCAAGATCCTCGAACAGGTCGACCCCGACGTCGTGCTGCACCACGACCTCTACGAGTCGCCGCCGCTGCCGTCGTACGTGCGCGGCAACGTCGCGCTGATCGGCGACGCCGCGCACTCGATGGCCCCGAATCTGGGGCGCGGCGCGTGCGAGGCGATGGTCGATGCGGTGACGCTGGGCCGCCTGCTGACCGAGCACCGCGTCGCCGACGCGCTGCGCCGCTACGACCGGGCGCGGCGGCGTCCCACCCGTCGACTCGTCCGGGCGTCGCACCTGGTCGGCCGGGTCGCGACCGCGCGGCACTGGATCGGTGTGCGCGACGCCGCCGTCAGGCTGGGTTCCCGTTTCGCGTGAAACATCCACCCGCGGCGCGGGCGGGGGCCAAAATAGCTACTGGCCGCAGCGAGTGAACAGCTGCGGCCAGTGCAGGACGAACAGTAGCACCTGTTGAACGTTTGTCTCACAGGGATCGGAACTTCTTCGCGGAGTGTCCGATCGCCCGGATCGAACGCCCTGATCAGGCCTTGGCGGCGACCTTCTCGTCGACATCCGCCGTGACGGGATGCGTCGACGCGGCGGGCTTGCGGCCGGGAATCGCCGACGCGATCGCCGCCGCCACGAGTGCGACACCACAGCCGATCAGCAGACCCGTACGGAACCCGGCCTCGGTGGGCATCGTGTGACCGCCGACGTCGACGCTCATCTGCGCCAGCACGACGCCCACGACCGCGGCGGCCACGGACGTACCGACCGAGCGCATCAGGGTGTTGAAACTGTTGGCCGAGCCCGTCGCCGACGGCGGCACCGCGCCCATGATCAGCGCGGGCATCGCGCCGTAGGCCAGGCCCACACCCGCGTTGGAGATACAGACGACCACGAGCAGACCCCACGTCGACCCGAGCAGCAGCATCGACGATCCGTAACCGAAGGCGATGACCAGCGCGCCGAGCACCAGCGTGACCTTGGGGCCGCGGGCGGCGGACAATTTCGCGCCGAGCGGCGAGACGGCCATCATCACGAAGCCGCCGGGCAGCATCCACAGACCCATCGCGAGCATCGACTGACCGAGGCCGTATCCGGTGGACTCGGGCAGCTGGAGCAGCTGGGGAATGATCAGCGACTGCGCGTACATCGAGAACCCGACGACGACGGACGCGGAGTTGGTCAGCAGCACCTGCTTGCCGGCGGCCAGGCGCAGGTTCACCAGCGGATCGCTGGTGCGCAGCTCCCACCATCCCCAGGCCAGGAGCACGATGACCGCGGCCGCGAACAGTCCGAGGATCGACGCGCTGCCCCAGCCCCAGACGGCACCCTTGGAGACGGCCAGCAGCAGGCTCACCAGGCCGGCGCCGAGGCCGATCGCACCGACGTAGTCGAACCGGCCGCCCGCGGCCATGGCCGGGGTGGCAGGGATGAGACGCCAGATCAGGACGCCGATGACGACACTGAGCACCGCGCAGCCCCAGAACAGCACGCGCCAGCTGGTGTTCTGCGTGACGGCCGCCGAGATCGGCAGACCGAGCGCGCCACCGATGCCGAGGGTCGCGCTGATCAGGGCGATCGACGATCCCAGCTTCTGCGGCGGCACCAGCTCACGCAGGGCGCTGATACCGAGGGGCACCATTCCCATGCCGAGGCCCTGCAGGCCGCGGCCGATGACCATCGGAGCCAGGGAGTCGGCGAGTGCACACATCACCGAACCGGCCGCGAGGGGGAACGAGCAGAACAGCAGCATGCGCCGCTTGCCGAGCAGGTCACCGAGCCGTCCGGTGACGGGCGTCGCGACGGCGCCGACGAGCAGCGTGATCGTGATGACCCACGACGCGTTGGACGCCGTCGTGTCGAGGATGCGAGGCAGGTCGCCGATCAGCGGCACCACCAGGGTCTGCATAAGTGCCGCCACGATGCCGGCTACCGCCAGCACTGTGACGATGCCGCCCGAACGGGCGGTGGACGCGGAGCTGTCCACGGGACTCCCAACTTCTAAGATCAACGGATTTCGTTACTCAAACTAGTTGCAGCATACAACCAACTTGTATCGTGCAATCGAGTTGTATCGCGCAAAATCCCAGCTAGGGTGATATGTCCGGTTTCGCGGGGCACAATGGGAGGGCATCGAGCGCCGAGGACCGATGCGGGTTGTGAGAGGACCGAAATGCAGAAACCCACGCATCTGATCGACTTCGAGACCATGCTGCTCGGTCGACACGTGCACCACAACAGCCCGCGCCCCCGGCGCAGCGGCGGCCACCTCGACAGCAGCGCCTACGTGCTGCTCAGCCGCATCGACATCGAGGGCCCCATGTCGATCGGACAGCTCAGCGACGCCCTCGGCCTCGACACCTCCACCCTGCACCGGCAGACCACCTCGATGCTCGGCAACGGACTCCTCGAACGTATCCCCGACCCCGAGGGTGGGATGGCCCGCAAGTTCCGCATCACCGCGGAGGGCAAGGCCCGCCTCGATGCGGAACGGGCGGGGAGCATCGCGGCGCTCGACAAGATGATGGAGGACTGGGAGGCCGAGGACGTCGCCGCCTTCGCCGCCTACCTCAAACGGTTCAATACCGACATCGAGAGAATGGGCGGACGGCCCTGGCCCCGGCCGTGACCGGCGGCCTCCGGACGTGAAGAAGCCGCGCAACAGATTTCCGTTGCGCGGCTTCTCTTCTCGGTGGAACTACGCCGACAGGCGCTTCGCGGATTCCGGTGCCCCGACCTCGGTGGGCTGGTCGTCGGTCTGCAACTCACCGACCTCGCTCTTGAGGATGCGCAGCGACCGGCCCAGGCCGCGGGCGGCGTCGGGCAGCTTCTTCGAGCCGAACAGCACCAGCAGGACCACCGCCACGATCGCCCAGTGCCCCGGGCTCAGCGCGCCCATCAGGACGGCTCCTTGCCGTCGGGGTAGACGGCGTCCACCTCGACCTCGACGAGCCAGCCCGGCACCGGCAGCGTCCCGACCTCGAGCGCGAACCGGGTGGGGCGGGCGCTGTTCCGTTCGATCGGCGCGGCGGGCGCCGCGGTGCCCATCGGGACCAGCACGGTGTCGCCGGTCTCGAGGTTCGTGTTGGCGAAGAACTGGCGGTACGCGCGGTTCCAGCCGGCGTAGTCGGCCCGGTCGGTGCCGGGGGCGTTGTCGAGGAACACCCGCATCGTGACGACGTCCTCGAGCGTCAGTCCCTGGGCTTCGAGATTGTCGCGAATCTTCTCGAGCACGCCTATGCCCTGCGCCTCGGTGACCGTCACACCGGCGGGGAGCACTCCCCCGCCGAACTGGCTGTCGATGTACGACTCGGGGGTGCCCTCGGGCGCCGACTTGTCGGACGCGGAGGGTCCGATGCCGCTGGTCTTGTAGACCGCGGTGTTCGCGCCTATCGCGACACCCTGCGCGATCATCGGATTCGCCTCTCCCACTTCGAGAACCGACTTGGAAACGAAGGTGCTCCCGGGTGTGGTCTCGGCCTCGGCGGTGTCGGACGAGCACGCGGACGCCGTGACGAGCAGCGCCGACGCGGCGAGGGTGGCGGCGAAGGTCTTGCGGGCAACGGATTTCATGGTGGCTCCTCTGCGAATGTGACTGGAATTCAGGCGGCCTGGGCCACACGCTGATGAATGTTCGTGACGACGTCCCGGGCCGACGTGAACGCGCCGTGCTGCCACGCGATGGCGTTGGACAGGTGGTCGCCCGCGAAGTAGATCCGGTCCACCGGATCGAGCAGCTTGGTGTACTCGGGCGTGGCCATGCCACCGTGCGAGTCCCCGGCCCCGGCCCACGACGCCCACGCCGACTCCGAGTACTTGGTGCGCCGCCACGAACCGGAGAACGACGACGAGATGTCACGGGTGTACTTGTCGCCGTGGATCTCCGAGCCCTCGGCGAGCGCCTTCGCCAGACGCTGCCGGTGCGTGAGCGACTCGAATCCGAGCTGGCGTCGCCCCGAGCTGTAGTACGCGACCACGACGCCGCGGTCGGAGTTGTAGTGGTCGTACGGGAACATGATCTGCGAGATGTCGCGGTCGGTGTTCGACGCACCGCCGTAGATGCGGTCCTCGGTCTCCCACCAGCGGCGGGAGTACTCGATGCCGAGCTTGCCCGACGACGACGGCTTCGCGGCCCGCAGCGCGGTGATGATCTCGGACGGCAGGTTGTTGTCGAGCCGCTCGATCAGGTGCGGCGGGATGGTGCAGATCGCGTACTCCGCGGTGACGGACCTGCGCTGCCCGCCGACGCTGTACTCCACCGTCACGCCGTCCGGGGCGTTCTTCATCGACGTGACCTCCGCACCGTAGACGAGGCTGTCGCCGATTTCCTCCGCGAAGCGGTAGTAGATGCGGTCCATGCCGCCCACCGGAGTCAGCATCGTCATCGCCTGGTCGTACTCGAAGTCGAACGCGAAGTTGCGGCCGATGCCGCTCTGGATGACGTCCTGCATCCCGAACGGCTGCTTCTGCGTGCCGAAGTTGAGACCGGCGCCGGGCTCGGTGTCGTAGCCGCGGCGCGGCGAACCGAGATAGCGACCGTCGTCGGACAGATCACCGAAGCTGGTGAGGAACTCCGAGAGTGCGTCCTTGTCCCCCTTGGTGAGGACGTCGTCGAGCGCGCCCTGGTTGGTGGCCTTCTGCAGCAGTTCGGACATGTACCCGAACGTGTCGGCCTTCGCCGCCCGGTAGGTGATGGACTGGCCGGCCAGCGGCCGGCTGCCCGTGTAGTTGACCATCGTGTTGGCGTTCTGGTTGCCGAACATCTGCAACTCGACGCCCAACTCGCGGCAGTAGTCGAGGGTGATGTGCCCCTGCGGGATGCGGGTGGCGCCGAGGTTGAAGAAGTGGCCCTCGGAGAACGTGCACTTCTGGGTCTCGCCGCCCAGATCCGTCTCCTCGGTACCGGCCCGCACCGACCACACGCGGCCACCGGGCCGGGTCCGCGCCTCGAGCACGGTCACCTTGTACCCGGCCTTGCGCATCTCGTACGCAGCGCACAGCCCCGCCGGTCCGCCGCCGAGGATCACCACCGAGTGATCCCCCGCGACCGAACCGACCAGGTCACCCGGTGCCAGCGACTGGAAGCGCCTCGGCGT
Source organism: Rhodococcus sp. BE178 (assembly GCF_050433545.1). NCBI lineage: Bacteria > Bacillati > Actinomycetota > Actinomycetes > Mycobacteriales > Nocardiaceae > Rhodococcus > Rhodococcus sp. BE178. The sequence goes on along the minus strand of NZ_JBNPXA010000005.1, from coordinate 283,297 downwards.
CGCCGCGGTGGCCGGCGCCAGACCGATCGAGGACATCGCCCCGTACGCCAGGCCCGCGCCACCCGTAACGCCGAGCGCCTGCATGAAAGATCTACGTGTGAATGCCATTTCACGCTCCCAAATGTCCGCCCGGCGATCCGGGTGATCCGTTGGGACTCATCCTGGAGACGGCTCGGGTCGGGAAGTTGTCACCGGTGAAACGGTTCAGCGCGGCCGACTGAGAACGCGGGCCCCTGCGTGCTCAAAGCGTCTCGGGCGGGTGCGATCGGTGGAAGCACGCCGGCAATATCCCTGTTACACAGCCGGACTAGCGTCACGCGCTATGTCCGCACTCACCGACGCGATCGCGCGCTCGTTCACCGTCCGTGAACCCGGGCGGCCTGCGCTGTCGCCGATGCGGGCGCTCGGCCGCCGGCAGCTGTCGGGCGTCGAGGTGCTGGCGCAGTCGGTCGCGACCACCGCGCCGGCCGTGTCGATGGTGGTACTGCCGGTCACGATGCTCACCCACGGCCACCTGCTCGGCGGCATGCTCACGATCCTGGCCGCGACGGTCGCGGTCACCCTCATAGCATTCTGCCTCTCGCAGTTCACCCGGCGCATGGCCGCGGCCGGCGGGCTCCACAGCTTCGCCTTCCGCGGATCCGGGTCACGGGCCGCCCTCACCGCGGCGGTCGCGATGCTGGTCAAGTACGTCGGCAGCGCCGTGATGACGCTCTACCACGGCGGGCAGGCGGTGATCGCGCTGTTCGCGTTCGCGGGCATCGGGGCACCGGCACCGATCGTGTATCCCGTTCTGGCGGTGTGCATCCTGCTGTGCCTGGTGCGCAGCGTGCGCTTCGCCGCGATCGCCATCCTGGCGATCGAGACCTGTTCACTCGCATTCATCGTGGGCCTGATGCTGTTCGGCGACAGCGCCTCCCAGGTCGCGATCGTCCCACCGACGTCGGGGCACGGGATGCTCGCGCTGATGCTCGCGGCACTGTTCGCGCTCGCCGGATTCGAGAGCGCCGCCTTCTTCGGTCCCGAGGCCCTCCGACCGCTGGTGACCGTCACCCGCACCGTGCTGCTGACGCCGGTGATCTGCGGTTCGCTGTTCGTGCTCGCCGGATGGTCGGCGTGGACCGGGCGCAGCGACACCCTCGTCAACGCGTACCTGCACGGCACCGCGACCGGAGTGAGCCCGCTGGTGGTGATCGTGCTGAACGTCGGACTGTGCTGCTCGTGGCTCGCGTCGGCGATGTCGTCGTCGAATGCCGCGTCGCGCCTGGTGTATTCGCTCGGCGTCGAGCGGGTGCTGCCGTCGTGGTGTGCCCGCGTGCACCGCTCCTTCCGCACGCCGGACGTCGCGCTGACGCTCGTGGTCGGCGTCGTCCTGCTCGGCGGCGGGACGTTCGCGATACTCGGCACAGGTGTCGTGTTCGGGGACCTGCGGCTGGTGGTGCGCGGCGCGGTCATCGTCGCGTACGTCGTGGTGGCGGTGGCGTCGGTCCTGTTCCTGAGCCGGATCGGCGAGCAAACACCGGGAGTGCTCGCCGCCGGCGCGCTCGGCAGCGGCGCCGGGGTAGCGGTGCTCGGATACCTGTTGTACGTCAACATGATCGACGCGTCGTACGTGGTGCCGATCGCGGTGATCGTGATCCTCGCTTCGGGGCTGTCGTGGCGCGCTCATCTACGTCGTCGCCGGCCCGACGCCCTGCTGCGGATGGGTGCATTCGACAGCGCCGAGACCGCCGACGTCCTGCCTGGTGCGGGGCTGTTCGCCGCCGACGCGACCGGGGAGACCATCCTGGTCGGCCGGGGCGGACGCTGATGGCGGTCCGCGACCTCGGAGGGAACGAACCGCGTGCGGTGCAGCGCGCCCTCGCACTGCTCGAGGCCGCCGCCCGACTGGGCTCCGGCGCGTCCGCGAAAGACATCGCGGCCCTGGCCGGCATCCCGCCGGCGACCGCCTATCGACTGCTGAACCTCCTCGTCGCCGACGGCTACCTCGTGCGGATCGCCGACCTGTCCGGGTTCGCCCTGGGCCGTCGCACCCGCGAACTGGCCGGGGCCGCAGAACAAGCCACCCCCGTCGACAACCGCGTCGTGCTCGAGGAGCTGCGCGCGCAGGTGCGGTACGGGGTGTACCTCGCGTCGTACACGGCCGGCCGGGTGCGCCTGGTGGACCGCGACCCCGACCACGAACTCAGCGGCGAGCGGACACTGGTGAACGCACCGCACGCGTCCGCGATCGGCAAACTGCTGCTCGCGTCGCGACCCGACCTGGCGTCCGGCCCGCTCCGGAAGGTCACCGCCCGCACCATCACCGACCCGGACACGTTGGAACTGGAACTGTCGGTGATCCGGCGCGGCGAGCCGGCCCGCGAGGTCGACGAGATCCGCGTCGGACGCTCCGCCCTCGCCGTGCCCGTGCACGACTGGGGGCGCGCCGTCGTCGGGTGCCTCGCCGCCATCGGCCCCACGGGGCGGCTCGCGGTCGACGACGACGAGCTCGTGGAGTTGCTGCGCGCCTATGCGGGGCGGGTGGTGGCGGGCGCGACCACCTGAGCAGACGCGGCCCGAAGTGGCGCCGAACCCGCAACCCAGCTGCGAGACTGCGGTGGTGACGCTCCAGGAACACCGCTCGGAACGCGTATCCACCGGTTGGATCACCGCAGCCTTCTGGGCGGCCGTCGCGTGGTCGGGGTACCTCCTGATCGGCGCTTCCCCGTGGTGGCATTGGGTGCTGTCCACCGCCGTCGGCGCCGCGCTCACCGTTACCTGGTGGCGTGAACGCCGGCGCAGCAGGTACTGGCATCTGTTCGGGTTCACGTGTGCCGTCGTCGCCGCTCTGGCGCTTTCCGGCAGCGCGACAGCGATATTCGCGACCTACTCGGTTCCGGCAGACAGTGTCGGTCAGACGGAGACCGTCTGCGGATCCGTGGTGAATCCGGTGCCTGCGGACGAACTGCGCGTGACGGTGGTGGCGTCCGGCGAACCGGTGGTGACATCACGGCCGATTCCCCGGAGCGAACTCGAGCGGGTGTGCAGCGACAACCGCCGGTACCGGATCCGCGATGCGACCGGGCTGGCACTGGTCGGCCTGCTCTTCGCGGCAAGATCGGCCGGGCATGTCCTCCCCCGCCGCAGCCGGGCGGGCTGTGTCCCCGTCACGCCGAGCTCCGGCCGACGCGATCGACATCGGTGACCGCCTGAGGGTGCTCGGGAACTACCCGACTCCCCCGAACTGTACGTCCCCGTCCGCGCCCATCTGGATCACCGAGATGGTGCGACGACAACAGGTCCAGTAGCGGCGGCCTCCCGAAGCCGACCGGCCGCTCTCACAGACGGCCGCGCCCGACTGATCCGGTCGGCGGTCGGTCAGGCGTACAACCGGTCGACGAACGCGTTGATGTTCTCGCGGACCCGTTCCGTCTTCTCCTCCGGGCTGAGGTCCTCGCGGTACCGACTGCCGAGCGTGGGCTTCTTCCTGCCGCGTGCGTAGAGCGAGCAGGCCAGGTCGATGCACATGTAGATGCCCACCGAGTTCCCCGCCCGCCCCGACTCGCCCACCTTGTTCGCGGTCATGAGCGCGACACCGCCACGGGTGTGCGTGGTGAGGCAGATCGCGCACATCTGCGACTTGCCGGAGCCGTTCGGTTCGAACCGCATCGCGACGCCGACCGCGCCGTCCGCGCGGGGCAGAACCACGTAGCCGCGGCCGGGGAAGGCGGGATCGGTCCAGCCCAGGAAGTCCAGGTCGTCCCAGGGCCGGCCGTCCAGATCACGCGGCGCGGGCAGGCGCTTCGCGTCGCCTTTCGAACAGTTGACGAACGATGCGCGGAGGTCGCGTTCGGTGATCGGATCCATAGCAGGACCTATCCCTTCGATCGTTCGGACAGCTAATCACCGCCACGATACGACCGGCCCGGGGGACGAACAAACGATTATCCGCGGCATCGACGAGATCCGCGTCGGACGCTCGGCCTCGCCGTGCCCGTGCGCGACCGGGGGCGGGTGGTCGCGGGCGCTGCGCAGTCGGCCTGAGCGCCCACTCCTCGCCGCAAGCGACGGAATGCCGCGCCGATAGAGAAGGAATGGGCGCAGAGGCTCATCGGACGCCCGGAACACGCAAAGATGACGTCATGCCGTTTCCTGATCCGTGGAACCACGACAGCCTGGTGTGGCGCATCCCGATGCACGACAGCGCCGCCGAACCGGACGGAAACCCGGCTTTCGACCCACCCGGGGCATGGGTGCGGGCACTCGGCGCTGTCGCACGCGATCTCCGATGCCTGCGGTACGGGCGGGAAGTGAACGTCGATCGTCTCGTCTGGGACTTCTCGCTCGACAGCGAGTACCACGTCTCGATCGGCTGGCAGGGCGTTCGAGGTGTCAGCGGCTTCAACGCCGGCCACGGTCTGACGATGGATGCCGAGTTCGGTGAAGCCGCAGTCTGGGTCGCCATCTGCTCGTGCCTCGGCTGCACGGAACGGAACCGGTCTGGGTGGATCCGCACGGCGACGTCAGGATCAGCCCCATCGGGGAACTCTGCGAACACGTCGACGACCGGTGGCCCGAAACGAAAACGAGGCCACGGACTCTTTCGAGTTCGTGACCTCGTTCATTGTGGGCGAAGGGGGACTTGAACCCCCACGTCCCGAAGGACACTGGCACCTGAAGCCAGCGCGTCTGCCATTCCGCCACTCGCCCGAGCGACGTGGAAAACACTAGCATGCACTCCTCAAAAATGACGATTCGTGCAGGTAGGGGGCGAAAAGCGAGGTTCCGGGTCGGCTACCGGACCGCCTCCGACAGGGTGTCCGGATATCATGCAGGGGCGGTGGCAGGCAGTATTGCCGCCGCGACACGCAGACAGACCGCGACCAACAACAGCAAGGTTATGCCGTGGGGATCGTTCAACGTTTCGAGCGCAAGCTTCAGGGGGCCGTCGGAGACGCCTTCGCGCGCGTCTTCGGCGGTGGCGTCGTACCTCAGGAAGTGGAAGCCGCGCTGCAGCGCGAGGCCACCGACCGCGTCCAGCAGCTCGACGGCGGCCACTACCTGGCCCCGAACAGTTACGTGATCACCATCAACGAGTCCGATCACGAGAAGCTGGCGTCGGATCACGAGCTGACTGTGAAATCTTTTGCGCGACACCTCGAGGGATACATCCGCGAACAGGGGTGGCAGACCTACGGTGACATCGACGTCCGTTTCGAGGCGTCACCGACACTGCACACCGGGCAGTTCCGCACGATGGGATCGGTCGATCCGGATGCACGCCGCGGCAAGGCCGCCGGATCCGGGCCCGACCCTCGGGCAGGACGCGCCCCCGTACCCGTATCACCGACCCCAGGAGCAGGCCCCATGACGCAGAACTCCGGTTACGAGCCCGGCCGCGAGCCCAGGGACGACCGCGGCCAGGACCGCGAGTACCCGCACAACGGCAGCGCGCACCCCGGACAGGATCAGCAGACGGCACCGGCCGCCGAGTACCAGCAGGACTACCAGCAGGGCTACGGCCAGCAGGCGTACGGGGCCGCACCGCAGGGCGGCTACCCGCAGGACGCCGGCTATCCGCAGGACGCGGGCTATCCGCAGCAGGGCGGCTACGACCAGGGCGGCTACCAGCAGGACTACCAGCAGCAGTACGACGCGCAGCAGCCGTACCCGGGCCAGTACCCCGGCTACCACCAGGACTACAACCAGCCCGGCTACGACCAGGGCTACCAGAACCAGGGATACGAGCAGGACTATCAGGGCGGCTACGACCAGCAGGGGTACAGCCAGCAGGGGTACGACCAGGGCTACCAGGGCGGCTACGAGCAGGCCGGCTACAACCAGGCCTACGGCCAGCAGGGGTACGACCAGGGCTACCAGGCCGGCTACGCCCCCGAGGCCGGGCGCACGCTCACCGCGACCCTGCAGCTCGAGGACGGCAGCGGGCGCTTCTACCAGCTCCGCGAGGGCAGCAACATCGTCGGACGCGGGCAGGACGCGCAGTTCCGCCTTCCCGACACCGGCGTGTCCCGGCGCCATCTCGACGTCCGCTGGGACGGCCAGGTCGCGATGCTGGCGGATCTGGGCTCCACCAACGGCACCACCGTCAACGGCGCGCCCATCCAGGACTGGCAGCTCGCCGACGGTGACGTGATTCGCGCCGGACACTCCGAAATCCTGGTGCGTATCCTCTGACCACCTAGGACACCTCGTACCAACAGCGCGCGCCGCGGCTCGGGACACCGGGCCCGGCGCAAGATCATGATCACCACCGGCGGCTTCCACATATGATGCAGCCAGCTGAAAATGCCCCGGCTGCGCATCCGCGCGGCCGTGCCCCCGAAGGAGGTGTCGAGCAGTGCAGGGACTGATTCTCCAACTGACGCGAGCTGGCTTCCTGCTGCTGCTCTGGCTCTTCGTCTGGGCCGTCATCAAGACGCTGCGCAGTGACATCTACGCCGGCGCCGGCGGTGGCCGGGTAGCGCCCCGGTACACGCGCACCGCGTCGGTGCTGCCGTCGCTCGGCCGACAGAAGGTCGCGAAGAATCTCGTGGTGACCCAGGGTGCCCTCGCGGGCACCCGCATCACGCTCGGCACGCAGCCGGTCCTCATCGGCCGTGCCGACGACTCGACGCTCGTCCTCACCGACGACTACGCGTCCACCCGCCACGCGCGCCTGTCGCCGCGCGGCGCCGACTGGTACGTCGAGGATCTGGGCTCCACCAACGGCACCTACTTGGATCGGGCGAAGGTCACCACCGCGGTGCGCGTCCCGCTGGGTACGCCGGTGCGCGTCGGCAAGACCGTGATCGAGCTCCGCCCGTGACCCTGGTTCTCCGCTACGCGGCCCGCAGCGACCGCGGTCTCGTCCGCGCCAACAACGAAGACTCCGTGTACGCCGGTGCCCGGCTGCTCGCGCTCGCCGACGGCATGGGCGGGCACGCGGCCGGTGAGGTCGCGTCGCAGCTGATGATCGCCGCGCTGGCCCACCTCGACGACGACGAGCCCGGCGAGGATCTGCTCGGCAAGCTCGACGCGGCCACCCACGAGGGCAACGCGACGATCGCCGACCAGGTCGAGGAGGATCCCGAGCTCGAGGGCATGGGCACCACGCTCACTGCGATCCTGTTCGCGGGCAGCAGGCTGGGCCTGGTGCACATCGGCGATTCGCGCGCCTACCTGCTGCGCGACGACCAGCTCACCCAGATCACCCGCGACGACACGTTCGTCCAGTCCCTCGTCGACGAGGGCCGCATCACCGCCGAGCAGGCGCACACCCACCCGCAGCGGTCGCTGATCATGCGCGCGCTCACCGGCAACGAGATCGAGCCGACGCTGACGATGCGCGAGGCCCGCGCCGGCGACCGGTACCTGCTGTGCTCGGACGGCCTGTCCGACGTCGTCAGCGACGAGACCATCGCGAACACGATGCGCGAGGGCACCAACGACGAATGCGCCGATCGCCTCATCGAGTTGGCGTTGCGGAGCGGCGGTCCCGACAACGTGACGGTCATCGTCGCCGACGTCATCGACCTGGACTACGGCCAGAGTCACCCCATCGTCGGGGGCGCGGCCTCCGATGACGACGACGAGGACACCCCGCCGCCGAACACCGCCGCCGGCCGGGCCGCCGCAATGCGCCCGCCGCGCGCCACCCCCAAGCGCGTCGCACCGGCACCGGAGGCCCCGCCGAAGAAGTCGCACAAGCTGCGCTGGACCCTGGTCGGCCTCGGGTTGATCGTGGTCGTCGTGGTCGGTCTGATCGTGGGCCGGACGATGATCCGCAGCTACTACTACGTGGGCGCCTCCGACGACCGGGTCACGGTGCTGCGCGGGATTCCCGGTTCGGTCCTCGGCTACCAACTGCAGAAGAGCGCGCTCGTCGGCTGTGTCACGGACGACGGCACCCTCACGCTCGTCGACCCCGACCAGCTCCCCACCGAATGCCGGGTGATGAAGGTCGAGGACCTGCAGCCGTCCGCGCGTGAACAGGTCCGGGCCGGTCTGCCGTCGGGCACCAAGGACGACGCCACCGAGCAGATGCGCCGGCTCGCCGCCAGCGATCTGCTGCCGGTGTGCACGCCCGAGCCCGCACCCGCACCCACCCCGACTCCCGCCCCTGCGCCCGCCCCGGCCCCCACCGGCGAACCGGCACCCCCGGCGCCGACCCCGGAGGGCGCGCCGCCGCCGACGGCCGCTCCCCCGGCCGAGCCGGCACCGGCGCCGATCGAACAGGTCCCCGGCCAGAACTGCAGGACCGGTAGCTGATGTCCACGTCCGACGCTCCGTTCCCCAGCCCGCCCGGCGGGTTCGCTCCCCCGCCGATCCAGTCGACCCGGCGGAACACCGAACTACTGCTGATCTGCTGCGCCATCGTCGTCACGACGGTGTCGTTGGTGTTGGTGGAGGCCAGCCAGGAGCAGACCCTGACGTGGGACCTGGCCAAGTACGGGCTGGCCTACGCGGCGATGTTCCTCGTCGCGCACCTCGCGGTGCGCCGGTACGCGCCGTACGCCGATCCGCTGCTGCTGCCGATCGTCGCCCTGCTCAACGGGCTCGGCCTGGTGCTGATCCATCGACTCGACCTCGCGGACGCCGAGAACGCGGTGTACCAAGGGCTGCCGATCCCGTCGCCCGACGCCAACCAGCAGGTGATGTGGACGGCACTCGCGCTCGGCGGTTTCATCGCCGTGCTGATCCTGCTGCGGGACTACCGACTCCTCGCCCGCTACAGCTACACGGTGGGACTCGCGGGCCTGGTACTGCTCGCGATCCCGGCGCTGCTGCCGGCGCGTTTCTCCGAGGTCAACGGCGCCAAGATCTGGATCCGGCTGCCGGGCTTCAGCATCCAGCCGGGCGAGTTCGCGAAGATCCTGCTGATCATCTTCTTCGCGGCGGTGCTGGTCGCCAAGCGCGATCTGTTCACCACCGCGGGCCGTCACTTCTTCGGCATGGACCTGCCCCGCGCCCGCGACCTCGGCCCGATCCTGGTGGCATGGGTCGTCTCGGTCGGCATCATGGTGTTCGAGAAGGACCTCGGTACGTCGCTGCTGATCTTCGGCACCGTGCTGGTGATGCTCTACATCGCGACCGAACGCGTCGGCTGGCTGCTGATCGGCGGGGTCCTGCTGATCATCGGGTTCTTCTTCGCGTACCAGATGTTCGGGCACGTCCGGGTGCGCGTGGACACGTGGATCGACCCGCTCGGCGACTACCAGAACACCGGCTACCAGATCTCGCAGTCGCTGTTCGGGCTCGCGACCGGCGGCGTCGCCGGCACCGGTCTGGGCAGCGGACGCCCGTCACAGGTGCCGTTCGCCAAGACCGACTTCATCATCGCCGCGATCGGTGAGGAGTTGGGCCTGATCGGCCTGGCCGCGATCCTCATGCTGTTCCTGATCCTCGTGATCCGCGGGCTGCGGACCGCGCTCGCGGTGCGCGACAGCTTCGGCAAGCTGCTCGCGGCCGGCCTGTCGTTCACGATCGCGATCCAGCTGTTCGTGGTGGTCGGCGGCGTCACCAAGCTGATCCCCCTCACCGGTCTCACCACACCGTTCATGTCGTACGGTGGGTCGTCCCTGCTCGCGAACTACCTGCTGCTGGCACTGCTGATGAAGATCTCCGACGCGGCCCGCACCCCCGCAGCCCCCAAGAAGAAGGGGCCCGCACCCATTGCGGACGCCCCGACGGAAATGCTGGGTCGCCAATGAACACTCCCCTGCGCCGCGTCGCGCTGGCCGTCATGGTGATGGTCGTCGCGCTGCTCGCCAACGCCACCTACGTGCAGGTCATCAAGGCCGACGATCTGCGCAACGACCCGCGGAACTCGCGCGTGCTGCTCGACGAGTACTCGCGCCAGCGTGGTCAGATCTCCGCCGGCGGGCAGGTGCTGGCGTCGTCGGTGCCCACCGACGACCGCTACAAGTACCTGCGCACCTATCCGCCGAACCCGGCGGCGCCGTCGAGCCCGCTCGCGAACGCCCCGGTCACCGGCTTCTACTCGATGCAGTACGGCAGCGCGGGCCTCGAGAAGGCCGAGGACCCGGTCCTCAACGGCTCCGACAACCGCCTGTTCAGCAAGCGGTTCTTCGACCTCGTCTCGGGCCGCGATCCGCGCGGCGGCAACGTCGTGAGCACGATCGACCCGGTGATGCAGCAGGTCGCGTACGACGAGCTGACCGCGAAGGGCTACACCGGTTCGGTCGTCGCGATCGAACCGAGCACCGGCAACATCCTCGCGATGGCCAGCACCCCCAGCTACGACCCCAACCGGCTCTCCGGCCACGACGGCGCCGAGACGTCCGCGGCGTGGGACGAGCTCAGCTCCGATCCGGACAAGCCGATGCTCAACCGCGCGGTGTCGGCGACGTACCCGCCGGGGTCGACGTTCAAGGTCGTGGTCACGGCGGCCGCGCTCGAGAACGGCGCCAACCCGGACGAGCAGCTGACGGCCGCACCGAACATCACGCTGCCCGGCACGTCGACCACGCTCGAGAACTACAACGGCACCACGTGCGGCGGCGGGCCGACGGCGTCGCTGCGGGAGGCGTTCGCCCGCTCGTGCAACACCGCGTTCGTCGAGCTCGGCATCAAGACCGGATCCGACGCGCTCGCCGAGCAGGCGTCGGCGTTCGGTATCGGACCGGGCACTCCGGGCATCCCGATCCCGGTGGCGGACAGCACCATCGGCCCCATCCCCGACGACGCCGCGCTCGGCCAGTCCAGCATCGGGCAGCGTGACGTCGCGCTCACTCCGTTGCAGAACGCGGAGATCGCGGCCACCATCGCCAACGGGGGCATGCGGATGGAGTCGCACCTGGTGTCGCAGCTGCAGGGACCGGACCTGTCGAACCTGGCGACCACGTCGCCGAAGTCGCTGGGCCGGGCCGTGTCGCCCGAGGTGGCGGCGACGCTGACGCAGCTGATGATCGGCTCCGAGAACAACACGGCCGGCGGCGGGAAGATCCCGGGCGTCCAGATCGCCTCCAAGACGGGCACCGCCGAGCACGGCAACGATCCGCGCAACACCCCGCCGCACGCCTGGTACATCGGGTTCGCGCCGGCACAGAACCCGACCGTCGCGATCGCGGTCATCGTCGAGGACGGCGGCGACCGCGCGCTCGCCGCGACCGGCGGATCGGTCGCGGCGCCGATCGGGCGGGCCGTCATCGCGGCCGGATTGCAGAGGGGTTGAGCCATGTCGTTGACGAACGGATCGGTGATCGGCGGGCGCTACCGCCTGCAACGGCTGATAGCGACCGGCGGCATGGGTCAGGTGTGGGAGGCCACCGACAGCCGCCTCGACCGTCGGGTCGCGGTGAAGGTACTCAAGGCCGAGTTCTCGTCCGACCCCGAGTTCCTCGAGCGGTTCCGCATCGAGGCCCGCACCACCGCGCAGCTCAACCATCCGGGCATCGCCGGCGTGTACGACTACGGCGAGACCCGTGACGAGGCCGGCGCCAACCTGGCGTACCTGGTGATGGAACTGGTCGCGGGTGAGCCGCTCAACGCCGTGCTCGCGCGCGTCGGTCGGCTGTCGATTCCGCATGCCCTGGACATGCTCGAGCAGACCGGACGCGCGCTGCAGGTCGCGCATTCGGCGGGCGTCGTGCACCGCGACGTCAAGCCCGGCAACATCCTGATCACCCCCACCGGCCAGGTGAAGATCACCGACTTCGGCATCGCGAAGGCCGTCGACGCCTCGCCGGTCACCCGCACCGGCATGGTGATGGGCACCGCGCAGTACATCGCGCCCGAGCAGGCCCTGGGCCAGGAGGCGACCGCCGCCAGCGACGTGTACTCGCTCGGTGTGGTCGGCTACGAGGCGCTGTCGGGCCGACGCCCCTTCGGTGGCGGCGGCACCCTGACGGTGGCGATGAAGCATGTGCAGGAACCGCCGGAGCCGATGCCGGCCGAACTGCCGGCCCCGATCCGCGAGCTGATCGACATCACGCTGACAAAGGATCCGGCGGGCCGGTACTCGAACGGCGGCGAGTTCGCCGACGCCGTGGCCGCCGTCCGCGCCGGTCGCCGCCCGCCGCCGCCCGGTCGGGTACCGACCGGCGCGACCAGCGTGGTGGCCCCGGTCCCGGTCGCCGCTCCCACCGCGATGATGCCGACGCAGCAGCGCAACTACACCGGTGACACCGGCCAGATCCCGGACCCGGAGGACGGGGACGGCGGTTGGACCAGCGGTCAGAAGGCGATCGCGTGGGCCGGTGGCGCGCTGCTCACGCTGGCCTCCCTCGCGGCGCTCGGCATGCTGTTCTTCGACGGCGGGTCGAAGGAACCGTCGACCCCGCCGGTGGTGACATCGACATCGACGTCGAAGGCGCCGGCGACGACGACGCGGACCACGCCGCCGACCACCACGAGGACGACGACCACCACACCGCCGCCGGTCACGACGACCACCACGACAACGCCGCCGCCGACCACAACCACGACGACGACACCGCCGCCGACTACGACGACCACCACACCGCCGCAGACGACGACCACCACGACGGCACCGACCACAACCACCACCACGACGGCCACCACCACCACGGCCACACAAGGACAGCCATGACGACACCGCGCAATCTCTCCTCCCGGTACGAGCTGGGCGAGATTCTCGGGTTCGGCGGGATGTCCGAGGTGCATCTCGGACGGGACCTGCGTCTGAGCCGGGATGTCGCGATCAAGGTGCTGCGCGCCGACCTCGCCCGCGACCCCACGTTCTACCTGCGGTTCCGCCGCGAAGCGCAGAACGCGGCCGCGCTGAACCATCCGGCGATCGTCGCGGTGTACGACACCGGCGAGGCCGAGACGGACGCCGGGCCGCTGCCGTACATCGTCATGGAGTACGTCGACGGCGACACCCTGCGCGACCTCATCCGCACCGAGGGTCCGCTGCAGCCGCGTCGGGCGATGGAGATCATCGCCGACGTGTGCGCGGCCCTGGACTTCAGTCACCGCAACGGCATCGTGCACCGCGACATCAAGCCGGCGAACATCATGATCAACCGCGCAGGCGCGGTGAAGGTGATGGACTTCGGCATCGCGCGCGCCATCGCGGACAGCTCGAGCCCGATGACGCAGACCGCGGCCGTGATCGGTACCGCGCAGTACCTGTCGCCCGAGCAGGCCCGCGGCGATCAGGTGGACGCCCGCTCGGACGTCTACTCGCTGGGCTGTGTGCTGTTCGAGGTCCTCACCGGTGAGCCCCCGTTCAAGGGTGATTCGCCGGTCGCCGTCGCGTACCAGCACGTGCGGGAGGATCCCAAGCTGCCGTCGCTGGTCAATCCCGCGGTGCCGCGCGCGATGGACTCGGTGATCCTCAAGGCGATGGCCAAGAATCCCGCCAACCGGTACCAGAGCGCCGCGGAGATGCGCAGCGACCTGGTGCGGGTGCTGGGCGGTCAGCGTCCGAGCGCCCCGATGGTGCTGACCGACGAGGACCGGACCACGATGTTCGGCGCCGTGGACGGCGGCGCGGGCACCGGAGCGGGATACCAGGCCGAGCCGGCGCGGACGGCCACGGCCACCGCCGCTCCGGCCGCGATCCCGGCGTCGGCGCCCCCCGTGAAGAAGCGCAACACCACCCGCAACGTGCTGGTCGCGCTCGCGGCACTCGTCGTCGTCGGCATCATCGGCGTGTTCACCTTCTCGCTGTTGTCGACGCCGACGAAGGTCACGGTGCCGACCGTCGCGGGGCTGAGCGCGCAGGAGGCCGAGGCCAAGCTGCGCACCGTCAACCTCGACACCACCATCCAGTCCCGGCCCGACGCGGTGGTCGCGAACGGCAATGTCATCGGAACCAATCCGACGTCGGGCAGTTCGGTGGACGAGAACAGCACCGTCACGCTGGTGGTGTCGTCGGGCCCCGAGCAGGTACAGGTGCCCAAACTGGCCGGTCTGACGCAGGACGAGGCGATTCAGGCGCTCAACGCGGCCGGTCTGCGCCTCGACGACACGATCGCGCGCGCGCCGTCCGACCCGAGTCAGCTGGACATGGTCGTCGGCCAGGAGCCGTCGGCCGGAGCGAAGACCAACCTGGACTCCACCGTCGTGGTCGTCCTCGGCTCGGGCCCCGAGCAGGTGCGGGTGCCGAACGTCGTGGGGCAGACGATCGACGTGGCGCAGCCCAACATCGAGGGCGCGGGCTTCAAGGTCGAGGTCGAGAAGGTGGACTCGGGCAAGCCCGAGGGCCAGGTGATCTCCTCGTCCCCGTCCGGCGGATCGAGCGCCGCGAAGGGCGACACGATCACCGTCCGCGTCTCCAACGGCAAGCTGTTCACGATGCCGAGCCTGACCGAGATGACGATCTCGCAGGCGCTGGAAGCGCTGCGCAAGGCCGGCTGGACCGGGTCGTCGAATCAGCTGTCGCAGACCAAGCAGCAGACGCTCGACACCGATCTGGTGGGCAAGATCCTCACCCAGTCGCAGCCCCCGGGCAGCGACGTCGCCAAGGACGCGCCGCTGTCGGTGGGCGTCGGCGAGTTCGGGATTCCCCGCTAGTCGACCGGAACGGTCGCTGGGCGGTCAGCGCGTGAGCGCGTCCCCCAGCGACCGGGCGACCTCGTCCTCGAGCGTCGCGACCAGCGTCTCGGCCGGCGCCTGACCGCACACGCCGAGCCAGTTCGCGAGCATCCGGTGCCCGCCCTGCGTCAGCACCGACTCCGGATGGAACTGGACGCCGTGGATGGGCAGCTCGCGGTGCCGCATCGCCATCACGATGCCGCTGTCGGTGTGCGCGGTGACCTCCAGTTCGGCGGGGATGGTGTCCTCGACCACGGTCAGCGAGTGGTAGCGGGTGGCGGTGAACGGGTCGGGCAGGCCGGCGAGGACACCGCCGCCGTTGTGGTGGACGATGCTGGTCTTGCCGTGCAGCAGTTCGGGCGCTCGGTCGACCGTGGCGCCGAATGCCGCGCCGATCGCCTGGTGCCCGAGGCACACGCCCAGCAGCGGTGTCTGCGCGGAGGCGCAGGCTCCTACCAGCGGCATCGTCGCGCCGGCCCGCTGCGGGGTGCCGGGGCCGGGGCTGAGCAGGATGCCGTCGAAGTCGGCGGCGGCGGCCGCGATCGCGTCGTCCCCGGTCAGCCGGGGGTCGTCGTTGCGCCACACTTCGGCCTGCGTCCCGAGCTGACCCAGGTACTGGACCAGGTTGAACACGAAGCTGTCGTAGTTGTCGACGACCAGAATGCGCATGGGAAGAAGAGTAATGCGCGGGATCGGGCGGTTGCTACGCGACAGGCTGCGCGTACTCGGTGTGCAGCTGCCCGGTGTATGCGGGAACCGTCAGGTGGCCGGATTCCTGCTGGGTGTATCCCAGGCCGTAGCGGACGGCGTACTGCTTGAACGTCTTGATGCCGGGCTCGTTCGCGAGGGTCGCGGCGAGCCGGGCCGGGTCGCCGATCGCGGTCACCACGTACGGCGGGCTGTACGTGCGCCCGTGCAGCAGCAGCGTGTTCCCGATGCACCGCGGCGCCGATGTGTTCACGATCCGCTGGTCCTGCATCGCGATCGCCTCGGCGCCACCTGTCCACAGCGCGTTGAGCACGCTCTGCACATCCTGTTGGTGGACCACGAGGTCGTCGGGCGACGCCCCGGCCGGGTATTTGCCGTCGGCGTCGCGGGGGGCGTCGGTGAGGGTGACGACGACACCGGGCCCGGTGAGGGCGGTCAGCCCGGCCGCGGAGGCAAGCGCGCGGCTCTGGTCCAGCGCCTCGGCGACTCGGGTGTCGGTGCCGGCCGCATTCTCCTGCAGGTCCTGTACCTGCGCGGCCAGCTCGTCACGGGTGCGGGCGGCGGCGTCCGCCTCGGTCTGGGCACGGCGCACGAGGTCGGACAAACGGGTCGAATCGGCGGCGCGGATTTCGTTGCCGTGCGAGACTTGCCGCGTGGTCGCCAGCAGTAGCCCCGCGACCAGGCAGACCACGAGGACGGCAATCGGCCAGAAGCCGAACCGCGGGCGGTTGCCCTGCGGCTCCTCCTCCACGTCCGGCACCCTCGACCACCACTCCCACCACGGACGATTCGGTGCGCGACCGGTCCTGGCTGTGCTTGTTTGAGTTAGCGTGTATTACACAACAGGTACTGCCGAATGTACCTTGTCGGCCCGGACCGATCCGGGCACCGCGCTCGCCGCGCGACCGATCCGCCCCGAGCCCGCTGGGCCCATCCACACGAATAAGGAAGTCATGCCGAAGTCGAAGGTCCGGAAGAAGACCGACTACACGATCAATCCCGCGAACCGCACCCCGGTGAAGGTGAAGGCCGGGCCGTCGAGCGCGCTGTACGTGTCGGTGATGCTCGGATTCATGCTGGTCGGACTGGCCTGGCTGATTGTGTACTACCTCGCGGGCGAAAACCTCACATGGATGAACAACTTGGGGGCCTACAACTTCCTCATCGGCTTCGGCTTCATGGTCGTGGGCCTGATCATGACGATGAGATGGCGTTGACCTGCCGGTCTGTTTCAGCGACCGAGTTATCCCCAGGCAGTCAATTACACGCGTGTTATTCATCCCCAGTGTGGATAACCCCTGTGGATAACGGGGGTACTTGTCCACATGCCTGAGGATGAAGTCGATCATGAACCGCCGCTCGAGTGGTCTACCCCACTCGGCGCGGTGGTGGCTCTCGCCGCCGGCGGCATCGCTATGCTCCTCGCGGCGCTGCTGCTGGGACTCGACGCGCCGGGACAGTTCCTGGCCGTGCTGGCCGCGGTCGGGATGTTCGTGCTCGCCGGTCTCGGCGCAAGACAGCGCCCCAAACTCGCGATCGTGCGCGACGCCGGTGGCGCGGGCGGCTCCGCCGTCGCGGTGACGCGGTTGACGGGCCGACGCACGTACCGGCCCGACGACATCGCCCGGATCCGCATCGTCCGCTACCCGCGGCTCGGCCGGCGGGTGCCGATGCTCGAGATCGACGCCGTCGATCCCGACGGCACCGAACGTCTGCTGATCTTCGGACGCTGGGACCTGGGCGTCGACCCGGTGGTGGTGTTCGACGCCCTGTCCGTGCACCGACTGGTGCCGCCGGAGGATCGGGCCGCGGGCAGCGACTGACCGGCGCTACGGTCAGATGGCGGCGACGGCGGCAGCGGTGACGACCAGCGTCAGCAGGCCGACGCCACCGAGGGCGAACCAACCGGCGGTGCCGGCGCTCTTGCGGTCCCTGGCGCCGACGGCACCCGGGACGTACAGGAGGGCAGCGGTCGCGGCGGCACCGGCGACCAGGCCGCCCATGTGCCCCCACAGGGAGATCCCGGGGATCGTGACGCTGATGATCACGTTGATCGCGATGACCGCCAGCACCGGCATCGGACTGCGCTTGAGCCGGAGCAGGATCACCGCCTGCGCACCGAGCAGACCGAAGATCGCGCCCGACGCGCCCGCGGTGGGGATCAGCGGGTCGAGCATCAGTACGGACGCCGATCCGCCGAGCAGCGCGATCACATAGACCGCGAGGTAGCGCGCCCGCCCGAGCACCATCTCGGTGTCCCGGCCGATCACGTACAGCGCGAACATGTTGACGGCCAGATGCATCAGGCCGATGTGCAGGAATCCGCTGGTGACGATCCGGCTGAACTCGCCGGCGGCGACGGCCGGACCCCACAGCACCCAGTCGAGGAACAGCGGCGACGCGATGTGGTTGTCCATCACGCTGCGGGACTGCACGGCGGTGACCGCGAAGATCAGCACGTTGACCGCGATCAGGACGTACGTCAGCAGCGGCGTCGGCAGTTGCGTGCGTACCGGTGCACCGGCGACGGTACGTGCCTGCGGCACATCACGCTGACCAGCGGCGACACAGTCGACGCACTGGTGGCCGACGGAGGCGGCACACAGGCAGTCCGGGCACGCCGGACGACCGCAGCGGGTGCAGGAGAGGGCTGTGGGACGATCGGGGTGGTGCACGCACCTCGGCTGAGGTGGCGGGGTGCCCTCGCTCGCCGTGCCACCCCAGCCGGGGTTCGTCATTCGTGGATCCTTACGCGATGGTGATGTTGTTGATCACGACGTCGTCGACCGGGCGGTCGCCGCGGTCCGTCGCGGTGGTGGCGATGGCGTCGACGACCTTCTTCGACTCCTCGTCCAGCACCTCACCGAAGATGGTGTGGCGGCGGTTCAGGTGCGGGGTGGGGCCGACCGTGATGAAGAACTGCGAGCCGTTGGTGCCCGGGCCGGCGTTGGCCATGGCCAGCAGGTAGCCGCGGTCGAACTGCAGCTCCGGGTGGAACTCGTCGCCGAACTTGTAGCCCGGGCCGCCGCGACCGGTGCCGGTCGGGTCGCCGCCCTGGATCATGAAGCCGTCGATGACGCGGTGGAAGACGGCGCCGTCGTAGAACGGGCCGGCGGCCTCGCCCTTGGCGTTCTGCGTGGAGTACTCCTTGGAACCGTCGGCCAGGCCGACGAAGTTCTCGACGGTCTTCGGCGCGTGGTTACCGAACAGGGCGATCTTGATGTCGCCGCGGTTGGTGTGCAGCGTTGCGGTAGCAGTCTGTGAAGTCACCCCCCTATCGTGCCATTGCGCTCCGGGCGACGTGTGCGAGCTGTGTAAGAGTGGAGGCATGACGCGTGCGACCAAGAGTGATTCCACCCCGACGTCCTCGGCCGGCCGCCGACGGGTGCTGATCGGACTCGGTGCGGTCGTGGCCGCGGTGGGGGCGGCCGTCGTCGCGCTCACCCGACGGCCCGAGATGCCGCCGGTGGCGGCCGAGCCGCCGTCGGTGACCGACCCGCGCTAGCCGCTCACGGAACCCGGCAGGTGGTCGGCGCCGGCCGACCCGCGAAGCGGTCGGTCATCCAGGTGACCGACTCCGGCACCCCGAACACGTACGGGAGCGCGTGGTTGAGTCCCGTGCCCGGGTTGATCGGCGGTAACGGATTCAGCGGCTCACCGGTGCGGGTGAACGCCTCCGTGCGCTGGAACCCGTACGTCGCCTTCGTCTCGTTGACGCACTGGTTCTGCACGTCGGCGAGCATCTGCCGGCCGCGGTCGTTGAGTTCGGAATCGATCAGCTCCCGGGCCTCCGGATAGGTCTGATGCGAGTAGCCCCAGAACCCGACGGGAGCGTGCGGCCTGAGCGCGGTGCCGGGCAGGCGCATCGCGGCGCGGGCCGCGTCGAGCACGGCGTGTGCCTCCGACGCCCGGTTGACGTACGAGTGTGTCCCCGGGGTTCCGAGCCCCTCGTAGTCGGTGATCACCACCGCGATCCCCTGTGACAGCAAGGCGTTGACGAACACCATCTCGTACGACGTCACCGTCTCGCTCGGCGAGACGTACCGGATCACGTCGCCGAGCGTCCGGGACGCCGCACACTGATCGCCCTGGCCCTGGGTGCCGGCCGCCATACTCACCAGCGGACGCGGACCGGGTCCGGTCCACGGCAGTGCCGGATCGAAGTAGGCGCCGGTGACCATGTTGGGTACCCCCACCTGCCACACCAGCGGCATCGGCTCGGCCCGGATCACGTCCCCGGCCGGGCCCGCGGGTAACCCCGGCGGC
Source organism: Rhodococcus sp. BE178 (assembly GCF_050433545.1). Classification (NCBI taxonomy): domain Bacteria; kingdom Bacillati; phylum Actinomycetota; class Actinomycetes; order Mycobacteriales; family Nocardiaceae; genus Rhodococcus; species Rhodococcus sp. BE178. Next base: position 263,818 of record NZ_JBNPXA010000005.1, on the reverse strand, counting down.
GGGAGGTAGAAGTCCGGTGGCGCCGCCGCGGCCGGTTCACCGGCCACCATTACACCGATCACCGCCGCCGCTGCGGCACACCACCTCCCGATCACGACTTCCTCCCGTCGTCGCGCCGACCTCGTGCTACTTGGGTGAGGCCCCCCACAGGACCGTCTCGAGGTTGTACCGGGTCATGCGCTCGGTGGAGACACGCGGCAGTCCGTGTGTGGACCACAGGATCTCGCCCATGCACTGGAACACCAACCGAGTCGATCCCGGCATCGTGACGCTGCCGTCACGCACGCCCGCCGCGAAGGCGCGATCCCACACTCGCAGCAACTTGCGGCCGTCCTTCTTCAGGAAGTCGAAGTGCTCCTTGCCGGTGAGCATCACCCACGACTTGAGAATCGCGATCTCGGCGTCGAACCGCTTACCGGCCGCACTGCGCATCCGGATCAGCGCGTCAATGGTCTCGAGCGGTGTCCCGCCCACCGCCCCGATCTCCTCGTGCGCGGCGCGCATGCGGGAGGAGAAGTGCTGCAGGATCGCGACGAGGATTGCTTCCCGCGACTCGAAGTGGTGGTACAGGCTGCCCTGGGTCAGCCCCACCGCGGTGGCGATGTCCCGGGTCGTCGTCGCATCGAACCCGCGTTCGGCGAACACGAACCGGGCAGCATCGAGGATGCGATCCTGCTTGTCGGACAAGATCATCGAGTCCTCGCGGTCCCACGACGCGATCACCTTGCGCGCCACCCGGGCGGACGCCGAGTCGGACAGATCGTCGTCGGCAGGCTTGGTTGCGAGTCCGCCGAACAACATGTCGATCGTGCAACCCGCGACCTTGCGCGCCGAGAATCCGGTGGGCGCGAGCGTCGCGCTGTGCGTGAGCGCGACCCGTAGTACCTCGCGCAGGATCCGGGAATCGACCTCGGAGCGCAGTACGCCCGCCTGCTCGGCATTGCGAATCAGCGTCTGCCACTTCTTCTCCGACCACCGCGGCTCGGCCGCGAGGAGGCCCTGAAGCTCCTCGTCCCGCGTCCCGGGTACACCCAGGCACACCTGCAGTGCGCCGGGATGGCGGGCGGACGCGTCGGCGATGTCCAGCGCGAATCGCCGGATCGCCTCGATCGGGGAGTCCGACGCCACCGCGGGACGCTGCACCGCGACGACGATGTCGTCGCGCAGGCCCCGGACCATCGTCGCGGCCAACGCTTCCTTCGAATCGAAGTGGTAATACAGGCTGCCGGCCAGCATCCCGGTGGCGCCCGCGATGTCCCGCATCGACGTACCCGTATATCCCTTGGCCGCGAACAGTTCCGACGACGCCGTCAGGATCTCGTCACGCTTGTCCGGCCGTTCCTTCCCGCCCTCGGCCGAGACCGGTACCTTTCCGGTACGACTCACTTCATCCCCCTGCTTCCATGGCCTACCGACCTTTGTCAGATCACCGGTCGCGGCGACGTGCCGCGACCGGACACCGTGCCGTGCATCGCCCGTCCGATCACCAGTGGACGAACCAACGCCGGCATCCCCTGCCACGCTCCATGATCGACCTCGACGTCCCCGAACGCCCCCGAGATCGATGACAGAGTACGGCGATCACACCGGCACCCCTGCCCGAACACCGACCACGGCCCGGCGAGGCGATCCTGCCGCCGCGCCAGAGCCGGATCCTCCGAGCGTACGTGCTCGCAGAACAGGAAACGACCGTTCGGACGCAGTACCCGAGCGATCTCGCCTAGGACCGCATCGGGGTCCGGCACGGTGCACAGCACGAGCGTGCTCACGACGGTGTCGACGGTGCCGGTCGCGGCGGGCAACCGGTGCCCCGGCGCCTCGACCACCTCGGCGTCGGGCCGCAACGTCCGCACCCGATTGCGCAGTCGCGCCGCCATCGGGGCGATGGGCTCCGTCAACACCAGCGACGACACGGTCGTCGGGTAGTACGGCACGTTGAGCCCGGTACCGGCACCGATCTCGAGAACCGCGCCCTCGGCCGACGCCAGCAGTCGGCGCCGGCGCTCCGCCATTCCGCGTCGCTCCGCCTTCACCAACATCGGGTCGTACACCGCGGCACCGGCCCTCGCCCACAACGAACGGACGGGTCCGCTCACCACCTCGTTCACACGCACGCGTCCATTTGAGCGCCAAATGGACGTTCGTGTAGTGGTTTCACCCGGAATAGACCACGGTACAACTATCCGACCCCGACGCGACGCGGCGTCGGGGTCGGGGTCGGATGACGTTGAACGTCAGGGGGTTATGAAGTCGATGAAGGCCTGCCGCATCGGAGGCCCGCCCTGGATGTCCATTCCGATCGCTGCTCCGACGAATCCTCCGACGATCAGACCGGGGATGCACCCGCCGATCACGCCGACTATGCATCCGACCAGCAGTCCCACCGCGGAACCGACGATGTTGCCGATGATTGCGCCCGCCTGGTTCTTCTGGGCCTCTTCGATCAGCTTCTGCTGCGCAACCGGGTCGTCGATGCGGACCGGATTGGTCTGCAACGGATTTCGATCCGGCGTCAGCGTCAGCGTGCGCCCGTCCGTCCCCACACTGCCCACGATCGGGAACATTTGCCCGTCGAGGCGGTACGCCAGCGGAACGGCGCCGACGACGGTGCCGTCGTCGCGCACGACGCTCACCTGCGCACCGTCCGCCTCGATGCGGAACGTGCCGGCATCGAGCACCGTCGTGACCGTCGCACCGGACGGGTCGACCGCGGTGGTGAACCCGACGCCCTGGTCGTTCCCCTGGGCCGACGCGGTATTCACGATCGCGGCCGGATCGGCCGAGGCTGTGCCGGCACCGACGGCAACGGTCATCGCAACGAAAGCGGCTGTGGCGACTATCTTCCCGAGCTTCATGGCAGCTCCCGAGGTGGGCGAGTCGAACTGGGCCTCGACACAGGATATCCAGCCACCTGTGATGCCAGTCCCAGTTCGAACCATTCCCGCACTGAACGAACGGTATGCGTGCTATGCGCGGGAGGACCGCTCCGATCGCCTTCACCCGTTTCGTCATTCGCGGCTGGGGCCATCCGACCGCAGCGCTGCGATACCCTCGCAAACTGAAACAGGTTCCAACTATGGAGGAGCAGCATGGCCGCGTCACCCGAGAGCATCCGGAGCACCGTCGAGAGCTACATCAAGGCTGTCGCGAGCGGCACCGCCGACGACGTCCTGGCGCTGTACGCCGAGGGCGCCAGCGTCGAGGATCCCGTGGGCACCGAGCCCCGCACCACGCGCGAGTCGATCCGTGAGTTCTACGCGATCATCGAGCCGCTGGACCAGGAGGCCGAGCTGGTGACGCTGCGCATCGCGGCCAACACCGCAGCCTTCCACTTCCGTCTGATCACGAAGATCGGCGATCAGACCGTCGAGATCGCACCCATCGACATCATGGAGTTCGACGACGCCGGCAAGATCGTCAGCATGCGCGCCGTCTGGGGCCAGGAAGACATGATCACGGGCTGATCGACCCGCCCGAGCCCCCAGAAGCCCCCCACCGGGCCCCCAGAAGCCCCCCAGCCGCCCTGCTGCGCGCAGAATCGCCGCCCGCGCGCCGTCTACCGCGCAGCGCACCATGTCGCGCGCAGCAGGGCGTGTGCGACGTCCGTCGTGACATGGGACCCGGGAAACGGACCCACGAAGCGGACCCAGGAAACGCAAAAGACGCTCTCCCGAAGGAAAGCGCCTGCGTTGTGAAACTTTGTGGAGCCTAGGAGATTCGAACTCCTGACATCTGCCTTGCAAAGGCAGCGCTCTACCAACTGAGCTAAGGCCCCGTCTGCACTGGTTCCGGAAACCGGATTCAGCGACTTGTGACCTCGTGCCAGACATCTTCACCGTGTCGCTTGGACAGCAACTTGGCAAGCCCGAGAGCCACCAGCAATCCGGCTCCCGCAATCAGGATGACCTTCACGTTGGTAACCCCTTCGTTGGCACGTGGAGTGGGCCTAGGAGGACTTGAACCTCCGACCTCTTCGTTATCAGCGAAGCGCTCTAACCGCCTGAGCTATAGGCCCTTGAACCGGGCAGAAGATTACCCCACCGAAGCGTCGGATACCAAAACGGCTCCGGCGGGGCAGTCTTTTGCCTGGTCAGTCGGGGTCTGCCAAAGTGACCTGCACGCCGCCGACCAGGTCGGAACACAGGTTGTAGATGAACGAACCGATCGTCGCGATCGCTGTGATAAGCACCACATTGATCAGCCCGATCAGGGCCGAGTACCCGAACACCTGACCGGACGTCACCAGTCCACCGCTGCCGGTGTCGGTCACGATCTCGGTGAAGGCACTGTTGAGCCTGTCCCACACGCCCATGCCGTCGAGAACGACGTACAGCAGGCCCACGGCGACCATCCACACGAAGAACAGCGCCACCGAGATCACCAGCGACACCTTGAGCATCGACCACGGGTCGACGCGGCGCACCTGGACCGTCGCCCGCAGTCCCTCACCCTCGGCCGGGGCCGGGGCCGACACGGTGAGCGCGGCAGCGGCCGCCTTGCGGGCCGAGCCGGCTGCAGCCGGGGCACCGGCGGGCACCGGATGCTTCACCGCCGACAGGTCCGGCATGTCCTTCGCCAGATCGGTGCGGGCGATGCTGCGGGTGGGCCCGTCGATGACCGCCGCCTTCGACTTGGCCGCGGCCTTCGCCGCCGCCTTCGCGGTCTGTCCCGCCTCCGGGCCGCCCGCACCCCCCTGCGGCCCGCCAGGGGCCGTAGGAGAGGACGTGGGTGGCTTCGGGGCCGCCGTACCGGTCACGACGGGCCGGGCGGGCCTGCTGGGCCCGGCCGGCGGCTGAGCCTGGGGCTGCGCCGGCGGCTTGGGAGCGGCCGTGCCCGTCACGACGGGCCGGGTGGACTTGGCCGGGGCAGACGGGGCCGCCTTGCCGTTGGTGCTCGGCTTGGCCGGGCCGACGGGAGGCTTGGGCCCCCCGGCCTGACCCGGCGCACCCTGACCCGGCGCACCCTGACCCGGGACGGGACCCGGGCGGCTCAGGTTGGTCTGCGGCACACGCTGCTGTTGCTGCTGTCCCCGCTGCCACGGCGGCGTCTGTCCCGGCCGCTTCTGCTCGGGCGCCTTCTGCTCCGCGGGCTTCTGCTCAGGTGCCTTCTGCTCCGCGGGCTTCTGCTCAGGTGCCTTCTGCTCCGCCGGCCTCTGGACCGGAGGCTTCTGCGGACCCGGACCCTGCGCGGGAGCGCTGCCCTGCGCGGGAGCGGCCGACTCGGCCGACCCCGCAGCAGGATTCGCGTCGGCCGAGCCGGAGGCCGGCTTACCGGGCGTTTCGTCCGGCTTGCCGTCCTTCTTGCCGTCGCCGGGCTGTTGGGGAGTGCTCAACTACGACTCCTTCGCTCCATCGGACGAACCCGCAGCAGCTTCCTCGGGCTCGTCGGCGTTACGCGCGATCGCGAGCAGGGTGTCACCCTCCCCGAGGTTCATCAACCGCACGCCCTTCGTCTGACGGCCGGCCTTACGCACCTGCTTGGCTGCGGTGCGGATGACACCGCCGCCCGAGGTGATCGCGTACAGCTCGTCGTCGTCGTCGACGATGACCGCCCCGACCAGCGTGCCACGTTTCGGGTCGTACTGGATGGTGAGAACGCCCTTTCCGCCGCGACCCTGAGCGACGTAGTCCTCGATGGGCGTGCGCTTGGCGTAGCCACCGGACGTCGCGACCAGCAGGTACGTGCCCTCACGGACCACGTTGAGCGAGAGCAGCTCGTCGTCCTGGTTGAACCGCATGCCCTGCACACCGGACGTCGCGCGGCCCATCGGGCGCAGCGCCTCGTCGGTCGCGGCGAACCGGATCGACTGTCCCTTGGCCGAGACCAGCAGCAGGTCCTCGTCGGACGAGCACAGCACCGCGCCCACCAGTTCGTCCTCGCCGCGCAGGTTCACGGCGACGATGCCGCCGCTGCGGTTGGAGTCGAAGTCGGTGAGCTTGGACTTCTTGACCAGGCCGTTGCGGGTCGCGAGCACCAGGTACGGCGCGTCCTCGTAGGTCTTGATCTGGATGATCTGCGCGATCCGCTCGTCCGGCTGGAACGCCAGCAGGTTCGCGACGTGCTGGCCGCGGGCGGTGCGGCTGGCCTCGGGCAGCTCGTACGCCTTGGCGCGGTACACGCGACCCTTGGTGGTGAAGAACAGGATCCAGTCGTGCGTGGAGCTGACGAAGAAGTGCTTGACCAGGTCGTCCTGCTTGAGCCCGGCACCCTGCACGCCCTTGCCGCCGCGCTTCTGCGAGCGGTACAGGTCGGTTCGGGTCCGCTTGGCGTAGCCGGTCTCGGTGATCGTGACGACGACGTCCTCGCGGGCGATGAGGTCCTCGTCGGTGACATCGCCGTCGGCCGCGATGATCCGGGTGCGGCGGTCGTCGCCGTACTTGTCCACGATCTCCGCGAGCTCGTCCCGCACGATCGCGCGCTGCCGCTCCGGCTTCGCGAGAATGTCCTTGTAGTCGGCGATTTCGAGCTCGATCTCGGCCAACTCGTCGATGATCTTCTGACGCTCGAGAGCGGCCAGGCGACGCAGCTGCATCGCGAGGATCGCGTCGGCCTGGATGTCGTCGACGTCGAGCAGGTTGATCAGGCCGGCGCGGGCGATGTCGACGGTCTGCGACGCGCGGATGAGCGCGATGACCTCGTCGAGCGCGTCCAGTGCCTTGACCAGACCGCGCAGGATGTGGGCCCGCTCCTCGGCCTTGCGCAGCAGGTAGCGCGTGCGTCGGACGATGACCTCGAGCTGGTGGGTGGTGTACAGGCGGATCATCTGGTCCAGGCGCAGGGTGCGCGGCACCCCGTCGACGATGGACAGCATGTTGCAGCCGAAACTGGTCTGCAGCTGCGAGTGCTTGTAGAGGTTGTTCAGCACCACCTTGGCGACGGCGTCACGCTTGATGACGACGACGATTCGCATGCCGACGCGGTCGGACGACTGGTCCTCGATCTTGGAGATGCCGGCGATCTTGCCGTCGCGCACCTGCTCGGCGACCGAGGTGATCAGGTTGTCCGGGTTGACCTGGTAGGGCAGCTCGGTGATGACGATCTGGGTGGCGCCGCGGTCCGACTCCTCGATCTCGACGACACCGCGCATGCGGATCGAGCCGCGACCGGTGCGGTAGGCGTCCTGGATGCCCTGGCCGCCGACGATCAGGCCGGCCGTCGGGAAGTCGGGGCCCTTGACCCGCTCCATGACCGCTTCGAGGGTGGCTTCCTCGTCGGCCTCGTGGTTGTCGAGCGCCCAGTAGATGGCCTCGGCGACCTCGCGCAGGTTGTGCGGCGGGATGTTGGTGGCCATACCGACCGCGATACCGCCGGAACCGTTGATCAGCAGGTTCGGGATACGGCTCGGGAGAACCGTCGGCTCCTGCGTCTTGCCGTCGTAGTTCGGGACGAAATCGACTGTGTCATGGTCGATCTCGCGCACCATCTCCATGGCGAGCGGCGTGAGGCGGCACTCGGTGTAACGCATCGCGGCCGCGCCGTCGTTGCCGCGGGAACCGAAGTTGCCCTGGCCGTCGACCAGCGGGTAGCGCAGCGACCACGGCTGCGCCATGCGCACGAGGGTGTCGTAGATGGAGCTGTCGCCGTGCGGATGGTAGTTACCCATCGTGTCGGCGACCGGGCGCGCGGACTTCACGTAGCCGCGGTCCGGGCGGTAGCCGTTGTCGTACATCGCGTACAGGACGCGGCGGTGCACGGGCTTGAGGCCGTCGCGCACGTCGGGCAGCGCGCGGCCCACGATCACGCTCATCGCGTAGTCGATGTAGCTGGACTGCATCTCCTGCTGGATGTCCACCGGCTCGATGCGGTCGTGCCCCGATTCCTCCGGCGGCAACGTGGTGTCAGTCATCGGCTCCTCTTCTTCTCAGCAAAACGGTCCTGGTAGAGCCTGTGGACCCTGGGCGTGCGAAGCGTTGAAGCTCGATGGCTCCGATGCCAGGCACGCGCAACCCGTCAAGTCTATAGGTGCAGGTCAGCCAGACCTGGCAGCACTCGCTGATTGCCCGGCCTTCCGCGTCGAGTCGGATGCGCCGGCGAAGCTGGTGCCGGCGGGGTTCTACCCGACCGTCTGACCGAGCCGGGTGAGCGCGTACTGGGTGATCGCGACCAACGCGGCCTTCGCCGACTCCCGGTTGCGGGCGTCGATGGACAGGATCGGCACCTGCGCCGACACCGCGAGGGCCTGACGAATCTCCTCGAGTGGGTACCGCGGCGCGTCGTCGAACTCGTTGACCGCGACCACGAACGGCAGGTTGCGGGCCTCGAAATAGTCGACCGCGGCGAACGACTCGTCCAGTCTGCGGGTGTCGATCAACACGATCGCACCGATCGCACCGCGGATCAGGTCGTCCCACATGAACCAGAACCGCTGCTGTCCCGGCGTTCCGAACAGATACAGGACCAGGTCCGGTGCGAGGCTGATACGCCCGAAGTCCATCGCCACGGTGGTGGTCGACTTCTGTGGGGTGGCCGTGAGATTGTCCACACCGTCGGAGGCGTTGGTGACCAGCGCCTCCGTCCGCAGCGGGACGATCTCCGACACCGCGCCGACGAGAGTGGTCTTGCCGACGCCGAAGCCGCCCGCAATGACGATCTTGGTCGAGGTCACCCGGTTGCGCTCAGAGCTAGATGTTCCGTAGTCCACCGAGGACCCTTTCGATAAGTTCGCGACGTTCGGTGTCGCTCGCGTCGTCTTGGAGAGTTGCCAGGATCCGCAGGTGACCGGACTCGACGAGATCGGCGACGAGCACCCGTGCCACACCGATCGGCACACCCACTCGGGCGGCGATCTCGGCCACCGACGGCGACTGCGCGCACAGCGCAATGATCGTCGCCTCGATGTCTCCCAGGTCCGGGGTCTGATAATCCCGGGGCGGAAGCGCCTGGATCAGAGCCTCCAGCGCCAGTTCCACCGCCGGTTTCGTCCGGCCGGAAGTGAGCGAGTACGGGCGCACCAGGCTCGGCCCGCGCTCGCTCACCTCGTCGTACTCGTCGTTCATGGCCACGGTCCGGTCAGGATCCGAACATCGATCGCGGCGTGGCCTGCACGGAGCTGCCGACCCGCTCGACCAGCAGTGCCATCTCGTAGCCGACCTGCCCGATGTCGCACGACGAGGAGGTCAGCGCGGCCAGGTGCGATCCGTCGCCGACGCTCATCAGCAACAGGTAGCCGCGCTGCATCTCGACGACCGACTGCAGGACTCCGCCACCGTCGAAGAGGTTCGACACCCCCGCGGACAGGCTGGCAAGCCCGGAGGTGACCGCCGCGAGCTGCTCCGCACGATCGAGCGGCAGATGCTCGCTGCCCGCCATGAGCAGGCCGTCCGCGGACACCAGCACGGCGTGCGAGACGCCCGGGATCTCCCTGGCGAAATTCGAGACCAACCAGTCGAGCGGGCGGGCGCCGCCGGAGCCGTGATCCCCGTTCGACACCATTCCCTGATCGATACTCATCTGTCTCCTCCGATACTGGCGCGGTCGGCCGAGCTCACTGCGCGGCCCTCGCGAGTTCCCTTTTGGTGGCGGCTCAGGTTCTCACGGACGGCTTCCGGGTCACGCAGCCGCGACCGGTTCGCGCCCCGGTCGCCGGCGTCGACCCCGCCCGGCACCAGCCGATGTCCCGGCTTACGCTGCGGCAGACCCGATTCGGTCCTGGCCTCGACCGGGGCCTCACTGGCCCGGTGTGCGGCGGTCCAACCCTGGTCGGCGGCCGACGTCCATTCGAACTTGCCGAGATTCTCCGACTCGGTCGGATCCGTGAGCCAGTCCGTGACCATGCCGGAGAAGATCGGCGTTCCGGTGGTCGTAACGTCCTGGGACGGAGCCACATTCGGACGCGGCTGGAAGAACGACGCGGTCTTGGCAGCGTTGCTCAGGTAACGGTGACGCCTTGCGGGCGGCGTGATGTCGACCGACTGGGCGCCCGGGGACTCGGTGGAGTCGGTACTGCCGAAAGCCGGTGCGGCGGGCTCGGACACGGGCGGCAGCGGCGCGGACGGAGGCGTCGGCGGAGCCGAATACTGTTCCTCGGGCGCGTGGTGCACGGGAGCGGGATCCACCGGCAGTGGCGCGGGAACGGCGGCGCCGGGAGTGCGCCGCGGCAGTTCCGTCGCGCCGGGAGTGCGCCGCGGCAGCTCCGTCGCACCGGGAGTGCGCCGCGGCAGGGCGCTCGTCGGGTTCGCCGCGGGCACCGGCTCCTGCCGGGCGGGTTCGGCGACCAGTTGCGGCATCTCGCCGGAGTGGACGATGGTCACCTGCGGCAGCCCGGCGGTGCCCACGCGCGGGACCGGACCGGTCTGCGGCATCTCGAGCTGCGAGACCAGCAGGGTGTCGGGAATGTGCACGCTCACGGTGACACCCTGATCGGACGCGGACTCGTATGTCCGCCGCAGGCGGACCGTGAGCCGGTGGCGGGCCGCGAGCCGGCTGACCACGAACAGGCCCATGTGCCGGGCCGTCTCCGGACCGACCGCGCCACCCGATGCGAGACGCTCGTTGATCTCGTCCAGTTGTTCTGCGGGAATACCGATTCCACTGTCCTCGATCTCGAGGAGCACCCCGCCGTCGACGGCACGCGCGAACGTGATCCACACCTTGCTGTCCGGCGGGGAGGCACGCAGCGCATTGTCGAGCAGTTCGGCGAGCAGATGCGCGACGTCGGCCGCGACCGCACCGCTCAATGCGCCGTTCGGAGTGGACCCGAGCTGCACCCGCTGATAGTTCTCGACCTCGGACATCGCGGCGCGCACCGTGTCGCCGATCTGCACGGGGGCGGACTGGGCGCGTCGGACCCGGTTACCGGACAGGATCAGCAGGTTGTCGCCGTTGCGGCGCATGCGGGCCGCGAGATGGTCGAGCCGGAACAGACTCTCGAGCCGCTTGGGGTCCTTCTCCTCGAATTCGAGGTTCTCGATCAGGCCCAACTGCTGGTCGACCAGCGACTTGCTGCGCCGGGCCAGGGTCTCGAACATGTCGCCGATCTGCAGCCGGAGGTGCGCCTGCTCGCCGGCGAGCCGGAGTGCCTGACCGTGCATGTCGTCGACGGCGCGCGCGAGCTGGCCGATCTCCTCGGTGGTGTGCACCGGGATCGGTTCGAAGTCGGTGACCGCGGAGCCGTCGCCGACCTTGATCCGTTCGATCGCCTCGGGCAGGTCCACGTTGGCCACCTCGAGCGTTCCGCGCCGGAGTCGGCGGATCGGGCGGATCAGCGACCGGGCGACCAGCACACCCAGCACGATCGTCGCGAGGAGCGTCAGAAGCACCACGACCGCGGCGCGCAACGCTGCGGCGGAAGTCTCGTCGGCGCGTGCGGCCACCGTGTCAGCGATGGTGTTGGATGTCTTCGCGACGAGGCCGGTGTAGTTGTCGACGCTCGCGTACAACAGATCACGCATCTGGAACTGGATCTGGCTGGCCGGAGAGTTGATGATCAGGTCGAGACGAGCCCTCCCTGAATCCCGCGTCTTCTCGAGCACCGGCACCGAGTCCGGGTACGCGCGCATCATGGCGTCGATCAGCGCGAGCTCCGCACCGCCCGCGGCGACCATCGCGCTCGGCGGCTTGGAGGTGTCCATGAGGTGGGTCATCATGCCGGCGACCTGGTCCGTCAGGGCCTGCTGCGCACCAGCCAGGTCGTGCAGGTGACGGAAGGCAACGATGACGGTGGGGTCGTCGATGGGTCCGACGATCTCGTCGACGACGCGCATCAGGTCTTCGCGAACCTTCGCGGTCTCGGCCGGCAGGTTCGGGCGAGCCACGGTGCCGGACTCGATGTCGGCCACGAGGCTCTCGACCACGACCAGTGAGGACCGCACCAGGTCGGCCAGGTCGGCGGGCATCGCGGGATTGTCAGCGGCGGCGTGAGCCGCGACGACCGATTCGTTGAAGTCCCCGAGGTCAGATTTCTTGAACGTACCGGCCGCGTAGCCGGCGGAGAGCAGGCCGAATTCGTTGCTGAGCGTGACGATGTCGGGAACACCCGCGACCCGGTCCGCAGTGTTGCTGTATCTCACTGCACGACTGAACTCGTCCTTCACCTGCAGACCGCCCAGCACCATTGCCACGGTGATCGGGAGTGCCACCACCGCGGTGACCTTCCAGCGCAGACCCCAGCCCTCGAGGTTCCACAGCCTCCCCAGCCTGCTGACAGGCGGCGATTGGGTCTTCATCGTCCAAGCTCACTTTCCACCCAGGTCCAGCACAAGATGCCGCGCTCGTGCCCTCCCCCGGACCACAGAACAAGTTTCGCCGGAGGGAGTCGAGGACAGCCCTGGGCGGTTCCGGAGTCTAAATGCTCCGGGACGCCAGGCAGAGCCTTATCGTTCCCGAGTCGATATCGTGTCGTGATTCATGTGGACGACCGACCCCCGCGCTGTTCGGTCGACCCCGACCGAACAGGCACAGTGATACCGGCGTGCCCTACTACCTTCACCGGATAGCGCCGAGCCGGGCGCTAAAGTGATAGACATCACAAAACGCCCGGCTCGGTAGGGTGGTCACTCAGACGTCGAGGAAACGGACATCCTTGGCGTTGCGGGTGATGAAGCTACGACGCGCCTCCACGTCCTCGCCCATCAGCACGCTGAACAGCTCGTCGGCGGCCGCGGCGTCGTCGAGGGTGACCTGACGCAGCACCCGGACGCTCGGATCCATCGTGGTCTCCCACAGCTCCTTGGCGTTCATCTCGCCCAGGCCCTTGTAGCGCTGGATGCCGTCGTCCTTGTTGATCTTCTTGCCCGACGCCAGACCGGCCTCGAGCAGGCCGTCGCGCTCGCGGTCGGAGTACGCGAACTCCGGCGCGGAACCCTTCTGCCACTTGAGCTTGTACAGCGGCGGCTGCGCCAGGTACACGTGGCCCTGCTCGACGAGCGGACGCATGAACCGGAACAGCAGCGTCAGCAGCAGCGTCGCGATGTGCTGGCCGTCGACGTCGGCGTCGGCCATCAGCACGATCTTGTGGTACCGCAGCTTGGCGATGTCGAACTCGTCGTGGATGCCGGTACCGAACGCGGTGATGATCGACTGGACCTCGGCGTTCTTGAGGACGCGGTCGATGCGGGCCTTCTCGACGTTGATGATCTTGCCGCGCAGCGGCAGGATCGCCTGGTACATCGAGTCACGGCCGGACTTGGCCGAGCCGCCTGCGGAGTCGCCCTCCACGATGTAGATCTCGCACTTGCTCGGATCGTTGGAGCGGCAGTCGGCGAGCTTGCCGGGCAGGCCGCCGATGTCGGTGGCGCTCTTGCGGCGGACCAGCTCACGCGCCTTGCGGGCCGCGGTCCGGGCCTGCGCCGACGACACCGCCTTGGTGACGATGGTCTTGGCGTCCGCGGGGTTGGACTCGAACCAGTGCGCGATGTTCTCGTTGCAGGCCTTCTGCACGAACGACTTGACCTCGGTGTTGCCGAGCTTGGTCTTGGTCTGGCCCTCGAACTGCGGCTCGGCGACCTTCACCGAGATGATCGCGGCGAGACCCTCGCGGATGTCGTCACCGGTGAGCTCCGGATCCTTGTCCTTGACGAGCTTCTTGTCCTTCGCGTACTTCTTCACGACCGAGGTGAGCGCCGCACGGAAGCCCTCCTCGTGGGTGCCGCCCTCGTGGGTGTTGATGGTGTTCGCGAACGTGTGCACCGACTCCGAGTAGCCGGAGTTCCACTGCATCGCGATCTCGAGCTCGTGTCCGGTGCCCTTCGCCGTGAATCCGACGACCGAGTTGTGGATCGGCTGCTTGGTGCGGTTGATGAACCGCACGTAGTCCTCGAGGCCGCCCGGGTAGTGGTAGACGCGGGACTTGACCTTGGGCGTCGGCGCGGCCGCCGCCTCCTCGGTCTCGGAGGCGGTCTTGGGGGCCTCGGCGGTGACGCTGACGACGTCGTCGGTGATCTCCTCCTCGGCGACGCGCTCGTCGGTGAGGGTGATGGTGAGGCCCTTGTTGAGGAAGGCCATCTCCTGCAGGCGGCGCGCGACCGTCTCGAAGTTGTAGGTGGTGGTCTCGAAGATCTCGGGATCCGCCCAGAACCGGACGGTGGTGCCGGTCTCGTTCGTCGGCTCGCCCTGCACCAGCGGACCGGGCTTGGCGTGGTCGTACGTCTGTGACCAGTGGTAACCGTCGACGTTGATGTCGACCTCGACCTTGGTCGAGAGCGCGTTCACGACCGAGATGCCGACGCCGTGCAGGCCACCGGACACCGCGTAGGCGTCGGAGTCGAACTTGCCGCCCGCGTGCAGCTGGGTCATGACGACCTCGACGGTGGGAGCACCGGAGGCATGCATCGCGACGGGGATACCGCGGCCGTCGTCGACGACCTGGATGCCGCCGTCCTCGAGCAGGGTCACCTCGACCTTGCTCGCGTAGCCGGCCATCGCCTCGTCGACCGAGTTGTCGACGACCTCCCAGATCAGGTGGTGCAGGCCGCGTTCACCGGTGGAACCGATGTACATGCCGGGACGCTTGCGGACGGCTTCCAGTCCTTCGAGGACGGTGATGGAGGAAGCGCCGTAGGTGTTGCTCTTGTCTGACTTCTGGGCAGCCACGGGTGGGTAGCTCTCCTTCTCCGTAGTGTGCCGACACGGCTCTACACTGCGCTTCGAGACACGGTGGCCGTAAGTTCCCTGAGGTCTCTGTCGAGGTCTCTGTTGAGGTCTCTGTCGGCCACGCACAACGAAGCACCGCGAGCGGTGTGTCGAGATTCGCCGCTAGTTACCCGACCATCTTACGTGTACGTGCAGACATACAGGGCGCCTAACACACCCCCAGCTGCCCCGCAGACGACTTTTCTCGGCCCCCGGCGGGTGAAACCCTAGGCGGAACCGGCCCCGAGGCTGTCGGTTGCGGTGTCCCCGCGAAGATCATCGACGAACTCGGCGGTCAGTCGGGCCACGTCGCGCCCGTGGGAAACGGGCGACCAGTGCCCGGCCGGCAACTCACGTCGCCGCAGGTCCGAGACCCACCGCCCGGTGTCCTCGTAACCCACCGGACGCACCGCCAGGTCCCGCCGGTTCAGGATCAGCTGCACCGGGACGTCGGTGCGCCGCTCCCGCGGGTGACGCAGCCGCGG
Organism: Rhodococcus sp. BE178; assembly: GCF_050433545.1. Taxonomy (NCBI): domain Bacteria; kingdom Bacillati; phylum Actinomycetota; class Actinomycetes; order Mycobacteriales; family Nocardiaceae; genus Rhodococcus; species Rhodococcus sp. BE178. Next base: position 248,765 of record NZ_JBNPXA010000005.1, on the reverse strand, counting down.
CCGGATGTTGGCTCGATACCGCTTGAGCCCGGTCACCATGTCCGAGCGCAGCGTCGGCGCCGGCCGGACCAGCGACGGGTCCATCCGATCGAAGAACCGCAGGAACATGGGCCAGATCCGCCACAGCCCCAGCCGGAACGGCAGCGTGCCGACCCCCGGGATCTGGAACAGCACCGTGTACGCCGACGCCGCGGCCTGTGCGAGCGGTCCGGCCACCCGGCCCTGCGCCAGCGAGCGCCGCATCCACGCACCCAGGTGGTCGAGGTTCGGTCCCGAGATGGACGTGTACGACGCGATCCGCCGCTCCGCCCCCGGCTCGCACACCGCCTCCCACGACTCCACCGCGCCCCAGTCGTGCGCGAGCACGTGCACCGGCGCGTCGGGGCTGACAGCGTCGATCACCGCGAACAGGTCCTTCGCCAGCTCCGGCAGCGCGTACGCCGACACCGCGGTCGGCGCGGAGCTGGCCCCGGCGCCGCGGGTGTCGTAGCTGACGATCCGGAACCGGTCCGCCAGATGCGGGATCACGTGCTGCCACAGCTCGTGGGTGTCGGGCCAGCCGTGCACCAGCACGAAGGTCTCGCCGTCCGGGTTTCCCTGCTCGAAGACCGCGAGTCGGACGGCGCCGTTGGTGACGAGCCGGGGTGGCACTGAGCCGGGGTCGACGGAGTGCGGCGTGCTCATGGAAGTTCCTCTCGGTCAAGCCTTTCGGCTCACGGATCAGAGATCGAGGATGAGGCGTCCGCCGTCGGCGCGGGAGACACAGATCAGCATCTGGTCCTGCTGTTCCTCGGGTGTCAGACGCGATTCGCGGTGGTCCGGTGTCCCCGACAGCACCCGCACCCGGCACGTGCCGCAGAACCCCTGCCGGCACGAGTAGCCGACACCGGGCAGTCGTTCCCGGATCACCTCGAGCGCCGATTCGTCGGCCGGCACATCCAGCACCTCCCCGGTGCTCACCAACTGCACCTCGAACGGCTGGCCGTCGAGAACCGGTGGCGCGCCGAACCGTTCGAAGTGCAGCGCCTTGGCACCCGAGGTGGCGAAGCCGCCGCGGACGGCGTCGAGCATCGGGGTGGGACCGCAGCAGTACACCGCTCCCCCCGCCGGTGCGCGGCCCAGCAGGTCGGTCGTGGTGGGCAGGCCGAACTCGTCGTCGGGGCGGACGAACACCCGATCCGCCTCCCACGACGCGATCTCCTCGAGGAACGGCATGGACTCGCGTGAACGCCCGGAATAGACGAACTGCCAGTCCATTCCGGCCTCCCGTGCGGCACGCACCATCGCGATGATCGGCGTGATGCCGATACCGCCGGCGACGAAAAGGGCCGCGCCCTCGGGGACGAACGGGAAGCCGTTACGCGGACCGCGCACCGTGACGGTGGTGCCCGGGGTCAGCCCGTGCATCTCGGTCGACCCGCCCCCACCGTCGGGAATCGAGCGGACCGCGATGCGATAGTGCCGGCGATCGGCCGGGTCTCCGCACAGCGAGTACTGGCGTCGCCGGCCCGACGGCAGATGGAAGTCGAGGTGACAGCCCGGTTGCCACGTCGGCACGTCACCGCCGTCCACGGCCGCGAACGTCAGGGCCGCGACGTTCTCGTCCTCGGCGACGATCGTGCGCTCGGTGACGACGAGCGTCATCGCGGTGTCCGGGTTGTGACCCGCCACGGCCGGGTCGTAGTCGTACGCGGTGAGCACGCGCAGGTACTTGTCCGCGACGGCCTCGACGATCGTCATGGCACGGTCGGGACGGTCACGGCCCTGCAGGTCGGCCGGCGGCGCCGGTCGGGTGAGGGCCTCGTGAGCGGTGAGCAGGTCGCGCACGCGGGGCAGTTTCACCGCGAGGCCGCCCGCGCCGCCGGGGAGGACGCCAGGTAGGCCACGGCCTGGGCCGTGGAGCCCTCCTTGCCCGGGTGGTAGTCACGACGGAAGTAGGTCGACATCCTTTTGCCGAGTTCCGTTGCGGTGGGCAGGGTTCCACGTCGGCCGGCGGCGACGAAGTCGGACATCCGCGGACGGCGACGGCTCGGTGCCCAGTTCGCGAGTTCGGGATCGTTGCGCATCAGGAAGCGGGTGCCGCGCACCCACAGCCACACGATCATCGGTGTCGCGATCAGCTGGGTGCGGATCCGGCGCGACTCGCGCTTGTCGAAGTAACGCATCACGTCGTAGGCGACCGAGCGGTGCTCCACCTCCTCGGCGCCGTGCCAGCGCAGCAGATCCAGCATCGTCGGGTGGATGCCGGCGCGGTCGAGCCCGTCGGCGTTGAGCACCCAGTCCCCCAGGAACGCGGTGATGTGTTCGACGGCCGCGATGATCGCGAGACGCTCGATGAGGTGGTTCTCGGCGCGGCGACCGGTGAGCGGCCTGGGGCCGAGCAGCTTCCGGAACGCCCAGTGCATCTGTTCGGTGTAGGGCGTCGGATCCAGGCCGTTCGCCCGCAGGTGCTCGAGTACGCCGGTGTGAGCGCCCGCGTGCATCGCCTCCTGGCCGATGAATCCGACGACGTCCTCGCGGAGCCTGTCGTCCTCGATGAGGGGCAGGGCCTCCTTGTACGTCTCGACGAACCACTCCTCGCCCGCCGGCAGCAGCAGGTGCAGGACGTTGAGCACGTGGGTGCTGAACGGGTCACCGGGAATCCAGTGCATCGGCAGGTCGGACCAGTCGAACTCGACGTTGCGGGCCTGCAGAAGGATGTGCTCCGGCTCCGCGGTGGCGGGCGTATGCGCGGTGTGCGTTACGGACATGACCACTCCCAGGTACTGACGCGGATCGCGTCCGCCGCACCACGGCAGCATCGTGACCCAGTTCACTCACTCGACGAAGTGGCGTAACTGTAACACGGAGTTATAGGTAAACCTAGGGCTCAGCCGTAGGTGTCCCGCGGGCCCCGACCGGAAATGTGCCGATCGCCCTTTCTCCAGCTAGGAGCGGTGGGACCGGTGATCCGCAGCGACTTCACGACACCGTGCCCGACGGCCGCCGCGATCTTCGCGAGGATCTGCGACTGCATCATCCGCAGCTGCGTCGCCCACGCCGTCGACTCCGCCGACACGCTGAGAACGCCCTCCCGCAGACCGGTCGGCTCGGCGTGCGCCGCGATGTCCGCGCCCACGACGTCGACCCAGCGGCCCATCACGGTGCCCTCGGATACCCGCGGCGACCAGCCGCGCTGCTTGGCGATGGCGCCGGCGAGCGCACCGAACGGCTGCGGATCGCGGTCGTCCGGTCCGGCCCCCGACCAGCTCTTCCGACGGCGAGACCGCAACGCCCGGATGCCGCCGCCGCGCGGCGACGACCGCCCCTGTCCGACGGCCTTGCCGTTGGCCTTGGCCGCGGCGCGCGCCTCCTCGAGCGCCCGCCGGGCCAGGTCGATGCCCTTGAGCTCCGGCTGCGGACCGGACTGGGTCTCGGGCTGCTCGTCGGTCATAGTTCGCCTCCCGTCGTGGTGATCCGGCCGAGCGCGGTGATCTGCGAGATCCGGCCCCGCTCGGTGTCGTGCGCCTGCACCCCGAAGCGGGTCGCGGACAGCTCGTCCGGCACGTCCTCGGCCACCGCGGCGGTGATGAGCACCTGCTCTGCCTCGGCCGCCACGCCCGCTAGCGCGGTCCGGCGCTTGCGGTCCAGCTCGGCGAACACGTCGTCGAGCATCAGGACCGGGTCGCTGCCGTCGTCACGCAGCAGGAAGAACGCGCCCAGTCGCATCGACAGCGCGAACGACCACGATTCACCATGGCTGGCAAAGCCTTTCGCGGGCTGGTCGCCGAGATACAGCTCGAGGTCGTCGCGGTGCGGGCCTACCAGGCACACCCCGCGTTCGATCTCCCGCTGCCGCATCACCGACAGCTCGTGCAGAAAGCTCGCCTCGAGCAGTTCCACGTCCTCACGTTCGGGTTCCCTTGTCGGATCCAACAATTCGGGAGGAAGCGAGGTACCGAGACTGCTGCGATAGCGCACCGACGCCGGCCGCGACTCGGGGGCCAGCGAGCGGTACGACGTCACCAGGTGCGGGGCGAGGTCGTGCACCAGACGCAGCCGCGCCTCGAGCAGTTGGGCGCCGTGCACCGCGAGATGCCCGTCCCAGACATCAAGTGTGGCAAGAGCGCTCGCGCCGTCGGTCGATCTGGACCCGCGGCGCAACGCACCACCCGCGGTCTTGAGCAGGGCCGACCGTTGGCGCAGTACCTTGTCGTAGTCGGCACGCACCGCGGCCATCCGCGGGATTCGCGAGGTCAGCAGTTCGTCGAGGAATCGCCGGCGGTCACCCGGATCGCCACGGACGAGGGACAGGTCCTCGGGCGCGAACAACACCGTCTGCAGGATCCCGACGATCTCCCGAGGTCGGCGGACCGGAGACTGGTTGATCCGGGCCCGGTTGGCCTTACCGTCGTTGATCTCGATGTCGATACCCAGCTCACGGCCGTGGTTGACCACGATCGCCCCCGCGTACGCCTGGGCGGCGCCCGCCCGGATCAGCGGGGCATCGGCCGACACCCGGTGCGACGACAGCGTCGACAGATACCCCAGCGCCTCGAGCAGGTTGGTCTTGCCGTGCCCGTTGCGGCCGACGAACACGGTGGCACCGGGCTCGAGATCGACGGTCACGGCGTCCCACGACCGGAAATCACGGAGGGAGAACTGGCGGACGAACACTAGCCTCGGGTCGCCGTTCCCGAATCCGCAGCCCGCACGGCATGCCCGCCGAACTGGTTCCGCAGCGCCGACACGGCCTTCATGGCCGGGGAATCGGTCTGACGCGACGCGAACCGTGCGAACAGCGCGGCGGAGATCACCGGCGCGGGGACCGCGTGGTCCAGTGCCTCCTGGACCGTCCAGCGCCCCTCGCCGGAATCCTCTGTGTACCCGGAGATCTCGGCGAAACCGGGGTCCTCGGCGAGCGCCTTCACCAGCAGGTCGAGCAGCCACGACCGGACGACAGTGCCGTGCGTCCAGGCCTGCAGCACGCCGGGCACGTCGGTGATCAGGTCCTCGGCCTCGAGCAGTTCGTAGCCCTCGGCGTACGCCTGCATCAGCCCGTACTCGACGCCGTTGTGGACCATCTTGGCGTAGTGACCGGCACCGACCGGTCCCGCATGGACGAATCCGCCGGCCCGGTCGCCGTCGGGACGCAGCGCGTCGAAGATCGGCATCGCCCGGGCCACGTCGGCGTCCGAGCCGCCCACCATGAGGCCGTAGCCCTCGTCGAGACCCCAGATACCGCCGGAGACACCACAATCCAGGTATCCGATGCCGTGGGACTCGAGCAGATCCGCGTGCATCCGATCGTCGGTGTGGCGGGAGTTCCCGCCGTCGATCACCAGATCACCGGACTCGAGTACCGTCGCCAGGTCCGCCACGGTGCGGCGGGTGATCTCGCCGGCAGGCACCATCACCCACACCACGCGGGGACCGGACAGGCGCGACGCCAACTCGGCGAGCGAGGAGACGTCGCTCACCTCGGGCCGCGGGTCGTAGCCGACCACGTCGTGCCCGCGGTCACGCAGACGCGCGCGCATGTTGAAGCCCATCTTGCCGAGTCCGACCAGTCCGAGCTGCATCGTGAGATGTCCCTCCACTAGTGGTGATTCGAGCGGGGCCCGCGGGGCGTCGGCTGCGACGCGGGGATCAGCCCGGCAGTCGAACCGGCATCAACAGGTACGTGTAGTCGCTCTCCGGCGCCGGGAACGCACCGGACTCGCCGCGCTCGGGCGCTTCCTCGCCGGCCGGGCGCAGCACTGCGGGGCGGCTGGGCGTGGTGAAGCCGAACAGCACGCGCTCCGAGTGCAGCGACGAGAGACCGTCGATGAGGTAGCCGGGGTTGAACGCGATGATCAGCGGCTCACCCTGGAAGTCGGCCTCGAGCGACTCCTCGGCGCGGCCGGCATCGTCGCCACCGGCGGACAGCAGCAGACCGTCGGCGTTGAACTCGAGCCGCACCTGCGCGCCGCGCTCGGCGACCAGGGCGACACGCTTGATCGCCTCGACCAGCGGTGCCACCTCGACCGTGGCCATCGCGGTGTGCTCGGCCGGCAGCAGCTGGCGGAACTTGGGGAACTCGGCATCGAGCAGGCGGGTGGTGGTGCGGCGGCCGTCGGCGACGATGCCGAGCATGCCCTCCGAACCGACCGATGCCCCGGAACCGAGCGCGAGCTCGACGGGCGCGAGGGTGTTGCCGCCCAGCGTCTTCGCGGACTCGGACAGCGTCTTGGCGGGCACCAGGACCGCGGCGGAGGTCTCGCCCGCGGTGGGCATCCACTCGAGCTGACGGACGGCCAACCGGAAACGGTCGGTGGCCGCGAGCACGACGTTGGTGCCCTCGATCTCGACGCGGATACCGGTGAGCATCGGGAGGGTGTCGTCCTTGCCGGCCGCGACGGCGACCTGGCTGATGGCCTCGGAGAACAGATCCACCGGCACCGAACCGGTCTGCTGCGGCAGCGTCGGCAGCTGCGGGTAGTCCTCGACGGGCATGGTGGGCAGCGAGAACTTGGCGCTGCCGCACGTGATCAGCACGCGGGTGCCGTCGACGGTGACGTCGACGGGCTTGTTGGGCAGGGCCCGGGTGATGTCGGCGAGGAGTTTGCCGGACACGAGGACCTGACCGGTGGTGGTGACCTCGGCCGAGACGCGCACCTGCGCCGAGACCTCGTAGTCGAAACCGGAGACGGTCAGTCCCTGCTCGTCCGCACCGAGCAGCACGCCACCGAGGACGGGCACCGGCGGCCGCGAAGGCAGACTGCGCGCGACCCATGCGACGGAGTCGGCGAAGTCCTCCCGAGCAACGCGAAACTTCATACTTCCAAGCTCCATCGCTCGGGTGTTCCTCTCGGTAGGCACGGACGTATCTGCAGCAGCTGCGCATGAAGGCTGCAGAGGCTGCGCTAGCAGTCTGACACAGCGGCCAGAGGACACCGTATGCGTTCGGAGGTCGTGTTGAAAAGCGGGCGCCGGCGCCTCGAGACACCTCGAGGCGGGCTGTGAACGGTCGGGTTCGCCCGGATGTTCACAGGGCCTGTTTTCAAAGAACTTCTCTCGAGAAGACTTCAATCTCAGTAATAGGCACTGTGGAATCTGTGGATGGACACTCGAAGTCGCTGGTCCCCGGTACTCGAGGCATGGGGACTTCTCGAGGACGTACTCGAGGACGAATCGGGCGCGGTTGTGGATACCTCGAGACAGTTCGAAGTTGTCCCACAGTTGTCCACAACGATTACACCTTATACACACACCTATCCACAGGTGTGAATTCTTTCGGATTCGTGTCTCGAGTCACCCCGGAAGCACGACATCCGCACGGCAGAATCCGTGCGGATGTCGGTGGATCGTGCGGCGGTGCCGTTCTCGAGACGGTCCGGCTGTGTCGGCTCTTGTCGGTTCTGGTCAGCTCTTGGAGCGCTGCTTGATGCGAGCGGTGAGCTCCTGCACCTGGTCGTAGACCTTGCGCCGCTCGGTCATCTCCTTGCGGATCTTCTTGTCCGCGTACATGACCGTGGTGTGGTCCCTGCCGAACGTCTGGCCGATCTTGGGCAGCGACAGGTCGGTGAGCTCGCGGCACAGGTACATGGCGATCTGGCGGGCCTGCGCGAGCGGTCGGGCCTTGCCGGGGCCGCACAGGTCGTCGATCGACGTGTTGAAGTACTCGGCGGTCACCGCCATGATCGTCGCCGCGTTGATCTCGAGTGCCGCCGAATCGGGCATCAGGTCCCGGAGCACCACCTCGGCGAGCTTGAGGTCCAGCGCCTGCCGGTTGAGCGACGCGAACGCCGTCACACGGATGAGCGCCCCCTCGAGTTCGCGGATGTTGCGTTCGATCCGGCTGGCGATCAACTCGAGAACATCGTGCGGAACATCCAGACGGTCCATCCGCGCCTTCTTCGACAGGATCGCGATCCGCGTCTCGAGTTCGGGCGGCTGGACGTCGGTGATCAGACCCCACTCGAAGCGGGTCCGCAGCCGCTCCTCGAGCGTCGCGAGCTGCTTGGGCGGGCGGTCCGAGGACACCACGATCTGCTTGTTCGCGTTGTGCAGGGTGTTGAAGGTGTGGAAGAACTCTTCCTGGATACCTTCCTTGCCCTCGATGAACTGGATGTCGTCGACGAGCAGGATGTCGGTCTCGCGGTACCGCCGCTTGAAGGCGACCTTGCGGTCGTCACGAAGACTGTTGATGAAGTCGTTCGTGAACTCCTCGGTGGAGACGTACTTGACCCGCATGCCGGGGAACAGACGCTGCGCATAGTGGCCGGCGGCGTGCAGCAGGTGCGTCTTGCCCAGGCCGGACGCGCCCCAGATGAACAGGGGGTTGTAGGCGCGGGCCGGTGCCTCGGCGATCGCGACGGCCGCGGCGTGCGCGAACCGGTTGGAGGCGCCGATGACGAACGTGTCGAACGTGTACTTCGCGTTGAGGCTGTTGCCACCCGACGACGCCGTCGCAGTGCTCGTCGGCGGCTTGGTGAAGTACGACGGCCAGGACTCGTGGACGCTGGCCAGCGCCTCGCGGTCGTCGTCGACCTCCTCGTGCTCGGCGAGGTCCGTCGGGACGGGGTCGGCGGCGCCCATCGCGAGATGGCGTCGGCGGTGCGCGCCCGACCCGGCGTCGGCGAAATCGGTGGACCCGACACGCTCGTTCGCGCGGGGCGCGGAGTCGATGTCGTTGCTGCTCAGGGGCTCGCCGAGGGTGTCGGCGTCCTCGGACGGTGCGGCGATGCGCACACCCAGCCCCTCGACCTTCTGCCCTAGATGGAGGTTGAGGGCCCGCAGGATCGGCTCCCGCAGATCGCGTTCGATCGCTTCCTGCGCCAGCGGCGACGGCACCGACAGCAACGCGAAACCCTGTGCGTACGTGAGCGGCTTGACGAGTGCGAGCCACGCCTTCTGTGCCTTGGTGAGTGCTGCGCCGTCCCCGGCATCGGAGGTCAGTTCTGCAACGACGTCGCGCCAGACATTCGCCAAGGCGTTCGGATCGTCGTTCACTGTGTGTCCTCCCCGTATGCGGGCCTGAACGGCCCGTCGCCGTGGTTGTCGGTTGAGCTCCCCCCGGTGAGGCTGGACCCCTTACTGGGCAACGAATATGCCACCCGAGCTGTGTTTCCACACAATTATCCACAGATGTGGACAACGCTCGAGTGCGGGGTTCGTCCACTCGGCATTCGGCGCGTACCGAATGCTCGAGGCTGTCACCTGGTGGTATGCGCTCAGGCGGAGGAAGTGCCGGCACTGCCGGCGTCGACACGGGCCGCGCGTGGTGATGTTAGTTGCCTTACAGTCCCGATTCTCGAGCGTCGCAGGGGGAAGGCTGATTCGCAGCGGGCGAGATCCGCGGTGCGACGCGAGCATCCGGGCTTCGGCTGTGCCATGCAGGGACGGTAACAATCGGTCGGTTCCTGCATGGCGATTCCACGCAATTGGCGCGTTCGGCCCCGCCGCGGATCCCGGTCGAGGATCTCTCGAGGTCTCGAGACCGATCCGGTTTGACCTTGCCTGTGGCGATCAGTACCCTCGAACAGTCACCCGATGGTGGAGGATGTGCGCTGGCCAGAGGTCGCGCCCCAGTGCTCTCGTGTGATCACCGGATTTTCCATTTGAAATGTTAGACCGACGCCGACCGGCGTCACCGAGCTTCGAGGAGTGTTGACCGTGGCCAAGGGCAAGCGGACGTTCCAGCCGAACAATCGCCGCCGCGCGCGCGTTCACGGCTTCCGTCTTCGTATGCGGACCCGTGCGGGTCGTGCAATCGTGTCGGCGCGTCGCCGTAAGGGCCGCGCCGAGCTCACCGCCTGATTTCGATACCGACTTCAGGAGCTCGGGGTGTTACCTGAGCCGTACCGCCTGCGTCGTCGCTCGGATTTCTCCGCGACGGTGCGTGGCGGACGTCGAATGGGTAGACGAGATCTGGTCGTCCACGCTCTCGAGCGTGGCTCGACCGACACCCTGGTGAGTATCGACGGTCCCCGTTTCGGGCTCGTCGTCAGCAAGGCTGTCGGGCCGGCGGTGATTCGACATCGAGTCGCCCGCCGGTTTCGTCATATCTGTGCCGGGTTGGTCGAGACCGTTCCCGTCGACACCGACGTTGTGATTCGCGCGTTGCCTGGTTCGGCGACCGCGACTTCCCGGGAACTCGACAAGCAGCTGCGGTCCGTGCTCCGAAAGATGGATCTGCTGGCTGACGAAGGTGATCCGGCATGAGTAGCGAACTCGATGAGGCGCGGACCGATTCCGGTCCGCGCTCTTCGTCGTTCGCGGGTACCCTCTGGACGACGCTGCGACGCTTTCCCGCGCGCGTCCTGATCTTCCTCATCGAGCTGTACCGAACCTATGTGTCCCCACTCCGCCTGCCGACCTGTCGGTTCACACCGACCTGCAGCGAGTACGCGGTCGACGCGCTACGCACCCACGGTGCGGTGAAGGGTTCGGCGCTCACTGTCGTGCGGATTGTGAAGTGCGCGCCCTGGCACCCTGGTGGGTGGGATCCCGTCCCGGAACGTCGAGGACGACACATCCACCACCATGCGAGCCAGGAATGATGCGCCGCGCTCGCCCGATACTTGCCCAACACCACGGTGTGGTGAACGTGGACGAACAGAGGAGTACTTAGAGCCGTGCTCGACATCATTTACTATCCGGTGTCCGGGATCCTGTGGGTCTGGCACAAGGTGTTCGGCGCCGTTCTCGGCGACGACAACGGCATCGCCTGGGCGCTGTCCGTCATGTTCCTGGTCTTCACGCTGCGCGCCATCCTCTACAAGCCGTTCGTGAAGCAGGTGCGCACCACGCGGCAGATGCAGGAGCTGCAGCCGCAGATCAAGGCGCTGCAGAAGAAGTACTCCAAGGACCGCCAGCGGATGGCCCTGGAGATGCAGAAGCTGCAGAAGGAACACGGCTTCAACCCCGTCATGGGCTGTCTGCCGGTGCTGCTGCAGGCGCCGGTGTTCATCGGCCTGTTCCACGTCCTGCGCTCGTTCAACCGCACCGGTACCGGCTACGGCGGTCTCGGCATGTCGGTCGAGGAGAACGCCAACACCGCGAACTATTGGTTCAGCGCCACCGACGTCCAGTCGTTCCTGAGTGCCCGTCTGTTCGGTGCCCCGATTTCGTCCTACATCACGATGCCGAAGGAGACGCTCGAGTCGTTCGGCGCCTACGGCACTGTGCCGACGGTCGCGAACATCGCCGCCGTCGCGGTTCCGCTGATGATCATCGCGTCCGTCGCGACGCACTTCAACTCGCGCGCCTCGGTCGCGCGTCAGAGCGCCGCCGCGGCAGCCAACCCGCAGTCCGCGATCATGAACAAGCTCGCGCTGTGGGTGTTCCCGCTCGGCGTGCTCGTCGGTGGCCCGTTCCTGATGATCGCCATCCTCCTGTACTGGGTGTCGAACAACATCTGGACCTACGCGCAGCAGCACCTCGTCTTCCGCAAGATCGACGCGGAGGAGGACGCCAAGAAGCAGGCCGCGCTCGAGCGTCGTGCCGACAACGCGCCGAAGCCGGGTGCACGTCCGTCGCTCGACAAGAAGAAGAAGGCCGCCCCGTCCTCCCCGGTCGTCGACGCCGAGTCCACCGATGCGGGGACGTCGGAGACCGGAGAGTCGTCGGCTGACGAACGAACCGGATCGGGTGGTGGATCGACCGGGCAGCAGCGCCCCAAGCCGAAACCGCGGCCGGCAGCGAACCGCCCCAAGAGCAACAAGCGCAAGCGGCGCTGACCTCCAGAAAGAGAACGACCATGACCAGTGAGCAGGACACCGCCCGGGCCGGTGAGAACAGGGAGGGCACAGACGTGGTACTCGAGACGCAGAACGTGGACACGGACGCGGACACCGACACCGAGGACGAACTGATCGAGGAAGGCGAGATCGCCGGCGATTACCTCGAGCAGTTGCTCGACGTCCTGGACTTCGACGGCGACATCGATCTCGACGTCGAGGGCGACCGTGCGGTCGTGAGTATCGACGGCGGCGACGATCTGTCGAAGCTGGTCGGCCGCAAGGGCGAGGTGCTCGACGCCCTCCAGGAGCTGACCCGTCTCGCGGTCCAGCAGTCCACCGGTGTGCGTAGCCGCCTCATGCTCGACGTGGCCGGCTGGCGTGCCGGACGTCGCGCAGAGCTGAGCGAGCTCGGCAAGGCCGCGGCGGAGCGTGTTCTGGCCTCGGGCGAGCGCGAGGAACTCACCCCGATGACGCCGTTCGAGCGCAAGATCGTGCACGACGCCGTCGCCAAGGTCGACGGTGTGTCCAGCGAGAGCGAGGGCGCCGAGCCCAACCGTCGCGTGGTCGTGCTGAAGGACTGATCGCACCCGGCTGACGTCGGTGCAGAGGCCGAGGGGATCTCAGTCCCAGGACTGAGATCCCCTCGGCCTTTCTCTTGTTGTTGTGGTGGCGGGTTGGGGAGGATGTTTCACGTGGAACTGGTTGATGAGCAGTGGGATGTTGTCGGTGCGGTGGCTCGGGTGTTCGGTGAGCGGGCGTCGTTGGCGGAGGCGTATCACGCGTCGTTGGCGTCGGATGGTGTGGTGCGGGGGTTGATCGGTCCGCGTGAGGTGCCGCGGTTGTGGGTGCGGCATGTGCTCAATTGTGGGGTGTTGGGTGAGTTGGTGGGGGCTGGTGAGTCGGTGGTCGATGTGGGGTCGGGTGCGGGTTTGCCGGGGATTCCGTTGGCGATTGCGCGGCCGGATGTGCGGGTGACGTTGGTGGAGCCGTTGTTGCGTCGGTCGGTGTACTTGCAGGAGTTCGTGGATTCGGTGGGGCTGGAGAATGTGACGGTGGTGAGGGGGCGCGCGGAACAGGCGGGGGTGGTGAAGGAGGTCGGCGGTGCGGATGTGGTGACGTCGCGGGCGGTGGCGCCGTTGGAGCGGTTGGCGCGGTGGTCGCTGCCGTTGGTGCGGGTCGGTGGCCGGATGCTGGCGTTGAAGGGTTCGAGTGCGGCGGAGGAGATTTCCCGCGACCGTGCCGTGCTGGCGCGGCTGGGTGCCGGGAAGCTCGAAGTCGTCGAGTGCGGCGGCGACGTGTTGCCGGTGCCGACGATCGTGGTGAGCGCGGAACGAGTCGCGCACCATCGGCATCGCGGTCACCGCAACTGACACCGGACCCCTCCCCTCCCCCACCGAGGGATGGTGCGGGACGGTTCCGATCAGCCGCCGACGAACGGCGCGACGAACACGCACGGCACCGGCCGCGGATGCGCCGGATCCAGCGCATTGAGCACGTGGCCGGCCGCGACGCGGGATGCCGCGAGCGCCAGGTGGTCCGAGAAGTCCGACGGGCAGCCGTCCTGCACCACGATGTTGGTCGCGTTCGGTGCCTCCACATAGCCGCTCGTGTACGGCAGGATCAGTTCGTCGTAGCGGGTCATGATGTTGGTGTAGGTCACCCCCGGCGCATACAGGCCACCGGCGTGCAGTTTCGCGATGAACTGCGATGCGGGGAGGAACTGGAGACACGCCTGGCAAAATGGCAGCACTCCACGGGCGTCGTCGGTGCCGAGACCGAGAATCGTTGCGCCACCGTCCGGTCCGGTGAGTGCACTGCCGTTCCAAGCCGGACCGAGTGAGACGTACTTGTCGACCTTGGCTGCGCCGCCGAGGTACTTGACGAAGTAGTTGGGCACGACCGATCCCTGCGAGATACCCAGGATGTCCACACGTGCCGCGCCGGTCGCCGCGAGCACCTCGTCCACGAAGTCACCGATCTGGGCCGCGCTGTCCTCCGCGCGCGCCATGCCCCCGATCGCGCTGACCGGATAGGGCTGATCGGCGTAGTTGCCGAATGTCAGCGCGAAGACGCAGTAGCCCTCGTTGGCGAGCAGCGGCGCGAACGTGGTCCACATGTTGAGTCGATTGGCTCCGGTGCCGTGCACGAGCACCACGGGGTTCGGGTGTTCCGGGGTCGGCCGGCAGGACCAGTCGTTGGATCCGGCGGCCGAGCCGCCGGGGTTGATGAACTCGTCCTGGACGAAGAGGTTGTACGGCACCGGGAACGGCTCGGCGCCGGCCGGTCCCGTCGACAGAGCCGAGCCGATGGCAAGTACCGCCGCTACGACCGCGGCCCGCCACCCCATGCGGATTCTCTTACCGATTGCCATCCCGCCACCCCCTGATCGCGTCCCTATGTGCCGGAACGCTACGCGAGCGAGGCGGTGAGCGTCACGAAAGCCGCGATTCCGCGTTGTTTCAGGTGAATCATGCTGCGCGGCAACAGAAGAGCCGATTTGTCGGATATGGGCGACAGTGCTGGCGTGAGCCCCCACCCGGTCATACCGGCTCATTTCGTCACTGTGACAGCGGGTTCGGGGTTTGGCGGATCTCGGGGCTTCGAATCCGATCCGCGCGGCGCCCCTCACGGGTGCGCGGAGGTCGATCGGTGTGGTGACCGCGGAGCGTGCGGCTCAGCTCTCGTCGATCCCGCTCCCGTTGGGGCGTGCGGACTGGTCACGGTGGCGATGTTTCACGTGAATCATCCGGGCGTCGATCGCAGGGCTCTCGCAGGAGGCGACCCGATGCGTCACCAGGTCGCTGGGGGCCGTGCGCCGTCCGCGACCGAAGTGATGTCGTGCCACCAGGCTGGGCCGCCTGCCGGCGTGCCCCGAGCGGCGCACGTCGGGCCCGGATCATCGTCGAGGGGGCGGGTGTCGCCGGGCCGGCTTCGCGGTGTTCCACGTGAAACGGCGGCGCGGCACTGTTCCACGTGGAACATGGCCGCCGTCCATGCGGTCGAGTCAGGGAACTAGGCTGGCCGGCGTCGAGCATCCGGCGCGCGGCGACGTGTCCGCCCCCCCTCCCCCATTTTGGTCGTGGTGTCGAGAACTGGTGCCAGAGTTTGTTGTTGTGGTGGCGGGTTGGGGAGGATGTTTCACGTGGAACTGGTTGATGAGCAGTGGGATGTTGTCGGTGCGGTGGCTCGGGTGTTCGGTGAGCGGGCGTCGTTGGCGGAGGCGTATCACGCGTCGTTGGCGTCGGATGGTGTGGTGCGGGGGTTGATCGGTCCGCGTGAGGTGCCGCGGTTGTGGGTGCGGCATGTGCTCAATTGTGGGGTGTTGGGTGAGTTTGTGGGGGCTGGTGAGTCGGTGGTCGATGTGGGGTCGGGTGCGGGTTTGCCGGGGATTCCGTTGGCGATTGCGCGGCCGGATGTGCGGGTGACGTTGGTGGAGCCGTTGTTGCGTCGGTCGGTGTATTTGCAGGAGTTCGTGGATTCGGTGGGGCTGGAGAATGTGACGGTGGTGAGGGGGCGCGCGGAACAGGCGGGGGTGGTGAAGGAGGTCGGCGGTGCGGATGTGGTGACGTCGCGGGCGGTGGCGCCGTTGGAGCGGTTGGCGCGGTGGTCGCTGCCGTTGGTGCGGGTCGGTGGCCGGATGCTGGCGTTGAAGGGTTCGAGTGCGGCGGAGGAGATTTCCCGGGATCGCGCTTCCCTTGGTCGGTTGGGTGCTGGCAAGCTGGAGGTCGTCGAGTGTGGTGTCGACGTGTTGCCGGTGCCGACGATCGTGGTGAGCGCGGAACGAGTCGCGCAACACGGTCGCCGGCACCGCTGAGTTACCGGCATTCGAGAGCTCGAGGGTTGAGAATTGCGTCATGAGTGGTCATCAAGTGAAGGAGCAGTAGATGTCGGCTGGACCTGAATCCGCCGTTTCACGGGAAACGGTTTCACGTGAAACTGCTGCCCCGCCCGAATCGACCGGCGGCAGTCGAGACCAGAGCCTCGCCCACTCCCCCTACGCCGGTATCTCCCTCGCGGACACGCCGATCGGCGCCGCCGCGCAGCGTGCGAGTCAGGTGCTCCATCCCGGTTCGGTGACTCTGCCGAAGCCGTCGCATCGTCGGGTGTTCACGATCGCCAACCAGAAGGGTGGCGTCGGCAAGACCACCTCCACGGTGAATCTGGCGTCGGCGCTGGCGATCCAGGGGCTCACCGTCCTCGTCGTCGATCTCGATCCGCAGGGCAACGCGAGCACCGCGCTGGGTGTCCCCCACACGTCGGGGACGCCGTCGAGCTATGAACTGCTCCTCGGTGAGGTGACCGCGAAGGAAGCGATCCAGCAGAGCCCCCACAACGAACGCCTCTACTGCATCCCCGCGACGATCGACCTGGCCGGCGCGGAGATCGAACTCGTCTCGATGGTGGCGCGCGAGAACCGCCTCAAGAACGCGCTGTCGGAGAAGGCGCTCGCCGACATCGACGTCGACTTCATCCTCATCGACTGCCCGCCGTCGCTGGGCCTGCTGACGGTCAACGCGATGGTCGCCGCGAAGGAGGTGCTGATCCCGATCCAGTGCGAGTACTACGCGCTCGAGGGCGTCGGGCAGTTGCTCCGCAACATCGAACTGGTCCAGGCGCACCTCAATCCGGAACTGCACGTCTCGACCGTGCTGCTGACGATGTACGACGCCCGCACCAAGCTGGCGGACCAGGTGGCCGAGGAGGTGCGCAAGCACTTCGGCGACGCGGTGTTGCGTGCGATCATCCCCCGCAGCGTGAAGGTGTCCGAGGCTCCCGGTTACGGGATGACGGTCCTCGACTACGACCCCGGATCGAGGGGGGCGATGAGCTATCTCGACGCCGGCCGAGAACTCGCGGCACGCGGGATGACCACCACGACGCAGGAGCAGTAGAGATGGCGCAGACACGTAAGGGCGGGCTCGGCCGCGGGCTGGCGGCGCTGATCCCGACGGGGCCGGCCAACGGTGGACCGGGACTGGGGAACGCGGCCGCGGACGTCATCATCGGGACGTCGGCGCCGGCCGCCGGTGTCGCCACCAAGGATCCCGTGGATCCCCCGGCGGACGCAGCGGAGTCGGGGGCCACCGCGGCCGCGCCGAAGGCCGCCAAGAAGACCGCAGCGAAGGCCACGGCGAAGGCTCCGGCCAAGACCCCGGCGAAGCCGGCCGCGGCCGCGAAGGCCGCGGATGTCGTCGCGAGCGCGCCGACCCCGACTCCCGCGGTGCGCACCGACGAGGAGCCCCTCTCCCCCGCCGGTGCGGTGTACCACGAGATCCCGCCGCACCTGATCGAGCCGAACCCGAAGCAGCCCCGCCACGTCTTCGACGAGGAGGCGCTCAACGAACTGGTGCACTCGATCCGCGAGTTCGGACTGATGCAGCCGATCGTCGTCCGGCGGATCGGCCCCGAGCAGTACCAGCTCGTCATGGGCGAGCGCCGCTGGCGGGCGAGCCAGATCGCCGGCCTCGAGACGATCCCCGCGATCGTCCGCGAGACCACGGACGAAACGCTGCTGCGCGATGCCCTCCTGGAGAACATCCATCGGGTGCAGCTCAACCCGCTCGAAGAGGCGGCCGCGTATCAGCAGTTGCTCGAGGAGTTCGAGGTCACCCACGAGGAGTTGGCGGCACGGATCGGACGCTCGCGTCCGGTCGTGACGAACATGATCCGACTCCTCAAGCTCCCGATCCCGGTGCAGCGCCGCGTCGCGGCCGGTGTGCTGTCCGCGGGCCACGCCCGTGCGCTGCTGTCCCTCGAGGCGGGAGCGGACGCGCAGGAGGTGCTCGCGGCCCGCATCGTGGCCGAGGGCATGTCGGTGCGGGCAACGGAGGAAGCGGTCATGCTCGCGAATCGCGAGGGCCCCTCCCCTACCCCACCGGTGAAGCGGAAGCCGATCCAGATGCCGGGTCTGCAGGACGTCGCCGAGCGGCTGTCGAGTTCGTTCGACACTCGCGTCACGGTGAGTCTCGGCAAGCGGAAGGGCAAGATCGTCGTCGAGTTCGGTTCGGTCGACGATCTGGAGCGCATCGTGGGCATGATGGAGAAGCAGAGCGGTAACTGATCGCGTTTCACCGGCTCCGGGAACCCGTGACCATAACGTCACTGTGACGTTATGGTCGACGAGTCTCACGCTGCGGGGTCACGGGTCTCCGAAAGAGTCTGCTCCACAGGCTGATTCATGGGCCGGACATCGTCGCCGGGCCGCCGACGGAACTATCCCCTATTCTGGAGGGGATAGTTCCGTCGAGGAGGGGCGAGCATGGAGGCTGGCTTACACAGTGTCGACTAGCGTCACGTCACTCACACTGGACGGACTCGACAAGCTGTCCTCGCACGCGCGGCGATGCGTCTTCTGGGAAATGGATCCCGCCGCGGTTCGCAGCTCCCGAGAGTTCAGTGGTTTCCACGACCCCGAGTTCGAGAAGGAAGCATGGCTGTCGATGGTCATGCTCGAGTGGGGTTCGTGCGGCCAGGTCGCCCTCGTCGACGACAAACCGGCCGGCTGCGCCCTGTACGCCCCACCGAACATGGTGCCCCGGGCCGACCTTTTCCCCACGTCGCCGGTGAGCGCCGACGCGATCCTGCTGACCACGATGCGGCTGGAACCGACCGGTGACGAGTTCGAGTTGGGGTCGACGCTCATCCAGGCAGCCGTCGGCGATCTGGTCCGTCGCGGTGTCCGCGCGCTCGAAGCCTTCGGGATCCGACCCGACGCCGACTCCTCCCCCAGTGACGTCCCCACCGCGACCGCGGCCCGCGAGTGTTCGCCCCAGGAATGCATGATCAGCGCCGACTTCCTGACGGACGTCGGATTCGAGGTGGTCGCACCCCATCACCGGTTCCCGCGGTTGCGGCTCGAGCTCGATCGGGACCACCTGTGGAAGGCGGACGTCGAGGCGGCCCTGGAGCGGCTCCTGGAGGTCGCGGCCCTGTCACTGGTCGATATCGGCGAACGAAGCCCTGTGGGGGCCCACTAGGGCCCATTCCGGGTGGTTCCGGCAACGCCGAGTGGCCCCGTGGAACCGCTACCGGGCCCGCTGCGCGCCGGACAGTTCCTCGGCGAGCAGTTCGGCGAACGTGAACGTCCCGGTCGGCGCGTCGTCCTGCCCGAGCAGGTACAGCCGCTTGACGGCGACGAGGATCGCCTCGGCGATGGTGTCGCGGTAACGCGGGTTCGTCAGCACCGAAACGTCGGAATCATTTGTGAGATAACCGATGTCGACCTGAACGGTAGGCATCTTGGTGAGCCGCAAAAGATCCCAGGTGCGTCCGTGAGTTCTGCAGTCCTGCATAGGTGTTCGAGCCACGACCTCGCGCTGGATGAAGCCGGTGAGGATCTGGCCGATCATCGAGGTGGAGCCGTGCGAGTTGCCGAAGTGGAAGCTGGCCACACCGCCCGCGGACGGGCTGGTGTGGCTGTCGCACCGCAGCGCGATCATCAGGTCGGCGTCGAAGCCGTTGGACGTCTCGGCGCGTTCGGCCTCGCTGGGGTTGGCGTGCGGCGGGCGGGACAGGAACGTCTCCATCCCGGTCGCCGCCATGCGACCCTCGAGCCGGCTCGCGAGATCCCACAGGATCTCGGCCTCGCTCATCGGGCCGTGCGGGGTCGAGACGATCAGACCGGTGTCGGCGCCGCCCAGACCGGGATCGATGACGATCCGCTTGCCGCTGAGCTGCGGGCCGGACCGGCGGACCAGCTCCTCCTCGCTGATCGCGTGCGGCGAACCGCCGGAGACCCGGGTGCCGAGCAGTTCCAGCGACCGCAGGGTCGCGGGGCCGCAGATGCCGTCGGCGGCGATCCCGATCTCTCGCTGGAACGAGCTGAGCGCCTCGTGCGTCTGCGGGCCGAAGTAGCCGTCCACCCGCCCGACGTAGAACCCGAGGTCCTGCAGACGGGTCTGCAGGGCGGCGACGTCGTCGCCGTACAGCGGCGCGGACAGCTGATAGATGAGGGTGCGGGCGCCGAGGCGGTACGACGCCTCCTTGAGCGAGCGGTACGTCGCCGGACCGACGATCCCGTCGACCAACAGGCCACGCTGCTGCTGGAAGGCTCTGACGGCGGAATCGAGGTGGTGATCGAACACGGCGTCCGGGGCCACCCAGTGCGAGCCGTTGACGGCCTCACGCTGCGTCTCCGCTACCCCGTTGTGGAGGAAGCCCAGGCCGGTCAAGGTACCCCGAATCTCGGCGACGGCGGGGCCGTGATCGCCGTGACGGAGTAGCTGCATGCTCGCGGGCCTTTCGTTGCGGACGTCGATCGATTCTCTCAGACCGCCCCCGGATATCAGCAATCCAGTAGGCCACAGTGTGACAAGGCTGTAGCGCCAGTCGGGTCACACTGTGGCCTGTCCGGTGACACATTCGGTGCCTACCGGGCGGAGCGGAACGGATTCAGGTCAGAGGACGTCGGCGAGATCCTTGAGGAGGGCCGCCTTGCCCTTGGCGCCGACGATGGTCTTGATGGGCTTGCCGCCCTGGAACAGGATCATCGTGGGGATCGACATGACCTGGAAGTCGCGGGCCGCGCCCGGGTTCTGGTCGATGTCGAGCTTGGCGACGGTGAGCTTGTCGCCGTGCTCACCGGCGATCTCCTCGAGCACGGGGGCGACCATCTTGCACGGGCCGCACCAGGTGGCCCAGAAGTCGACGAGCACGGGCTTGTCGGAGTCCAGAACCTCCTGCTTGAACGAGTCGTCGTTGATCGTGATGGTGTTCGACACGGGATCCTCCTGGGACCTGGAAGTGCGCGGATCGGGACAGTGCTCGGATCGGGTGGTGCGGGACCGACTCAGGCGTCGACGGCGACGGGCTCGCCCGCGGCGGCGAGGGTGTTGCCGGTGATGTCGCCCTGGTCGGCCAGCCAGCGCTCGGCGTCGATCGCGGCGGCGCAGCCGGTGCCGGCGGCGGTGATGGCCTGACGGTAGGTGTGGTCCACGAGGTCGCCGGCGGCGAAGACGCCGTCGGTCGAGGTCGCGGTGGTCGGCGACTGCACCTTGACGTAGCCGGTGTCGTCGAGCTGCACCTGGCCCTTGACGAGCTCGCTGCGCGGGTCGTGACCGATGGCGACGAACATGCCGGTGACATCGAGCGTGGACTGCTCACCGGTGACGGTGTCGCGCACGACCAGGCCGGTGACGCTGTTCTCGCCGAGGACCTCGACCGGCTCGGCGCCTGTGACGAAGCGGATCTTCTCGTTCGCCTTGGCGCGCTCGAGCATGATGCGGGACGCGCGGAACTCCTCGCGGCGGTGCACGAGGGTGACGCTGCGGGCGAACTTGGTGAGGAAGGTGGCCTCCTCCATCGCGGAGTCGCCGCCGCCGACCACGACGATGTCCTGGTCGCGGAAGAAGAAGCCGTCGCAGGTGGCGCAGGCGCTGACGCCGCGGCCGAGGAGGCGTTCCTCGCCGGGGATGCCCAGGTAGCGGGCGGCGGCGCCCATCGCGAGGATGACGGCGCGCGCGTAGTACGTCTCGCCGGCCACGACGACCTTCTTGACCGGGCCGTCGAGCTCGAGTTCCTCGACGTCCTCGGTGCGGATGTCCGCACCGAAGCGCTTGGCCTGCTCGCGCATCTCGTCCATCAGGTCCGGGCCCATGATGCCCTCGCGGAAGCCGGGGAAGTTCTCCACCTCGGTGGTGGTCATCAGCGAGCCGCCGAACTGGGTGCCCTCGAAGAGCAGGGGCTCGAGCTCCGCGCGGGCGGCGTAGACGCCGGCCGTGTATCCGGCGGGTCCGGAGCCGACGATGATGAGGTCACGGACCGTGGTCGGAGTAGTCATGCGGGCCTTTCCTGTTCCTGTGATGCAGTCGTGCGATGCGGTGGTTCACTGCTGCTCGCGCGATTCCGCCGGTGGCGGCGCAGCTCGCGGAGTCGGTCAGGTCAACAACAGATTAATGGGTGTTGTTCCCCGCGTCCGTGAGCCGCACGGCACCGGCGCTGTCGAACGTTTCACGTGGAACCGGACGTGTGGAACGAGTCATAGTTCCCCCCACCGTCACTCCGGCCGGCCGGCGAGGTCGGTGACGAACGGGCGGATCAGGGCCGCGGCGGTGCGTCGGACATGATCGACGTCCTCGCCCCGCTCCACCTGGCGGGTCGCGGCGTGCAGCACGGCGTTGACGAGTTCGGACGTCGTCGCCACATCCGGCACCCCGAGTTCGGCGAGCGCGTCGGACAGCGGAGTCACGAGGTCCGCGTGCATCGCGCGGCTCTTGGCGTCGAGTTCGGGACCCGGTGCGATCTGCGCCAGCGCCGTGGCGATGGCGTGCTCCCCCTCGGCCACCAGCTTCAGGTTCGCGTCGACGTAGGCCAGCACCCGCTGATCGGGGCCGCCGGCGTCGGACATCTCGGCGGTGACCCGGGCCGACCACCGGGGAAAGGAGTCCTCGATGAGCGCCTCGAGCAGGTGCTGCCGGGACCGGAAGTACTGGTACATGCTCGAGCGCGCGAGTCCGGCGCGGGCCGCGACCTCGCCGAACGGGGGGATCTCCGTGGCGCCTTCGGCGAGGACCTCCCGAGCGGCGTCGAGGAGGGCACGCTGTTGCGCGGCTCGATGCTCACCGACAGTCGGTGCACTGATCCGCGGCACGCGCCCTCCTCTTCGCACTCGTCTCGGTTACCGGGGTTCGAGTCGCCCGTCCGTCATCTCGACCACGCGGTCGCAATAGTCGAGAACATCGTAGTCGTGGGTCACCATGACGGTCCCTACGCGCGACTCCCGGGTCTCACGCGCCAGCAGTTGCACGATCTCGTGGCTGCGGGCCCGGTCGAGGGCGGCGGTGGGCTCGTCGACCAGCAGCAGCGACGGCGACGACACCAGGGCGCGGGCGATGCCGACGCGCTGACGTTCACCGCCCGAGAGCTGGTCGGGGCGTCGGTCGACCTTGTGACCCAGACCCACCTGCTCGAGCAGCGCGATCGGGTCGCGGAACGTGCGGCCCTTGCTGTTGCCGAGATGCGACACCAGCCGCAACTGGTCGGCGGCGGTGAGCGACGGGATGAGGTTGCCGCTCTGGAACACGAACCCGATGTGCGCCCGCCGGAACTTCGCCGCCTCGGCGCGCTTCATATCGAGCAGGTTGCGGCCGCCCACGTGGACGGTGCCCGAGTCCGGTGTGGTGAGCGCCCCCGCCACCGCGAGGAGGCTCGACTTGCCCGAGCCCGACGGGCCGACGACGGCGACCATCTCGCCCGGCCGGACGGTCAGGCTCACCTTGTCGAGTGCGGTCACGGTCTGCTCGCCGTCACCGAGACGCAGATTGGCGTCGACGATGTCGAGGGCGGCGGTCTCGATTGCGGTTTCGGTCGTGCTCACGGTGTTCTCCTGTGCGCTGCTTCGCCGGGCGCTCATCGCTGGCCTCCCAGCGCGTTCAACGGGTTGACCGAGGCGATGCGGATGATCGCGATCGCGGCGCCGACCAGTCCGAGGACCGTCAGCAGGACCGCGGCGACCGCGACGGCCGCCGGTTCGAGCAGGAACGGCACTCCCCCGCCGATCAGCGAGCCGAAGCCGTAGCCGACCGCCGCGCCCACTGCGACGGAGCCGAGCAGCAGGATGAACGCCTGCGCCAGGCCGTCGCGCAGCAGGTATCCGGTGGAGGCGCCCATCGCGCGCATCACCGCGATCTCGTGCTTGCGCTGGATCGTCCACACCGTGAAGAACGCGCCGACGACGAGCGCGGAGATGGCGTAGAGGAACACCTTGATGAGGTCCAGGGTCATGGTTTCGGCGCTGAAGCCCGGTGACGACGCGAACGAATCCTCGAGCGCGACGGTGGACGTCGCCGCTGCCGCGTCGCCCGCGGCGTAGTCGAGCGTGGCGCCGGGCTGTGCCTGCAACGCGACGGCGGTGGACTCGGTCATCGCCTGCGCGGGCACGGGCTCGCCGGGACGGACGCCGGAGTGCAACTCGCGCCACGTGTCGATCGGCAGGTAGGCGACGTCGACATGGCCGAACGTCTGCTTGCCGTCGGTGACGCCGACGATCTTCAGTTCGGTGCCGAGACGATCGATCGTGATGGTGTCACCGAGGTCGACGCCGGCGTCGAGGGCGCTCTTGCTGATGACGATGCCGTTCGGCTCGCCCAGTCCGGTGCCTCGAGCGGCGGACGGGGCGAGGAACGAGTCGGCCGGGACGCCGAAGAGCGCGAAATCGACCGGCACGTCCTTGTCGTTGTGGGCGTTGACGAGCATGTTGCCGAACGGCTGGGCCTCGGCGACGCCGGGCTGCGCGCGCCAGGCGTCGACCTGCTCGTCGGTGACGACACTGCGCGAGAACGCGGAGTCGGTCTTGGTGCCTTCGTTGAATGCGAACCCGTCGACCGGCATGGCCTTCAGGCCCGAGACGCCGTCCTCGACGAGGCCGGAGGACAGCCCGGACAGCAGCACCATCAGCACCGAGATGAGGGCGATGACACCACCCATCAGGCCGAATCTGGATCGCGCGAACCGTAGCTCCCGCAGGGCGAGGAACATCTGTGAACTCCTGGTCGGTGTGATCTGTCGATGGAGCCGACGAGGGAACTTCAATCTTCCCGACGGCCTGTCGGCAAATATACCAACGCGCTGTCGGTAAGTTGGGTGACGTTGCTCTCGCCCGGCTATCGGGCCCGGGTGTTCTCCCACAGCGCCTCGCGCACCACGCACCGCGTCCCGGTGTAGATCGTGGGCATGCACTTGTTGCAGTGGATGCACAGCCCCTCGGTCGCGCGCCCGCGTCGGAACTTCTCCGGCAGGTATGGATCGCGGAGCAGTGCGCGTGCCATCGCGACGAACTCGAAGCCGTCGTGGAGTGCGGTGCGGACGGTGTCGAGATCGTTGACGCCGCCGAGCAGGATCAGCGGCATCGACAGCGCCTCGCGGAACTGCCGGGCGAGGGGCAGGAAGAAGGCCTCCTCGAACGGGTAGGTCGGAAGGATCCGCGGTCCGTAGACCTTGAGCCCCAGCCGCACCAGTTTCGGTTGCGCGGCAACGAATTCGGCCATCGGAACCTCACCGCGGAAGTAGTACATGCCGTTGAGCAGCGAACTGCCGCCGGTGAGTTGCATCGCATCGAGGTGGCCGTCGGACTCGATCAGTCGGGCGATCTGCAGGCTCTGGTCCAGCCACAGTCCCCCCGGGACGCCGTCGGCCATGTTGAACTTGGCGGTGACCGCGACGGAACCGCCGACCGCCGCGCGGATCCGTTCGAGCACCTCGCGCGGAAAGCGGGACCGCGCGACGACGCTGCCGCCGTACCCGTCGGTGCGCCTGTTGAGGTTGGGGCTCATGAAGCTGCTCAGCAGATAGTTGTGGCCCAGGTGGACCTCGAGCGCGTCGAACCCGGCGTCGACGGCCACCCGCGCCGCGTTCTCGAAGTCCCGGGCCACCTGCTCGAGCTGGTCGAGTGTCGCTGCGCGTACCAAACCCATTGCGGGAGCGCTGATCCGGGTCGACGGTGCCAGCGTGCGGGACTTGTTCGCCCGCTGGTTCGCGACCAGGCCGGCGTGCCCGATCTGGGCGCAGGCCAGCGCCCCCTCGGCGTGCACGGTGTCGGTGAGCCGCCGCAGGTCCCGTCCCGTGTTCGTGTCGAGGACGAGCGCGTGGTTGTTCACGCGTCCGCCCGGTGAGACGGCGCAGTAGGCGACGGTCGTCATCGCCGCTCCCCCGCGGGCCACCTCGGCGTGGAAGTCGATCAGCTCGTCGGTGACCCGGCCGCGTGGCATGACGCCTTCGAAGGTGGCTGCCTTGATGATTCGGTTGCGCAGCGTCAGCGGACCGAGCCGGGCCGGCTCCCAGATCGCCGATGCGGGCGTGGGCGGTGGCGTCGGATTCACGGTGTCACCGACGCAGTCAGGGCGTCGCGCACGGGGCGCCAGGTCAATCCGAGTTCCGACAGCGTCCGGGAGTCGTCGGTGGGGGTGGCCGCGGTGAGCAGCCACGCGGCCTCGTAGCTGAACCCGGCGCTCACCGGCAGTACCGTGCCGATCAGATCGGCGACCCGTCCGGCTCCGCGGAACATGCTCGGCGCCATAGGAATCCGTCGGATTCGGTGGCCCGACGCGCGTTCGAGGATGTCGACGAGCTCGTTGAACCCGATCAGCTCGCCGCCGCACATGTACCGGCGCGGACCACGGCCCGGCCGCATCGCCGCGGCGTGCACGGCCGCGACGTCGCGCACGTCGATCATCTGCATGCCGCCCCGCAGCCGCGGTGCGGCGCCGGCCGCGACCATCGGTGCCCACCCGGTCGCCGTCACCCCGCGCATGCCGCCCAGTCCCGGTCCGACGACACTCGACGGATACGTGATGACCACCGGCGCGCCGGCGTCCTGCAGCGCGCGTGCGATGCGGTCGGCCGCGGCCTTGGTGCGGCCGTAGGCGCTGCGGCCCGGCGCCGTCGGGCTGTCCGGGCCGATCACCGGATCCGGCGACGGGAACAGCGCGCTGTAGCTGGCGACGTGCACGATCGGATCCAGCCCCAGCAGCGCCGCGCGGGTGAGCAGGGTCGCGGTGGCCGCGGTGTTGACCTCCCACATCAGGGCCTCGCGGCTGTTGTCGGTGCCGACCACGCCGGCCGCGTGCAGCACCGCGTCGCAGCCGTCCAGCAGCGCCGCGACGACCTCGGGGTCCCGGATGTCGCCCGAGCGCACCTCGACGTGGTCGGCGGCGTCACCGAAGAGCGAGACGATCTCGGTGGCGGACTCGTTCGGGTGCACGAGCAGCCTGATGCGGTGTCCGTCGTCGAGCAGGGCGCGGGTCGTGTGCGCGCCGAGGTAGCCGGTCCCGCCGGTCACCGCGATCCTCATCTGCATCCTTCCGGCCCCACAATTCTGTTGCCACTGGGATCGTAAATGGAGCCTATAGCGCGATACGGCGCGGTGTCCGACAATTCAAGGCGATGAGTGCACAGACAACTGCCGGCGTACCGCCCACCGGGCGGCCCCGGGACCCCCGGATCGACACCGACGTCCTCGCCGCGACCCGCGAGATGCTCCTCGAGGTGGGCTGGGAGCAACTGAGCCTGCGCGCCATCGCCACCCGCGCCGGCGTCAGCCGGGCGGCCCTGTCCCGGCGATGGGCGTCGAAGGCGCACCTCGTGCTCGATGCCCTGCTGGGCGCGACACCGGACCTCGAGCCGTTCGAGGGGACCGACCGCGCGGGCTGGATCGACTGGGTCGTCACCGGCAGCGCGCAGCTGTTCTCCCGGCCCGATGTGCGGGAGGCGTTGCCCGGACTGCTGGCGGCGCTGCGTGACCACGAGGACATGCGTGCCGCACTGTGGCAGGGGTTCAGCGGTCCGGCCACGGCGCTCTTCGTCGCGCACGGCAGCGACGACGCCAGCGAGGAGGACCGGGCGCGGGATCTGCGCGACGCCAAGGCCGTGCTGGTGGCGGCCGCCGGTGCCGCCCTCTTCTCGAGCCTCATCGCGAAGGACGACGACACCCCCGAGCTGCGCGCGCGGATCCGGGAACTGCTGACACCCGTCGCCGACCGGGAGCTCCAAGCCGACGACAACTGATTGCGGCTCAGCCGATTTCGGTCTGAGCGAGCAGATCCGGTGCGCCGGCGTTGCAGCCGGACCCGACGACCACCGCCGTGAGGGCGGGCGGACGGGGGCCCGCGATCAGCATCAACACGGCGGCGCTCCCCCGGTACGACACTTCCCGGGTGCCCACCACGGGACGCGCCGGGTCGATCCCGATGGCCTGCAGGCACGCGCTCCGGACGGCCGGGTTCCCGAGTTCCCCGATGCCCGTCTCGGTCCGCGTGGACCTCGACTCGCGCATGAGGGCCAGCACCTGGTCGCCGTCGAGGTCCGTGCCGAGATCGACGGCGGACGGCGGTGCGGGCTCCGCTGCGGTCGAGCTGGGCGTCGCGATCACGGTCGGTGGCGCGGATTCGGAGCCGTCCAGGCTGGTGAGTGCGAAGACGACGGCGACGGCCGCGGCCATCGAGGCGGCGGACACGGTGATCCACGTGATCATCCGACGGCGCGACGGCGCGTCGGACAGCGCCGTCACGCTGCGTGGAGTCTGCGAATCATCCAGTCCGAGAGCGGAATTGATGCGAGCGGCGACGTCCTGCGGAATGGGGGTCTCGACGCTGTGATCGCGCCCGGCCTCGCCGAGTCGGGCGGTGACGGCATCGAGCGAATCCAGAACGGCGAGCGCGTCCGGGTCCTGGCGCACCAGCGGCCACAGTCGGGCGCTCACGTCGTCGGTCAGAGCGTCGGCATGCAGGTCGGCGAGAAGCTCCGTCGAGAACGGGGGGCCGAGCGGTTCTCCGTCGTCGTGGTCCGTCATCCCACCTCCAACCCGCAATGTCCGGGACACGATTGTGCCTTCAATTAGTTCAGACGCCGGGAGATCAAGATCGGTTCCCTACATCTCGCAAGTATTCCAAATGTCCCGCCAGCTTGGCCCGTGCGCGGGCGCAGCGACTCTTGACGGTCCCCTCGGGGACCCCGAGCCGCGCGGCGGCCTCGGCCACCGAATAACCCTCCATGTCGACGGCCACGATCGCGGCGCGCTGCTCCGCCGACAGCCGCAGCAGGGCCCGGTCGACGAGCATCGCCGTCTCGCTCTCGGCGATGTGGTCACGCTCGTCGCGAGGATCGACGGTCTCGTCGGCGGACAGCGACACCGTCGGACGGACACGGTTCCGCCGGATCCGGTCCAGACACGCGTTCACCACGATCGTGTGCAGCCAGCTGCGCACGGCCGCATCCTCCCGAAACGACCCCGCCGTACGGTGCGCGGACAGCAACGCGTCCTGTAGCGCGTCGGCCGCGTCCTCGACGGTGTAGCTCGTTCTCCTCGCAACATGCCAAAGATGGTCGTAATGCCTGCTCAGCAGCTCCGCGAACGCGCCCCCGTCACCCGACGCGTGCGCTGCCAAGAGTTGTGCATCCGACAAATCAGCTTTGGCGACCCCCCTGAAGATTCGCACCGGCGGATGTTAGCCGATCAATTGCCCGTCACGCGTCGTAGGGGCGCCGCCGGCGGCCGGCTCAGGGGGCGGCGGTGAAGGACACCTCGGCCACGTCGGACTGATTCTTGCCGCCCTTCGTGCTGAGTTCGGTGATCCACACGATGACGTTCTTGGTGGCGCCGTCCGTCTTCAGCGGGATCTCCGTCACGCCGTCCTCGAGGGTGCCGTTGCCGATCACACGCGTCTGGTCGAGCGAGGTGTTCGGCGCCGGTGCGGAGCGGATCTCCACCTGCGTCCCCGGGCTCGTCGAGGTGATCTGGATGGCGGACAGGTTCGCGGCCTCGGGGAGCGTCACCATGAGCCCCACGCCGTTCTTCAGCGCCGGGAACGGCTGGAAGTACGCATCGGTGCTCCACGCCGTCGCCGGGTTGCCGTCGATCGCCAGGCCGGCGTTCGCGGCACTGTCGGGAGTGCCCTGGGGCGAGAACACGGCGGCGCCCGCCGGCGTGACCGGACGCGTCGCCGCGGGCGGCGGGGCGGCCGCCGAGGACTCCGCAGACGTCGCGGGCGCCTCTGCCGTCGTCGTCAGACCCAGGTTCTGGTTCGTCAACGGTTCGTCGGAGTTGCCGCCCGCCAGCAGGTTCGCGAGCCACCACCCGATCAGTGCGAGGACCACGATGGTGAGCGCACCGAGCGAGACCAGGGCGATGAGCGTGCGGTTGGACTTCTGCTTCTCGGCCGCCACCGCCTCCGGGTCGGCCAGTGCGTGCGAGTCGCTGCCGGGGGCCCGCTGGCCCAGCCGGAGCGCGGGCATGAGATCGGTCTTCTGGTCGACGACCGTCGCCTGGTCGAGGATGTGCTGCACCGTCGCGGCCGCGCGGATGCCGCTGTCGCCGCCGAGGGCCCGGACCGCGACGGCGGAGATCTCGAACGGGACCTCCGGCCGGATCGCGCGGGGCTCGACGGGGCGACCCGACGGGTCCCGGTCGGCCGGGCGCATGCCTTCCGACGACTCGGTGCCGTCGTCCAGCGGCCAGCGGGCGGTGATGAGCGCGTACAGCATTGCGCCGAGCCCGCGCACGTCCGAGGCAGGGTCGGCGTCGGACAGGGTGCCGGGGAAGGCGAGAACGGCATCGCCCGCGGTGCTGATGCGGATCCGGTCGGGATCGTCGATGGACAGGGCGCTGCCACCACGGTGCGCCGCCTCCGCGGCCGCCGCGAGCGCCCGGACTGCGCGAGCCGCACCGATCGGCGACGGATCGGTGTCCGCCATCTCCTTCAGCGAGCGGCCCGGCGTCCACTCGGCGACGACGATGCCGCCGGAACTACCGCGGACCACGTCGAGCACCCGCGCGAGCCCGGACGAGTTGATCCGTCCCAGTCGCAGCGTCCGGGACAGGATCGCCTGCGGCCCGTCGGGTCCGGTGGCCGCCGGACCCTCGGCGCGCTGATCGGCGTCGACGAAGGTGAGTGCGACCTCGCGGTCGAGCTTGATGTCGAGTGCCTGCCAGAACTGGAGTCCGCGGGCACCGCCGTGCGGTGCGAGGAGGCGGTAGCGGCCACCGGCCACCGACGCCCCGGGCATCAGCTGCGGACCGCGCAGCTGCGGACGGGGTTCCGGGACGGCGCCGGCCACGCGCAACGGCGGCATCGGCGAACCGATCGAGAACACACCGGTGTCGACGTTCAGGTCGCCACGACGTCGGCGATCCCGGCTCGCGGCCGCATCGTCGAAGGCGGTGGCGGAATTCTCTGCTGCAGAGTTGTTTTCGTCCGAGTTGCTCGGAGCGGGCGACGCGTCGGACGGCTCGTCCGTGGGATTCGTCGAAGTGGTTGCGGCGTCTGCCACCTTGGTGTTGCCGTTCTCGACGCCAGTGACGTCGTCGGACGTGCCGGTTCGCTTGTCGGCACCGTCGTCGTCGCTCACACGTGCTCCTTCTATGAACTCGTCGGGAATGTAGTCCCCGCCGACGTATGCCTCGCTGCGTCCAGGGTACGGGAGACCGTCAGGTCTATCGAGCGCCCGCGGGAGGTCGCGGATGACCGGAATCAATTCGGTATCAGGCTCGTACGAGGATCCGATGGCCACCGTCGCCGGTGCCTCCTCCGCCGTGGCTCGACCGCGCAGTCCCGGAATCCTCCGCGTGACGGCCACGGTGATCGCCATGATCTCCGGCACCTTGGCGAGCCACATCAGGATGAACGTCACCACGAGCATGAGGGCGCCCGTGATCGCGACGCGGATCATCGCGCCGGGTCCGCCGAACGACTCCGACAACCGATCCAGGCCCAGCAGCTTGTCCGCCGCGAACATGGAGATCGCACCCGCCGCGGATGCGAGCAGCACCACCCACACCGTCTTGCCGACGTTCGCCATCCGCAGGTCGCCGAGGCTGCGGTGCAGCAGGTAGCCGCCGATCAACGCGCCGGCCACGAACGCGAGTCCGTTCGCGACGCCGAGCAGGATCACGACGTGCTGGCTGTCGGACGACAGCACCGGGGCGAGCGCCGACAGCGCGATCTTCACACCGGTGATGCCGAGGATGATCCACGTCGGCGTCCAGGCCTGCTCGCGGGCATAGAACACGCGTAGGTGGATCAGCACCAGCGAATAGGGGATGAGCGTGAACGCGGACCAGCTGACGGCCTCACCGAGGCGCTCGGCGTTGCCGGCGCCGAAGTTGCCGTACCCGTACAGCGCGTGCCCGATCTGCGGACCGGCGAACGTGAAGAACGTGACGACCGGGATGAGCGCGATCATCGTCAGCCGGGTCGCGACGGACAGGTCGTCGACGACGGCGGGGGTGTCCTCGGCGGCCGCGTTGCGGCTCAGTCGCGGCATGATCGCGGTGAGCACCGTGACACCGAGGACGCCGTACGGCAGCTGCAGCAGCAGCCACGCATTGGTGTAGATCGCGGGGCCGGCCTCGTCGGCGGCCGCCGAGATGCGGGTCGCGAACATCATGCCGAGCTGACTGATCAGCACGTAGAGAACGATCGCCACGGCCATGCCGCCGAACTGCTTGAGCCGGTCGTCGATCCCCCACAGCGGCCGCAGCGAGATGCCCTGCCGACGGATCGCGGGCACCAGGCTCACCGCCTGCGTCACGACACCGGCGGTCACACCGAGCCCCAGGATCAGGACGTGCGGGTCGCTGATGCTCACCGGGTCGAGCGAGATCTCGCCGGGCACCAGCCAGTACGCCGCCAGGATGCCGAGCACCACGACGTTGTTCAGCACCGGCGCCCACGCGCCGGGTTTGAACACCTGCCGGGTGTTGAGGATCGCCGTGAGCAGAGCGGACATGCCGTAGAACAGGATCGCCGGCAGCAGCAGGAAACACAGTGCCGTCGTGAGCTCGGTGTTGACCTCACCGTCCTCCGGTAGGAAGACGTAGGTGGTGAGGATCGGCGCGGCCGCCGTCGCGAACAGCGCCGCCGTGCCCAGCAGCGCGAGCGCCGCCGTGAAGAGTCTTCGGACGAACGCGGCACCCTGATCGGGGTCCTCCCGCTCCGCGCGCACCAGGACCGGGACGACGATCGCGGTGAGGACCGCGCCGAGGACCAGCTCGGAGATCATGTTCGGGATCTGGCTGGCGACGGTGAACGCACTGGCCACGGCCGGGCCGAGCGCGGTCAGCAGCAGCAACTGCTTGAGGAAGCCGGTACCGCGACTGATCAACGTCGCGAACGCGATCGATCCCGTCGCGGCGAGCAGGCTCTTCTTCTGCGGTTCGTCGGGGGTCGCGGTCTGGGTCTCGGTCTTCGGAGCCGGAGCCGGAGCCGGAGCCGGAGCCTCGGCCGGATGTGCGGCCATCGGCCGCGGCGGGCCGACCTGCTGCGGCACCGGGCGCGGGCCGCCCTGAACGGGTCGCTGACCGCCCGGTGACATGGGTCGCTGCCCGCTCGGGGGCATCGGACCGGGACCGCGCTGAGGTGTGGGCCGTGGGCCGCCCTGAACGGGGCGCTGACCGCCCGGTGTCCCGGGTCGCTGACCGCTCGGTGTCCCGGGTCGCTGACCGCTCGGTGTCCCGGGTCGCTGACCGCTCGGTGTCCCGGGTCGCTGACCGCTCGGTGTCCCGGGTCGCTGATCGCTCGGCGGCATCGGTCGCGGTCCCTGAGGGGGCACGGGACGCTGACCGTTCGGGGGTACCGGACGCGGCGGCATCGGCCGCGGAGCGCCCTGCGGCTGGCGGGGTGCGCCCGGCTGGTCGGGGCGCGGACGCATCGGTGGGCGCGGTCCCTGCGGGGGCACCGGTTGCTGCCCGCCCCGAGCCGGCGGTTGCTGACCGCCCGGCGGCATCGGTCGCGGTCCCTGCGGGGGCCCGGGTCGCTGATCGCTCGGTGGCTGTCCCTGCTGGTCACGGTTCTGCTGGGTTGGTTGGGGACCCCGTTCCCACGGCGCCGGCCGCGCCGACGACCGATAGCCCTCGTCGCGAGAGTTCTCGGTCATGGACGTTCATACCCTTCGTCGGCTCGATCCGGCTGGCCCCGGAACCGGTGCCAGAGGCGTCGCCCGGCGAGGAACAGCAGGAGTGCACCAGCACACGCGGTAATTATCGCCAATGCTTGACCGTACGCGTTCGACCGCACCGTGACGGAAGTCTGTTCGCCCAGGTTCTGGCCGCTTTCGGTGGTCAGTGAGAAATCGACCACCATGGTCCGGGAGTCGGAGACCTCCGCGGGTACCTGCAACGATCGGCTGCCGCGCGGGGGTAGTTGCTGCGGTCCGATGTCGGTGACGTGCATCTCGTCGGGGGCGTCGACGCGCAGTTTCACGTTGATCGCGACGGGGAGGTCGTTGCGGGCCACCAGCAACAGGGGGCTCTGCTCGGAGGCCAGCGAGTACACCCCGCCCGGCGCGAGGACCGTGACCGCGGCGTACATGGCGTCGATCGCGGTCGCCACGTTGTTCACCCGGACGTGGGCGGCCTCGTCGGCGGCGGTCGTGGTCGCGGTGTTCTGGTCGCGTCGGCCGGACAGGCTCATCGCCCGGACCAGATCCTCGCGCAGCGGCGCCATGAACCGGGTCGGCGTCAGCGGGACCTGCGGATCATCGACCAGGGTCCGCATCAGTTCGTCGATGCGCGGCGCCTGCGCGCCCACTCCCCGTTCGACGGATTCGGGGGTGCCGTCGACGATCGCGCGCTGGGGGTAGGCCAGCGAGGCGATCTCGGGTGTCGCGGGCCGCTGCTCGGCGAGTTTCGCGAGCGGCCGGGGCGTCGCCAGTCCGGTACGGAGCAGCGTCGACACCGTCGACAGCACGGCCGCGGCCTCGTCGCCGTCGGCGGACCACAGCTGCGGCGGCGCGATCAGCATCGAACGGTCGACCGTTCGGCTCGCGGTGTCGGGGCTCTGCAGCGACGACCAGGTCACCGCGCCCAGCGCATCCTGCAGGCGGGCCGTGCGCGAGTCCCGGTCCAGGTTGTAGCGCGCCCGCTCGGGCACGTACGACGGCGTCTGCGGGCTGGACCCGACCGCCGCCAGCGCCGCGGCCGCGGACACGTCGAACAGTGCGGCGGTCACGGCGTCCGCTCCCCCACCGGCGATCGTCACCGTCTTGCCCGACGACTGGGTGGACTCCACCGCGTTGGCGGCCAGCAGCGTCGTGGTCGGCCCGCGGCTGTGCAGCATCTGCGCCGACGAGTCGTCGAGGACGCCGGAGTCCGGCCAGGTGACGTTGCGCAGCGACGTGACCCCGAGGATCGAGTCGACGATGTCGGACGGCGACTGCAGTGCGCTCGCGGTGAGTGACGGGTCGTCGACCCGGCTCAGCGCCGCGAGGTCCACCTGCGCGAACGGTACGGCGGTCACGCACATGCTGTGAGCGAGCGATTCCAGGCGATCGAGCCACGCGGCCGCGGCGTCGCGTCCGGCGCCCTCGTGCGCGGGTCCGGACGGATTCGCCGGGTCGTCCACCACGAGGTACCCGCCGGACATGTTGCTCACGGTGATCAGCAGGTCCGGGTCGACCGCCAGGCACACGCTGTCGGTCAGCCGTTTGTCCTTGTCGACGTCGGGTCCGGTGGCGAACTCGGCGGCGGCGAGCAGTTGCTCGAGCCGTCCGCCCTGGGACAGGGAGCCCGCGAGGATGTCGTCGACCAGCCGGACCTTGTCGTTCACGGAGCCCGGGATCCCGGCCGCCAGTCGCGGCTGGTCGGCGAGCGGCCACAGCATCGTGACCGCGAGCGGGTCGGACGTGTCGGGCGGGACGGGCGCGGTCACCGATCCGGAGTCGGTGCCCTGCGGCGCGCTGTCGGCGGTCCCCGCCGCTCGGGGCAGTCCCAGCACGGGCAGCAGGAACCGGGCGTCGTCGAGGCGGGCCTGCCCGCCGTACGCGGGGGTTCCGTTGACGTTGACCAGGAGCGGGTAGACGCCGGGTTCGGTGATGTCGAGCGACCACCCGGAGATCGAGCGCAGCGGCAGCGCCAGCGTGAACTGCTTGCGTTCACCCTCCTCGAGGCTGGAAGCCACCTCCACGAACGGTCCGACGACGTCGAACTCGCCCTGATCGAGGTCCAGGGAGGTGCGCAGTTCCTCGCTCGAGCCCACCGCGGGTGCCCGCTGCAGCCGGACACCGACGTCGGTGACCGGCCGGTCGCCGATGTTCGCGACGGTTCCCCGGACGGTCACCACCGGGTCGGTCGTGGTGGTCACCGCGGTCGGGGTGACGTCGTCGATGTGCAGTTCGAGGAACTTCGGTTGTGCGCGCGACTTCGTCACCGGCGCCCCGGTCGTCGACTCGGGCTGGGTCTGCGTCGTGGGTTGGGCGGCCGCGGCCCCGGCGCCCACGACGGCGCCGATCATCATCAGGACGAGCGTCAGCGCCGTGAGAACTCTGGCACCGGATCGTCGCCATGCCGGACGCGATGCCACTGTCATTCCGCGTCGGTCCCCCTGACGCGCGAGGGTTCCATCTCGGCGATGAGCTGACCGGCGATCTCGGCGAGCTTGCGTTCGTCGGCGTAGGCGAGGCGGGAGTCCAGTTCCGACAGCGGCACCCAGGCCACCTCGGTGACTTCGATGTCGGCGTCGGACAGTTCACCGCCGAGCGATCGCATGAGGTAGTGGTGCACGGTCTTGTGGACGCGGCGGCCCTCGGTGACGAACCAGTAGTCGATGCTGCCGAGGGATGCGACGACGGATCCGCGGATACCGGTCTCCTCGGCGACCTCTCGCATCGCGGTCTGTTCGGCGGTCTCGCCCTGTTCGATGTGTCCCTTCGGCAGCGACCACAGCAGCCGGCCACGCCGGTCGGTCCGCCCGATGAGGGCCGCGCACAGTTTGTCCTCGGGGCCGCCGAGGCCGTCGACGACCAGTCCCCCGGCGGAGGTTTCGCGGACGGTCCGCATGTGCGGAGTCGCGGAATCCGCGCCCGTGCCGCGACGCCGCGAGGAGCGGCGGTTACGGTTGGCACGTTCGGCGGCGGACACCTCATCGATCGTAGTTGACAGAGCCCGTTCGGCCTGACTCCCACGCCAGCGTGCGTGCAGGGTCACTGATGCACGTCCGGCTATTTGTCGACCTCGGTAAGGTTTGCTCACGTGAATGCCCCTTCCCCCGACGCGGACCGGCGTGCCCGACTGCTGCGCGGTGCGCACGAGACCCTGAGCGCCCTGTCGGACGTGCTGACCCCGCTCGGGGCCCGGTTCGCCGACGCGGGTCACGAGTTGTACCTGGTGGGTGGCAGTGTGCGCGACGCGGTCCTGGGCCGTCTCGGCACGGACCTCGACCTCACCACCGACGCGCACCCCGAG
Organism: Rhodococcus sp. BE178; assembly: GCF_050433545.1. NCBI lineage: Bacteria > Bacillati > Actinomycetota > Actinomycetes > Mycobacteriales > Nocardiaceae > Rhodococcus > Rhodococcus sp. BE178. The sequence continues at coordinate 212,393 of NZ_JBNPXA010000005.1, read as the reverse complement.
CAGGTGCAGGCGATCCTGCGCGGCTGGGCCGACAACCAGTGGGACACCGGCATCGCGTTCGGGACGATCAGCGCGGCCAAGGGCAACGACCAGATCGAGATCACCACCTACCGCACCGACACCTACGACGGCGTCACGCGGAACCCGGAGGTGCAGTACGGCACGACGCTCGAGGAGGACCTGGTCCGACGCGACTTCACGGTCAACGCGATGGCCGTGCGGATCGATGCGGAGGGCACGTTCGAGTTCGTGGATCCGCTCGGGGGCATGGATGCGCTGCTCGCCGGCGTCCTGGACACTCCCGCGGCGCCGGAGATCTCCTTCAACGACGATCCGCTGCGGATGCTGCGCGCGTGCCGATTCGTCTCGCAACTCGGTTTCACGCTCGCGCCGCGGGTGCACCAGGCGATCGTCGACATGGCCGGGCAGATCGACCGGATCACCGCCGAGCGGGTGCACACCGAGCTCGACAAGCTGATCCTCGGCGAACACCCGATCGACGGCATCAACGTGATGTGCGAGACCGGCCTGGCCGATCACGTGCTGCCCGAGGTGCCGCAGATGAAGCTCGAGATCGACGAGCACCACCAGCACAAGGACGTGTACTGGCATTCGCTGACGGTGCTCAAGCAGGCCATCGACCTCGAGGACGGCGACCCGGACCTGGTGCTGCGCTGGGCGGCGCTGCTCCACGACATCGGCAAGCCGGACACCAAGCGCAACGAGCCCGGCGGCGGCGTCAGCTTCCACCACCACGAGGTGGTGGGCGCCAAGCTGGTCCGCAAGCGGATGCGGGCGCTGAAGTACTCCAAACAAATGGTCGACGAGGTCGGCCAGCTGGTGTTCCTGCACCTGCGCTTCCACGGCTACGGCAAGGGGCAGTGGACGGATTCGGCGGTGCGCCGCTACGTCACCGACGCCGGTGACCTGCTGCCGCGGCTGCACAAGCTGGTGCGCGCCGACTGCACCACCCGCAACAAGCGTCGGGCCGCGGCGCTGCAGGCCACGTACGACGACCTCGAGCAGCGGATCGCCCGGATCGCCGAGCAGGAGGATCTGGCGCGGGTGCGCCCCGACCTCGATGGCAACGCGATCATGGAACTGCTCGGCATCCCGGCCGGCCCGCAGGTGGGTAAGGCGTGGAAGTTCCTCAAGGAGCTGCGCCTGGACCGTGGACCGCTCGATCGGGACGAGGCCGAGGCGGAGCTGCTGAAGTGGTGGGCGGAGCAGTCGGAGAACCAGCAGCCGGAGAGCTAGGTCGCAAGCACGCATCCGCGGATCGAATCGATTGAATCTTCCGCGTCTGCGGATCTAGACTCCCGGAATGCCAGACATCCGGATACGCGACGCGGCCCAGTTGCTCGGCGTCAGCGACGACACCGTCCGCCGGTGGGTCGACGCCGGCACCCTCGCCGCCCACAAGGACGACTCCGGCCGCATGGTGGTCGACGGAAAGCAGCTCGCCGAGTACGCGCGGGCCAACGCGGCGCCCACGCCCGAGAACCCGCTCGGGGTCGGCAGCTCGGCCCGCAACCGGTTCGTCGGTCTCGTCACCCGGGTCGTCGCCGACGGGGTGATGGCCCAGGTGGAGATGCAGTGCGGGCCGTTCTCCGTCGTCTCGCTGATGAGTGCCGAGGCCGTCCGCGAGCTGAAGCTCGAACCGGGCAGCATCGCGGTGGCCGTCGTGAAGGCGACCACCGTGATCGTCGAGACGCCGGGGGTCCCGTCGTGAGGTGGATGCGGGGTGCGGTGGTCGCGGTCGCCGCGGTGCTGACGACGGCCCTTGCCGGGTGCAGCGGCGCCACCGACGCGGGAACCGAGGGCGGAGACTCGATCACGGTGTTCGCGGCAGCGTCGCTGAAGTCGACGTTCACCGAACTGGGGCAGCGTTTCGAGGAGCAGCATCCCGGCACCCGGGTCGTGTTCAACTTCGCCGGATCGTCCGACCTGGTGGCTCAGCTCGATCAGGGCGCCCCGGGCGACGTCTTCGCGTCGGCCGACACCGCGAACATGACGAAGGCGGTCCAGGCGGGGTTGACGGCGTCGGAGCCGGTGAACTTCGCGACCAATACTCTGACCATCGTTGTGCCGCCCGGTAATCCGGCGAACATCGCGTCGTTCGCGGACCTGGCCCGCCCGGACGTGAAGGTGGTGGTCTGCGCGCCGCAGGTGCCGTGCGGCACGGCGACCCAGAAGATCGAGGACGCCACCGGGATCCGCCTCACTCCCGTCAGCGAGGAATCGTCGGTCACCGACGTGCTCGGCAAGGTCGTCACCGGTCAGGCCGATGCCGGGCTGGTGTACGTCACCGACGCGACCGCCGCAGGTGACAAGGTCGCGGAGATCCCGTTTCCGGAGGCGACGAAGGTCGTCAACACCTACCCGATCGTGGTGCTGAAGGATTCCGGGAACCCGGAGGCGGCGAGCGAATTCACCGGGTACGTCACCGGTCCGGAGGGCCGCGCGGTCCTGTCCGAGGCCGGGTTCGGCGCCCCGTGACCGTGCGGCCGCGGGTACGGGTTCCGGCCGGTCTGCCGGTCTGGATCTACGTTCCCGCGGCCGTCGGCGCGCTGCTGGTGGTGCTGCCGCTGGTCGCGATGCTCGTCGGGGTCGACTGGCCCAACTTCTGGGAGCTCGTCACTTCCGAATCCTCCTTGGACGCTTTGGTTCTGAGTCTGAAGACGGCCTCGATCAGCACGTTGCTGTGTGTGCTGCTGGGGGTGCCGATGGCGATGGTGTCGGCCTGCTGCTCGTTTCCCGGGCTCGCAGCGCTGCGGGCGCTGGTGCTGCTCCCGCTGGTGCTGCCTCCCGTCGTCGGCGGCCTCGCGCTGCTCTACACGTTCGGCCGACGCGGATTGATCGGGCAGCACCTCGAGGTGGCGGGCATCCAGATCGCGTTCTCCACCACCGCGGTCGTGTTGGCGCAGACGTTCGTCGCGCTGCCGTTCCTGGTGATCAGTCTCGAGGGCGCGCTGCGCACCGCCGGGCGGCGCTACGAGGCGGTGGCCGCCACGCTCGGCGCTCCACCCACGACGGTGCTGCGCCGGGTCACCCTGCCGCTGGTGCTGCCCGGACTGATCTCGGGCGCGGTGCTGGCCTTCGCGCGCGCCCTCGGCGAATTCGGCGCGACACTGACGTTCGCCGGGAGCCTGCAGGGCGTCACCAGGACGTTGCCGCTGGAGATCTACCTGCAGCGGGAGACCGATCCGGAGGCCGCGGTCGCGCTGTCGTTGGTGCTGGTGGTGGTGGCCGTCGCCATCGTCCTCGGGGCCCGCACGCGTCGCGCGGCCGGTGCGCTGTGAACGGGTTGAGCGTGCGGGCCCGGGTCGATGCCCGCGGGTTCGACGTCGAGCTCGACGTCGCTCCGGGCGAGGTGCTCGCGGTGCTCGGCCCCAACGGGGCCGGCAAGTCGACGCTGCTGGACGTGGTGGCCGGGCTGCTGCGACCCGACTCCGGCCGTGTCGAACTCGGCGACCGGGTGCTCACCGATGTCGCGAAAAATGTTGCGGTGCAGCCGCACCAGCGATCGGTGGCGTTGCTGGCCCAGGAGGCGCTGCTGTTCCCGCACCTCACGGTCCGAGAGAACGTCGCATTCGCCCCGCGCAGCGCGGGGTTGGGGCGGCGCGAGTCGTATGCCTCGGCGCAGCGGTGGCTCGACGAGGTGGATGCGGCTGCCCTCGCGGCGCGGCGGCCGCGGCAACTGTCCGGCGGTCAGGCACAGCGGGTCGCGGTGGCGCGGGCGCTCGCCGCCGACCCGCAGGTGCTGCTGCTCGACGAGCCGATGGCGGCACTGGACGTCGCCGCCGCGCCGGCGCTGCGGGCCCTGCTGCGCCGGGTTCTGCGCACCGGGGACCGGACCGCTATCCTCGTGACTCACGATGTGCTGGAAGCGCTTTCGCTTGCCGACCGGGCCGTCGTTCTCGACGGCGGGCGCATCGTCGAGCAGGGATCCGTGGACCGGGTACTCACCCGGCCGCGCAGCGCCTTCGCGGCCCGGATCGCCGGCATCAACCTGCTGTCGGGCAAGATCCGCGACGGCGTCCTGGACACCGCCGCGGGGGCGGTGAGTGGCATCGGCGAGGACGGGTGCGGCGACGGGGACCATGCCGTCGCGGTGTTCTCCCCCACCGCTGTCGCAGTCCACCGCGAGCATCCGGAAGGCAGCCCCCGCAACATCTTCCGGGTACGGATCGCGGAGATCGAGGGACGGGGGCACGCGATTCGTGTCCGCACCGACGATCACGTCGACGGTTCGGCCGGTCTGGTTGCCGACGTCACGGCCACCGCCGTCGCCGAACTCGATCTGGCCCCCGGCGACGACGTGTGGTTCGCCGTCAAGGCGACCGAGGTGGCGGTCTACCCGGCGCGGTGAACCGGGCAGCACCCGAAGGCGCCCGCAATGTTGCCCGCCGACTGGATCATCGAGTCCACGGGGGCGTGATGATGCCACCGTCGGCGGTGGTGGCGGTCAGGCCCCACCGATGTCGTCACCCACAGCGAGGCCGTGCCGTCGCCGTGATTGTCGAGCTGAACCGTTGCCGCCTCCGGAACCAGGACGACGTCTCCGGCGGCGAGCGGAGTTCGGCGGCCGTCCAGGGTGACTGTGGGTGAGCCGTGGAGCACGAGGAAGACCTCTTCGTGCGAGACGGTGTGCGGGGCACCGTCGGACCCGGGTGCCAGGTCTGTGCGCCAGGCGCACAGCTGTCGGCTGCCACGAGACGGTGCCACGTAGGAGTGGAATCGAGACTCGTGCATTCGGTGTGTCAGATGGTCACCATCTTTTCGGACTGGCATCGCGAACCCCCTTCTCGTCAGTTTAGCTGTCTTTATTGGACAGGTAGACTGACGGTATGTCAAGGGATGAGCCTCGTGCCGATCTGCTGATGCTGCTGATGCGCGCCGCGTCCACGCTGGCCGAGCAGATCAACGAAGCCATTGTCGTGCAAGGGAATTCGACGCTGCGTCCGGCGCACGGTCTCGTGTTCGTCCGGGTTGCCGGGAACGGTGCCACGGTCAGTGAGATTGGCGCTTTCCTGGGCATCACCAAGCAGTCGGCCGCTGTCATCGTCGACGAGCTGACGGCCTCCGGCTATGTCGACAAGCAACCTCACCCCCAAGATCGCCGGGCGCAGCTGGTCCGACTGACTTCCGCGGGGCTGGACGTGACCGCGGCGGCCACCGACGCGGCCCTGGCGCGCTGGCATGCGGCGAGTGCGGTGCTGGGCGCGGACACGATGGCATCTCTGGTCCGTGCGCTCGAGGAGATCGGGAGAGGCGGCACGCCGCGACCCGTCTGGTGACCCGAGAGACTCGGATTCGTCAGCCGCGATCCCACACGGTGAGGTGCGCGAAGTAGCCGTCGTTGTCCGGCGTCGTCTCGGACACGACCGGCCGATCGATCGCGTCGACGTGACGGTCGACCACGGCGCGGAAGCGGGGGTCCTCGCGCAGCGCGGCGGCGGCCGCGGCCAGTTCGGCCCGGGCGTCGGCCACCGCCTCGTGCTGCAGCCGGACGACGGCCGCGACCACCTCGCGCACGTCCGTACCCCGCAGTTCCTCCCCGATGTGCCAGTTGTGGATAAGTCCGTCGGCCGTGGCCTCGACCGCGACGGCCCCGTCCGCGGACTCGGCGCGCGATCGACGGGTCGCCGCGGCAATCAGCAGCCGATCCTGCTGGTCGACAACGGTTTCGGTCCATCCGTGCGAGTGCCCCGGTGCTCTGTGGTTCATCCCGTCTCCCCTCGTGATCCGCGGTCGGTGACCGGCGGCGATCGTCTCATACCGCGAAACGGCTGCAGTATCGTCCGGAACGGATCCGGGGGATGCGGACGGAGGGGGGTGTCATGGCGGAGATGTGGGTCGATCCGGGCCGGCTCGGCGAGACCGCGCGGACCGTGTCGGCGATCGGGGACGTGATCGCGGACGCGCGGGCGGGCACGGAGTCGGCGGCAACCGGCACCGGACTGCTGGGATCACGGGTGGGCCGGGCATGCGGGGCGGGATCGAGGGCGGTGTCGGACGTGCTGGCCGTCGTCGCCGGCCGGCTGCACGACTGGTCCGCGAGCACGGCGAGGGCCGCGGCCGGGTACGCGCGCGCCGACACCGCCGAGGCCGTTTCTCTCGTCGGACTCGTTGCGGGACTGCGGGGATCGGACGGCGGTCGGTGACGACACCGACGGTGTCGCTCGCGGAGTCGTGGGCTCCGTCGGTGTTGCGGGGTCAGGGCGCGCAGTGGCAGAGGTGCGCCCGTGTCGTCGACGCGCAGATCGACGGATACGTGCGGGCGGTGGACGGGGCGCGAGATCACTGGGGTGGCGTCGCCGCGGACGCGGCATGGGCGCGAGCCGGGGAGATCGGCGCGATCGCGACGCGGACCGCGTCGGCACTGCAGGCGGCCGCCGAAGCGGCGAATTCCGGTGCGGCGCAACTCGAGGGGGCGCGGGACGGCGTCCTCGCCACGGTCGCCGCGGCCCGGGCGGAGGGATTCGAGGTGGCGGACGACGGCGCCGTCGGTGTCCCGCCCGGGATCTTCCTGGCCGCACTGGGATCCGGGTCGGGCGCAGCGATGGCGACGGCGGTACTCGACCACCGGGCGCGCCGGCACCAGACCATGATCCGGGCTGCACTCGGCGAACTCGCCGCGGCCGACGGCCGGGTGACGTCGCTGATCGCCACCGCGTTCGCCCAGCTTCCCCGCGCCGGTGATCCGGGCACCGGATGGGCCGGGGTGCAGACCGTTCCGCCGCCCCCGGACGGTGCGAGTGCGGAGGCGAACCGCACGTGGTGGGATGCGCTCACGACGGGGCAGCAGCGGATGCTGATCGAGACCACGCCCGCGAGCGTCGGCAACCGGGACGGTCTACCGGCCGCGGTGCGCCACCGGGCCAACGTCGATCGTCTGCCGGTCGAGCGGGCCGCACTGGAGGCGACGCGACGGGAGCTGTCGGATCGAGTGCGGAGCCCGAACAACCTCGAATCGCTCTTTGCGCGACAGCAACTCGTGGACGTCGGCCGGCGGCTGGCCGATATCGACACGGTACAGAGCGCGCTCGAGCAGCACCCGGACCGGAGGCTGTTGCTGTTGGAGGTGCGCTCCGGCGAGCAGGTTCACGCCGCCGTGGCGATCGGTGATCCGGACACGGCCGATCACATCGCGGTATCCACGCCGGGGCTGAACTCCACCGTGCGCGGGTCCCTCGGTTCGATGGCCGACGAGGCCGGGGCGCTGCAGCGCGAGTCGCGGATCCAGATGCGCGCCACGCCCGGACGCGAACACGAGACGGTCGCGACCATCGCCTGGGTGGGCTACGACACGCCGCAGATGTCGGGGAGCATCACCGACCGGATCGAGGGTGGACTGGCTGTGGCACTGGAGGATCGGGCCCGCGCCGGGGCGCGGGACCTCGCGCGGTTCTACGACGGCCTCGGCGTCGCGCACACGGGATCAGATCCGCACATCACCGCGATCGGGCACTCGTACGGTTCGGTCACCACCGGTCTGGCGCTGCGTGAACCGGGCCACCACCCGGTGGACGACCTGGTCGTCTACGGCTCCCCCGGCCTGGTCGGCGTCCGCTCGCCGAGCGATCTCGGACTGGTTCCGGGGCATGCGTACGAGATGACGGCGGACGGTGACGTGATCGCCCGTCTCAACCGGTTCGGCCCCGGACCGTTCGGCGGTGGACCGTACGCGACGGACGGTTTCACCCATCTCGCGACCGATGCCGCCACGACACCCGACGGAGTGACGCGCGACGGCGCGTCCGGCCACAGCGAGTATCCCCGGACGGGTGCCAACGGACGCCTGCGGACCAGCGGCTACAACCTGGCCGCGATCATCGCGGATCTGCCGGAGCGGGCCGTCACCACCTGAGTCGCCACCGCCGCGCAGCGGGTCCGCCGGCACTCGAGGCGCGTCGGGAATCGCCCACCTCCGAGCGGACAACCCGGGCGTATCGTCGAACCAGGTCCCGCCGAAAGGAAGGGAACGATGATTCGCCGCTGGAAGACTCTGCTCGTCGCGGCGGCCGTGCCGCTGCTCGTGACCTCTTGCGAAGACGAGACCGCTGCTCCCCCACCCGCGTCCGGCACGTCGACCACTTCCGAGACGTCCGTGACCCCCACCGATCGGATCTCCCCGGAGTACTGCCGGCAGAGCGAGCACCCGGGGTGCCCGCCGGGCGGCTACGTCGGATCCGCCGCCGTCCTCGCTCCGGACGGGAGCGGTCGGTACGTTCCGGCTCAGGGTTCCGGAGCCGGGTGACGCATCGTTCACGTAGCCCGGGTCGGTTCGCGTCGGCTCGGGTCAGTTCAACTTCGCCCGCATGAGGTAGACGTTGTAGCTGTCCCATTCCGACATCGTGAAGTACAGCTCGTCGGGTGTGGACCAGGGGTGCATGAAACCGCCGTACGTCTTCGGGTACTCGGTACTGTCGACGAGAGTCGCGCCGTCGGACCAGGTGCCCTGCGGACTCGACGACTGCCGCAGGAGGATTCGTCCGTCGACCTGGTCGAGGTAGCTCATGAGCCACCGCTGCCGATCGGCGTCGTAGCGCACGGACAGCTCGCCCGCGGGACCCGAGACGAGCGGTGTGGCGAGGTGTTCCACCACCGGGACCCAGTTGCCGTCGACCCAGTACTGGTACGCACTGGTGTCGAGTAGCTCGCCGGCGGGGACGCGGGCGAGGCCGATCATGCCCATCCGGCCGTTGGGGGTGCCGAACATGTACACGTGGTCGCCCTGCGGAACCATCGCGGTCACCTGGAACAGGCCCTGTCCGAAGATATTGTCCCACTGGGCATGTTGATCCTTGGTCCACGTCTGACCGTTGTCGTCGGAGTACGCGATGCCGCCGTGGTTCGTCACCCACATGCCGGGCTCGCCCCAGCGGCGCACCGACATGTAGCTCAGGTACTGGCGGGCGCCGATCGCGAAGCCCGACGTGGGGATGGCGGTGGTCTCCCAGTTCGCGATGTGCCGGGCGTCGATGATCTCGGCGGCGTGACAGCGACTGTCCTGCACCATGCTGTCGATCGTCATGCCGTCGGACAGATCGGTGTCGGTGCTGTGCCCGAGCACGCTGCTGCGCCAGTCCCGGCCGTTCGCACCGGGTGGCTGCCAGTCCGCGCCGAACGTGTCGCCGAACGCCACCGCGACCTCGCCGGGACGGCTCTCCCACGTGATGCCCAGGTCGGTGCCGTCGACCTGCCACCGCTTGTCGGTGCGGTTCTCGGATCCGGGCCCGGTCACCTGCGACACCAGACTCACCGCCCCCACAGCCGGGGTGCCGAGCGGTGCGGTGACGGGCCCGGGGTCGATCGTGCCGATGTCGAGCGGCGGTGCGGGCTGCGGATCCGGACCCGGGTCGCCGCCCGGCACCGGAATCGGGACGGTCTCGGGCCGCGGCTGGATCTGGATGCGCGGCAGGGTGATCGAACCGGATCCCGAACCCGAACCCGAACCCGAACCGGATCCCGAATCCGATCCCGAACTCGAGCCCGATCCCGAACCCGACGAACCGGGTGCGGCGTCCGGCCCGCCGGGATCGTCGGTCGCATCGGTGAGGTCGGGGCACGGGTCCTGGCAGGGGTCCGCCGGCAGGGGATCCTGCGCCACCCGGGTCCGGTCGGGGGCGGGATCGGGTAGTGGGACGGGGACGAACTGCGGGTACGGCAGCGGGACCCCGATGACGGGCGGGGACGTCGGCGGCGGCGGTTCCGGGTCCGGCGCCGACGGATCGAATCCCGCCTCGCCGCACGAGTTGGTGGGCCCCGTCGCGGGTTCCGCGAGTGCGGGGGCGGTGGTGAGCGCGAGGCCCGCGACCGTGACGGCGAGCATCGACGTCAGGCGTCTGATGATGGTTCACCCCTGGGCGATTGGTCCGAAACCGTTCACTACCTGGTGTTTCGAGGAAAGGTAGCACCGAGGTGCGGGGGTGTTCACCGACAATCCCGGTGACCGTGACGGAACCGTGTCACGTCGCGGTGCGTCCACAGAGGTATGGGATCACTCGAGTACTGGTTCGGCACGGGGGACGGTGCGACCACCACGTGGACCTCGTTGGCCGATCTCGACCTCGACGCCGACGGCGAGTTCGACGCGGTGCGTCTGGACTTCGACGGGGACGGTCTGTTCGACGACGCGATGTGGGACAGCGACGGTGACGGTGCTGCCGACCGCTCCGTGCTGGACGTCGGGGCGGCATCGGCGCGGTACTTCGCGGACCCCGTGCACGCCGGCGTCTGGGACCAGCAGGTCTCGCGGACACAGCAATCCGTGCACCCGGTCCCCGCGCCGCGGTCTCCCGCACCACCCGATCCGGCCGGGTGGCGGAGCATCGACTACGACGGTGACGGTGCGGCGGACGACGCGCTCGTCGACTTCGACGGCGACGGCGAACCCGACGTCGTGCTGGTCTCGACGCGGGATCCGGCCCGGTTCGACACGGTGCTGGTCGCCGAGGAGGATCCGGGCCGGATGTCGGTGCAACTCAGCGATACCGACACCGACGGCCGTGTGGACACCGTCCGGCGGGACGTGCGGTGACCGGTCAGTCGACCGTGCGGCGCGCGTTGCACGCGATCGCGACCAGGCCCAGCGTGTAGACGCCACCGGCCGCGAGGACCGGACCCAGCGAGTGGCCGTCGGGAGCGACCACCGTCGCGGCGGCGGCCACGGCAGCGCAGAAGGCGATGTTGAAGACGGTGTCCTGCAGCGCGAACACCTGGCCGCGGCGGTCGTCGTCGATCTCGATCTGCATCGCGGCGTCGCCGGTGAGCTTGACGGTCTGCCCGGCGAACCCGAGCAGGAACGCACCGGCCAGCAGCAGCGGCTGCGACAGCGTCGTGATCAGCGTGAACTGGACGACGGTTGCGAACGCGAGTGCGACGGTCACGGTGCGGGGGCGTCCGAGGCGGGGAATCAACCAGGGGGTGGCGAGGGCCGCGAGCAGCATGCCGGCGGCCGTCGCCCCCACGGCCACACCGAATCCGGCCAGGCCGCCGGGCAGCGCGCCACTCGACGCGGGGTCGCGCAGGATCAGCACCATCACAAGGGTGTTGACGCCGAAGGCGATGCGATGGGCGCCGATTCCGATCATCGCGGTGGTGACCCCGGGCGCCTGCCACACCGCCGTCGCGCCGGTGCGCAGGCCGGACAGGACGGCGGTGACCGTGCCTCGTGCGGTGGTGACGCCGTCCATGGGGCCCAGCGCGCGACGGCCGAATCCGTGCACCGCCCACGCGCCGATCACCGATCCGAGCGCCCCGACCGCCACCGCGACGCCGGAGCCCAGATCGCCCTCGCCGATCCCAGCGATCACGGCCACGGCCGTCCCTGCCCCGACCGCCGAGAACACCGATCCTGCCGATGCGAGCACCGAATTTGTTGGTACCAGCCAACTTTGCCGCACCACATGCGGCAACGCGGCGGAGATGCCCGCGAGGACGAACCGGCTGACGCCGATCGCGGCGAGTGCCATCAGCAACAGCGGCGTCTCCCCGGCGCCCGCGATCAGCAGCGCCGAGATCAACAGGATCAGGCTGCCCCGGAGCAGATTCGCCCACAGCAACACCGCCCGCCGGTCCCAGCGGTCCAGCAGGGCGCCCGCGAACGGACCGATCACCGAGTACGGCAACAGCAGGACCGCGAATCCGGCGGCGATGGCGAGCGGTTCGGTCTCGCGTTCGGGATTGAAGAGGATGGCCCCGCCGAGCGCCGCCTGGAAGAGTCCGTCGCCGAACTGGCTCGCGAACCGGACCGCCGTCAGGCGGCCCAGCCCCGGTGAGTGCCGCAGTGTGGTGGCCGCGGAACTCCACGTCTGTCGGACAGACGACGGATTCCATGTGCGCACATGGTGACCCTATCGGGCGCCCGCCGTCGCCAACTCCTGCCGCCACCACCGGACCGTCACGGCCGCGGCCTCGTCCAACGGGGTGGGTGCGCGCCCGAGGACCTCCTCGCTGCGACGCGAGTCCATCACGAACGGCGCCTCGAACTGGTACAGCGTCTCCGCGAGCTCTCGGGTCGGGCGGTGCACCGTCCCGACCGCCCGCAGCGCCCACCCGGGCAGCGTGCCCACCGTGGGCGTCGGCACCTGCGCGGCCTTCGCGAACGCCTCCACCAGCTGTCGCTGGGTCACCGCAGGAGCGGTGGGCGCGTGCAGCACCGTGTTCCACCGGTCCGGATCGTGCGCTGCGGTGATCATGGCCGCCGCCAGATCGGGGACGTAGGTGAACGAGTGGGCGACGTCGGCGCGGCCCATCACCCGGATCGTCTTCCCCTTCAGCACCGGGGGCACCATCCGCTCGCCGGCATGCGCGGTCAGGACGTGCGGGCCGAAGAAGTCGGACGCGACGACGCTGACCGTCGGTGTGCGGTGCGCCGCGCGGGCCGCGAGTAGACGGGTGCGGACACCGAGCTTGCCGGTGGTCGCGTCGCGCGGGCCGTCCTCCGTCATCGGGCCGTCCGGGCGGCCGTACGAGTACAGGCTCTCCGGGAACACCACGACCGCGCCTATCCGTCCGGCGGCGTCGAGCACCACCTGCTCGGCGGCGGGCAGTTCGCGTTCCCAGGCGCGGGCGTCGTAGGCGGATCCGTGGATGCAGTGGAAGACGGCGGTGGCGTCGTCGAGGGCGGCCGCGAGGGCGGTCGGGTCGGAGACGTCCACCTTGCGGCGCTCGATCCGCGGATGGTCCGGCCCGCTACCCGAGCGGGTGAGGACCCGGACGTCGTAGCCGGCGTCGGCGAGTTGTTCGGCGACCGTCCAGCCGACGGGGCCCGCACCGGTCACTACCTGCAGATTCGACATCACGTGCTCGCTTTCTCGAAGAGGATTTCGGAATCGAGAGCACTGCTCTCGTTTTCTACGATGCGCTCGGGTCGGGGCCATTGTCAAGAGCACTGCTCTCTTTTGTTGACAGTGCTCTCGTTTCTCGGGCAGGGTGGGTGCATGACGGTCACCCCCCGCGAACGCGCCCGCGAGCAGACGCTCGCCGAGATCACCCGCATCGGACGGGAGCAGCTGGCAACACAGGGCGCGGCCGCGTTGTCGCTGCGTGCCGTCGCGCGCGATCTGGGCGTCGTGTCGTCGGCGGTGTACCGGTACGTCGCGAGCCGCGACGAGCTGCTCACGCTGCTCGTGATCGATGGCTACACCGAGCTGGGTGCGGAGGTGGATGCCGCCGTCGATGCGCTGGCGGACGACGATCACCGCGGTCGGCTGCACGCGCTCTCCCACGCGGTGCGATCGTGGGCGATCCGGGAGCCCGCCCGCTATGCGCTGCTGTTCGGCAGCCCGGTCCCCGGCTATCACGCGCCGGCGGAGCGCACGACCGGTCCGGGTACGCGCGTGATCGTCGCGCTGGTCGGCATCATCGAGGGGGCGCACCGGGCGGATGCGCTGACACCGCTGTCGTCGTCGGCGCCGGTCGACCCGGGGCTGTCCGCCGACCTCGATCGGATCCGTGCCGAGATGGGCCTGACGGTGCCCGACGAGCTGCTCGCGCGCGGCGTCATGGCCTGGGCGGCGCTGTTCGGTGCGATCAACTTCGAGGTGTTCGGGCAGTACGGCGCCGACACCTTCGCTGATCCGGCGGCGCTCTTCGAGCACCACCTGACGGTGCTGGACCGGATCCTGGGGCTGGACTGAGCTGTCGGAACGTGGCCGACGACACGTCGACGACATACCCCTAGGGGTATAAAGTCGCGGGTGGAGAAAGGATCCCCCCAGGGGGTCTGGAGTGAGCGAGCAGGGTGGCCCTAGGGTCGAACGTCGTGGGCATCTTTCGAAAGTCGTACGGAACGGTCGACGCGAGCAGGGCGCAGACCCTCGTCGAGGAGGGCGCGGTCCTGTTGGACGTGCGATCGCGTCCGGAGTGGGACGCCGGCCACGTGCCGGGTGCCACCCACCTGCCGCTGCACGAGGTGATCGACGACGGCATCGACGTGGTCGCGGGTCGACCCGTCGTCGTGATCTGCCGTTCCGGCGGACGATCGGCGAACGCGGCGCGTCAGCTGGCCCGGGCGGGCGCCGAGACCTACCTGGTGCGCGGCGGCATCGACGCCTGGCGCCGCGCCGGCCTCGCGATCACCACTCCGGACTGACCGTCACGTCACACGAGGAGTACACGAACATGGCACTGCCGAAGCATTCCGGTTGGACCGTCGAACGCATCGTCCCGCTGCTGGGTGGATCCGTGGTGGGCACGAGCCTGCTGCTCGGCCGCACGCACTCGCCCAAGTGGCGGGGCCTGACGGCGTTCGCGTCCGCGAATCTGGTGCTCTACGGGATCGTCGGCTGGTGCCCGATGAGCCTGCTGCTGCAGAAGCTTGGTGTGCCGCGCGGTGCGTCCTGCTCGGTGCCCGCGCCGGGGACGGTCGCGCAGCCCGATCCCGACGCGGCGTAATTCGTTCGCGTTCGAATCTCCCGTCCGGGGCCCGTCGATGAGATGATGACCCGGTGGCGCACTCGGAGGAACCTGAGGACCGCACGGCCCCGGCACAGCCGGCGGTGCGGCCGGGCAGCCTGCTGGTGTCGTCGACGGACCTCGCCGAGCCGACGTTCCGGCGGACCGTCGTCTACGTGATCGAACACAACGACGCCGGCAGTCTCGGCGTCGTCCTCAACCGGCCCAGCGACACCTCCGTGCAGGAGGTGCTGCCGCAGTGGACCGCTCTCGCCGCCAAACCGCAGGCGCTGTACATCGGCGGGCCCGTCACTCGTGACGCCGCGCTGTGCCTGGCGACGCTGCGGACGGGCGCCGACATCACCGGCATCCCGGGACTGCGCCGGATCGACGGCCGGGTCGTGATGGTCGACCTCGATGCCGACCCCGAGCCCATCGCTCCGGTGATCGAGGGCCTGCGGATCTTCGCCGGTTACGCCGGCTGGACGCTCGGGCAGCTCGACGCCGAGATCGAACACGACGACTGGATCGTGTTGTCGGCGTTGGCGTCCGATGTGATCAGTCCGCCCCGCGCCGACGTCTGGGGTCAGGTGCTGCGTCGGCAGCCACTCCCCCTCGCGCTCCTCGCGACGCACCCCATCGACATCGAGCTGAACTGACGCCACGCTCGCCCCGGGGAGCCCGCGCAGCGAAACGGACTACCCGGACAGCGCCTTTCGCAGCGCCGTGATCGCCAGTTCGCGGGCGACGACGGTGGCCCTGCAGTCGCGGAGGCTGTCGAGCATGAGGAAGTCGTGGACCATGCCGGCGACGCGGACCGCAGTGACGTCCACGCCCGCCGCGCGCAGCTTCGCGGCGTAGGCCTCGCCCTCGTCGCGCAGGACGTCGGTCTCGTCGGTGATCACCAGCGTGGTCGGCATCTCGGCGAGCCGCTGTGGGCTTCCCTGCAGCGTTGAGGCGTAGATGTCACCGCGCTGCGCCGGGTCGGGGAGGTACTGGTCCCAGAACCACTTCATGCCGTCTCGCCTGAGGTAGTAGCCGTCCGCGAACTGCAGGTACGACGCGGTCTCGAAGTTCGCGTCGGTCACCGGGTACAGCAGGACCTGCGCGGACAGCGCCACGTCGCGTCGGTCGGCCGCCATCAACGCCAGCACGGTCGCCATGTTGCCGCCGACGGAGTCACCGCACACGGCCATCCGGGAGGTGTCCAGGCGATGCTCGCGGCCCTGCTGCGCGACCCAGCGGGCCACGGCGTAGTTCTGTTCGATCTGGACGGGGTACTTCGCTTCCGGCGCCCGGTCGTAGACCGGGAACACCACCGCGGCGCCCGCACCGACGGCCAGTTCCCGAACCAGTCGGTCGTGCGTGTTCTCGTCGCCGAAGACTCAGCCGGCGCCGTGGATGTAGATCACGACGGGCAGATCGCCGGACGCGCCGGCCGGGCGGAGGATCCGGGTCCGCACGCGGCCGTGCGGTCCGGCGTGGACGTCCACCCACTCGTCCTCGACTTCCGGCCGGTCCACCCCGTCGCCGCTCTGCAGGTCGGCGAGGATCTTGCGTCCCTGCTCGGGTGGAACCTCGTAGATGCGGGGATGCGGTGAGGTCGCGTCCGCCAGTTCCTTTGCGGCGGTCTCCAGTACGGGTTCGGGCGGATCGGGCAGTGTGGACATTCGACTCTTCTCCTTCGCTCGGTACGGCACTCGGCTACCCGCGCCCCCGATCAGCCGAACCGTCCCCGGACCGTCGGCGGTCAGTGCGCGAAGTGCCGAGCCTCGGAGTGGATCGCGACGCCTTCGCGGTGCAGGTGCTTGCACACCTCGACGATGTCGTCGAACAGCAGACGCGCCAGGTCGGCGCTGAAGCCCTCACGGACCACCACGCGCAGTACCGCGACGCCCTCGGCATCGGCGGGCATCGTGTACGCCGGCACCTGCCAGCCGCGGGCGCGCAGTTCGTGCGAGACGTCGAAGACGGTGAACTTCGGCTCGTCGGACAGTTCGAACGTCAGCACCGGGATGGCCGAGCCGTCGCTGACCACCCGGAAGTCACCCTCCTCGGCGAGCTTGCCGGACAACCACATTGCGGTGCTGCGCAGCGACTTCATGATGTTGTGGTAGCCGCTGTGCCCCAGGCGCAGGAAGTTGTAGTACTGGCCCACAACCTGGTTGCCGGGGCGGGAGAAGTTGAGCGTGAACGTCGGCATGTCGCCGCCGAGGTAGTTCACGCGGAACACCAGCTCCTCGGGTAGATGTGCGGCGTCGCGCCAGATCACGAATCCGAGGCCGGGATACGTCAGTCCGTACTTGTGACCGCTGACGTTGATCGACACCACCCGGGGAATCCGGAAGTCCCACACCAGTTCCGGGTTCAGGAACGGAACCACGAAGCCGCCGCTGGCCGCGTCCACGTGCACCGGGATGTCGGGCCCGCCGTCCGCGGCCAGCGCGTCCAGGGCCAGCGCGATCTCCTCGACGGGCTCGAGTTCACCGGTATACGTGGTGCCGAAGATCGCGACGACGCCGATCGTGTTCTCGTCCACCGCCGCGGTCACCTGTTCGGGCGTGATCACGTACCGCCCCGGCTCCATCGGCAGATACACCGGTTCCACGTCGAAGTACCGGCAGAACTTCTCCCACACCACCTGAACATTGCTGCCCATCACCAGTTTCGGTGTGGACGCGTCCAGCCCGCCAAGTTTGCGGGCCTGCCGCCAACGCCACTTCATCGCGAGCCCGGCGAGCATCACCGCCTCGCTCGAGCCCAGGGTGGAGACGCCGGTCGCGGATGTCGGGTCGGTGTCGGACAGGTCCGGCGCGTTGAACAACGCGGCCACCATGTTGACGCAGCGCTGCTCGATCGCCGAGGTGGCCGGGTACTCGTCCTTGTCGATGAGGTTCTTGTCGAACGTCTCCGCCATCAGCGTCCCCGCCTCGGGATCCATCCACGTCGTCACGAACGTCGCGAGATTGAGGCGCGAACTGCCGTCGAGCATCAGCTCGTCGTGGATGAAGCGGTATGCGGCACGTGGATCCATCGAGTCGTGCGGCAGGCGCAGCGCCGGGACGGGGTCGGTCGC
Organism: Rhodococcus sp. BE178; assembly: GCF_050433545.1. Classification (NCBI taxonomy): domain Bacteria; kingdom Bacillati; phylum Actinomycetota; class Actinomycetes; order Mycobacteriales; family Nocardiaceae; genus Rhodococcus; species Rhodococcus sp. BE178. The sequence continues at coordinate 194,911 of NZ_JBNPXA010000005.1, read as the reverse complement.
CAAGCGGCCGGTGTAGGCAGGCGCGATCAAGTCGCGGGATTCGCGGTGGTGATGGTTCTTCGACACGTTCGCCTCCGAAAACACAGCTGCTCGGGAAACGCCTGTACTGGAACTCGCTCCGTCTCCATTGAACCGGAACCGGGCCGAACGTGTGGGTGAACCGGATTCCGGTCAGGTCGTGACGGATTCCGGGTCGGTGCGTTTGGCGTACCGCTGCGCCAGTGCGGCGCAGACGATGAGCTGGATCTGATGGAAGATCATCAGCGGGAGCACGATCAGCCCGACGGGCTGGCCGGCGAACAGCACCGACGCCATCGGGAGTCCGGTCGCGAGGCTCTTCTTGGAGCCGCAGAAGATGATGACGATCCGGTCCGGCAGCGAGAAGCCGAGCTTCTTGCCCGCGAACGCCGTGATGCCGAGGACCGCGGCCAGCAGTCCGCAGCACACCGCGACCACAACGGCCACCTCCGCGACCGTGACGGTGCTCCAGATGTGCTCGTTCATGGACGCGCTGAACGCCGAGAACACGACCAGCAGGATCGACCCGCGGTCCACCAGCTTGGTGGGGGCGGCGTACTTGGTGAGCCAGTCGATGACGAGCGGGCGGATGAGCTGGCCGATCATGAACGGCAGCAGCAGCTGCAGCACGATGTCGATCACCGACGAGAAGTCGACGGTCGCCTCGCCGGTGGTGTTCATCAGCAGGATCACCAGCAGCGGCGTGACGAACACGCCGAGCAGGTTCGAGAACGACGCGCTCACGATCGCGCCCGCGACGTTGCCGCGCGCGATCGAGGTGAACGCGATCGACGACTGCACCGTCGACGGCACCAGGCACAGATACAGGATGCCGGTGTACATCTCGTCGGTGATGATCGTCGGCACGAGGATCCGCAGCGCCAGGCCGATCAGCGGGAACAGCACGAACGTCGACGCGAACACCACCGAGTGCAGCCGCCAGTGCTTGAGACCCTGCAGCGCCTCGGTCGGTGACAGGCGGGCGCCGTACAGGAGGAACAGGAGGCCGATCGCGATCTTGGTGGCCCAGTCGAGGACCGTCTGACCGCTGCCGGATACCGGGAACAGGCTGCCGAGGATTGCCACCGTGACGATGGCCAGGATGAATCCATCGATGTAGAACCTGCTCAGAAACTTCACCGGTCAACGGTATACGGAGCGAATTCGATCATGAAAGGCGTTCAACCCGTTAACTGCGATCGTGATTCGTGATAAGCAGGACGCATGTTCGATCCGGTTCTCCTCAGGACATTCCTCGCCGTCGAGCAGACCGGCGGGTTCACCGCGGCCGCCCGGCACCTGGGTCTGCGCCAGTCCACCGTCAGCGGCCACATCGCCCGGCTCGAGCGGGCCGCGGGTCGCGCCCTGCTGAGCCGCGACACCCACACCGTCGAACTCACGGCGGACGGCACCGCGATGGTGGGGTTCGCCCGCTCGATCCTCGACGCCCACGACCGGGCCGGCCGGTACTTCGAGGGATCGACACTCACCGGACGGCTGCGGTTCGGGGCCGCGGAGGACCTGGTCGCGAAGGGACTGCCGCAGATCCTGCGGGACTTCCGGCGCACCCATCCGTTGGTGGACCTGCAGCTCACGGTGGGGCTGAGTCGCACGGTGCACGCGCAGTTGCGGTCCGGCGATCTCGACCTCGCGTTCGTGATGCGTCGGCCCGGCGAGACACACGGCGATCTGGTGTGGCGGGATCGGCTGGTGTGGGGTGGGACGGCGGAGTCGGAGTGGGATCCGTCGGCGCCGGTGCCGCTGGTGGCCTATCCCCCGCCCAGCATCACCCGCGCGTGCGCGCTCGGCGCGCTCGAGACGGCCCGCCTGCCCAGCCGGATCACGTGCCTGGCCAACAGCCGGACGGGGCTGCGCGCGGCCGTCCTGGCCGGGCTGGGTTTCATCGTGCACGCGCAGTCGCTGCTGCCGACCGAGCTGCGACCGGTCGGCGAGCGGTTCGGGCTCCCGGACCCGGGAGACGTCGAGTTCGTGCTGCTGGGCCGGGCCAGCACGCCCAGCGATCCGGAGGCGGCCCTGATGGAGGCGATCCGGGCGTCGGCGCTGTGATCCTCAGGATCGCGCGAATCGCCGATCGGCCAGCGTGTTGAGCGCGCCGGCGATCTCCTCCGCCTTCGGGGTGGTGACGGTGAGCCGGTGCCCGCACGCGAAGGTCACCACGACGGCCGGCCCGGTCCGGGTGACGACGCCGTAGTTGCCGCGGCCCTTCGTCTTGAGACCCCAGCCGCCGAAGTCCTGGAACGGCCGGACCTCGTCGACCTCGGCGCCGAGGACCTCGTCGGTGCCGTACTCGATCGCCGACATCCCCAGGTTCTGCACACGGATGCTGTCGGCGTCGACGACGACGCGGAACTGCAGGAGCGTGACCAGCAGCAGCACCGCGGGCAGGAACAGGGCCAGGGGCCACCACGCCCCGGCCAGGTAGGACACCCCGATCGCGGGCGTGGCGACCACCAGCGCGACCCCGGCGAGCCCACCGGCGCTCATGCCGACCTGGTCGGTGATCGGGAGCTCGACGGCGCCGCGGGGCAGGACGGTGGCGGGGGGCTCGGTGGCGACCGTGCGGACGCGGTGGTCCCGCAGCAGCGACGCGCCGAGCAACCCGACCACTGCGCCGAGGGCAGCCCCCACTCCGATCGCGGTGGTGGGCAGCGGGGTGTCGACCACCGACGTCGCGTCGAGCTGACCGACGATCATCGCGACCTCGACGGCGAGGATGAGGCCGACGACGACGAGTCCCACCAGCAGCATCATCCGGCGCATGATCAGTTGCGCCTGTGCGAGCGCCGCGATCGCGCAGCAGCCGCCACCGACGAGCAGCAGGATCAGGGCGACCATCCACGCACTCGACGTGGGGCTCATGAAGCCGTCGGGCGTGCCACCGTCGCCGGACCAGTGCGTGGCGATCTGCTCCGGCAGTCGGGACTCGAGCATGTACGTCAGCACGATGCCCGCGGCGGCCGCCAGCACGGGGACGCCGATACCGAAGACGGCGCCGGCCGGATCGATCACGCGCGCCAGCGCGGGTGGCGGGAAGGGGTCCGGTGTGGGTGTGGTCACACACCGGATTCAATCAGGCCCGGCGGATCAGGCGGGTTCGCACGCGCCCTTGAGGCTGCAGGCGCCGCAGGATGTGCCGCAGCCACTGGTGTCGGGCACCGCGCCCGCGGCCTTGGAGCCGAGCGCGCCACCGGCCGCGACGGTGAACAGGGCCCCGGCGATCACGACGATCGTCGCGATCACGCCGGCGACGGTGGGCAGGATCAGGATGGCGAGCCCGCCGATGGCCAGCACGCCGGCACCGCCGAGCATGCTCGGGGCCGCGACCTTGTTGGCCAGGGCAAACGTCTCGTCGTCGCGCAGCGACTGGGGGGTGCGCACACCGGCCCAGCGGTTGCGCGTCAGGCGGCCGGTCAGTGCGGCGGCGCCCAGACCGGCGAGGGCGAGAGCGGCGACGAAAAGCACGACAGCGACGATGACCACGCCTACACGATACGACCCGGTCGCGCGGGCCGGTGTTGCTGGGTGTTCGGGGGGACCGCGGACGCTTTACCCTGGTTGACGGAATTCCCGTCATCCAAGTAGATAGCGACCACAGTGACCGAGCCAGTTCAGCAAGCCTCATCCCCCGACGACTCGACGCCGCAGCACCGCTACACCGCGGAGCTCGCCGGCCGGATCGAGCAGCGCTGGCAGGACCTGTGGAGCGAGCGCGGGACGTTCAACGCCCCCAACCCGGTGGGCCCGCTGGCCGGTGACGTGCCGGCGGACAAGCTGTTCGTGCAGGACATGTTCCCGTACCCGTCGGGCTCGGGTCTGCACGTCGGCCACCCGCTCGGCTACATCGCGACGGACGTCTTCGCGCGCTACCACCGGATGCAGGGCCACAACGTCCTGCACACCCTCGGTTACGACGCGTTCGGTCTGCCGGCCGAGCAGTACGCGGTGCAGACGGGCACGCATCCGCGCACCACGACCGAGGCCAACATCGCGAACATGCAGCGTCAGCTGCGCCGACTGGGCCTGGGTCACGACGAGCGCCGCTCCGTGGCGACGACGGACGTCGACTTCTACCACTGGACCCAGTGGATCTTCCTGCAGATCTACAACGCCTGGTACGACACGGCGCAGGGCAAGGCCCGCCGCATCTCCGAACTCGAGGCCGAGTTCGCTTCGGGTGAGCGCACTCTCGACGACGGCCGTGGCTGGGCCTCGCTGGATGCCGTCGAGCGCAGCAAGGTGCTGGACTCGTACCGCCTGGTCTACCACTCGGATTCGATGGTCAACTGGTGCCCCGGTCTGGGCACCGTGCTGGCCAACGAGGAGGTCACCGCGGACGGCCGCAGCGAGCGCGGCAACTTCCCGGTGTTCCGTAAGCACCTGCAGCAGTGGATGATGCGGATCACCGCGTACTCCGACCGCCTGGTCGACGACCTCGAGTACCTGGACTGGCCCGAGAAGGTCAAGTCCATGCAGCGCAACTGGATCGGGCGCTCGCACGGTGCGCAGGTGAAGTTCGCCGCGCGGTCCGAGCGAAGCGACGGGGGTTCGGCACAGCATCACGACATCGAGGTCTTCACGACGCGTCCGGACACGCTGTTCGGTGCCACGTACGTGACGCTGGCCCCCGAGCACGAGCTGGTGGACCGGCTGGTGGCGGCCGAGTGGCCCGAGGGCGTCGACCCGCGCTGGACCGGGGACGCGGCCACGCCGGCCGAGGCCGTCAAGGCGTACCGCGAGTCGATCGCCGCGAAGACGGACCTCGAGCGGCAGGAGAACAAGGAGAAGACCGGCGTCTTCCTGGGCGTCTACGCCGTCAACCCGGTGAACGGGCACAAGCTGCCGGTGTTCATCGCCGACTACGTGCTCACCGGCTACGGCACCGGCGCGATCATGGCCGTGCCCGGCCACGACCAGCGCGACTGGGAGTTCGCGACCGCGTTCGGTCTCGACATCGTCGAGGTCATCGGCGGCGGCGATCTGTCCGAGGCGGCGTTCACCGGTGACGGACCGCTGGTGAACTCGGAGTACCTGAACGGCCTGAGCGTCGCGGACGCGAAGAAGGCGGTCATCGAGCGCCTCGAGGCGGAGGGCGTCGGCAAGGGCACCATCCAGTACAAGCTGCGCGACTGGCTCTTCGCGCGTCAGCGTTACTGGGGCGAGCCGTTCCCGATCGTGTACGACGCCGACGGTGTCGCGCATCCGCTGCCGGAATCGGCTCTGCCGGTGGAACTTCCGGAGGTCGAGGACTACGCACCGGTGTCGTTCGATCCCAACGACGCCAGCTCCGAGCCCTCTCCCCCGCTCGCCAAGGCGTCCGACTGGGTCGACGTCGAACTGGATCTGGGCGACGGCCTCGAGGACTACCGCCGCGACACCAACGTGATGCCGCAGTGGGCCGGCAGCTCGTGGTACCAGCTGCGCTACATCGATCCCACCAACAGCGAGCAGTTCGTTGCGCCCGAGAACGAGGCCTACTGGACCGGTCCGCGTCCGGACATCCACGGCCCCAACGATCCCGGTGGCGTCGACCTGTATGTCGGCGGTGTGGAGCACGCGGTGCTGCACCTGCTGTACTCGCGGTTCTGGCACAAGGTGCTGTTCGACCTGGGCTACGTCAGCTCGAGCGAGCCGTACCGCCGCCTGTACAACCAGGGCTACATCCAGGCGTACGCGTACACCGACGAGCGCGGCGTCTACGTGCCGGCCGCCGAGGTGACCGAGGAGGACGGCAAGTTCTTCTACCAGGGCGCCGAGGTCAAGCGCGAGTACGGAAAGATGGGCAAGAGCCTCAAGAATTCCGTTGCGCCGGATGAGATCTGCGACGAGTACGGTGCCGACACGCTGCGCGTGTACGAGATGGCGATGGGTCCGCTGGACACGTCCCGTCCGTGGGCGACCAAGGACGTCATCGGTGCGCACCGCTTCCTGCAGCGCGCGTGGCGCGTCGTCGTCGACGAGGAGAGCGGCGACCTGCGCGTCACCGACGCGGAGCCGTCCGAGGACACACTGCGGGCGCTGAACAAGGCGATCGCCGGTGTCTCCGAGGACTACGCGGCGCTGCGCGACAACACCGCTGTCGCGAAGCTGATCGAGTACACCAACCACCTCACCAAGGAGTACCCGGGCGGCGCCCCGCGGTCGGTGGTGGAGCCGCTGGCGCTCATGCTCGGTCCGATCGCACCGCACCTCGCGGAGGAACTGTGGTCGCGTCTGGGTCACACCGAGTCGCTCGCGCACGGTCCGTTCCCGACCGCCGACGAGAAGTGGCTGGTCGAGGACACCGTCGAGTACCCGATCCAGGTCAACGGCAAGGTCCGCAGCCGCATCAGCGTCGCCGCCGACGAGGCCCGTGAGGACATCGAGAAGATCGCCCTCGCGGACGAGAAGATCGTCGCGCTGCTGGACGGCAAGGATCCCCGCAAGGTGATCGTCGTGCCCGGCAAGATGGTCAACGTCGTTCTCTAGCCCACCCGCGTTTTGCGCACTTTTCGCTCCTGAACCCTCCGGGATTCAGCGATAAGTGCGCAAAACGCGATGGATGGCGCTCAGCACTCGTCGGGTGCGGGCTGTCCCTGGAAGAGGGCGTCGACCCAGTCGAACGCCCCGGGGTTGCCGATGGCCTCGCCGAGCAGGTGCTCACCGGGCACCTGCCGGTACACGGCACTGACGCCCAGTCCGCACTGCTCGTCGTACAGGTTGCGGGCACCGAGGGCGGGGATCCACCAGTCCTGCCCGCCGTTGTAGATGTACAGCGGGGTACCGGACTTGATGTCCGCCATCTTCGTGATGTTGTAGATGTCGTGCGCGACAGGGGAATTCAGCGCATCCTTGATGTTCGCGAGTGCCTCGACGGGTGCGTTCAGGAGGCCGATCACGCCGAGGTTGCTCACGCACATGTCCTTGATGGTGGAGATGCCCAGCCGCTGCCCCAGACTGTTGATCAGGGGCAGGATCTGGGTCCGCTCCCGCGAGATCCCCAGCACCGCCGCGAGGAAGAGCCCACTGGCGAGGTTGCCGTTCATGGTGCGCCCGAGCATCTCGAAGTCGGCGGGCACGCCGCCGAACGCGGCACCGACGATGTCGGGGGCCAGTTCGGGTGCGTACGAATCGATCAGCTTGACCGCGCCGTGCGTCGCGATCGCTCCGCCGGAGTAGCCCATCATCGCGAGTTTGCTGCTGCCGAACTCCGCCGGGTACTCGTTCCGGATGCCGCGGATGGTGTCGAGGACGGCGTGCCCGGCGACGTACGGTTCGGCGTACGCCATCTGCGGGCCCTCATGGTCAGGGATGAGAACCGCGTAGCCGCGTTCCTCGGCCTTCGTCGTGACGGGTCGGAGGAAGTCGAAGGGGTTGGTCGATGGTGTGATCCCGTTGGCGAGGGTGTGGGAGGGGGTGCAGGCCCGCCCGAGGCCGTTGATCGGCACGTTGTTCACCAGGATCGGACGCGGGCCGGGACCGGTCCAGTCCACGGCGGGGATGACGAGGGTCGCGGTAGCGAACGACGGCGCACCCAGCGCGTCGGTGGACTTCACCTTGATCTGCCGGACCTCGCGCACCGGCCCGAGCGGGAGTAGACGGGCGACCGGCGTGACGTCGCGGGTCTCGATGACCTGGCCGTTCGTCATGCCGGGCAGGCCGGGCGGGTACTCGTCGAAGAACGGATCGCCGATCGGCGAGGGCTGCATCTCCTGGTGCAGCGTATCGAGCTGCGGGGGAGCCAGATCCGGTGGCGACACCGACGAGTCCACCGAACCCGGTATCCAGGAACCGAACGCGGACCGGGCGAGTGACCCCGTCCCCCACGAGCCGGTGATCGGCGTCGTGCCGTTGGACCCGGTGCCGTCCGAGCCGGTGCCGTCGGTGAGCGACCCGGGTCCGATGAATCCCTGTCCGGCCGCACTGCCGGTCGATCCCACTCCGCCGATGCTGGTGTTCGGCAGCGCACTGCCGCTCGATTGGGCCGCGGCTGTGCCTGCGGTACCACCTCCGACCACGACACCCACCGCGAGTGCAGCGACGAGTATCCGGCCCCAGAAACCCCCGTACTGGATTGGCATGCGCGGGACGCTAGCACCGGATTGTCGCGGCTCGTGCGGCTTCGGCGCTATGTCGGGAGTGTCCGGTGGGCGGGACCGAGCGATGTGTCGGGTGTGTGAGCCGGGATACGCTCGCCGCCGAGAAATCCCTGAAATTCGTTCCACGAGCAAAGGTTCAGCGACCATGGCAACCGCAGAAGACATCAAGAACACCGTCGCCTCGTACATGAAGGCACTCGAGAGCAAGAGCGCCGACGCCGTCGCCGCCCTGTTCGCCGAGGGTGCCACTGTCGAGGATCCGGTCGGCACCGAGCCCAAGCGGGGCGTCGAGGAGATCCGTGCCTTCTTCAAGGCGATCGAGGCGATGGACCAGACCGCGGAACTGCTGACGGTTCGCGTCGCGGGCAACAGCGCCGCCTTCCACTTCCGCACCGTCTCGAAGGTCGGCGACACCACCTACGTCATGGAGCCCATCGACGTCATGACGTTCGACGACGACGCCAAGATCACCAGCACCCGCGCGTACTGGGCGCAGGAGGACATGATCGTCAGCTGACGAGACGGCCAACGCCGCTCCGCTGTCGGTGGGGTGTGGCCCGGTGTCCAGGTGACGCCGGACCACACCCCACAGTCGTTCGTACGGGCCGACGCGGGTGCCGCTCCCCCGGGCGCGCGCGGCACCGCCGGGTTGTATATACAAGACTGGACAAGTAATGGCGGGAGATGTCACCGGAGGAACTGTGAACGACGGACCGTACTCGCTCGGGGCGCCGGCGCGTCGCACCACTCGCGACGACCGGGTGTCGGTGCGCTGGCGCAACGGTCAGGGCACCACGCAGGTGGTCGCCGAGACCGATCTGTGGCGGGTGAGCATCGCCGACGAACCGACGTCGTCGACCTTCTCGGTGATCGACGGATTCGACCGACTGTTCATGCCGATCGGTGCGGTCCCGATCGAACTGACCGGAGCTCCGTTCGGGCCGGGGGCCGACCCGGACGCCCCGGACGCCGCGGCCGGCGTCGTGCGCCACGTCGTCGCGCCGCTGCAGACGATCGCATTTCCGGGCGAGTGGGCGCCGGGGTGCCGCGTGGAGGCGCCCACTCGGGCGTTGAACGTCATGGTGCGGCGTGGTGCGGCCACGGCGACGATGCGGTTCGGGGAGCCGCCCCGGGCCGCCGATCCCGCTGCGCTGGTCGTTCTCGTCGATCCGGTGACGGAGGAGGCCGTGCTGCTCCCGGCCGGGTGTGTCGACGCCTTCGAGATGACCGATCCCTGCGCGATCCTCACCATCACGACGTGACGGTGACGGCCGCCCTCACCTCGATACGGGTCGCAGCACGATCTCGGTGGGGTGCGCGTCCCGGGGCGTCTCGACGGCGTTCCCGACCGCACCCGTGACCGGGGTGCTGAGAGTCTGCCTCTCAGGCCGACTTGGTTTCGTGCTGGTGTGCAGCCCATTTCGTTGGACTCGTGCCGAACTGTCGACGGAACCAACGCGAGAAGGCACTCAAGTCCGAGAACCCTAGTTCACCCGCTATGTCGGTGAGGCTACGGTCGCCACGTGTGATGTACCGTCGCGCGAGATCTGAGCGCACGGAATCGACCACGGACGAGTAGTTTTCGCCCGCCTGTGACAGGTGTCTGTGCAGGGTTCGCCGGTCCATCCCGAGACTGCGCGCGATCCGGGCGGCAGTGCACCTTCCGCCCGGCAGAAGCGCCTCGATCATCTCGCGTACCCGTCCGACGGCGGAGGCATCTTCCGGCGGCGCGAGCAGGTCCAGGTACTGCCTTGCGTAGGGCTGGAACATCGGGTCCGACAACGGATTGACGGAGTCCAGATCGCTCGAGTAGAGCACGAAACCGTTGAAGTCCTGTTCGAATGCGACGCCCGCCCCGAAGGCGCGGTGATGGACATCGAGCGTGGTCGGTGCTTCGTGGACGAAGCAGGTGGACAGTGGTCGCCAGCCGTCCGGGAGAAACGCGCTGAGTATCCGCGCCAACGAGGCGATGACCAGTTCGATGGACTGGCGCCCGAGTGTCATCCCGGGTGCGGGCTCGATCCGCAGTGAGACAAGGCCGTTCAACTCGACGAGCAGAATCTGAATCGCCTCGTTGTGTACCCGCATGTGGCGCAGTATGAGCGCGATCGCGCTACGGACGTCCGGCTCTTCCCTGGCGGCCAAACCCACTGCTCCGAGTATCGACACCCCCCTGCCGTCCGCCATCTTGACCGCGAAGTCCACACAGGACGTTGCCAGAGCGGTTCGCTCCAACAATTCGTCGACGCGCTCCGCAGGGAGCCATGAATTCGGCGTGGCCAAGGCCGTCGGGTCGATGCCCACGGCACGCATGAACGGATCTGGGTCCGCGCCGAGAGACTGCGTCAACTCGACGTACCCGGTCAGCGCCGAACTCCGCACCTTCACCACTGTCATCGACTACCCCAGCCCCTGTCCCAAGCTGCCAAAGAATTCGTCCCAACGGGACAAGTGTTCTCGCCCCAATCCGTATAGCGTGACCTGTGTCACCGCAGTTGTCGAATCGGTCAGCGCGGTCGCTTTCGCTGGGCGATCCCCAGCGTGCAAAACGCCCGGCAGGGCCTGACGCACAGCCTTCGATTCGCTGCCGTTCGTGCCGACACGTACGTCGAGCAACCACAGCCTCGTTCCGGTTCGCAGCGAGCTTTCCGAACCGGCCACATCCGAGACGCGTCGCCTCAACGCGCCCTTCAAGAACAGGAGCACGCATGGAACTGGAGCCCCAGGAATCCACGCCATCCCGAGAGGTCCTCGGCACCGGCGCCCACTCGAAGGTTTTCCCGTGGGTGGTATTCACCCTGATCTTCGGTCTGATGATGTCGGACTACATGTCCCGGCAGGTACTCAGTTCCGTATTCCCCGTGCTGAAGGCGGAGTGGGATCTGTCGGATTCGCAACTTGCGGCCCTGACCAGCGTCGTAGCCCTGATGGTCGGGGTGTTGGCGCTGCCGATGTCACTGCTCGCCGACCGTTGGGGTCGCGTCCGCAGTGTGGTCCTCATGGCAGTGCTGTGGAGTGTCGCGACCATCCTGTGCGCCGCGGCGGGAAACTACTCCCAGCTGCTCGGCGCACGATTCCTGCTCGGGTTCGGTGAGGCCGCCTACGCGAGTGTGGGCATGGCCGTCATGCTGGGAGTCTTTGCCCCGCGCCTGCATGCCTCGCTCAGCGGCGCCATCCTCGGTGCGGCGTTCTTCGGCTCGGTCGTCGGTGTCGCGCTCGGCGGCGTGCTCGCGGATCGGCTCGGTTGGCGTGCGGCCTTCCTGGCCATGGCGGCCTTCGGTCTGTGTCTGATCATCCTGTTCCGGGTCCTCGTCAACGAGCAGCGGCTGGCGCGTCATGCCGCCGACCGGCCGATCTCAGGGGCCCCCGCCTCCGGGTATGGACGTGCCCCGATTTCGAGCCTGCTCACGAACGCCTCGTTGACCTGTGCATACGTCGGTGCCGGAATCCAGTTCTTCGTCTCGGGTGTGCTGCTCGCCTGGCTTCCCAGCTACTTCAACCGCTACCACGACATGGCGGCCACGGATGCCGGGTTGGCGGCATCGGTCTTCGTACTGTTGATCGGCGCCGGAACGGTGCTCTGTGGCGTCGCTGCCGACCGGTTCGGTCGCCGGCGACCCGAACGCCGGTGGAGTGCAGCGATCGCGTTCGCCGGCATCGCGATGGCGTCCCTGATGGTCGGCTTCCAGCTCGCGAACGGGCCCGTGCAGATGGTGTTGATCGGGGTCGGGGCGTTCTTCTGCTCCGGATTCTCCGGTGCCACGACGGCGGTCGTCGCCAGCCTGTCCCACCCGTCGATCCGAGCCTCGGCCCTCGGCGTGGGCGTACTCGCGAACAACGTCTTCGGGCTGGCCCTCGGGCCGTTCGTCGTCGGACTGCTGTCCGATCGGCTGGGTCTGCTCGGTGCGTTGCAGTGGGTCCCACTTGCATCCGTCGTGTCCATCGTGGTCCTGGGCCTCGGCATGAAGCTCTACCCGGCCGGCCTACGCCAGCTTGCCTTGGTGGAGTCGAAGGCCTCCGGCGAGGCATCGTCCGTCGGCGCAGACACGCTCGTGTCCCCGGGATAGATCCCCGCTCATCCGATTCCGTCGGCCGTCTGAGCGTCGTGACGGCCCTGTCATTCCATTCATCGAGGGAGATCAGAGAAATGCAGCAGCTACTCGACAAGGTCGCCGTGGTCACCGGAGCGGCGCAGGGTCTGGGCAGGGCGATTGCGCTCGCCATGGCTCGAGAGGGCGCGGATCTCGTCCTGTGTGACCTTCAAGAGGACAAGCTGGCGGAAGTCTCCGCCGAGGTCGAGGCGCTGGGGCGCAAGTGCTTGGCGCTGCGCTGCGACGTCTCGTCCAAGGCGCAGGTGGTCGAGATGTTCGCCCGGGCCGTCGAGCAGTTCGGAACCGTCCACATCCTGGTCAACAACGCTGCGCGAGTGCCGAACCTGCCCGCCGACGAGGTCCGGCGCGCCCGGCACTACGCCTACGTGACCACCCCGATGGAGCGCCAGTCCATGGGCATCACCAGCAGCCTCACCGACGAGGACTGGCTCAAGTGGTGGGACGTCAACGTCCACGGCGTGTTCTACTGCACCCGTGAGGCATTGAAGTTGATGGAGCCTCAGGGTTACGGCCGCATCATCAATATCGCCTCGATAGCCGGCACCTCTACCGCGAGCACGCACAGCCCCGGCTACTCGGCCGCCAAGGCTGCAGTCGTGAGCCTGACCAAGACCGTCGCCCTCGATGTCGCGGGCGCGGGTATCTACGTCAACGCCATCGCCTGCGGAGGAGTCTTGACGCCGCCGTTCCAGGCGTACCTCGACAACGCCACCGAAGAGCAGAAGCGCAACCTGTACCAGATTATTCCCGTGGGCCGGCTCGGCACTCCCGAGGAGTACGCCTCTCTTGCCGTCTACCTCGCCGGCGAGACGCACTATCTCGTCGGTCAGGTCATCAGTCCTAACGGCGGCGCTGTCATCTGATCGCCGCGGACTCTCGGTTTCATCGAACACCCTTACTCGGCAACACTTTCCAATACTTCCGACAGGAGCACCACCATGCATTTCCATGACGACGCACTCTTCCCCGAAAATCAGGAGAAGCTGGTCATCACGGCGGCGCCGTACGGTCCCGAGTGGGAGCCGGACGACTTCCGCGAGGATCTGCCGTTGACGATGGATGAGCACGTCCAGCAGGCGGTGGACTGCTACGAGGCCGGCGCGTCCGTACTGCACATCCACGTTCGTGAACTCGACGGCAAGGGCTCAAAGCGGCTCTCGAAGTTCAACGAACTCCTCGGACGGCTCCGCGAAGCGGTTCCCGAGATGGTCTTGCAGGTCGGCGGATCGATTTCGTTCGCGCCGGAAGGTGAAGGCGCCGAGGCGAAGTGGCTCTCCGATGACACCCGGCACATGCTCGCCGAGCTCGACCCCAAGCCGGACCAGGTTACGATCGCGATCAACACCAGCCAGATGAACATCGCGGAGCTGTTGACCGCGGACGACATCGCGGGCACATCCCTGGCGCGTCCGGAACTGCAGGAGACGTACCGGGAGATGACGATCCCGGCCGGACCGGCCTGGGTTGAGGAGCACCTGCGTCGCCTACAGGCCGCCGGCATCCAGCCCCTGTTCGCGCTGACCGGCATCACCGGCCTCGAGAGCGTCGAGCGGCTCATCCGTCGCGGGGTCTACACCGGCCCGCTGAACGTGACCTGGACCGGCATCGGTGGCGGCATGGAGGGCCCGAACCCGTACAACATCATGAACTTCATCCAGCGCGTCCCGGACGGAGCTGCCCTGACCCTGGAGTCCCTCATGCGCAGCGTGCTGCCCGTCAACACGATGGCGATCGCGATGGGCCTGCACACCCGCTGTGGCAACGAGGACACCATCTGGGGCCGCAAGGGCGAGAAGATGACCTCGGTTCAGCAGATCCAACAGTTGGTGCGCATCGCCGGTGAACTCGGACGCGAGGTCGCCACCGGCAAGGACGCCCGCGACATCTACAAGATCGGCACCACCTACGCGGACGCCGACGAGACCCTCGCCAAGCTCGGCTACGCGCCGAACCGTCGCCCGGGGCAGGTCGGATTCACCCACCACGCCTAGCGCACCGGCTTGTTGCACAGCGGGGCACGGAACCGACTTTCGTGCCCCGTGTCCGGGTGATTCTTCCGGACACCCGGCCCTGCCGTGATCAGTGCCGGATCTACGGCCGTCGAGTAATGCCCATCCCCGATCTAGGAGTTTTACGTGATCAATGGCTTGACCATGGATGACTACCCGTTGTCGCTGACCGCTGTGGTCGAGCGCGCCGAGCGTTTCCACAGTGGAAAGGACGTCGTTTCTCGTCGCCCCGACGGCAGCATTGCCCGGACCACTCTCGGGGCGTGTGCGCGGCGGGCGCGGCGGCTTGCCACCGCGCTGGCCGGTCTCGGTATCGGGGACGGTGACCGGGTGGCGACGCTGTTGTGGAATCAAGCGGAGCACCTCGAGATGTACTTCGCGGTCCCGGCGATGGGGGCGGTAGTCCACACACTCAACCCACGCCTGCATTCCGACGAGCTGGCCTTCATCGTCGGGGATGCGCAGGACCGGGTGATCGTGGTCGACGAGTCCCTGCTCGAGGTGTTCGACGGGTTCCGGTTCACGCACCAGTTCGACCATGTCATCGTCGTCTCCCATGGCGGTGCGGCACCGGCAGGAATGCTCGACTACGAGACCCTGATCGATGAGGCCGAACCGATGCAGTGGCCTGTTCTCGACGAACGCCAAGCCGGCGCGATGTGTTACACGTCCGGCACCACCGGTCGACCGAAGGGCGTCGTGTACTCGCACCGGGCGCTGGTGCTTCATTCGATGGCCGCGGCACTGCCCGATGCTCTGGGCGTCTCGGTGCAGGACACGCTGCTGCCGGTGGTGCCAATGTTCCACGTCAACGCGTGGGGTCTGCCGTACGCAGCGGCGCTGCTCGGCGCGCGGCTCGTTCTACCCGGACCGAAGTTGGACCCGGTCAGTGTGCTCGACCTGATCGAGGCCGAGAAGGTCACCATGACTGCGGGGGTGCCGACGGTGTGGATGGCGATGCTCGACGCACTCGACTCCGAACCGCATCGTTGGGATCTGCGTCATCTCGACCGGTTGATCGTCGGTGGAGCGGCGGCGCCGCGCAGCCTGCTGGAGGGGTATGACCGTCACGGTCTGACCGTCGTCCAGGCGTGGGGAATGACCGAGACCGCGCCGGTCGGTACCGTCAGCCGCCTCCCGGTGGATCTGCGGGAAGCTGCGGCCGACGAGCAGTATGCGTTCCGGGCCAGGCAGGGCGTCGCGATGCCGTTCTTCGACATCCGAGCCCGGAACGAAGACGACGGATTCATCGAGTGGGATGACGTCGCCATGGGTGAGCTGGAGGTTCGGGGACCCTGGGTGGCGGCTTCCTACCACAATGGTTCGGGCGCAGACAGTTTCACGGCTGACGGCTGGTTCCGCACCGGAGACATCGTCCGCATCGACCACCGCGGCTGCATCCGGATCTGTGACCGCTCCAAGGACCTGGTCAAGTCCGGCGGCGAGTGGATCTCCTCGGTCGATCTCGAAAACCACCTCATGGCACACCCGTCGGTGGCGGAGGCCGCGGTGATCGCCGTGCCCGATCCGCGGTGGGGTGAGCGTCCGTTGGCGGTGCTCGTGCTCCGGGACGGCCAGACCGCGGACCCGGAGCAGCTCCGTGAGCACCTGTCAGGTGAGTTTGCACGGTGGCAGCTACCCGAGCGGTTCGAGTTCGTCTCCACCATTCCCAGAACGGCTACCGGCAAGTTCAAGAAGAGGGATCTGCGCGAGCAATTCACCGCATGATCCAGCGGTCGTGAATATCCGAGGCAGATGCGGGAGCGGCCAGTCAGTGCTTACTCGGCATCGGTCGCAGCACGATCTCGGTGGGGTGCGCGTCCCGGGGCGTCTCGACGGCGTTCCGGACCGCACCCGCCACCGTTTCCGGGGTGAGGAACTTGCCGGCGTCGTACTCGGCGCCCTCGGTGGCGACGATCGCGCGCTGCATGTCGGTGTCGATGCGCCCCGGGTGGATCGACGTGACCCGCAGTGTCGGCTCCTCGAGCCGCAACGCGTCCCCGAATGCGCGCAGCGCGAATTTGCTGGCGGCGTACGCGCCCCAACCCGCGTTGGCGCGTAGTCCCGATCCCGAATTGATCAGTACGACATGCCCGTTCGCGGCGCGTAGCGCCGGCAGTAGCAACCGGGTGAGCTCGGCGACCGCGACGACGTTGGCCTCGAACGTCCTATGCCACGTGTCGACCGACGTCTCCTCGATGGTTCCGATGTCCGCGACGCCGGCGTTGTGTACCAGGACGTCCAGTCGGTCGATGTCGGTGACCGCTTCGGCCACCGCGGCGTAGTCGGTGAGGTCCACTGGCCACGGGGCCGCGCCCAACTCCCCCGCGATCGGCTCGAGGGACTCGGCACTGCGGCCACCGAGGATCAGCTGGTGGGTGGGGGCCAGTTCGCGGGCGATCGCGGCACCGAGGCCGCGGCTACCGCCGGTGATCAGGGCTGTCGGGTGCGGTGTGGACATGCCCTCGAGGTTAGACCGAAGCTCATCCCGCGGGTGAGGTGAGCGTCGGCGCGACGGTGGCGTGCGCGGGCAGTCCCGGGCCGCCCGGCAGCGGCGGACCCGGATTGTCGAACGGGCCGTTGCCGAACGGCCCCGGCGCTCCCGGGCCGTTGCCGTTGGTCGGCAGCGTCGTCTCGTGTTGCGGGATGTAGCCGAAGGAATCGGTCTGTTGCAGCCCCGTGTCCTCGGTCGTCGTCTGCGGCATCTGGGAGAAGGTCATCTGGGGGAAGGATTGGTTCGCGTCCTCGGTAGCGGCGAGGACGCCGATCGCGCCTGCGCCCAGCAGGGCCGTCGACACGGCCGCTGCGGCGACCACGAGCCGCCACCGTTCCCCTCGGCCTTCCTGTCCTGTCATGACATCGCCCCTCGTCAACCGGTGGGTGTGGTGAGTGTCGCCTCGGCGGGCAGTCGGCTGCCGCCGGGGAGGCTCGAGCCACCACCCAGTTCGAACGGGTCGTTCTCGATATTGCCACCCTCGGGTCCGATCGGATCGGTCTCGAGGGTCCTCTCGTGTTCGGGGATGTAGCCGAAGGAGTTCGTCTGTTGCAGTCCGCTCGGATCCTCGGGGTCGGTTTCTTCGGTTTCTTCGGTTTCGTCCTTGGTGGTCGGTAGTCCAGGATTCGAGTCGATGTTGTCGTCGCATCCGGTGATCGCACCGCCGAGTAGCCCGGCCGCGACCGCTGCGGCCGCTACGAGCATCCGATTGCGCTGTTCGTGCTTCTGATGCCTCATCGTCATGCCTTTCGCGCCGGAAGAGTCGGCACTCTGTTTCCAGCATGGCACCGTCGAGCCCAGCGCGCAGATTTATGTTGTGCACAACATTATTGTGGTCTACCTTCGGGGGTGTGACTGACGATCTGGCGCTCGACCGGCAGGTGTGCTTCGCGCTGTACTCGGCCTCCCGTGCCACCACTGCTGCCTACCGGACCCTGCTCGCCGACCTGGACATCACCTACCCGCAGTACCTCGTGATGCTGGTGCTGTGGGAGCGGGACGGGCGCGGCGTCCAGGAGATCTGCGACGCCCTCCAACTCGACACCGGCACGTTGTCGCCGCTGCTCAAACGGCTCGAGGTCGCCGGGCTCATCGACCGGAAGCGGCTGGCCGGCGACGAGCGACGGGTCACCGTCCGACTCACCGACGCCGGGGCGGCGCTGCGTGCACGGGCGTCCGACATCCCGGCCCGTCTCGCACAGGCCACCGGCCTGAGCGGGCCGGACCTCGAACGGCTGCGCGACGTCCTCATGGGCGTCGGCCGCAATCTGCACTCCACCGAGTTCGACATCAACCGAGGAGAGGCATCGTGAACATCGTCTACACCGCAGAGGCACTGGCTACGGGCGAGGGCCGCAACGGCCGGGCCCGCACGTCCGACGGCCGGTTGGACCTGGACCTGGCGATCCCGCAGGAAATGGGTGGCAGCGGTAACGGCACCAACCCGGAGCAGCTGTTCGCCGCCGGGTACGCCGCGTGCTTCCACTCGGCACTCCAACTGGTCGCTCGCCAGGCCGGCGCCGACACCACCGATTCCGCTGTCGGCGCGCGGGTCGGTATCGGCTCCAACGGTTCCGGTGGCTTCGGTCTGGCGGTGACACTCGAGGTCTCGCTGCCGCACCTGGACCGTGGCGAGGCGCTCGCGCTCACCGAGAAGGCGCACGAGGTGTGCCCGTACTCGAACGCGACGCGCGGCAACATCGAGGTCACCCTGACCGTCACCGACGAATAGGTCCTGTCTCCGCGGTTCGCGGGGCACCATGGAGATATGGCGAACCCGGATCCGGTGCAGGCGCTGCGCGAGGTCGCGTTCTGGCTCGAGCGCGGCCGCGCCGACACGTACCGCGTGCGGGCGTATCGGCGGGCGGCGGACGTGGTCGCGGGGCTCACCGAGAGTGAGCGGGAGGCGCGTCAGCGCGGCGGCGGGTGGACCGGACTGCCCGGTCTGGGTGCGAAGACCGCGGTCATCGTCGAGCAGGCGATGTCCGGGAACGTCCCCGACTACCTGCGGGAACTGCGTGACGCGGCCGAGCCGATCGGGTACGGCGGTGACCTGCAGCCGGCGCTGCGCGGCGACCTGCACGTGCACTCGGACTGGTCCGACGGCGGCAGCCCCATCGACGAGATGATGCGGACGGCCGCCGGCCTCGGGCACGAATACTGCGCGCTCACCGACCATTCGCCGCGGCTGACGGTCGCGAACGGGTTGTCGCCCGAGCGCCTGCGGGACCAGCTCGCGGTGGTGCGCGATCTCAACCGGGAGCTGTCGCCCTTCCGGATCCTCACCGGCATCGAGGTCGACATCCTGGATGACGGTGCGCTGGACCAGGATTCGGACCTTCTGGACGAACTCGACGTGGTGGTGGCGAGCGTGCACTCGCATCTGCGCGCCGACCGCGGCGAGATGACCAGGCGCATGCTCGGCGCGGTGCGGAACCCGCGCGTGAACGTGTTGGGCCACTGTACCGGCCGGCTCGTCGAGGGCAAGCGCGGTAACCGGCCGGAGTCGAAGTTCGACGCCGAGAAGGTGTTCCAGGCGTGCCGCGACCACGACGTCGCGGTCGAGATCAACAGCCGGCCCGAGCGCCGCGATCCACCGAGCCGGTTGATCGATCTGGCTGTCGACATCGGGTGTCTGTTCTCGATCGACACCGACGCGCACGCGCCGGGACAGTTGGCCTGGCAGGGGCTGGGGTGCGAGCGCGCGATCCGCTGCGGCGTCGAGGCCGATCGGGTCGTGAACACGTGGCCGGCGGACGACCTGCTCACCTGGACGCGCGCGTTCGCCGGGTGAGTCGCAGAATGGGACGATGATCGACCCCGGATTCACTCCGACGCAGCTCGCGGCCCGCGCCGCCTACCTCCTGCGCGGCAACGACCTGGGGGCGATGACAACCGCAGCCCCGCGGCTGTATCCGCACATGTGGAGCTGGGACGCGGCGTTCGTCGCGGTCGGTCTCGCGCCGCTGTCCGTCGAACGGGCCGTCGTCGAACTCGACACTTTGTTGTCGGCGCAGTGGGCCAACGGAATGATCCCGCACATCGTGTTCGCGAACGGAGTGGACGGGTACTTCCCGGGGCCGGCGCGCTGGGCGTGCCGGGAACTGGCGGGGTACGCGCCGATCGGGATCGACACGTCCGGCATCATGCAGCCGCCGGTGCACGCGATCGCGGTGCAGCGGATCCTCGACCACTCCCGGCGACACGGCCGGACCACCCGGGCGGTCGCGGAGGAGTTCCTGGACCGGCGGTGGCCGGACCTGATGCGTTGGCACCGGTGGCTCGCGCACGCCCGTGATCGCGACGGCGCCGGCCGCGTCACGCTCTACCACGGCTGGGAGTCCGGAATGGACAATTCGCCCCGATGGGATGCCGCCTACGCCAACGTGATTCCCGGTCCCGTCCCGCCGTACCGGCGCGAGGACGTCACGGTCGTCACCGACGTCTCGCAGCGTCCCAGCAACGGCGAGTACGACCGCTACCTGTGGCTGCTCGAGGAGATGAAGAGCGTCCGGTACGACGACGACGCGCTGGCCGAGAAGATGAGCTTCGCGGTGGAGGACGTGTTCGTCAGCGCCGTGTTCGCGCTGGCGTGCGACGTGCTCGCGGTGATCGGGGAGGAGCATTCGCGTCCCAACGCCGATGTCCGCGAACTGCACTACTGGGCCGACCACTTCCGTAAGGGTGTCGCGGCGACGACCGACGAGCGGACGGGCGCGGCGCGGGACTTCGACGTGCGCACCGGTCGGTGGATCGGTACCGAGACGATCGCGATGTTCGCACCGCTGCTGTGCGGCGGGTTGGATCGCCACGCCGAACGGGCCCTGCTGCACACGTTCGAGGGGCCCCGCTTCTGCACGCACCCGGATCTGCGGTACGCGGTCCCGCCGTCCACGTCGCCCGTGTCCCGCGATTTCCGGCCCCGCGAGTACTGGCGGGGCCCGGTGTGGCCGGTGATGACGTGGTTGTTCTCGTGGGCGTTCGCGCGCCGCGGGTGGGCCGAGCGGTCGCTGATGTTGCGGGCGGAGGGGCTGCGGCAAGCCGCCGACGGCAGTTTCGCCGAATACTACGAGCCGTTCACCGGCGAACCCCTCGGCAGCATGCAGCAGTCGTGGACGGCGGCCGCGGTGCTGGACTGGCTCGGTTAGTACACGGTTTCGAACGCGCCTGTGAAGTGACTGGGAGAAGATGAACGCTGGATCGAAATCGGCGCGCGCGGTGAGGAAGTCGTTTAGTCTCGGGCAATGCCGAGGAACCGTCGTCGATCCCTTCCGCGTGTCGCTGCCCTCCTTCTGGCGGGAGCGGTGACAGTCGCAGCACCCGCCGTCGCGGTGGCGAACCCGCAGGGAGTCGACGTGGCGTCGTGGCAGCACCCGAACGGTGCTCCCATCAACTGGTCGGCGGTGCGCGGGGCGGGGTACGAATTCGGGATGGTCAAGGCCACCGAGGGCCTGTTCTACACCAACCCGCACTTCGCGCAGGATTCCATCGCGATGCGGCTCGCGGGTGTGGCACGCGGCGCCTACCACTACGCGGATCCGTCGGCCTCGCCCGAGGCGCAGGCGGCCTTCTTCGCGGCGAACGCGATCGCCGTCAACCAGATCGGCGGACTACCGCCCGTCCTGGATCTCGAGAGCACCGGAGGCCTCGCGGCACCGCAGTTGATCGACTGGACCCGCCGCTACCTCAACGCCGTGCAGGGTCTCACCGGCCGCACCCCGATCATCTACACGTACCCCAACTTCTGGCGCACCGCGATGGCCAACACCACCGAGTTCTCGAACTACCCGCTGTGGATCGCGGACTACAACGGCGGCAACGCCCCCGGGCCACTGCCGGGAGGCTGGCGGAACTGGGCGTTCTGGCAGTACACCGACAGCGGCCGGATCCCGGGCGTCAACGCCGCCATCGACCTCAACGTCTACAGCGGATCGATGGGCGACATCAACATGTACGCCCGCAACTTCTTCGGCAGCTGACCGCGCGCTGACCCGTTTTCGGGGAGAGTGGCCGGCATGACCAAGAAATTGAGCGGCAAGACCGCAATCGTGCTCGGGGTGGCGCCCGGCAACGTCGGGCACGCGATCGCCCGCCGCTTCGTCGACGACGGTGCCGCAGTGCTGATTGCGGGTCGGCGCCCGGACGCGCTGTCGTCGGTTGCGGAGGACATCGGCGCGCAGTGGCAGCAGTGCGACATCACGTCGGAGTCGGACCTGGACGCGCTCGTCGCCACCGCCCTGGAGCGGCTCGGCCGCATCGACGTCGGCGTCAACGCGACCGGGTGGGGTCTGCTGACCCCGTTCGAGGACACCACGCGCGAGGATCTCGAGAAGATGGCGGCGGTCCAGTTCACCGGGCCGTTCCAGTTCTTCCAGCGACTCGTCGCGAACATGGCGGACGGCGGCTCGATCATCCAGATCTCCTCGGTCACCGCGTCGATCATGTTCGAGAACCATGCCGCCTACATGGGTACCAAGGCCGGCATCGACCACGTCGTCCGTTGTGTCGCCAACGAATACGGTCACCGCGGGATCCGGGCGAACTCCATTGCCCCGGGTGGCGTCGCGGACGCCCCGATGTCGGGTGGCGGGCTGAACTACCCGCCGATCCGGTCGCTCTACCTTCGCGAGATCCCGCTCGGGCGGGTCGGCGTCGCCGAAGATGTCGCGAACGTGGCGGCGTGGCTCGCCGGTGACGAATCCGCCTTCGTCACGGGCCAGGTGGTGCAGGTGAGCGGCGGGCAGACGCTCCGACGCAATCCCTCGATCGCCGACCTGGCCGGTGCAATCTCGGTGGAACAGGCGTAACCGAAGACACCGCGATGGGGTGGAGGACGCGAGTCCTCCACCCCATCTGCGTGTTCGGACGCGGGTGCGGCTAGAGGCCGATCCGTCCGCCACCGGACTTCCAGACCGCCACCACGGACGGCCGCGGCTGCGCGGCGCCGCCGTCGGGCCAGTGCGACGACGGCGACTCGATGCTGGCGCCGTCGGTCTCACCGGGGTGCTGCACGCACACGACGACGCGCTTCTCGTCGACGATCGGGCCGCACGTCTCGGCGCCGATCGGCACCGTGAGGAACTGCTTCGTCTCGCCGCGGCGCTCCCCCTCCAGGACGACCGAGAACAGGCCGTCGTTGGACTTGAGGGCGTTGCCGTCGGTGGAGATCCACAGGTTGCCGTGCGGGTCGAACGCGAGGTTGTCGGGGCACGAGATGGGGCTCACCTGCGACTTGTCGAAGCCACCGAAGTACGTGTCGGCGGTCGCGGGATCGCCGCACACCAGCAGCAGATTCCACGTGAACGACGTGCCGGCGTGCTGGTCGTCGATCTCGAGGACCTGGCCGTTCTTGTTGTTGTTGCGCGGGTTCGCGGTGTCGGCGGGCGCCTTGCCTTCCTCGCCGCGCTTGGTGTTGTTGGTGAGGGCCACGTAGACCTTGCCGGTCTTGGGGTTGGGCTCGAAGTCCTCGGGACGGTCCATCTTGGTGGCGCCCACCTTGTCGCCCGCGAGGCGGGTGAACACGGCCACCTCGTCGGCGCTCATGCCGGCGACGAGTGACTCGCCACGGCCGTCGTCGCCGGTGCGCAGCAGCGGAATCCACTCCCCCTTGCCGGCGAACACACCGGACGGCGGCAGCGTGCCCGAGCCGTCGATCGCGTCGGGCGCGTCGCCGGTGAGCTTCGCGACGTACAGCGTTCCGGCGTCGAGCAGAGTCATGTTGTGGCGCATCGCGGCCTGGCTGTTGCCGGGCTGCATCTTGCGGGACGAGACGAACTTGTACATGTAGTCGAACCGCTCGTCGTCGCCGCTGTACGCGACGACGGTGCCGTCGGAGGTGACGTGGATGGTCGCGGCCTCGTGCTTGAACCGGCCCAGCGCGGTGTGCTTGACCGGGGTCGACGACGCATCCCACGGGTTCACCTCGACCACCCAGCCGAAGCGGTGCACCTCGTTGGGCTCGGCCACCACGTCGAAGCGCGGGTCGACGCGCTCCCACTTGCGCTCGGACGCGTCGCCCTCGACGCCGTAGCGCTTGAGGTGCGCCGCGGCCGTCGGGTCGGTCACCCGGGCCGCTCCCGCGAAGTACTGGTTGAAGTTCTCCTCGCCGGAAAGCACAGTGCCCCAAGGGGTGAGGCCACCGGAGCAGTTGTTGAGCGTGCCCTTCACCAGGGTGCCGGTGGGGTCCGCGGACGTCTTCAGCAGCGCGCTGCCCGCGGCAGGCCCGGTCACGGTGAACTCGGTGAGGGCGGTGATCCGTCGGTTGTACGAGCCGAACTTCGGTGTGAGACGGCCGGATCCGGCCTCACCCTGCACCTCGACGACGGACAGGCCGTGATTGGCCCAGCCGATCCGCACCTGCTCGGCGGTGGGGTTCTCCTTGTCGTAGCCGCGGAACATGAACGGCTCGGTGGAGTACTCGTGGTTGACCACCAGCAGGTACGCGTGCGGGCGGCCCTCGATCGGCAGCAGGCCCGCGAAGTCGTTGTTGAAACCGAACTGCTTCTCGGCGGAGGCGGCGGTCTGGTTGTCGAAGTCGAACGCGGGCGCGTCGGCGAACAGCGGATCGCCCCAACGGATCACGACGGAATGCTCGTACCCGGTCGGGACCGTGAGGGCGTCCACCTTGTTGGGCGCGACCGGCGTGAAGTTCGTGCCGGCGGCGGAGCCGGACGCGGAACCGGATCCGAGCGACCCGGTGTCGAGCGAACCGGGGGCGGCGGTCGCGGTGCCGTCGGAGCACGCAGCGAGCACGCTGCCGGCGCCGACCGCGAGGACGGCCGCCGCGCCACCCCGCAGAACTCCGCGGCGGGTGACCGCGCCGCGCACGATGTCGCCGAAGTACTCACCCGGCGAATCGTTGGGAACGTCGTGTGCACAGGCATTTCCGCACTTGTACTGGCAGGTGATCGACGCACGCGAGGACATGCCGTCGTGCTTGACGAACAGTGCGAGGGGTTTGAGGCTCACCGTGGACTCCCGAAGTCGGAAACGGAAACGCCGACACGCGTCGGCAACGCACGCACCGTAGAAGCCGGGAACGAGCCGTCGGCGACGCCCGGGTGAACGGCGGGCCAACAGCGATCGGAGGTTGGGTGTCTCCTGCTCAGCCGCCGGGTGTGAGCTGCCCGCCCTCGGTGAACCACGAAGTCCGAACCCCATCCGCGGATCACCTCAGAGAACCTCGGACAGGAATGCCTGCAGACGGGGAGTCGCGGGCTTGTCGAACATTTGGTCGGGCACGCCGGATTCGACGACGACGCCCCGATCCATGAACATCACCGTGTCCGACACCGAGCGGGCGAACCCCATCTCGTGCGTCACCACCACCATGGTCATGCCGGTGGTCGAGAGGTCGGCCATCAGTGCCAGCACACCCTTGACCAGTTCGGGATCGAGCGCCGAGGTGGCCTCGTCGAAGAACATCACCTGGGGCTTCATCGCGAGGGCCCGGGCGATCGCGACGCGTTGCTGCTGGCCGCCGGACAGGTTTCCGGGCCGGGAATCGGCCTTGTTGGCCAGGCCCACCAACTCGAGCTGTTCGAGCGCCAGTTGTCGCGCCGCGTCCCTCGACAGCTTCTTCAGCTTGCGGGGTCCGAGGGCGATGTTGTCGGCAACGGTCTTGTGCGGGAACAGGTTGAAGTGCTGGAACACCATCCCGATCCGCTGGCGCAGATGATCCGGATTGTCGGCCAGCACCGAACGTCCGTCCAGCAGAATGTCGCCCGCATTCGGTTCGTGCAGCCGGTTGAGGACCCGCAGCAGGGTCGACTTGCCCGACCCCGACGGCCCGATCACGGTCACGGTCTTGCCGGCGTCGACGTGCAGGTCCACCCCGCGCAGCACCTTGTTGGTGCCGAACGCCAGGTGCAGCCCGGTCCCGGTGAGGGACACCGACTCGGTCACGATGTCGCCCATTCCGTCAGCCCCTCTCCACCACGATGGCCTGATCGAGGTCGTCGAGGGTGCCCGAGGTGTCGGCGCGTCCGGTCCGCAGCCGCCGGTCGATGTAGTTCACCAGGTGCGTCAACGGGATCGTGAGCGCCAGGTAGAACAGGCCGGCGGCCACGAGCGGCGACAGGTTCCCGGTCTGGGCGTTGAGATCCCGGCCCACGGCGAACAGTTCCCGCTGGGTCACCAGCAGGCCCAGGAAATAGATCAGCGACGAGTCCTTGATCAACGAGATGAACTGGTTCATCAACGCCGGCAGCACCCGTCGCACGCCCTGCGGGATCACCACGAGCACCATCGACCGTCGATACGAGAAGCCGAGGGCCCGAGCGGCTTCCATCTGTCCGGGCTCGACGCTCTGGATCCCGGACCGGAAGATCTCCCCGATGTACGCGGCGGCCAGCAGTGACAGCGCCGCCGCGCCCAGCCAGTACGGGTTGTTCCCGGTGAGCCCCTTGACGACCGGTCCGACGCCGAGGCCGACGAGCAGGATGATGACGACCGCGGGCAGGCCGCGGAAGATGTCGGTGTAGATCCGGGCGGGCCAGCGCAGCCAGCGGGTCCGGGATATCCCGGCGACCGCGAGCAGCATGCCGAGCACCGTGCCGGCGATGCCCGACGACAGCGCCAGGATCAGGGTGTTCGGGAGGCCGGTGCGGAGCAGGTCCGGAAAGGCGCGCTTGTACAGCTCCCAGTTGAAGAACGTGTCACCGAGCTGCTGCAGCGTCGATTTCGGTTGCACCGCGACCGGTTCGGACTCGCTTCCCCTCTCCGCCGCGAGCGCCGCGAAGTCCGGCAGCACGGGTGGCGGGGCGGCCTTGCTGCCCGGCTTCCACCCTGCGGGCAGTTCGCGCGGCACCCAGTCCGAGTAGAGCTGCGCCCATGTTCCGTCCGCGATCGCCGCGTCGAGCCCCGAGTTCAGGGCGTCGAGCAGCGGCTGGTTGCCCTTCGCGACCGCCCAGCCCACATAGTTGTTGAGGCTGAAGGTGTTCTGCACGATCGACGCCGGATCCCCGGGCGCGATCGCGCCCGCCGCCTGCTGCGACGGCGCCACCCACGCATCGATCTGGCCGGTCTTGAGATTCGCGTACGCGGTGTTGTAGTCGGGGAACTTCACCGGATCGAGGTGCAGGGTGTTGACGACGTAGTCGTCCTGCACGGTGCCCTGCACCACCCCGATGCGCACCGAGGAGTTCAGGTCCGAGAAGCCTTTGATCGCACTCCCGTTCGGCACCATCAGGGAGAAGTAGCCGAAGTCGTAGCCGTTGGTGAACCCGACGAGTTCGCGGCGGGCATCGGTGGTGGTGATCGACGACGACCCGACGTCGAACCGGTGACCCGCGACCTGCGCCAACAGCCCGGTGAAGTCGGTGCCGACGAACTGGATCTCGAGCCCCAGCTTCTGGGCCACCGACCGCAACAGCTCGTTGTCGAAGCCGGTGAAGACGTTGTGGGAGTTGACGCAGATGCTCGGCGGGGCGTCCGACAGGGTGCCGACGGTGAGGGTGCCGGGTTTGACCAGGTTCAACTTGGACGTGTCGATGCTGCCGAGCGGCAGCGTGTTCGGGGTCGTGTACTTGTCCTCCGCGGCCGCGGAGGCAGCGGTGTCCAGGTTGGCCGGCAGGGTCGTGGCGCTCGCGGGGCCGGGCGGCGAGCACAGGTCCGACGGGGTCGACGAGTTGTCGGACGAGCACGCCGCCAGCACCAGCACGGGCAGCAGTACCACCAGCAGCACCGCCACCGCTCGGGATCCGAGGCGGTCGGCGGCGGTCATCGAATCCCCCTGGGGTTTCGTCCCGGGCTACGCGAGCCCGGACAGTTGCGGTGGGGTGTGCTCGTCGCGCCACGCGATGGCCTCGCGCAGGCTGGTCAGGTCGTAGTCGGGTCCGCTGCAGTTGGCGGTGAACAGCGTGACGCCGATATCGACGTAGGCCGCCGCGAGATCCGTGCCCGGCCACCACGTGGAGTGCTCGATCTCGTGCGGGTCCCGCTGGACGTCGCCGCAGTGCTCGCCGAGGATCGCGGACTTGCGGGCGAACTCGTCCCGATCGCCGAACCCGTGCCAGATGTCGGCGTACTCGGCCACCAGGCGCAGCGTCTTCTTCTCGCCGCTACCGCCGATCAGGATCGGAATGTGCCGGGTGGGAGCCGGATTGAGCTTGCCGAGACGTCCCGTGATGCGGGGCAGGTACTCCCCCAGCAGCTTGATCCGGGATCCGGGGGTGCCGAACTCGTAGCCGTACGCGTCGTAGTCCTTCTCGAACCAGCCGGCGCCGATCCCGAGGATCAGGCGTCCGCCGCTGATGTGGTCGACGGTGCGGGCCATGTCCGCCAGCAGATCCGGGTTGCGGTAGCCGGCGCAGCTCACCAGCGTGCCGATCTCCACCCGCTCGGTCTGCTCGGCCCACGCGCCCAGCATGGTCCAGCACTCGAAGTGCGCGCCTTCCTGATCGCCGTACAGCGGAAAGAAGTGGTCCCAGTTGAAGACGACATCGGCCCCGGCGTCCTCGGCGCGCAGGACCGCGTCGCGGATCTTGCCGTAGTCGGGGGCGTGCTGCGGCTGCAGCTGCAGGCCGATCCGGACAGGTCGGGTCATGGGGGCTCCTTCGCGCCGGGACTCGCATCTCACGGTATCCCCGTGATGGGCCCGTCGCACAGAGATGGGGGGAGCACACTGGAGGCGTGCGGATCAACGAACGCCCGACGTCGCCCACCGGCTTCAAACGCCGATTCCTCCGGATGCCGATCCAGCTGTACCGGTGGCATCTCGGCGGGCTGCTCGGGCACCGGTTCCTCCTCCTCGAACATGTCGGCCGCCGCAGCGGCAAGACGCGGCAGGTGGTGCTCGAGGTCGTCGACCACGACGAGGTCGGTGACGGCGCCCCCGACGGCTGGGTCGTTGCGGCCGGGTTCGGGACGACGTCGGACTGGTACCGGAACCTGACCGCACATCCACGCGCGCGGGTGCAGGTGGGGCGCCGGACGGTGGACGTCGAGGCCGACTTCCTCGGAACCGAGGAGGGCGGCGACCTCATGGCCCGGTACGGCACCGAACACCCGAAACTCGGCCTCCGGCTGTGCACCACGATGGGTTTCGACGTCGACGGCAGCGAGGCCGACTTCCGGGAGGCGGGCCGGCACATCCACTTCGTACGACTGCGACCGGTGCACGGCTGACCCCGCACGCCCCGTGCGACGCCTATGCTGTGCCCGCACATCCGTGCACCCTCACTCGGATCGTCCGGCACGTTCCTGCCGGTGAAGGGACCGCTCCACCATGGCTTCGGTGACATTCGACAAGACCACGTGCCTGTTCCCCGGCGCGACCACTCCCGCGGTCGACAAGCTCGACCTGCACATCGAGGACGGCGAGTTCCTCGTGCTGGTCGGCCCGTCGGGCTGCGGCAAGTCCACCTCGCTGCGCATGCTCGCGGGGCTCGAGGAGGTGTACGACGGGCGCATCCTCATCGGCGACCGCGACGTCACCGGCCAGGAGCCCAAGGAGCGGGACATCGCGATGGTGTTCCAGAACTACGCGCTCTACCCGCACATGTCCGTCGCCGAGAACATGGGCTTCGCGCTCAAGCTCGCGAAGACGCCCAAGGACGAGATCAAGCGCCGCGTGCAGGACGCCGCGAAGATGCTCGACCTCGAGCCGTACCTCGAACGCAAGCCCAAGGCGCTGTCCGGCGGCCAGCGGCAGCGCGTCGCGATGGGCCGTGCGATCGTCCGGCAGCCGCAGGTGTTCCTGATGGACGAGCCGTTGTCGAACCTCGACGCGAAGCTGCGCGTGCAGACCCGCACCCAGATCGCGCAGCTGCAGCGTCGGCTCGGCACCACCACCGTGTACGTCACGCACGACCAGGTGGAGGCCATGACGATGGGCGACCGGGTCGCGGTGCTCAAGGACGGCATCCTGCAGCAGTGCGCGCCGCCCCGTGAGCTCTACAGCCGTCCCGTCAACCAGTTCGTCGCCGGATTCATGGGCTCGCCGTCGATGAACATGCTGACGTTGCCGCTCACCGACGGTGGCGTGCAGTTGGGTGACGCGGTGATCCCGGTTTCCCGTGAAACCATCGCTGAGATCCCCGAGGGTCAGGTCGTGCTCGGTATCCGTCCCGAACATCTCGAGCCGGTGACGGAAAGCTCCGCCGGGGGCCCGGGCATCCCGCTCGACGTGGACGTCGTCGAGGAACTCGGCGCCGACGCCTTCGTCTACGGACGTACCGGACTGGGTGGTCCCGGCGAGCACAATTTTGTCGCCCGGACGGACTGGCGCAACCCTCCGGCCCGTGGTGAACGGGTGAACCTGCACGTCGACCCGTCCGAGGTGCATCTGTTCTCGGTCACCGACGGCCGCCGGCTCGGGTGACCCTTACCGATCCAGTCCGGGGGTAATGACCGAAATTTGTCCCGGTCCGTGCCAGAGTAAGCGGCGACATATGCCTCGGTCCGGCGGAGTTCACGTCCGTGGAGGGCCGGAGACGTCTATCTGAAAGGTGGACCATGCGTTCTTTCAAGACGCGCACGCGGGTTGCGGTCGCGGCTTCGGCCGTCGCGCTGCTCGCGATCGCCGGCTGCTCGAGTGACAGCGACGGCGGCAGCGCCAGCGTCGACGACGCCGTCAAGCAGAACCTCGACGGCCGCGGTGCGATCTCGTTCGCGATGGGCAAGAACGACACCGACAAGCTGCAGCCGGTGATCGACAAGTGGAATGCGGCCAACCCGGACGAGAAGGTCTCCCTCAAGGAACTGCCCGGTGAGGCCGACGACCAGCGCAACAAGCTGGAGCAGTCGCTGCAGGCCGGCAACGCCGACTACGACGTGATGGCTCTCGACCTGGTCTGGACCGCCGGTTTCGCCGCGAACGGCTGGCTGCAGCCGCTCGAGGGCAACCTCGCGATCGACACCGCGCCGCTGCTGCCGGCGACGGTCGAGTCCGCGACCTACCGGGGCACGCTGTACGCCGCGCCGCAGAACACCAACGCGCAGCTGCTGTACTACCGCACCGACCTCACCCCCACGGCCCCCGCGGACTGGAAGGCGCTCACCGACAGCTGCCAGGTCGCCAAGGACAAGGGCGTCCAGGACTGCATGGTCACCCAGCTCAAGCAGTACGAGGGCCTGACCGTCAACACCACGCAGTTCATCAACTCGTGGGGCGGCGCGGTCGTCGGCGCCGACGGCAGCACCCCCGAGGTGGACTCGCCGCAGTCCAAGGCCGGCATGCAGGCCATGGTCGACGCCTACCAGGCCGGACAGATCGCGAAGCGCTCGACGGGCTTCACCGAGGAGGAGACCAACCTCGCGTTCGTCGGCGGCGAGGCGATGTACGCCTACAACTGGCCGTACATGTGGGACAACGCCGAGAAGGACGGTTCGAAGGTGAAGGGCAACGTCGCCGTTGCTCCGATCGTCGGACCGACCGGCGCCGGCGCGTCCACGCTGGGCGGCTACAACAACGGCATCAACGTCTTCTCCAAGAACAAGGCGACCGCGCGTGACTTCGTCGCGTTCGTCCAGAACGAGGAGAATCAGATGTCGTTCGCGGACGCGTCGTTCCCGCCGGTCCTGAAGTCGGTCTACGACGACCCGGCCCTGATCGCCAAGTACCCGTACCTGCCGGCGCTCAAGTCTGCGCTGGAGAACGCCAAGCCGCGTCCGGTCACGCCGTACTACACCGCCATCTCCAAGGCGATCCAGGACAACGCGAGTGCCGCCCTCAACGGCAAGGTGACGGTCGACCAGGCCGCGACCGACATGACCGCGGCGATCAAGAACGCGGCCAAGTAACCGCCGTTCGAACACGAGAGATCAGGTAACGCACGATGGCTGACTCTGCTGGGCTGAGGCGAGCAGACGAGGCCCGCGCCGTGGTCGGGATCGACGATCCCGACCACGGCGGTCGCGCTTCCG
This sequence comes from Rhodococcus sp. BE178, assembly GCF_050433545.1. Lineage (NCBI taxonomy): Bacteria > Bacillati > Actinomycetota > Actinomycetes > Mycobacteriales > Nocardiaceae > Rhodococcus > Rhodococcus sp. BE178. The sequence continues at coordinate 163,317 of NZ_JBNPXA010000005.1, read as the reverse complement.
GGCATGGGCCCGGGACGCCGCGCACGGGTCACGATGACGAACCACCGGTGGTCGCTCCACGTAAGAAACGCGATTTTCGGCCGATCTGGCTGATCGCGCCGACCATGGTGATCCTGGCCGTCGTCATCGTGTATCCGGTGATCCGCGCGGTCTACCTGTCCTTTCAGGCGAACAAGGGAATCGACCCGGACACCGGGCGCTTCACCGAGGGCGGGTTCGCCGGCTTCAAGCACTACCTGCAGTGGCTGGTGCAGGACTGCGGTGGCGGCGTCGGCACGTGCCCGCCCGGCACCCTGGCGCACGACTTCTGGTCCGCTGCCGGTGTCACGATCTTCTTCGCCGTCGTCACGGTCACGATCGAGGTGCTCCTCGGTCTGTGGATGGCGACGGTCATGGGCAAGACCTTCTGGGGTCGGTCCCTGCTCCGCGCGAGCGTGCTGATCCCGTGGGCCATTCCCACGGCGGTCACCGCGAAGCTGTGGTTCTTCATCTTCGCCGAGAACGGCATCGCCAATAAGTTGCTCGGCACCTCGATCGCGTGGACCACCGACCCGTGGGCGTCGCGGTTCGCGGTGATCATCGCCGACGTGTGGAAGACGACGCCGTTCATGGCGCTGCTCATCCTCGCGGGCCTGCAGATGATCCCGCAGGACGTGTATGAGGCGGCCAAGGTCGACGGCGCCAGCGCGTGGCAGCGGTTCACCAAGATCACGTTGCCGCTGGTCAAGCCCGCCCTCATGGTCGCGGTACTTTTCCGCACCCTCGACGTGCTGCGCATGTACGACCTGCCCGCGATCCTGTCCGGCACGTCCGGCGCGACGCCGAACACGACGCTGTCGATCCTGGTGATGGCCGACATCCGGCAAGGCAACTTCCAGAGTGCGTCGGCGTTGTCGACGCTGATATTCCTGCTGATCTTCGCCGTGGCGTTCGTGATGGTGAAGTTCCTCGGCGCCAACGCGGTGCGCACCCAGGACGAGCAGCGGAAGGGAGCTGATCGCTGATGGGACGCCACAGCAAGCCCGACGACCTCGACGACCACGCCGTGACACCCACCTCGTCGGTGCCGACAGCGGTCGCCACCCGCGTCGCTCCCCCGGCCGACGCCGAGACTTCCACGGTGCTCGCCAAGCCGCGCCGACGCACCGACCGCGGCAAGATGGCGCGCACGTACCTCGGTGTCGCGATCATCCTGATCTGGGGTCTGGCGCCGTTCTACTGGATGGTCGTCACCGCGTTCCGGCAGGTCGACCACACCTTCGACACGACGCCGTGGCCCACGTACCTGACCCTCGACAACTTCCGCGCCGCGCTGTCCACGGACAAGGGCAACGACTTCCTCGGCGCGATCGTCAACAGCCTGATCATCGGCGTGGTCACGACGGCCGTCGGCCTGCTGCTCGGCGTGTTCGCGTCGTACGCACTGGCGCGGATCGAGTTCCGCGGCAAGTACATCGTCACCGGCATCATCCTGGGCGCGTCGATGTTCCCGACGGTCGCGCTGATGACGCCGCTGTTCCAGTTGTTCGGTGACTTCGGCTGGATCGGCCAGTACCAGGCGCTGATCATCCCGAACATCTCGTTCGTGCTGCCGCTGACGATCTACACGCTCACGTCGTTCCTGTCGGATCTGCCGTGGGAACTCGAGGAGGCCGCCCGCATCGACGGTGCGAGCCGGTTCCAGGCGTTCCGGCTGGTGATCCTGCCGCTGGCCGCGCCGGCGCTGTTCACGACCGCGATCCTCGCGTTCATCGCGACGTGGAACGAGTTCATGCTCGCGAGCCTGCTGTCGACGGAGAAGACCGAGCCTGTCACGGTCGCGATCGCGCGCTTCGCGGGCGCCAACTCGTGGGAGCAGCCGTACGCGGCGATCATGGCGGCCGGCACGATCGTGACGATCCCGCTGGTGATCATGGTGCTGGTGTTCCAGCGCCGCATCGTCTCCGGTCTCACCGCGGGCGGCGTGAAGAGCTGAGATGACGGCTCGTCTTGTCTAGGCCGCCGCGGGGCCGTCAGCCCCTGGAGATGCTCATCGGCATCCTCGGGTTCTTCACGTTCATGGCGTTCCTCGCCGCGGTCGTGCCGATCGTGCGTGGCGAGCCGTCGGTGACGGCGTCGCTGGTGCTCCTGGCCTGCGTCGCGGCGCTCGGCGGCGTCATCGTGCTGCACCGCCGCACCTAGCTCTCCCTCCCTCCCTCCCTCCCGCGTTTTGCGCACTTATCGGTCCTCCGGGGGCCCGTTCGGGAGCGATAAGTGCGCAAAACGCGGGGATGACGGGGTGCGCCGGGTATGCCGGGTCCGTCCTCGGCTGATCGACGTTCGCGTGCCGTCCGGGCCGTGAGATGCGACGATCGGAGGACGACCGGATTCGACCGACCCCGGTTGGGGGCCTCGTCGGATCGCCAGTTGCGGACCGGAAGTTGCGCGCGTGAAGTCCACGAGCAGCACGAACCCCGAGAAACCGAAGCGGCCCGAGCGTGGGACTCGATCCCGCCACCGCACGCTGATACGCATCCTCGCGGCAGTCGTGATCGTCCCGATTGTCCTGCTTGCCGCGGCGTATCTGCTGGCGGACGTGCCGAGCCCCGGACAGATGCAGACCAAACAGGTGGCCACGATCCTCGCCTCGGACGGTTCCAGCGTCGTCGCGAAGATGGTGCCGCCCGAGGGCAACCGGACCGAGGTGCCGCTCGACGCCGTCCCCGGCTACGTCCGCAATGCGGTGCTGTCGGCGGAGGACCGCGACTTCTACTCCAACCCCGGCTACTCGATCTCTGGGTTCCTGCGGGCCGGACGGGACAACCTGCTGGGCCGCGACAGCGCCGGCGGCGGCTCGACCATCACGCAGCAGTACGTCAAGAACGCACTGGTCGGCACCGATCGGAACGTGATCCGGAAGGCGCGCGAGTTGGTGGTGTCGGCGAAGATGGCCCGGCAGTGGTCCAAGGACGAGATCCTCGGCGCGTACCTCAACACCATCTACTTCGGCCGCAACGCGTACGGCATCGCGGAGGCGTCGCACGCCTTCTTCGGCAAGCCGGTGGAGCAGTTGACGCTCGCGGAGGGCGCGGTGCTGGCGTCGGTGGTCCAGAGTCCGTCCGCGCTTGATCCGGTGACCAATCCGGACGGGCTGCGCGCGCGGTGGAACTACGTCCTCGACGGCATGGTCGAGATGGGGGTGCTCGCCGCCACCGAGCGTGCGAACACCCAGTTCCCGGAGGTCCTGCCGGTCGCGCCGATGCAGGCGGCCGACGTGGCGCCCGGGCCGGAGGGCCTGATCCGCACGCAGGTGGCCCGCGAACTCGCTGCCGCCGGGATCAGTCAACGCGACATCGACACCGGCGGGCTGCAGATCACCACGACGATCGACGCGAAGGCGCAGCAGGCGGCGGTGGACGCGGTGAACCGAACCCTCGACAAGCAGCCCGACCAGTTGCGGGCGGCGGTCGTCTCGATCGATCCGAGGTCGGGGGCGGTGCGGGCCTACTACGGCGGCGCGGAGGGCGCCGGGTTCGACTTCGCCCAGGCCGGGCTGCAGACGGGTTCGTCGTTCAAGGTCTTCGGCGCGATCGCGGCACTCGAGGACAAGGTGCCGCTGACCGCGCAGTTCAGCAGCGCGCCCCTCACCGTCGGCGACCTCACCATCAAGAACGTCGAAGGCGAGACGTGCGGGACGTGTAGCCTCGCCGAGGCGCTCAAGCGGTCGCTCAACACCAGCTACTACCGCCTGACGCTGTCGATGGAGAACGGGGCGCAGAAGATCGCCGACGCCGCGCACCAGGCCGGCGTCCCCAAGCAGATCCCCGGTCTCGACCACGAGACACTCTCGCAGTTCGGCGGTCCACCCGAGACCGGAATCGTGTTGGGCCAGTACCAGACCCGACCCATAGACATGGCGTCCGCGTATGCGACCCTCGCAGCGTCGGGGACGTTCCACGAGCCGTACTTCGTGCAGAAGGTGGTGAACTCGGACGGCCAGGTGCTGCTCGACCACGCCCCGCCCGCCGGTGAGCCGCGGATCGATCCGCCCATCGCGGACACCGTCACGCAGGCGATGACGCCGATCGCGGCGTACTCGCGGAACCACGGTCTGGCGGGCGGTCGCCCGTCGGCCGCGAAGACCGGGACCTCGCAGTTGGGGGACACCGGCGAGAACAAGGACGCCTGGATGGTGGGGTTCACACCGTCGCTGTCGACCGCCGTGTGGGTGGGGACCGCGGAGGGCAAGGCGATCGAGACCAGCGGGGGCGGAGCGATATACGGCGCGGGTCTGCCGTCGGACATCTGGAAGGAGACGATGGACGGCGCGCTCGCCGGGACCTCCAACGAGCAGTTCCAGGCACCGCAAGCGGTGCAGCAGTCCGGCGGTCAGCAGGGACGCGCACCCGCCGCGAGCGGCGGGTCGTCGACCACCACCGAGCAGCAGTACACCGAATCCGCCCCGACGCGGCAGCGGTCCGCACAGACACAGCAGGAGGCGCCCGCCTGGACGCCTCCTGCTCAGACCGTTCCGCAGGCGCCGGTGCAGCAGGGCGCACCCCAACAGCAGTGGAATGCACCTGCGCCGCAGCAACAGCCGCAGCAACAACCGCAGCAACAATCGCAGCAGCAGGCGCCGGCACCCGTCCCCCAGGCGCCGGCGCCTGCTCCCCCTCCCCCGGCGCCGGCCCCCGCACCGCCGCCGGGAATTCAGATCCTCCCGGGTGTCACCATCCCGCTCCCGGGTTAGTTCGATTCTGCGACTGAGGGACGTGGAGAACCCCCGGTCGGTCGGACGATCAGCCCGCGGCGACCAGCTCGTCGCCGTCCGGGGTGGAGCGAGTGGCGGAAGCCGGAACCTCGATCTGAGCGATGTTGCGCGGCAGGAGGAATGCGACGACTGCGCCGACGAGGGCGAACACCGCGCCGATCCAGAAGGCCACCTGGAATCCGGCATTGTCGTAGAACACGGCACCCTGCAGGGTCGCCTGGATCTCCGGCGGGAACTGCACGATGTGCGAGTTGTTCATCACCGCGAAAGCGATGACGGGGAGCACGGCCGGGAACACCGACTGCGAGACGCCCACCATCGATGCGGAGCTGGCCTGGAGCTGCGGCGGCACGGCCTCGATCAGGAGGTTCGGGATCGAGGCGTAGCCCATGCCCATACCGAAACCGAAGACCGCGCAGATGATCATGACGATGGACTTGGTGTCGTGCGTCTGGGCGATCAGCGCGAAGGCCACGGCGTTGAGCAGCAGGCCGGTCACCAGCAGCGGCCGCGGACGCATGTTGCGTCCCACCAGCGTGCCGACGAGCAGACCACCGAGGACGACGGCGCCGCCGATCGGCACCTGGTACAGGGCGAAGCCCTCGGCATCGACGCCGAAGCCGTAGCCCAGGCCGAACAGGGCCGGCGTCATGACCATCATCGGCAGCAGGATGGTGAACAGGCCGGACGACCCGTAGACCACGCCGGCGCTGATCGTGGTGAGCAGCACGGGACGCTTGCCGAGCACGTCGAGGTCGATGAGAGGTTCCTTGATCATGCGGGCGGACACGACCCAGCCGATCAGGAGCACGATGCCGCCGATGAGGTAGGCCAGGGTGCCGCCGTCCGTCCAGCCCCACGACGGGCCGAAGCTGACCGCGATGAGGATGCCGGCGATGCCGCCGCCGAGCAGGATCGCGCCGACGAGGTCGATCCGCGAGCGTAGGCGCACGTTCGACTCGGCCGTCGTGAGCTGGATCAGTCCACCGAGCACGACGAGGCAGATGACGAAGAACCAGAAGATGGAGCGGAAGCCGAAGTCGTCGAGCAGCCAGCCGGTGAGGAACGGCGCGGCGATCGCGATGAGGCCCATGCCGCTGGTGGCGATACTGACGGCGAGCGCAACGGTCTTCTGCGGGAACACGTCACGGATCAGCGAGTAGCTCAGGAACAGGGTCGGCACCATCAGGCCGGCCAGGCAGCGGCCGGCGATCATCATCGCGTACGTCGTCGCGATGGCCGAGATGAACGAACCGACGAGCGCGATCCCTACGCAGGCCAGCAGCATCTTGCGCTTGCCGTACATGTCGGCGAGCTTGCCGATGAGCGGCGCCGCCATGGCACCGACCAGCAGGAATGCCGTCAGCAGCCATGCACCCTGCGTGGTCTGGTAGTGCGCGGAGATCTGCGGCAGGGCCGTCGAGATCATCATGTAGCTGACCGCGAGCAGTTCGAGCAGAAGCACGATCGACAGCAGCGAGAGGACGAGGCGGAGGCTCCAGCCTTCCTCATGGGTCCGACCCGACGGGTCGGTGGGCGACGGCGCAGGGCCGCCGGTCGGGGTGGTGACCATCCGTGGAATCCTTTCAGACACCAATAAGCAACGGGACCAGATGTTTTCGGGTCCTGTGAAATCTCCGGAGATGGCGGGTGCGCAGGTTCCCGCCGTGGCACCTTCGGTCGGCCGACGGCGCTCTCACATCACACTGATCGCGAAACCGTGACGCCAGTCACATGCCCGCCCAGTGGGACATTTGCTGACCGGGTGTCGTCGAGTGTCGGTACCGGTGAATTCGACTCGTTACCAACGCTATTGAGCGCCTGAGTGCCACAAGGAGTCCACCTTGGGTGATTTGTCGGATTGCCCCGACGAACAAACGCTCGGCACCCGGGAGGCCGGGTGCCGAGCGTTTGTTCGAGTGTTGCTCGTGTCGAAGGGTCAGGGCCGGAGCCGGCGCACCGCCCACATCGACGGAATCAGCAGCAGTGCCGAGAGCGCGAGGGTCAGTGCGGCTTCCGTCAGCTGGAAGCGGCGGAACAGGCTGCCGGGGTGGTAGCGCGTTTCGAAGCGGTCGATGCCCTGGGCCCGTTGGCAGGCGGTGAACTCGCGGTCCTGCGCGGCGTAGATGGCGTCCTGGCGCGACTCGTACTCGGCGAAGGTCTCGTCGGGGCGTTGTTCCCAACCGCTTTCGGAGCCGGTCGTGCTACAGGCGGCGTAGTCCATGTCCACGCCGCGGCCCTCCGCGTCGACATAGCCCGAACTCAAGGTCCAGACAGCCTCGGTGTCCGGCGTGTAGGTGACCGCACGGTTGTATCCGAGCGGCTGCGACTCCACAACGGGTGTCGCGTACTGCGGGCGTGCCTCGACCTGGAACCCCACCAGCAGTGCCGCCATCGCGATCAGCGTCACCGTCATCGCCCCGAGCGTGTTGCGGAGCAGCAGGCCGACGAGGCTTCCGAGGACCAGTGCCAGGGCCGTGTAGGCCCCCGCGATCAATCCGGTGGACTGAAACAGCGGGAAGGTGAGACTGGAGTGCCCGAAGTAGCTGCTCGACGATACGAAGGCGAAGTTCGGCCCGACGGCCGCCGTGCGGGTCCACTGGAGTGCTGATCCGAGGACGGCCATGGCGAGGACCACGGGTACGAACACGACCAGCACCCGGGTCCAGTACCACCGCGCACGTCCGACGGACTGCGACAGCCCCAGGACGTGGGTGCCGTGCTCGATGTCCCGGGAGAAGACGGTGACGCCGACCAGCACGCTGAGCAGGACGGGCAGAACCACGGTGACGATGGTGATCATCGTGAGCGTCGACTCGGCCCAGCACTCCGCGGAACCGTCGCCGGGCACGCAGTCGAAGAAGTTGCCGAACGGGTCCGGACTGTTCGTGCGCCGAACGATGAGGCCGCAGACCGCCGCGACGACCGCGAGCAGGAGGACCGAACCGACCGCGGCCAGGATCGTCGTTCGGTGCTGCCGCCAGGTAACCCAGATCATGCTGCCTCTTCGTCGATGGTGGTCAGGTAGGCCAGGACGATGTCGTCGAGGTTCGGGGGTTCCACGCGCCAGCCGTCGCCGGGCGTGGGACGGGCGCCGCGCACGAGGTAGGTGTGCCGGTGCGACTCGACGATCGAGCCGCTGCCGACGACGCCGGCCGGGTCGGCCGCGCCGGTGAGCAGATAGTGCTCCTCGAGGAGGTCGTCGAGGGCGCCGGTCAGCCGGGCCCGGCCGGAACCGAGGATCACCAGTTGGTCGGCGATCTCGGCCACCTCCGACAGGACGTGCGACGACAGCACGATGGTGGTGCCGCGCTCGGCGGCGTCCTCCATGAGCGTGCGGACGACGGATCGTCGTGCGAGCGGGTCGAGTTCGGCCAGTGGCTCGTCGAGCAGGAGCACATCGGGGCGGCGGCCCAGTGCCAGTGCCAGCGCGACGCGGGTGCGGTGCCCGGGTGACAGGGTCTTCACGCGCGCCGACAGCGGGATCTGGGCGTCGGTCACGAGCCGGGTCGCATAGTCGTTGTCCCACTGGGTGTTCGACTTCTCGCCGAACAGGAGGGTGTCGGCGACCGTGAATCCGCGGTACAGCGGCTTGTGCTGGGCGACGTAGGCGAGCCCGGGCACGATGCCGTTCCGGCCGGGTCGATGTCCCAGGATCGTCACCTCTCCGGCGTCCGGCTCGAGCAGGCCGACGGCGATGGACATGAGCGTGGACTTGCCGGCCCCGTTGGCGCCGACGAGTGCGGTGATGCTGCCGCGCTCGACGTCGAACGAGCAGCCCCGCAGTGCCTCTGTGCGGCGGAACTTCTTGTGTACGTCGCGCACCGTCAGTGCGCTGTCTGCCTCACTCATGTGAACTCTCCTGTGTCCTCACCGAATTCGCTGTCCAATGCCGCTGCAACCAGGGCCTCGAGGTCCGATCGTTCGAGCCCCGCGTCCGCGCCCGCCCGCGCCCACGTCGCGAGTTCGTCCTGCAGGGCCTGCCGTTCGGCCATGCCGGGTTTGAGCAGCGACTGGGTCACGAACGTGCCCAGCCCGGGCCGGGCTTCGACGAGTCCGTCGTTCTCGAGTTCCCGGTAGGCCTTGAGCACGGTGTTGGGGTTGACCGTCACGGCGGCGACCACCTCCTTCGCGGTAGGAAGCCGGTCGCCCGGTTTCAGGTCGCCCAGTCGTAGGGCCTGTTTCACCTGGAGCACCAGCTGGACGTACGCGGGGATCCCGGATCGACGGTTGATGTGGAACTCGACCATCGAATCTCCATTTCACTACAACAATAGTGAAATAGAGGTTGCACTGGTCGCCGTCCGATGTCAACCTGTTCGAGAGGTTTGCGGGGGTTGCTGCGTGTCGCGGTAAATGCGGCTCGAAGACGCTGCGCAGTGCAAAAATTCGGACGAGTGTACCGATTGAGACGGAAGTTCCATTGTGAATTCAACAAACACGGAAGCCGCGGGTAGTCCGGAATCCGGCCCGCCCGCCACCAAGGCTCGGCGACGCAAACCGCGCCGGCGCGGCCGTCGGATCGCCCTGTACGTGACGCTGTGCGTGCTCGTCCTGCTGATCGCCACCCCGTTGATCGCGTTCGGTGTCGCCTACAAGGACGCGGACGTGCCGCGGCCCGGCGATATGAAGACCAACCAGGTGTCGACGATCCTGGCGTCGGACGGGACGACGGAGATCGCCCGCGTCGTGCCGCCAGAGGGCAACCGCACCGAGGTCACGATCGACCAGATTCCGGAGCACGTGCGCAACGCGGTGCTCTCGGCCGAGGACCGCGACTTCTATTCGAACCCCGGATTCTCGGTCAGCGGTTTCGCGCGCGCGGCCCGCGACAACGTGCTCGGCAAGGACAGCGCCGGCGGTGGCTCCACCATCACCCAGCAGTACGTGAAGAACACGCTGGTCGGGTCGGAGCGGTCCGTGACCCGCAAGATGAAGGAACTGGTGATCTCGTCGAAGATGGCGCGCGAGTGGTCCAAGGACGAGATCCTGGCCGCGTACCTCAACACCATCTACTTCGGCCGCGGCGCGTATGGCATCGCGGCCGCGTCCGACGCGTACTTCGGCAAGCCGCTGGGCGAGCTGACGGTGGCCGAGGGTGCCGTGCTGGCTGCGGTGATCCAGAGCCCGTCGAGCCTCGATCCCGTCACCAATCCGGCAGCGTTGAAGGCGCGTTGGGACTACGTGCTGGACGGCATGGTCACGATGTCGGCGCTGTCGTCCGTCGAGCGTGGGGCGATGCAGTTCCCGGACGTGCTCCCGACGGCACCGCTCGCGGATGCAGGTGCGGCGCCGGGCCCGGAGGGCCTCATCCGCGCGCAGGTGCTGCGTGAACTCGCCGAATCCGGTGTCAGTGAACAGGATCTGAACACCGAGGGACTGCAGATCACCACCACCATCGATCCCACGGCGCAGCAGGCCGCGCTGGACGCGGTCGCCGACACGCTCGACGGTGAACCCGAGAACCTGCGCACCGCCGTGGTGTCGGTCGACCCGAAGTCGGGTGCGGTGCGCGCCTACTACGGCGGCGCCGACGGCAAGGGCTTCGACTTCGCGCAGGCCGGACTCCAGACGGGTTCCTCGTTCAAGGTGTTCGGGCTGGTCGCCGCACTGCAGCAGGACATCCCGCTGTCGCAGATGTACGACAGCGGTCCCCTGTCCGTCTACGGCGTGACCATCACCAACGTCGAGGGCGAGTCCTGCGGCAAGTGCACCATCGCCGAGGCGCTCAAGCGGTCCCTCAACACCAGCTTCTACCGCCTCACGTTGGCGATGGACGACGGTGCACAGAAGATCGCGGACGCCGCACACGCCGCCGGCATCCCGGAGACGGTGCCGGGATGGCAGTACCCCACGCTCACGCAGGAGGGTGGTTCGCCGGAGAACGGAATTGTGCTGGGCCAGTACCTGTCCCGGCCCATCGACATGGCGTCGGCGTATGCGACGCTGGCGGCGTCGGGCATGTACCACAAGCCGTACTTCGTGCAGAAGGTCGTGACGGCGGACGGTGTCGTGCTGCTGGACCGGCCGGCGCCCGAGGGTGAACGCAGGCTCGACGCGGCGGTCGCGGACAACGTCACGCAGGCGATGCTGCCGATCGCGTCGTACTCGCGCAGCCACGGACTGGCCGGTGGCCGACCGTCGGCGTCGAAGACCGGCACCGCACAGCTCGGCGACACCGGGCAGAACAAGGACGCCTGGATGGTGGGGTACACCCCGCAGCTGTCCACCGCGGTGTGGATCGGCACGGCCGACGCCAAGGCCATCGAGAACACCTGGGGCGGCTCCGTGTACGGCTCGGGTCTGCCGTCGGACATCTGGAAGAAGACGATGGACGGCGCGCTCGAGGACACCGACGTCGAGAAGTTCCCCTGGCCGGCACCGATCGGTGGTCAGGCCGGTGTCCCGGCGTACACCGGGGCGGGATCGGGCGCATCGGGGTCCGGCCAGAGCACGGCCAATTCGCCGGCCCCGGCCGCACCGGCTCCCGCGCCCGCACCGGCACCGCAGCTTCCGCCGCCCCCGAGCGGTCGCGTCATCGAGATCCTGCCCGGGGTCAAGATCACGTTGCCGGGCTGAGTCGACGGTCGGGTGTGGGGGCGTGACGCAGGTCAAGATCGGGTGCATACGTGTCGCATCCGTGATTGAAGAATCACGATTCGGAAGGTGTACTCGTTACCGTGACTGAGCCCGCGCGCCCCTCCCAGGTTTTCCGTCTCCGCGCGCCGTTGGCCGGTGTCGCGGTAGTTGCCGGGCTGTTGGCGTGGGCGCCGGTGGCCGCCGCGGAGACCACGCGCCCGGCTGCCTGCGTGCCGTTCGGCACCGCTCAGCTGCCACCCGGGTTGCCGTCCCAGGGCGGGCGCGACGGGCTCGAGCGTCTCCCGGAGTTCGTCGGGGACAACGCGCCGTCGTCGGTGGAGCTGCGCACACAGACAACACAGTTCAATCGGATCTGGGACTTCGCCCTGGTCGACGCCGCGTTGCTGACGCGACCGCGGGCCGGATCCGACGCCGAGCCGTGGCGGTACGCGCCGCTGCCCGAATGTCTGCGGGACCGTCTGGTCGGAATCTCGGTGGACGACGACGAGTTGATCGCCGTGGACGACGCCGGGTGGATCTACACGATGGACAACGTGTCGCAGGCTCCGCTGTTCTGGAACTGGACCTCGGCCTTCGGTGCGCCGCTGTGGACCGGGTCGGGCCAGCGGCTGCCGGGCACCGAACCGGGCACGTGGGCGCTCAGCGTCTCGTCGCCGTGGGACAACCAGACCTACACCGATGCCGCGGGCCGCGTGCACTACGTCGGGCTGGGCAAGATGACGATGGTGCCCGCGCTCACCGGCGACGGCAGCCGCATCACCTACGCCGACCCGTGGCTGCCGAACGATCAGAGCTACGAGATCGGCGGCCCGCTCGGCGGCCGGTTCCGGTCGATCGCCCTGTCGTCGGCCGGGTCGACGACGTTCGTCGTGAACGAGTACGGCGACATGTACACCCGCAGTTTCGACTTCGACGCGTCCGGTTCGGACTCGGTGTTCTTCCGCTACAGCTGGGACGACCAGTCCGGCAAGCCCACGGCACCGAACATGTTCGCGGAGTTGCTGGACCGCGACACCGCCGCGATCCAATTGCCGGGTCAGGACTGGGTGCGCCAGCCCAAGATTCCGGGCGAGATCACGTCGGCGATCAGCGTGCACTCCACCGGCGTCGGCCCCGGCGCCCGCGAGTTGCGGGTTGCGGGACGGCAGGACGGCGGCGCGTCGGGCTTCTGGCACAAGGATCTGGACGCGCCGGCATGGGAGTTCACCGCGACGGGCGCGGACCTGCCCGGCACGCCGCTGGAGAACTCGCCGTTCGACCGGTCGGCGGAAACGCTCGCACCCCCGGCGCCGTGGAATCTGTCGGCGTCGCTCCCCGCCCGCGACACCCTCGTCGACGGGCAGTTCCTCGTCGACGCCGGCCTGCCGTACACGCTGGTCGATCCGCGCCTGCTCGACGCCGTCGGCCAGCAGGCGGGACCGTCCGGGTACCGGATTGCGGTGTCGCACTTCGATCCCGCTGCCACCACCCGCGAGGCCACGGTGACGGCGCCCGACGGTGCGGTGATCCCGGTGTTGCTGCACACCGCCGACGGTCTCCGGTTCGAGGCACGCGGACCGGGGCTCGACGATCAGCCGCGGCACCTGGTCGGTGCGATCGAGATCCCGCAGACCGTGTTCGACGCCCGCGACACCGATCCCTCCCTGGATGCCTTCGTCCGGGACTGGATGCGCGGCAAGCAGATCGCACCGATCACTCTCAGTGCGACAGCGAGTGACCTGGTGGTGCGCTGACCCGGCGAGTTTGCGACTCCGTGAATGGCGTGCGTCACACGGTCGACATGAAATGTAACAAACGGTCGGTCAGCTGCTATATCAGAGAACGTGATCGATCGTGTCCTCCGCAGTAAGCGCTCCCCGTCTCGTCTCGCCGCACCCCTCGTGTGCGTGGCGGTGATGACCGGACTGTTGTCCACTGCGCCGACGGCGTCTGCGACGGCGTCCGGGCCCGCGTCGTGCGTACCCGTCGGCACCGCGCAGTTGCCGCCGGGACTGCCCTCGGCGGGTTGGCGGGCGGGACTCGACACCCTGCCGTTGTTCGCCGGCAACCACGCGCCATCGTCGGTCGAGTTGCGCACGCAGACAACGCAGTTCAACAAGTTCTGGGACTTCTCGCTGGTGGACGGCGCGCTGCTGACCCGTCCGCGCGTCTGGACCGGATCGAACACCGAGGCGTGGCGGTACGCGCCGTTGCCGGAGTGCCTGCGGGGCAGGCTGGTCGGTATCTCCGCCGACGACGACGAGTTGGCCGCGATCGACGCCGACGGCTGGATCTACACCATGGACAACGCATCCCAGACGCCGTTGACCTGGAACTGGACGTCGGCGTTCGGCGCCCCGATCTGGACCGGCGGCGGCAAGCGCCTTCTCGGCGGGGCGCCCGGACAGTGGGCGCTGAGCGTCGCCTCTCCGTGGGACAACCAGACGTACGCGGACGCCGCCGGCCGCCTGCACTACTACGGGCTGGCGAAGATGACGATGGTGCCCTCGCTGACGGGCGACGGCAGTCGCATCACGTACGCCGACCCGTGGCTGCCGATCGACGACAGCTACGAGATCGGCGGCCCGCTGGGCGGCCGGTTCCGGTCCGTTGCGCTGTCGTCCTCGGCGTCGACGACGTTCGTGGTGAACAAGTACGGCGACATGTACACGCGGAACTTCGATCCCGACGCGACCGGCTCGGACTCCATCTTCTTCCGCTACAGCTGGGACGACCAGACGGGCAAGCCGACCGCGCCGAACTCGGCGTTCGAGTCGTGGTTCAAGGGGTACGCCGCGATCCAGCTGCCCGCGCAGGACTGGAAGCGTCAGCCCAAGATTCCCGGCGAGATCACCTCGGCGATCAGCGTGCACTCCACCGGCGTCGGGCCCGACGCCCGCGAGCTGCGGGTGGCCGGTCGGTCGGGTGGCGTCGCCGGCTTCTGGCACAAGCACCTGAACGCGCCGTCATGGAATTTCACCGCAACCGGAGCGGACCTGCCCGGTGCGCCGCTGGAGAACTCGCCGTTCGACCGGTCATCGGACACGCTGGCCCCGCCCGCGCCGTGGAACCTGTCCACGTCACTGCCCTCCCGCGACGCGTGGGTGGACGGCCAGGTGCTGGTGGACAGCGTGCTGCCGTACTCGATCCTGGACCCACGCCTGCTCGACCAGGTGGGCCTGCATGCCGGCCCGTCCGGCTACCGGATCTCGATCGACCACTTCGATCCCGTCGCCACCACCCGCGCGGCCACGGTGACCGCGCCGGACGGCACGACCATCCCCGTCGTCGTCCATACCGCGGACGGGCTCCGCTTCGCACCGCGCGGTGCCGGACTGGATGCGCAGCCGCGGCACCTGGTCGGCGCGATCGAGATCCCGCAGTCCGCGTTCGACGCCCGGGCCTCCGACCCCGCCCTGGACGCCTTCGTCCGGGACTGGATGCGCGGCAAGCAGATCGCGCCGATCAGCCTCAGCGCCACCGACACCGATCTCGTGGTCCGCTAGGAACAAACCTTTCGGCCTCGCGCCAATCTGTACCTTTCTGTACCTTTTCGAGGGTTGTGTACAAAATTGGCGCGGGCACGGAAGTCATGTCTGCGGCCGGTCCGATTCCTACGCGGCGGGGTGCCCGTGCGGCATCGGCAGCGCCGCGAGCGCGTGGTCGACGACGCCGTCGACGGTGAAGACCGGCTCGATCGTGCGGTCGATGGCGAGGCTCTCGACCATCGACCACCATCCGCGCAGGAGCATCCGTGCCTCGGGGGACGGCTGTGTGTCGGTGGCCTCGAGGGTGCGCTCGACCATGGTGTCCTTCATGTGTTCGCGGATCTCCTGGATCTGCGGGTCGGCGCCGAAGCCGCCGTGGAAGAAGGACTGGTAGTTCGCGCCGTGCCGGTCGATGAACGAGACGAACGCGTGCACGACGGCCCTCAGCGGTTCACCGGACGCGTCGTCGGGGTCTGCCTTCGCGGCGCGCAGCAGGCGCCGGGCGGCCGCGCCGACGACGGCGACGTAGTAGTCCTGCTTGGTCGGGAAGTATCGGAACAGCAGGCCGCGGGAGATGCCGGCCTTCTCGGCCACCAGGTCGATCGACAGCGCATGGATGGGCCGGGCCGCGAGTTCCTGCAGGCCGATCGCGACGAGTTGCCGCTTGCGCTCCTCCGGTGGGAGCCGCCGCCGGGGGGCCGCAGTTTCGGTCGACACGAGATGACACCGTCCAGGATCTTGATTGCGGGGCAAGTCTACGTTTAGGTTAACTGAGCAATGCTCAGTTAGTCGACGGCACGGAGGCTGGCATGGATTTCGCACAAAGCGCGCGGTCGAAGGAGTACCTCGATCGACTGCGGGCGTTCATCGCGACCGAGGTCGCGCCCGTCGAGGCGCGACTGCGGGCCGAGCGGGTGGCACCGTTCGCGCAGCGCGCCGACGTTCCTGGTGTCGCGATGTGGCAGGTGTCCGACGAGTTCCGCGCGCTGCAGGCCGAGGCCCGCGCGCAGGGCCTGTGGAACCTCTTCCTGCCCGACGCCGAACTCGGCGCCGGCCTGACCAATGTCGAGTACGCCCCGCTCGCCGAGGAGATGGGACGCTCGCCGTTCGTCTCCGCGATCTTCAACTGCGACGCCCCCGACACCGGCAACATGGAGGTGCTGTACCACTACGGCAGCGCCGAGCAGAAGGAGCGCTGGCTGACGCCGCTGCTGGACGGTGAGATTCGGTCCGCGTTCTGCATGACCGAGCCCGACGTCGCGTCGTCCGACGCCACCAACATGGCCGCGACCGCCGTCGTCGACGGCGACGAGGTGGTGCTGGGCGGCCGCAAGTGGTGGAGCACCGGGATCGGCAGCCCCGATTGCAAGATCCTCATCTTCATGGGCCTGACCGACCCGGAAGCGCCCAAGCATCAACGGCATTCGATGGTGCTGGTGCCGATGGACACCCCCGGTGTGAAGGTCGAGCGGATGCTCTCGACGATGGGCTTCTACGACGAACCCGGTGGGCACGGCGAGGTGTCGTTCACCGACGTCCGGCTGCCGTTGGACGCAGTCATCGCCGGGCCCGGAAGGGGATTCGAGATCGCGCAGGGCCGGCTCGGGCCGGGCCGCGTGCACCACTGCATGCGCCTGATCGGCCTGGCCGAGGCCGCGCTCGAACTCGCGATCCGCCGCGGCACCGAACGCGTCGCCTTCGGCAAGCCGCTGGTCAACCTCGGCGGCAACCGCGAGCGCATCGCCGACGCCCGCATCGCGATCAACCAGTTGCGGCTGCTGGTGCTCAACACCGCCTGGCTGCTCGACACGCAGGGCCTGTTCGGCGCGCGGTCCGCCGTCTCCGAGATCAAGGTCGCCACCCCCCGCGTGGTGCAGCAGGTGATCGACTTCGCAATCCAGATCCACGGCGGCGGAGGGCTTTCCGAGGACTTCCCGCTCGCCGGTGCTTGGACGGCGGCGCGTGCACTGCGCCTCGCCGACGGCCCCGACGAGGTTCACCAGGGTCTGGTCGCCCGCTTCGAGTTGGGGAAGTACCAGTGAGCCCGAAGACACCGGCGCTGCCGGACAACGCGCGCACAGTTCGCGACGAGGATGCCTTCGATGTCGTCGCCGTCGCACAGTGGTTGCGGGACAACGGCTCCGCTGAACTCGAAGGCATGCCCGAGGTGCGCCAGTTCGCGGGCGGGGCGTCCAACCTGACGTACCTGCTGCGCTACCCGGACCGCGACCTGGTGCTGCGCCGTCCGCCGGCCGGCGCGAAGCCGTCGTCCGGGCACGACATGGTCCGTGAGTACCGCATCCAGTCGCTGCTCGCGCCCGTGTACCCGCACGTGCCGGCGATGGTGGGCCTGTGCACCGACCCGTCGGTGCTCGGCAGCGACTTCTACGTCATGGAACGCGTCGAGGGCGCCATCCTGCGTTCCGCTCCCCCGGCCGAACTGGGGCTCACCCCGAAGAACACGCGTGAGCTGTGCCTGCGGGTGATCGACCTGCTGATCGAACTGCACGGCGTGGACCCGACGTCTGCGGGCCTGGAGGAGTTCGGTCGCGGCACGGGGTACGTCGCCCGCCAGGTGGCCGGTTGGACCAAGCGTTACGCCGCCGCCCGCACCGACAACGTGCCCGACTTCGCGCGGGTTGCGAAGTGGCTCGACGACAACCGGCCGGCCGACGTCGCCTCGCGGGTGATCCACGGCGACTTCCGGCTCGACAACGTCGTGCTCGGCGACGACCTGCGGCCCCGCGCCGTCCTGGACTGGGAACTCGCCACGATCGGCGATCCGCTGATGGACCTCGGCTCGAGCCTGGCGTACTGGCCAACCCGGCGTTCGAGCACTTCTGGATCGCGGTGGGCTACCTGGACACTCGCTGCAACGAACTGATCGACGCGATGACGGAGGGCAAGTAGTGGGCAGCCGCGCGCCACGCAGGAACATTCTCATCACAGGTGCCAGCTCGGGCCTCGGCCGCGGCATGGCCCGCGAATTCGCCGCACGTGGACGCAACCTCGCGCTCGCCGCCCGGCGCACCGAGCGGCTCGAGGAACTGCGCGACGAACTCCTCGCCGCGAACCCGGACATCACCGTCGCGATCCGGGGGCTCGACGTCGACGTCCACGACCAGGTGTTCAGCGTGTTCCGGGAGTTCGACGAGGAACTCGGCGGCCTGGACCGGGTGATCGTCAACGCCGGTCTCGGCAAGGGGCAACCGTTGGGCACCGGCTACTTCCGCGCCAACGCCGCGACGGCGCGCACCAACTTCCTCGGCGCCCTCGCGCAGAGCGAGGCGGCGCTCGAACTGTTCCGGCCGCGGAACGCCGGCCACGTGGTGCTGATCTCGTCGGTGAGCGCGATGCGCGGCATGCCGCGCAACCTCACCACCTACGCGGCGTCGAAGGCGGGGGTCGCGGCGCTCGGCGAGGGCATGCGGGCGGATCTGGCGAAGACCGGCATCGACGTCAGCACCATCTTCCCCGGCTTCATCCGCTCCGAGATCAACGAGAAGGTGAAGAAGGTGCCGTTCATAGTCGACACCGAGACCGGTTGCCGCGCGCTGGCCGCGGCGATCGAGAAGGAACCGAACAAGGCCTACGTCCCGGCGTGGCCGTGGTTGCCGGTGTCGATGGCGATGAAGGTGCTGCCGCTGTCGGTGGTGTCGAGGATGGCGTAGGTCGGCGCGGACAGCGGAATCCGGCCTGACCTGCACGGATCGCGAAACCGGTCGGTTTATAACTCGTCAAGATAAATATTCGATAACGCTCGACGGATTGATATAGCTTCGTTACCCTTTTGTGACGGGCCCCATGGGAGCACCCCCCTCGGGCCGATGGGCAAGACACAAATGAGGTAATACCCGTGGGCAAGCACCACCAGCCATCGCACCGTTTCGTTCGCAAGATCAACCCCTCCGAGTCCGCCGCCGGCCGCCGGTCGCGCAAGACGGCGGCATTCGTGGCCATCGCCGGGACCCTCCTCGTCGGAGGGGCGCAGCTCGGCGCCGCCACCGCCTCCGCGGCCCCCGCGGCCCAGACCGCCGGATTCGTCCACAGTGTGGGCTCGAGTTCCGCTGTGGTACAGCCTGTTTCCGGCACCCTGACATCGAGCTACGGCCCGCGCGGTGGCAGCCACCACGACGGCATCGACATCGGTGCGAGCATCGGCACACCGATCTACTCGGCCGCCGCCGGATCCGTGATCTCGGCCGGCCCGGCCTCCGGGTTCGGGCAGTGGGTGCGCGTGCAGCACAACGACGGCACCATCACGGTGTACGGCCATGTCGACACCTACCTCGTCAGCGTCGGCCAGAGCGTCACCGCGGGCCAGCAGATCGCCACGGTCGGCAACCGCGGTCAGTCGACGGGTCCTCACCTGCACTTCGAGGTCTGGGATCCCAGCGGTCGGCAGGTCGATCCGCAGGTCTGGCTGCGGAGCAACGGCGTCCACCCGACGTGGTGACCGGCCCGCTGATCCGGTAGTCGGGTCACAGCGCGAGGTGGTCGCCGCGGAATCGTCGACGCATCCGCCTGTCATGGGTCACCAGGACGACGGTGCCCGCGAACGCGTCGAGCGCCTCCTCCAACTCCTCGACCAGCGCCGGCGACAGGTGATTGGTGGGCTCGTCCACCAGCATCAGGTCGGCGCCGCTGGTGACCAGCAGCGCGACCTCGAGGCGTCGGCGCCGGCCGAACGACAGATCCGCCAGCGGTCGATGCAGATCGTCGGGCCGGAACAGGCCCAGCGAGAGCAGTTCCGCGGCCGCATCCTCCACGTATCCGGGGGTGAGGTCCTTGCCCCCGGAACAGGTCCGGGTGATCGAGAGGAATGTGCCCTCGCACGACCGACCGGTCCGAACGGGGTTGTGTGCGCCCAGGGCTCGCCGTGGAGCATGCTCGACGCGGCGTCCCGATCTAGGAATTCAGTGTGCCCGTGCCGACGAAGGTAACACCGGCGATCCGTGCCGGCCACCGATTATCTCCGGCTGCACCGAAAACCGGCTCGAAAACACCTGTGGCGGTGGATGAGTCCGGAGACTCGCCCACCGCCACAGGTGCGTTGTACGGCTGGTTCTACTCGGCGCCGATGATGAAGGCCTCGAGCTCGGTGCGAGCCTTGTCGTCGGCCATCTGGACCGGCGGGGACTTCATCAGGTATGCCGAGGCCGGCAGGATCGGGCCACCGAGGCCGCGGTCCTTGGCGATCTTCGCGGCACGGATGGCGTCGATGATGATGCCGGCCGAGTTCGGGGAGTCCCAGACCTCGAGCTTGTACTCCAGGTTCAGCGGGGCGTCACCGAAGGCGCGACCCTCGAGGCGGACGTACGCCCACTTGCGGTCGTCGAGCCACTCCACGTAGTCCGAGGGACCGATGTGGACGTTGCGGTCGTGGACCTTGCCGGCGAGCGAGCCGGTCAGGTTCGACGTCACGGCCTGGGTCTTGGAGACCTTCTTGGACTCCAGACGCTCACGCTCGAGCATGTTCTTGAAGTCCATGTTGCCGCCGACATTGAGCTGGTACGTGCGGTCCAGCACCACGCCGCGGTCCTCGAACAGCTTCGCCATCACGCGGTGGGTGATGGTGGCGCCGACCTGGCTCTTGATGTCGTCGCCGACGATCGGGACACCGGCCGCGCGGAACTTCTCGGCCCACTCCGGGTCGGAGGCGATGAAGACGGGCAGCGCGTTGACGAACGCGACACCGGCGTCGATGCAGCACTGCGCGTAGAACTTGTCGGCCTCTTCCGAGCCCACCGGCAGGTAGGACACGAGGACGTCGACCTTGGCAGCCTTGAGCGCGGCGACGACGTCGACGGGCTCGGCGTCGGAGACCTCGATGGTCTGCGCGTAGTACTTGCCGATGCCGTCGAGCGTCGGGCCACGCAGGACGGGGACGTCCAGCGGCGGGACGTCGGCGATCTTGATGGTGTTGTTCTCGCTGGCGTTGATCGCCTCGGACAGGTCGAACCCGACCTTCTTGGCGTCGACGTCGAAGGCGGCGACGAACTGGACGTCGCGCACGTGGTACTGGCCGAACTTGACGTGCATCAGGCCGGGGACGGTGGAGTTCTCGTCCGCGTCCTTGTAGTACTGCACGCCCTGGACCAGGGACGAGGCACAGTTACCCACGCCCACAATGGCTACGCGCACCGCGGTGCTGTTCTCACCCATGGTCGGGTTCTCCTTCGTTTTTCTTGGGTGCTGTTGCTGTTGATGATTGTTCGGCGGCGATCAGCTCGTTCAGCCACCGCACTTCCCGTTCGCTCGACTCGAGACCGAGCTGATGGAGCTGGCGGGTGTAGCGGTCGAGTGACCCGGTGGCCCGCCCGACGGCGTCCCGGAGACCCTCACGGCGCTCCTCGACCTGACGTCGCCTGCCTTCCAGAATTCGCATCCGCGCCTCGGCGGGGGTGCGGCTGAAGAAGGCAAGGTGCACGCCGAACCCGTCGTCGGTGTAGTTCTGGGGCCCTGTGTCCGCCACCAGCTCGGAGAAACGCTTCCGACCGGCGGGGGTGAGCTCGTACACGCGGCGCGCCCGGCGCTTGACGGTGCCGTCCGCGCCGGCGTCCTCGGCGATCAACCCGTCGGCCTGCATGCGCCGAAGGGTCGGGTAGAGCGAGCCGTAGGAGAAGGCGCGGAACGCACCGAGCAGGCCGGTCAGCCGCTTACGCAGCTCGTATCCGTGCATGGGTGACTCGAGGAGCAGCCCGAGAATTGCGAGCTCGAGCAAGATCACACCCCCTGAGTGTCCCGAACATAACCGACAGATGCGATTGCCAACTATATCGCACCGATATATACGGGCACACAGTTGAGCGAAAACAGCAGGTGGAAGACCTACTGGTCGGCTCGGTAGACCTCGCGGACGGCGCCGTCGAAGCCGACCGTCAGGAAGCCCTGCGCGCCCGTGGTCTCGTTCCACAGGTGGATACTCACGACCGGCCCGTTGTCGTCGTCGCGCTGCGCGATCAGATAGACCCGGGTCGGGTCGGCCACGCCGAGGGTGCGGTCGGCGCCGTAGACGAGCCCGATCAGCTGGGGGACGTTCGGGCGGAGCTCGGTGAGGTCGACGGGTACGCCCTCGGTGCGGCCGGGTGACCTTCCGTTGTCCGTCAGCTGTCCGTCCTCGTACCGATACGACTGCTCGCTACCGGGCGCACCGGGTACCGGGCGCGAGATCGACGCGTAGTCGGGGTAGATCGTCAGGCTGTCGACCTCCGAGTCGCCCAGTTGCCGGTCGATGTCGTCGAGCATCTGCCCGAGCCCCGCCGCGGTGATCAGCTCGGTGCCCACCGTGGGGCCGGCCGGACCGGCATGATCCCGATTCGAGGTGACCACGACGATGCCGCACACCACGACGACGGCCGCCGCGAGCGCGACGATCCAGCGAGTGCTCTGCGGCTGTGGCGACGGCGCGACGGTGTCGCTCGGCGCCGGCGGCGCCTGCAGGTCTCGGACGAGTCGATCGAGGTTGTCCGGGGTGCGGCGGTTCGGCATGCTCATCGCCCCTGGGCCGGCGAGACGTCGACGACGGTGCCGTCCATCCGCGTGTCCACCATTCCCGTTTGTTCCTCGCGGTCCTCGAACAGGTAGCTGACCAGGCCCTCCCCCGCCGTCGAATCCGGTCGCACGAAGATGTGCTCGACCTGGGCCGCCGGCATCCCGACACGGCCCGGTCCTGTCGCGAGAACCTCGGCGAGTCGGTCGACGTCGAGGGCCGCGAGGTCGACCGTGGTGGTGTCCAGGGGTCGCGAATCGGGCTCCCGCACCGTCGAGAACCCGCCGCGGAAGCTCCAGTCCTGTGCGCGATGCGGTTGGCCGTCCAACATCCGGGTGAAGAACACGTAGGTCGGGTAGAAGATCACGTCGTCCACCTGCAGATCACCGAACTTCAGCTCGTACTGGCGCAGGAAGTCGCGGATCCCCTCGGGTGAGCGAGGATCGAGCGGCTCGACCACGATCGGCTGCGGCTCGCCGGGCGCGACAGGGGCCGGTTCGGCCGCGACGACCGCCTCGGGCGCCGCGGCGTCGCCTCGATTCGTGTACATCACCGTTCCGCAGATCGCCACGACCGCAACCACGATCGCGGCCACAGCGCGACCCGGGACACGTCTGCGAGGTGCCGGCGTGGCCTCCCGTGCGGCTTCGACGAGATGCTCGGGAATCTGCAGGTCCTCGACGAGAGAGGCGAGTTCCCCGAGCGTCTTGGCCTTCATGGCCTGCGCGGTCCGGGTCTGATACTCGGTCGGATCGAGTTGCCCCTCGCTGTATCCGGCGTCCAGGAGTCCACATGTCTGGGCGCGATCGATGTCGCGCGCGCGGGCTTTGGCGGAGACGGGGGCGGACACGTCCGTGATCCTAGGAAACCGTTCGGACTGTTGTGCAACCACGTCCGAACCGACGAACTACACGGGTGGAGAAGATCGAGCACGAAGTGCCTACTGGTCGGCTCTACGGACTTCCAGAATCTCGCCGTCGAATCCGATGGTCAGCCACCCGTTGGCAGCGATGTCCTGATTGGACGCCAGGATCTCGACGGCCGGTATGTCGACGGAGCGGTCGCGGTCGATCGACAGATAGACCGAGTCCGGGTTCGGCACTGCGACGCTCTGCTCGATCCCGCGGACCAAGCCGATCAGCTTGGGCAGGTTCGGCCGAAGTTCCGCGAGGTCCACCGGAACGGTGGGTGTGCGGGTTCCACCGTCGTCGGGACCGTCGAAGGTGGGACTCCCGGATTCGATCTCGTAGCTGTACCTCTCGCTCCGGCCAGGCTTTCCCGGGACGGGGCGAACGATGTCGGCACGCTCGGGGTACACGCGCAGCTCGTCGACCTCCAGGCCGCCGAGCTTCTGCTCGAGGGTGTCGAACAGGCGGTTCATCTCGGTGAGCGTCAACAGGTCGGCCGATTCCGCATCGACGGCGGCGACGCCCGGGGCGGCGGAAGGCGCGTCTTCGCCCGACTGCGCCAGGACCACGGCCCCGCCCACCGTGAGCACGGCCGCGATACCGAGAGCGGCGATCCACCGCATGCTCCGGTCCCGCGGTGGGGCGGGAACCGCGTTCGACAGCTCCCGCGGAACCTGCAGGTCCCGAACGAGGCGGTCCAGATCGCCCAGCGTGCGTGCCGTCGCTGCGGATTCCAGGCGGGCGCGGTGTTCGTCCTCGGACAACTGGCCGGTGTTGCGCGCCGCGTCGAGCACCTCGCACACACCGTCGCGGTCACTGTCACGGGCGCGTAGGCGCAGGGAGGTCGCGAGGTTTCGGCGTTCGGTCGGCGTCATCGTCACCTGTCCGCAGTTCGGACGTCGATCTCGTCGCCGCCGAGTGTCGTGTACACGCTGCCGGATCGCTTGTCAGGGCTCTCGACGCTGATCGCCACCTCGACCTCGCCGCCGGTGGTGCGGACGTCGATGTCGCCGATCCGGCCGGTCGAGAGCTGTACCCGATCCGGGGCCGTGGCGAGGTTGGCCGCCAGCCGGTCGAGATCGACGTCGGCCAGGTCGATCGCTTGTGTGTCGGGGCCTCGCCCACTCGGGGTCATCGACGGCTTGAACCCGTTCATGAAGTCGTACCGCTGGTACAGGTGCGGTGCCCCGTCGACCGCGCGCTCCACCGACACCCGCTCGGGGTAGAAGATGGCGCGATCGACCAGTGTGTCCTTGAACTTGGCGCGGTACCGGTCGATGAAAGCCCGGATCCCCTCGACGGTGGTCGTGTCGATCGGCTCGATCACGATCGCGTCGGGCTCGCCCGGAATCGGTGCCGGCAGCGGCGCGGGTTCCTCGGCAGCGGCAACGACCTCCGGCACGGCGGCCGTCTGCGCGGCCTCGTCGTCGCGTGCGACGAAGAACACGGTCCCGATCACGACGGCGACGGCCGCGATGGCCGCGGCGATCACCGGCCCGCGCCGTAATCGCCGGGGTGCGGGGGCGGTCCGGAGTGCGGTCTCGACGAGGTGCGCGGGAATCTGCAGGTCGGACACCAGCGCGTCGAGTTCACCGAGCGTCTTGGCCTTCATCGCGGCGGCGGTGCGGGCGTCGTACTCGGTCGTGTCGAGCTGGCCCTCGCTGTATCCGGCGTCGAGCACTCCGCAGGTCTGCGCGCGATCGATATCGCGCGCACGAGTACTGGAGGAAGCCTGCCCGGACACGGTCGTGATCTTAGGAAACCGCTCGGGCGGTCGCCCGGCACCACCCGTTTCCGGCGGTACCGTCGCATGTCAAGACCTTGTGTTCGTCCCCACGTGCGGCGCCTCCCGGCACACCCCGCCGACGGGCGACGCACGTACTCTGGTCTCCGTGCGGATACAGCGGCAGGTCGTGGACTACGCGCTGCAGCGCCGGTCCCTGCTCGCCGAGGTCTACTCGGGGCGGACCGGCGTGACCGAAGTCTGCGATGCGAGCCCCTACCTGCTGCGCGCGGCCAAGTTCCACGGCCGCAGCAGTTCGGTGATGTGCCCGATCTGTCGCAAGGAAGAGTTGACCCTCGTATCTTGGGTGTTCGGCGACAAACTGGGCCCGGTGTCGGGCTCGGCGCGGACACCCGAGGAACTGGTTCGTCTGGCCGCGACTGAGGAGGAATTCTCGGTCCATGTGGTCGAGGTGTGCCGCACATGCAGCTGGAACCACTTGGTCCAGTCCTACGTTCTCGGTGCGGTACCGGCACCGAAGCGGCCGAGGAGGACGTCCTCACCGCGCCGCCGCACCGCCAGTGAGTAGTAGTGAACCGACAGCGTAGGAAGCCGACAGCTGTGCCCACCGACCGACGCAACCGAGGACTGCCCACAGTCACCCGATTACTGGAGATTCGTACGTGAGTTCCCCCAACAACCCCCAGGGTCGACCTACCGGACCGCGGCGTCCGAACGGCCCGCAGCAGAGTGGACGACCGGCCGGGCAGCAGCCCGGCCGTCCCGTGGGTGGCCCCGGGGGCCCCGCGCCGCGCCGCAACCCGGGTCCCCAGCAGGGCGGTCGCCCGGCTCCACGGCAGCCGCAGCAGGGTGGTCGTCCACCGCAGGGAGGCCAGCGCCCGCCGCAGGGGGGACCGCGTCCGCCCCAGGGCGGCCAGCGTGCGGCACAGGGGGGACCGCGTCCGGCACAGGGTGGGGGCCGCGGTCCCGGTGGGCGTCCGCCGGCCGGCCCGCCGCCGACCGCACGCAAGTCCGGTGACGGATCGGGCGGTCAGCCGCCGAAGGGTCCGAAGAAGACCAAGTCCAGCAAGTGGAAGATCGCGCGCCGCACCGCGTACGCCGTGGTCGCGCTCGGCCTGATCGTGCCGATGCTGACGTTCATGGTCGCGTACATCGTCGAGGACGTACCGAAGCCCGGCGACATGAAGACCAATCAGGTCGCGACGATCCTGGCGTCGGACGGGACGACGGAGATCAGCCGCGTCGTGCCGCCCGAGGGCAACCGCACCGAGGTCACGATCGACCAGATTCCGGAGCATGTGCGCAACGCGGTGCTCTCGGCCGAGGACCGGAACTTCTACACCAACCCGGGATTCTCGGTTTCCGGATTCGCTCGCGCGGCCCGCGACAACGTGCTCGGCAAGGACAGCGCCGGCGGTGGCTCCACCATCACCCAGCAGTACGTGAAGAACGCGCTCGTGGGTTCGGAGCGCTCGCTCACCCGCAAGATGCGTGAGCTGGTGATCTCGTCGAAGATGGCCAAGCAGTGGTCCAAGGACGACATCCTCGCCGCGTACCTCAACACCATCTACTTCGGTCGCGGCGCGTACGGCATCGCGGCCGCGTCCGAGGCGTACTTCGGCAAGCCGGTCGAGCAGTTGACGGTGGCCGAGGGCGGCGTGCTCGCCGCGGTCATCCAGCTGCCGTCGCTGCTGGACCCCGAGACCAATCCCACCGGCGCCCAGTCGCGTTGGAACTACGTCCTCGACGGCATGGTCGACAGCGGCACGCTCAGCGCCGCCGATCGTGCCGCCACCCAGTTCCCGCAGGTCATTCCTCTCGCCGAGGTCGACAACGGCAGCGGCGGCAACGGGCCGGAGGGCCTGATCAAGCAGCAGGTGCTGAAGGAGCTGTCGGCGGCCGGCATCAGCGAGCAGGACCTCAACACCGAGGGCCTGCAGATCACCTCGACGATCGACCCGCAGGCGCAGGCGGCTGCCGTCGACGCCGTCGAGACATACATGGACGGTGAGCCGTCCGAGCTGCGGACCGCGGTCGTGTCCGTCGACCCGAAGTCGGGTGCCGTGCGCGCCTACTACGGCGGCGCCGACGGCGGCGGCTACGACTTCGCGCAGGCCGGTCTGCAGACCGGTTCGTCGTTCAAGGTGTTCGGCCTCGCGGCCGCGCTGGACCAGGGCATCCCGCTGTCGCAGATGTACGACAGCGGCCCGCTCACCGTCAACGGCATCACGATCGGCAACGTCGAGGGCGAGTCCTGCGGCACGTGCACCATCGCCGAGGCCCTCAAGCGTTCGCTCAACACCAGCTTCTACCGGCAGATGCTGCAGATGGACGACGGCCCGCAGGCCATCGCCGACATCGCCCACAAGGCCGGCATCCCCGAGGACATCCCGGGCGTGGGCCCCTCGCTCACCGAGCCGGGCGGCGTCGGACCGAACAACGGCATCGTGCTGGGCCAGTACCAGTCCCGGCCCATCGACATGGCGTCCGCGTACGCGACGCTCGCGGCCTCCGGCGTCTACCACACGCCGCACTTCGTGCAGAAGGTCGTCACCTCCGACGGCACCGTGCTGCTCGACCGCGGCACGCCGACCGGCGAGGAAGTCATCGACGCCGCGGTGGCCGACAACACCACCGCCGCAATGACGCCGATCGCGGCGTACTCGCGTGGCCACGGGCTGGCCGGTGGCCGTCCGTCGGCGTCAAAGACCGGCACCGCGCAGCTCGGTGACACCGGCTCCAACAAGGACGCGTGGATGGTCGGCTACACCCCGTCGCTGTCGACGGCGGTGTGGGTCGGTACCGAGCAGGGTCTGCCGATCGAGAACAGCTACGGCGGAATGATCTACGGCTCCGGTCTGCCGTCGGACATCTGGAAGGCGACGATGGACGGTGCGCTGAAGGGCACCGACATCGAGAAGTTCCCGACGCCGGATCCGATCGCCGGTGTCTCGGGAGTTCCCGCGTACTCGGCACCGGCCGCGCCGAAGACGTCGTCGGCGCCCACGTCGACCACGGCCCCGCCGACGACGACTCCCCCGCCGCTCGAGATCACCACGAGCAACATGGAGATCCTTCCGGGCGTGACGATCCCGATTCCGGGCATCAAGCCGGGCAAGCCCACCGACTCGACTACCACTCCGTCACCTGAGGAGCCGACGTCGGGGCAGGAGCCGCCGGACACGACGGCCCCGGAGGGGCAGCAGCGAGCGGTCCCGCAGCCGGTCCCCGTCGGATAGCCCTTTCCCGGTAGCCTCGCGGGGTGGCCGACAACGCACCGGGCAGCACCGAGACCGACACCGGCGTCGAGCTGGTGTCGCCGGCGCCGCTCGCTGCGGATCGGCGCTCCGCGGACTGGCGGGACGTGCCGGGCCACACCGATCCGCTGACGGCACAACTGTCGTCGACGATCGGTGGCCCGGTCGGTCGGCACGCGCTGATCGGACGGACCCGCTTCTTCACCCCGATGCGGGTGATTCTGCTGCTGGCCGTGGTGTTCCTGAGTCTCGGTTGGTTCACCAAGGCCGGCTGCATCCAGCAGGGCCCGGTCGGCGCCGACGGCGCGCTGGGACTGGACTGGAGCGGCAACCGCCAGTACGTGGCGATGTGTTACTCCGACACCGTCCCGCTGTACGGCGCCGAACATCTCGACGAGGGCGCCTTCCCGTACAAGAAGTGGTGGGAGGAGCCGGCCGCCGACGGGTCCGTGCAGCGTCGCTACATGGAGTACCCGGTGCTGTCCGGGCTCTACCAGTACGCGTCGATGGTGGTCGCGAAGGCGTGGGACGCGACCCCGTGGCTGCCCGGCGGACTGCAGGTCGCGATCTACTTCAACGTGGTGGCGCTCGGCCTGGCCGCGGCATGGCTGGTGACGGTGTGGGCCAGTGCGCTGCTGGCCGGCCGCCGCGTGTGGGACGCGGCGCTCGTCGCCTGCTCGCCACTGGTGATCGTCCACGCCTTCACCAACTTCGACCTGTTGGCGACGGCCTTCGCGGCCGGTGGTCTGCTCGCGTGGTCGCGCAAACGTCCGGTTCTCGCCGGCATCCTCCTCGGCCTCGGCGGCGCCGCGAAGCTCTATCCGCTGTTCCTGCTCGGCCCGCTGCTGGTGCTGTGTCTGCGCACGGGACGGATGCGCCCGTGGTGGCAGGCGACCGCGGCCGCGGCCGGAGCCTGGCTGGCGGTGAATCTGCCCATCGCGCTGCTGTTCCCGCGCGGCTGGGCGGAGTTCTACCGCCTCAACTCCGAGCGCGGCGCCGACCCCGACTCGATCTACAACGTCATCACCTCGTTCACCGGGTGGGCCGGCTTCGACGGCCCCCTCGCCGCGGGCGAGGCGCCCAGCGTGCTCAACGCGGTGTCGCTGCTGGCGTTCGTCGCGGTCTGCGCCGGTGTCGCCTGGGTGGCCCTGACCGCGCCGACTCGGCCCCGGGTGGCGCAGCTGTGCTTCCTGGTGGTGGCCGGGTTCCTGCTCACCAACAAGGTGTGGAGCCCGCAGTACTCGCTGTGGCTGGTGCCGCTCGCGGTCCTCGCCCTCCCCCACCGTCGGATCCTGCTGGCGTGGATGACGATCGACGCCCTCGTCTGGGTGCCGCGGATGATGTACTACCTCGGCGTGTCCAACAAGGGACTGCCCGAGCAGTGGTTCACCGGAGCCGTCGTGCTGCGCGACCTCGTCGTCCTCGCGCTGTGCGCGCTGATCCTGTGGCAGATCTACCGGCCGTCGAGGGATCTGGTGCGGTTCGGCTTCATCGACGACCCCGTCGGCGGCGTCCTCGACCAGGCCGAGGACGTGCCACCGAAATGGTTGCCGGCATGGCTGCGTCCTAGGGTTCCGGTGCGCGCCGAGTGAGGTCCTGCTTCCGGTGGAGCGTGCTCTCGTCGCCGAACTGCTGGGGCGCGGGAGTCGTTCGGTCGGAGGGCTTTTCGTGACTGATCAGACCTGCAGGCCGGTGAACGGTGCGATCGGAATGTTCCTGAGCACGAACCAGATCGCGGCCGCAGCGAGCGCGGCTGCCGGAATCCGTCGGAGATGCCGTGCGTCCAGTACCCGTCGACCCCGAAACCGGCCCCAGGTCCAGGCGCCGTACCCGGCGAGGAGCAGGACCGCGACGACGACTCCCAACGCGTTGTACCGCAACGCGTCCGAGAGGTCGAAGTGGAGGAGCGAGTACAGCATTCGCGTGCCGCCACACAGCGGACAGTCGATTCCGAGCAGCGCCTTCGTCGGGCACACCGGGATGACTCCGCCCGGCATCGTCGGATCGGCCCAGAGCACGAACCCGCAGGCGGCGACCGCGGCCGCCGCCACCGCCGCCGGTGCGGCGAGGCGGAGCGTCAGACGCTTCGGTGTGGACTTCATGGAATCCGAAACGTACCCCGGGACAGCCCGACACGGAGCGGTCCGGCTGCGCGCGGTCAAGGCACCGCGGCCGGGACCGCCGCCGGCGGCCTCGTGGGGAGGGGGTCGCCGCGCTCCGTCCGGCGCAGCGGGGCGCCGACGAAGACGAAGAACAGCACGACGAGCAGGGCGGCCTGCCCCCACACGCCGAGATTGACGACGAATTCGGTGGTGCCGGTGTCTGATCGGGTGGCGAGGGTGTCGAACCAGCGGAACACCCCGATGCCGAGCGTCAGGTCTGCCACCAGGTAGGCCGCGACCAGCGACCACGGCACCCGCAGCAGCACCAGGAAGGGGATCAGCCACAGCGTGTACTGCGGCGAGTGCACCTTGTGCAGCAGCAGGAACGCGCACAGCATCGCGCCGCTCACGCCGATCCACGGATAGCTGCCGTGGCGTTCGAAATGCTTCCAGCCCAGCCACACCGCGAGGGCCAGACCGGCGCACAGCGCGAGCGGCGACACGATGCCCACGACGTGGTTGTAGGTGTCGGAGCCGTGCAGGTCCACACCCATCAGTGGCCGCAGGCCCCAGTACCAGATGCTGTTGCTGGTGAGATCGGCCGTGCGCAGCTGCTGGAACGTGAACGACGCCCGCCAGCCGTCGTAGTGGGTCAGCGCGAACGGCACGTTGATCGCGACCACCGTTGCCGCCGCGGCCCCGAGTACCGCGGCGGCGCCCCGGACGTCGAGGCGGTTCCGGTCCCGGCCCTCGGTGAGGACGTACAGCGCCAGCGGCAGCACGAACAACCCCGGATAGAGCTTGAGGCAGAACCCGATCCCGAGCAGGACGGCGGCGAGCACCGCGCGGGTGCGCAGTGACCAGCGGTGCGAGGCCATCACCGCGATCGCCCCGACCGACGTCGCGACGACGGGTAGCTCCCAGTTGTGGAACGCGTACAGCAGCAGCGGCGGACTCGCCGCCCACAGCAGCGCGGCGCGCCCCGCGAGCCGTCCGAGCATCCACGCGGTGAGCAGCCCGAACGGCGCCAGCAGCAGTGCCGAATGCAGCAGGAACGCGGCGTCGGTGTGGGCGCCGATCCCGCCGAGCCACATCAGCAGGCCGCTGAGCACCGGGTACTCGACGGTGCTGCCGGTGAGCACGCCGTCCGGGGTGATGCCGCCGGTGTACGGGAACAGGTGCTGGTCGATGCCGCGGCCCAGCCACAGGAGCTGGATGTCGGAGTAGCAGACGTCGCGGTCCTTGATCCTGTCGAAGATCAGGCTGCGGCCGTCCGCGCCGAACGGCGGACCGATGCAGCGGGACTTGTCGAGGTAGCCGAGGATCATCGTCAGCAGGCAGGCGGTGAGGATGGTGACCGTCGTTCCGGTCCGGATGTTTGCCGCCGCCCGCATGAAATCCAGCGTAGGGCGATCCCGGCGGCCGGTGGGATCGGCGACATCGGCGGGAAGCGACCGTCCGGACCAATTTCGCAGGTCAAAGGCTGCTCGTGTACCCTGCAAAGGTTGCTGACGCAACGACCCTCCTGCCACGGACAGTCCGTGGCCGTTTCACAGTCCATAGGAGGTGATGAGGTCTTATGCGTCATTACGAATTGATGGTCATTCTCGACCCCAGCCTGGACGAGCGCACCGTCGCCCCGTCGCTGGATACGTTCCTCAATGTCGTCCGCAAGGATGGCGGCAGTGTCGACAAGGTCGACGTGTGGGGTAAGCGTCGTCTCGCGTACGAGATCGCCAAGAACAGCGAAGGCATCTACGCGGTCATCGATATCACCGCCGAGCCGGCCACCGTCAACGAGCT
This sequence comes from Rhodococcus sp. BE178, assembly GCF_050433545.1. Classification (NCBI taxonomy): domain Bacteria; kingdom Bacillati; phylum Actinomycetota; class Actinomycetes; order Mycobacteriales; family Nocardiaceae; genus Rhodococcus; species Rhodococcus sp. BE178. Next base: position 131,194 of record NZ_JBNPXA010000005.1, on the reverse strand, counting down.
CGACCGTCAGCTGGGTCTGAACGAGTCGGTGCTTCGTACGAAGGTCCTGCGCCACGGCAAGTGATTCCCGTCTGATCCAGGCACAGGTTTCAGTCGGTACCGGCGACGTCGGTACCAGCACCTAGGCTTTGGAACAACAGGAACTCCACACACAGCAGGAGGAACCACATGGCAGGCGACACCGTAATCACCGTCATCGGAAACCTGACGGCTGATCCCGAGCTTCGTTTCACCCCCGCGGGTGCCGCGGTCGCGAACTTCACCGTCGCGTCCACGCCCCGTACCTTCGACCGTCAGACCAATGAATGGAAAGACGGCGAGGCCCTGTTCTTGCGCTGCAACATCTGGCGTGAGGCAGCGGAGAACGTTGCGGAGAGTTTGACCCGCGGCTCGCGAGTGATCGTGAGCGGCCGGCTCAAGCAGCGCTCCTACGAAACTCGTGAAGGTGAGAAGCGCACTGTCGTAGAGCTCGAGGTCGACGAGATCGGCCCCTCGCTCCGTTACGCCACGGCCAAGGTCAACAAGGCCAACCGTGGTGGCGGCGGTGGCGGGGGCGGCTTCGGTGGCTCCTCCGGCGGATCCGGCGGCGGACGTCCGGCGTCCAACAATTACAGCCAGGGCGGAGACGATCCGTGGGGCAGCGCGCCGCAGGCGGGCTCCTTCGGAGGCGCCCGTGGCGGAGACGACGAACCGCCGTTCTGATCCGTACCCGATCGGAACATCCAGAAAACGGAGAAAGACATGCCGAAGCCGCCGCTGCGCGACAAGGTTATGAAGAAGAAGGTCTGCACGTTCTGCAAGGAAAAGAACACGCAGATCGACTACAAGGACACGACGCTGCTGCGTAAGTACGTCAGCGACCGCGGCAAGATCCGCGCCCGCCGTGTCACCGGCAACTGCGTTCAGCACCAGCGCGACGTGGCCGTTGCCGTGAAGAACTCGCGTGAGGTGGCCCTGCTGCCTTACGTCTCGACGGCTCGCTAAGGAAAGGGAGGGACGACATGAAGCTGATCCTCACCGCTGACGTGGACAACCTCGGTGCGCCCGGCGACACCGTTGAGGTCAAGGACGGCTACGGCCGTAACTACCTGCTCCCCCGCGGCCTGGCGATCGTTGCCACCCGTGGCGCCCAGAAGCAGGTCGAGGGCATCCGTCGTGCGCAGGACGCGCGCGCGGTCCGTGGCCTCGACCACGCCAAGGAGCTCAAGGCTGCCATCGAGGGTCTCGAGGGTGTGTCGCTGTCGGTGAAGACCGCCGGTGACTCGGGCAAGCTGTTCGGTTCCGTCACCGCGGCCGACGTTGCAGGCGCCATCAAGGCTGCCGGCGGCCCGGTCGTCGACAAGCGCAGCCTGGAGCTGCCGAAGGCTCACATCAAGAGCACCGGCAAGCACCAGATCGTGGTCAACCTGCACCCCGAGGTTGCTGCCAAGTTCCACCTGAACGTCGTCGGCGCATAGTCGACCCGTTCTCTCGAAGGGCCCCGCGGACTCCGGTCGGCGGGGCCCTTCGCGTCGGCTGGGGACGGGCTGTGGATAGATTCGCCACCCGGTGCCAATATTGTGACCTGCGACATACCTCTATTGGGCGGCCGTTTACCCAACACGCCCGGGTTGTCAACCTAGGCGACACGCCGAACTGGCCTTCATCCACAGGGTTGTGAAAAGAAAAACCCACTTCTACCTGCGGATTGTCGAGTGTGATATTCGTCGATCCCCAGGTTATCCCCAGTTTTCCCCAGCCGGTTAACACTCGAGGGTTCCGCGTCCCCACTTCATCCACAACTCTGTCCACAGGCCGGTTTGATATGGGGTACTCGAGACCCCTACCGTCGGGCCGAGCGTGTCTCTCGAGCCACCCGCGGGGCGGCGACAGATTGTCGGGGGATACGGGTACAAAGAGTGTGAATGGTGCCGTCCGGCGAGTTGTTCGGACGGGATCGAAAGCCTCGTGCGGGGAAGGCGGTCGCGTTGGCGGTTGTAGATGATCGTGGTCATTCCGAGTACCCGGGACCCCCGGAGGAGCCCAGCGAGGAGTTCGGTCGGCAGCCTCCGCAGGACATGGTCGCGGAGCAGTCGGTGCTGGGCGGCATGCTGCTGAGCAAGGACGCGATCGCCGACGTGCTCGAGGTCCTGCGGCCGGGCGATTTCTACCGCCCCGCGCATCAGTCGGTGTACGACGCGATCCTCGACCTGTACAGCCGCGGCGAGCCGGCCGACCCGGTGACGGTCTCCGCCGAACTGGACCGTCGTGGCGAGCTGCGCCGCATCGGCGGCGCCCCCTATCTGGTGACGCTCACCCAGACGGTGCCGACCGCGGCCAACGCCGCCTTCTACGCGGAGATCGTGGCCGAGAAGTCGGTGCTGCGCCGCCTGGTCGACGCCGGCACCCGCATCGTGCAGTACGGCTACGCCGGCTCCGACGGCCAGGACGTCGCCGAGGTGGTGGACCGTGCACAGGCGGAGATCTTCGAGGTCACCGAGCGTCGCACCACCGAGGACTTCATGCCGCTCGAGGAGCTGCTGCAGCCCACGATGGACGAGATCGACTCCATCGCCAGCCGCGGCGGCCTGTCCCTCGGCGTGCCCACCGGATTCGCCGAGCTCGACGAGGTCACCAACGGCCTGCATCCCGGTCAGATGATCATCGTCGCGGCGCGGCCTGGCGTGGGCAAGGCGCTCGCCCTCGACACCCCGCTCGCGACGCCCACCGGTTGGACGACGATGGGCGAGGTGGCCGTCGGCGACCAGTTGATCGACGCCCACGGCAAGCCGACCACCGTCGTCGCCGCGACCGAGGTGATGACCGACCGCCCCTGCTACGAGGTGGAATTCTCCGACGGCACCGTCCTGGTCGCTGACGAGCAGCACCAGTGGCTGACGGAGACCCTCGCCGATGAGTCCGTTCGTACCACCGGCGAGATCGCAGCGAGCCTGCGAAGTCTGGACGGCGAGCGCGCGCATTCGGTGACGAACACGCGGCCACTGCGGCTGCCGGCGCAGGATCTGGCCGTCCCCCCGTACTCGTTCGGTGCATGGCTCGGCGATGCGGAGTCTGTCGATCCGGAGATCGTCATGCGGATCGAGGGCGAGCAGGCCGAATACGACCTGTCCTCGGACACGTTGGCCTTCGGGCTGCGCACTCTCGGAGTGTTGGGAAACAAGCACATTCCGGTGCAGTACCTGCGTGGCTCGGAGACGCAGCGGCGGGCCGTGCTCGCCGGACTGCTGGACACCGACGGCACTGTCACCCACGGTGGCTCGGTGCAGTTCAGCGTGACCAGTGAGCGACTGGTGCGTGATGTCGAGGAGCTGATCGTCAGCCTCGGCTACCGCTGCCAGCTGAGCACCAAGCGGGTGAACGGCCGGACCGACGCGTCCTCGACCGCATTCACACTGACCTTCGCGACGGACGACGAGGTGTTCGGCCTGCCGCGGAAGGCTTTGTTGCACAAGGAGCGTCGCGCCGGCCACGGCACGGCCCGGTCCGGCTCGCGCTACATCGTCGACGTCCGCAAGATCGATTCGGTTCCGGTGCGGTGCGTCGAGGTCGACAACGCCGACCACCTGTACCTGGCCGGCCGGTCGATGGTGCCGACGCACAATTCCACGATCGGTATGGACTTCATGCGGTCGTGCTCCATCAAGCACGGCATGGCCAGCGTCATCTTCTCGCTGGAAATGAGCAAGACCGAGATCGTGATGCGTCTGCTGTCGGCGGAGGCGAAGATCAAGCTCTCGGACATGCGCTCGGGCAAGATGACCGACGACGACTGGACGCGGTTGGCGCGGCGGATGAGCGAGATCAGCGAGGCCCCGCTGTACATCGACGACTCCCCCAACCTGACGATGATGGAGATCCGGGCCAAGGCGCGCCGGCTCAAGCAGAAGCACGACATCAAGCTGATCGTGATCGACTACCTGCAGCTGATGTCGTCGGGCAAGAAGGTCGAGTCCCGTCAGCAGGAAGTCTCCGAGTTCTCGCGAAGCCTCAAGCTTCTCGCGAAGGAACTCGAGGTGCCGGTGGTCGCGATCTGTCAGCTCAACCGTGGTCCCGAGCAGCGAACCGACAAGCGCCCGCAGGTGTCCGACCTGCGTGAGTCAGGCTCGCTCGAGCAGGACGCCGACATGGTGATGCTGCTGCACCGCCCTGACGCCTTCGAACGGGACGACCCGCGCGGCGGCGAGGCCGACATCATTCTCGGCAAGCACCGTGGCGGTCCGACCGCGACCATCACTGTCGCGCACCAGCTGCACCTGTCGCGGTTCGTGGACATGGCACGGGGGTAGGACCTGCCTGTAGGTTCCGGATCTAGTTGGCCATTTCCGGGCCTATATGTCTCTCACTTGTCATGATTCCAGCCTATATGTCCATTTTGGCCGCGTTTCGGTAACGGGCGTGGGCACTGAGTGCCAGGCAGGAGAGGGAGGCGCGGCGACCTCGTCCTCGTGGGTCCGACCGATCGAGTGTGTTCATTGGGTGTGGCAGTGAACTCGGCGCTATGCCGAAATCTTGGATAGGGAACCCTTGCAGGATCAGCTAGCAGGACGGGTAACCAGGACTGTGTGACTTTCAGCGGTAAGTGGCACGGTTTGTGTCGCTGAAGATGGCAGGCCTGCTGCGGCGGCTTCCATGGCTGGACCGCTCGAAGCGTCGAGGACCGACGATCACCGGTCGGGACGCGGTATTCGATGCACGGCCTCAGACCCGCCGCACGGCGGACCGATGCTCTTGTGCCTGCTGGACGGCGGCACGCAGGTGGGTGCGGCGCCGAAGGAAGTAGGTAACTGCCGCGCCCAGGATGACCAGGCCGGGACCAGAGTGCACGGCGAGGACGCCCAGCAGGTGTGGGCCGCCCCAGTCCTGCGCATAGCTCTCAGGATCGGAGTAGTCGATGATGAAGAACTCAGCGATTCCCCGAGCAATCAGGTAAATCGCCAGGAGTCCACCGACAAGCATCGCGGCCGCTCTGAGGACCCAGCGCCGGGACCTCGGCGAGACCACACACACCACTGAGCAGACCACAAGCGCGAGAAAGGCGCAGATGACGGCGATGAACACGAGCTCAGTCCTTCCCAATCGGCTTGCGGTGACGGCGATAGGCGAGGACCAGCAGCCCGGCCCAGGGAGCGAGGGTGGCCGACAGCGCCAGCGCTCGGCGCGGTGTAGTGGGGGCCCACAGGATGTTGTCCGTCAGTCCGGCCTGCCGCGCGAGGTGGGTGACACTGGCGGACATCACGATCGCCACGATGACCAGCACCAGTGTCAAGCGTGCCCGCACCTGCTGGGTGGCGGCGTGGGTGACCACGTCGATCAGGGCGCGCAGGGTGAGGTCGGTGTCGTCGAGGAGTGCGCGGAACTCTTCGCCGTAGCGCTCGCGCCACGGCTTCGGGTGCAGTGCCACGAGCAGATCCCTCATGCCCATCCCAGCCGCCTCCCTCCGGTGCTCACTACGCGCGACCAACTCTCCAGGTGCGCCGCCAGCGCCTCCCGCCCGGCCGGGGTGATCTCGTACGGGCGCCGGCGATCTTCGCTGTGCAGTGCGACGATCAGCCCGCGGTCGACGAGCTTGCTCAACGAGCCGTAGAGCGTGCCCGGACCCAGTTGCATCCCGGTCTGCTCCTTCACGTCGGCAGTGATGGCGTAGCCGTGTTTTGGCCCATCGCTGAGTGCGAGCAGCACCAGAGCACCCGGTTCGCCGAACCGCGCCAGACCCTCCCGATTACGTCTTTGCTTCGTCATGCGATGCATCGTATGACGTAATAGAGCACCTGCTAGGGGCGCAACGGAGAATTGGTGCCACTTACCGCTGAAAGTCACACGGTCCGGTCATCCAAATCGGCGTCCTGCTAGACGATCGTCAAACAGGACACCAGCACCCAACACTCTCCATGAGACACGCTGACTGAAGGCCAGGATGTGCGTTCAGCAATCAACCCCACAAATTAATTGACTGATGCGTCAATCAATTATTATTCTGGCGGCGTGGCCCGTACTACTGACCCTGCCCTCCAAGCTCAACGCCGCGCCGCAATCACCGACGCCGCGGCCGCACTGTTCGCCGAGCATGGTTTCGACGCCACCCCTGTGGCAGCAATCGCGAAGGCTGCTGGCGTCAGCTCTGCGACGGTGTTCCACTATTTCGGCGACAAACGCGGAGCGTTCCGGGCGATCTTCGAGCAGGATCTCCCGAACTCACGAGCACTCGTAGACCGCTACCGCGACGCCGACGATCCGCTCGCGGCCATTCTCGACATGGTGGCCGAACTCGTCGCCCCCTCCAGGGATCCCGCCGCAGCGGGACTCGTGGTCGAGGTAATCCGGCAGGTAGGACGCGATCCTGCCCTCGGCAAAATCCTCGACGAGGACGACGTCATCGTGAACGCGGGACTGACGCACCTGCTGGGTCGGGCGCGCGACCGGATCGACCCCGCGCTCGACCCCGTCGCAACCGCGACATGGATTCGGGCAGTCACCGATTCGGCGTTCTTGTATGCCGACCACCCCAATGCAGTGAATCCGGTCGACACCATCCGCACGATCGTTCTGCGCTACCTCACCGGACATTAGGAAGGGACAACCCATGACCGAGGCGGACAACGCAACCAGAGTGGCCATCTCCCGTGCCGTCCCCTGGATGCTTGGCATAGCCTGCACCCTCGCGGGCTTCGGGCTCGGCTTCGCTGCACCCCCGGTGTCTCGCTGGGCGGTCAACACCCTGCCCGCCGTACCCGGACCAGTCGAAATACTCGCCGAACTCAGCACCACATGGTCGGTCCCCGTCCTCACAGTCCTCGGTGTCGCTGCAGGCGTCGCGCTCGCTCTCAGCGTTCTCGGCGAATCCCTCATCGTCACTGTCGATTCCGACGGTGCACTTCTGAGTAATGACGAGGACGAACTGTATGTTCCTCGATCAAAGGTGCGCGCGGTGTTCCGCGACGGCAAGGACCTGGTCCTCATCGACTCGACGGAGCGCGAACTTGCACGACGGGGCGCCGACGACCTGAACGCCCGGGCGATCGTCGCCGCGTTCACCACACATGGCTATCCCTGGACCGACACCAATCCACATGAAGGCACGTTCACCCGCTGGATCGACGGGCACCCCGACCTCGACGAAGAGACCCACGCCCTTCTTCGCCAACGCCGAAAAGCCATATCCGACGAAGAACCCGACACCGCGGCCGACGTCCATCGTCGTCTCCAGAAACAGGGCCTCACCGTCCGGGACCGCAAAAAACACCAGGAATACCGACGCGTGACTTAGATGCCTCCATACTCGGGCAACATAAGGCGACGACCACCCGACATCTTCCCCGGAAGGCCCCCATGGACTGCCATGGTGTCCTTCCGTGTTCAGCACTCTTCGTGTCGCGCAGGCCGATCGTCAAACAGGACGCACGTTGAGGCCGCGAATCCGGGGCGTGCATGGGTGGAATCGCTACTGGTATGAGAGGCGGAGTACCGCGAGCATACCGGCGGAGCCTTCGTCATCCGAGCTGGAAGGGACTGCGCGACAAGGCGCCCGGCGAGGTCAAAGTGCCATGCCCGGGGCATGCCCGGGGCGTCCATGGTCAGCTGACGCTCGCATAGAAGGGCTCGAGTCCCGTCAGTAAATCGTCGATCAACGCGGCAACAGCGTCCACCTCGTTCAGGTGGATCACCTTCCGCGTCGTCGTCGGCTTGTCGAGCTTGTAGGTGAGTTCGGTGTAGGGATGCTTCGACATCCCCATGTAGACGCAGTACGGCCGATCTTCGATCCGGGTGTAAGTGACGTCGATGAAGAGCTTCCCACGAGTCGCCGAGAAGACCAGTTCCACGTCGTGGTGCGCAGCTTCTGTTTCAGTCAGATTGTTGACGACAACCGTCCAACTGGAGAGCCGGAGAGGAATCAGGTCCTTGTTGAGTGGGTTGAGGAACCGGGGGAGCAGGCCATAGATGGCCTCGATGTCGTGGCCGGCTGCGATCGTCGTGTGGACACTCCTGTCTTCGTCGTACATCCATCGGCCCAACGATCTCGACAGCAAAATCTGCTCGAGCGAGTAGCCGATGGCTGCGTTCTCATAGGAGAGGGAAACCGTCTCGCCGGTGATGCTGTTCACCGCGGTGAACAGCACGGTGTCATCGAACGGCACCTCCTGTGCGTTGTAGTGCTCGTCGACGAACGCATTGGAGTCGACACTCCACCCGCCGTCGACCTGGATCCCTCTTGTCCTGCTGATCTTCGTCACCGAGCTCCCTTGAGTCCGTCCCTGCGTCCGCGAGCGTAGCGGCGCCCGGCGCTCTCCACGGCTGCATCGACGGTCCCACGCCTAGGGCATGCGGCGGGCGGCCTGCTCAGCGATCGTCAAACAGGACACCCTGGCGCTGCGTCGAAAGCTCCGGTTCGGTTCTGGCCCCGGCAGCCATCGCCTCCGCCGCGGTCATCGTTCCGTTCCAGATCAACCCAGCGCCGTTCGGAAACCCGTACGGCAGCCTCGACGTTCCCTCGATCCGCTGCTGGGCCGTGGTCGGCGAACAGCCTGGGAGTGTGCCGGCGTCGGCGGTGCGGCCACGCCGGTGAGGCCCCCGCTCAACGCCTCAAGCAGCTCCAGCTACGGTCCGGGTGCGGCTGCCGAGTCGGTCAGGGGACCGTCCAGACACCGGCGCCGGGTGTGCTGACGACTATCAGGAAGAAGATCCCATCGGGCTGGGGCACCGTGGCCACGGCGACCACCGTCCCGGAACCGGTCTCGACCAGTGTGCCGTCGCGGTTGCCGAGGTATGCGACACCCGCTGCACCGGTCGAGATGTTTCGCCAGTGGACGTGGACACCGATGTACGGCCCCAAACGGGTCACTCCCGGAGTGTCAGTATCGGTAGTGGCGGTCACGTAGGTGTAGCCCGACCTCGGGAGTTCGCTCGAACCGACGCTGAGACCGAGGGCGGCGACGGGAATGGGGAAGACAGTGTCGGTCGGTGCGGCGGCGGCTGGGTGTGCCGCGAGAAGCAGTACAGCGCCGGCTCCGGCGACGATGGATGCTCGGCGTAGACGGTGGCGTGGTCTCATCGACGGACCTCCCTGCCTGGTGGCCCGCTCCCGGTTACGAACACCCGGCGCCGGCCGAAGGATGCTGTCAGCCTACGTCCGCACCGGGTGACCCCGACCATGAATCACCTGGTCGAGTCCATCCGGCGTCGACGAGCGTAGCTGCAATAGCTCCGCCACCTTCGGCCGTCAGAACAGCGCCACTTATCGCTGAAAGTCACACCAAGCGACCAGAGCCGACGTGTGTTCCGAAACCCGTGTCCATAACTGATGTCAAACAGGACAGCCGTAGCGAGGTGGTTGACTCACTCACATGACCGGACCGAGACGCGTCAACTTCGCCTACGTCGGCCCGCCGCCGAAGGAGTGGACCGCGCACCTGAAATGGAGCGCGAGAATTCTGCGGCTCGCCGGCGAGGAGGTTCCCGAGCAGGAGCTGCTGGCAGACCTCGACCGCGAGGATCGCGAACTACAGACTCGACGACCGGTCGGGCACCGAGTACTACCGGACTCTCGGAGACACCCGGATCAACAGGAACTCGTCCTTCTTTCGCCGGATCTGGATATCCCACTCAAAACGAAGCAAGGCATTGACCTTCACGTTGGCCGATTCAATGTGTACGCCTCCGGAATCGCCTTCCAGTTGATCGCCCGCGTACCGGATCTTCACCCCGGCCAGGGCATTCCTTCAGGCTCCGACGCGATGAACCTCGGCCCCCGGATCAAACCTGGCCAGCCACACCGCGTCCGGCTGATCGTCGCCGTCGACCCCCAGCGCGGCCAGTACGGCCTGTACGGCGGTGCGATCCTCTCAAACTCCTCGAGCCCGTCCGACTTCCCCGAGGACCCGAACGCACCCTGGCTGGCCGTCGGAAGCGATCACTGCAGACGGACCAGCGACGGCAAGGTCGAGTTCGCTGCCACCTATTTCCTCAGCCCCGTACCAGCCAAGGGGCGGCTCATCTTCAACGTCGCATACCCGGAGTTCGGGATAGAGATCGCCGACATCTCGATCGATGCGGCGCAGTTCGCTCCGGGATCGTCCGATTGACCGATCGTCAAACAGGACAGTCAGTAGCAGGGGCTCCATCCGTACACTTCCATCCAGCGATGCGCGCCCGGCACAGCACCGTAAATGCCTCGTACTCGGCGCGCCAGCGGGCATGATCCCCCGCTGTTCCCGGCCACGTCTGTGAGCGCCGATCTACCTCGGCAGGCAACGTGTCGATGGTGCCGCCATGCCAACACCCGACCGATAGGTTGTGGCCGTCAGCGGTATGGGTGAGAGTCGCGGCGACGGACTGAGAGCCGATGGGGTCGACGACGACGATGTCCTGGCGCTCGGCCACGGTTGCTCGACCGTGCACCTCCGCGCGGCCGGATACCCTCGCATCGCCGGACACGTCCGCGTTGCCGTACACGCTGGCGTTGCCGTACACCTCGGCGTCGCCGTATATCCTCGCGTCGCCATGCACCCTCGCGTTGCCTGAGACCGCCGCATTGCCGGACACCCCCGCGTTATCTGAGGCCTTCGCGTTGCCTGACATCTCCGCGTCGCCAAACACCCTCGCGTCGCCGGACACCCACGCGTCCCCGGACACGTTGCGCTCGTGTTCAACCCATCCTCCGACGTCGCCCTTACGGACGCCGCGCGGTGGCATGTCGCGTGTGGCACGGATGCGGTGCAGGTTGTGGCCGAAGTAGTTTCGTGTTTCGTCGGTCAGCTCGAAGTGCTTCCCGGTCATGTCGTCCTTCGCTTCTGGTCTCCGTCCACACGCTCAAACGGGGCACAAGAGGGCATCGCTGGCATGAGGGTGCTGGCGATGAACATTCTCCCCCTGGGCCTCCATTCCTGTGACCTTCAGAGATAGATGGCGGTGATTCTTCAGGCGTGAGTGGCGGCCGCGCGGTGGAACCGTTCGGCGACGTCACGAAGGTGGGGCGGGCAGTTCGTGGCGATCGTGCTACTGGCTGATGCCTGAGCCTCGTACAAAGCCACAGCCGCCTCCGTGGTTGTCGTTGCCGCGTAGAGGAAGTCGGCCACGATGTCGGACAGATTAGTCGGGCCGTGTAGGTAGTTGGTCGTCCACGTGTAACCGTGTGCGATCCCCGATGCAATCGCGTACATCGACTTCGACAGATCCGCCATCGGTTTGACCGAAGGGGTGGCCATATTCTCGTCAATCCACAGCGCGGCTCGCTCGATCGTCTGGTCGAACTTGAGTGCGTGCTTCACGTCGGCGAGCCCGTCGAGAACGGCCTTTGCTGCGCTCAGTGCTTCTTCGAGCTCGGCGCGCTCACCAACTGCGGCCGAGATCCTTCCCGCGTCGATGCGCTTGATCTGCTCCTCGACGTATTTCTTCTGGGCCAGTACTTCATCTTTGGTGACCCTCAGGGCTCTGCTTCGGCGTTCCTCGCGGTCTTCGTCGGACAAGATCCAAACAGCGCGCGAGGCCGACTCCAACGCTGATCTGCAGAGAGTGACGATCGAGACAGTTCGAAGTTTGCCTGTCGCATCCCATTGATCGACCAGGTTGACCACTGTAGTCAGGTTCTCGGCAGCGCTCATCGCGGGGAACAACGCGTGGTGCAGGACTGGCTGCGAGGTGACGTTCTTCGTGAGGATCTCTGAGAAACCGGTGTCGTCCAGTGTGATTGAACTTCCCGGCTCGAGGAGACTGGGGCTCACCCGCCAGTTCTCGAAGCGGCGTGCGGCGTTGGCACGTGCTTCGATCCGTCTTCGGGAAGGAATAAGTGCGCGAGAAAGGACTTCTCGGTCGTAGAGATCGCGTCCGGCAGTTGCCAGTTCTCGATCATCGCCAGGGTCTGTTCGAGCAGGGCGTCGGCGCGAGCTTCGACATCGTCGAGAACGTCCCCGACATCAGCGGTGGCGGTGAGCGCATCGCGGCGCGCGGCGGTGCCGCGGTCGTAGTACTCATCCGACAGCGGTGGCGGCTCCGGCGGTGGGGCGAGATCGGCCGCAGCCGGTGCTGGTCGTGGCCGCCGGGGCGGGAGTGTGTGGGAGGGGGCGGTGCCGGTCAGGTGTTGGCGGACGATCGCGGCGATCGAGCCCGCGGTCAGCGGTTGTGGGGGTAGCGGTAGGTAGCCCCAGCGGTCGATCGAGGTGAACACCAGCCCATCGCAGGTCTGGTCGTCGGCAGTGTCGGGTAGGTGCCCGCGGGTCAGCTGTGCGGCGAGGGTGCGGGTACTGGGGTGGCGGTCGGTGAACGCGAGAACCTGGGTCCACCTGCGGTACACGGCCGCCGGAGTCAGCGCGGGGTCGCTGGTGGTGGGGTCGAGCCGGTATCGGTAGCGGCCGGTGTCGACGACCAGTGTCTCGCCGTCGCAGGTGAGGTTGCGGCGCTGCAGGCTGGTGATCTGTTGCAGCGGCACACCGGCGGCGGCGATCAGGAGTAGGGCGGCGTCGCGGCGTCCGAACAACCCCTGCGGCCACCCGTCGGTGGGTAGCTGTGGGATCTGTTGCCAGATCAGATCACTCGCCTGCCGGAGGCGGTCGGCGCGCCGTTCGTCGAGCTGATCGCGGATGGTGGCCGAGCGGCCCGGCGCCGGCAGTCCGGCGTGGTCGTGGTGCCAGTTGATCGCGCCGCCGGCCGGCCGCCGGTATCGAAGGCGGCGACGACCTGCAGCCACCGCAGATACGCGCACGGCGGGCACGAGCGGGGTGAGTCCGTGTACGGCAGGGCGCGGATGGTGCCGGCGCCGTCCTGGTCGGTTTTCGACTTCCGCAGCCGCACATGCAGGCCGTCGTGCCGGTGCCGGGTGATATCGCCGATCTGGAGGCCGGCGAGCTCCGACCGCCGGAACGCGCCCGCGAACCCCATCAACAACACGGCGCTGTCCCGCCGCTCGTACACCTGGCCCGCCCACCCGCTCGCGGGCTGGCGGGCGGCGGCGACGATCGCGACCACATCCTCGGCCAACAACGGCGCGACCCGCTTCGGCGGGCGGTCCCCGGCCGCGGCGTAGGTGCGGCGGATCCCCGACAGTGTCGCCGCGACCACCTCCGCCGACCCCGGCGCGGTGGCGGTGTCCGATCGCCGCGACCCACCGCGTCAACGTCGCCGGTGCATACGCTCGTCCACCGGCCTCGTCGCGCAGCTCCGCGGCCTCGGCGAGGTACGCGGCCACCACCAGCGGATCCGCCGGCAACACCCCATGTCCCTGGGCTGCGCACCAGCGGTCGAACCGCCGTCAATCCGACACGTACGCCCGCCGGGTGTTCTCCGCCTTCGATACCCCTACCGCCCGGCTGACCAGCGCAGCGGATTCGGCCGCCAATGCCACCGGCGCGGCCGAGGCGCGAGTTGTCGCTACCGGCGCCAGACTCGGATCAGCACCGCCATCGGTGTCACGCAGCATCACAGCTGCAGGCTAAACGCCCCCACCGACATCCGGCGCTGCCCATGCACCGAGGTTCCTCGAGCCGGTGCGGAAGAACGGTGACGTCGGTCAGAGCAATCTCCCGGATCGCCCCATCAGTACGTTCATGTGTCACCGGCCATGCTCAGTCGGTGGTATCCGCCGGGGGCTCAGCCTGGCCCGAGTGTTGTTGCGCCTGGCGGAGTTCGGTGTTGAGGCGTTGGGCTTCGGCGAGTTGGTCTTCGAGGATGATGATGCGGCAGGCGGCCTCGATCGGGGTGCCCTGGTCGATCAGTTCGCGGGCACGGGCGGCGATGCGGAGCTGGTACCGGGAGTAGCGGCGGTGGCCGCCTTCGGATCGCAGCGGGGTGATCAGTTTCGCGGTGTCGAGGCTACGGAGGAAGGCTTGGGTGACACCGAGGAGTTCGGCGGCCCGGCCCATGCTGTAGGCCGGGAAGTCCTCGTCGTCGAACTTGTCTCCAGGGCCGCTGGCGTTCGGGCTGCTGCTATTTGGGTTCGGCGGAATGTGCGTGACGCCTTTCGTATGCACGGACGTGGGCCCCGGCGCCTGTACGGCGCCGGGGCCCGAGGGGATCTACTTACCCAGACCGGCCATCAGGCCGGCATTCTTACCTGTTCCCCGCCTCGGCGGACGGGACGCGATCGTGTAACAGCTGACCGTGCACCACCTCCCAAGTGGGGATCTTCCTTCGACGTTCCGGGGCAGCGATCTCGCTACCACCCCGGATGCGGCACCCAACTCACCGGCGCCGCAGGTCCTGCAACTACCCATTCCCTGCATTTCTCTACCGAGGCGATCTAGCTGCCCGGTAGACGGCGGGACGCATCGAGTCCTTCAACAAACACATCAACACACCTTCTCGACGCGTCCCGCCCTACTCACCAGTTCTTTCCTTCATGCAGGTAGTTCGTCCTCTACCTGCCTTCTCGGATCCTTCTGTATCGACAAGAGGAACAGTACAACGGGCAATCAGGATTGTCTACAGTCGCCGCTACAGACTTTCTGTGACAGTCGTCACCCGCGCGAATGTGCAGGTCACGGCATCGAAAGCGGTTCCGGCGGTGGCGTATCCGCGGAGTCAGGGGCGGACCGCGGATATCCCGCCTCCGGTTCGCTTCGGTGAACCGCTCACTGGCAGAATGGAACCCATGCCCCTCACCCTCGATGCAGCGTTCTGGCGCCGCGTATATGCGGATCGGCAGCGCGTGCACGATGAGCGGGAACGGGTGACCCGAACAGGCAGACGCCGGCCGGCCGGGGATTACGGGGTGCGGGCGGTCCCGCTCAGTCGTGCCGCCGCGATGAACTCCGCACGAGCGGAGTTGGCCGCCGTGGCGCGGGCCGTGGAGAACCTGCACGGGGTCGTTCACCCCTGAACGACGCTTCGCCCCACAAGGTTCGGCGACGCGGCGGTGGCTCGGGTTCGGTGCACGCCTGGAGCCGGGCAGTCCCCGCGTGGGCGGTCTATCGTGTCAGGTGTCGGGTGATTGAAGCTGCAACAACGATCGATGCGGAGGGCACGGTGACGCCGGACACGGTTTCGACGGATCGCTCGAGTCGTGGCGTGTACGGCATCTCGGTTACCTCGGAGCTGTCCGGGGTGGGCCTGCAGACTCTGCGGCTGTACGAGCGGCGGGGCCTGATCTCGCCGGACCGCACGGTGGGGGGAACCCGCCGCTACAGCCCGAACGACCTGCGGCGCCTCGAACGGATCAGCGAGCTCGTCGGGTTGGGGGTCAACCTCACCGGCATCGCCCGCATCCTCGAACTCGAAGACACCCGCGCACGTCTGATCGAGGAAAACGCGCTCCTCGCGAATTCGGCTGCGCAGCTGGAGTTTTCCCGATAACGCGAAACACGTCGGGCCCCGCCCCCTGCATAGGGGGGCGGGGCCCGACGCTGCCTCACATCCCCGCGAGGGGGAAAGCGGGGTGGATCAGATTACGGTGATGCCGGTCGCCTGGGGGCCCTTGGCGCCCTGGCCGATATCGAACCGCACCTGCTGGTTCTCTTCGAGGTTGCGGAACCCGCCGCTCTGAATCTCCGAGTAGTGCGCGAAGACGTCAGCGGAACCGTCCGAAGGTGCGATGAAGCCGAACCCCTTCTCGGAGTTGAACCACTTCACGGTGCCCTCTGCCATGTATTTCTCCTCTTGTCATGCTCAACAGCTCTACCGAAAATGGGTAGGGCTGGGCCGGTATCACACGACGGCGATTCCTGAACAGGAGATCCATCCGCCCGCAACAAGGATTTGCGAGCGTGGCAAAACGCGAACAAAAACTACGACCAAACACAGTCAACCACACATTCGACGGGAAGTCCCGCATTCGGCCGGAACGCCGCTATGGTCGGACGCGATAGAGATGACGAAAAGTGTTGCCGCAGAAGACTATCGGGCGCTGAAGAGTGCGCGATGGATCTCCTCGCTGCTTCTCGACACCGGGCGAGAAGCAGTGGTGGCGATACTGGTGAGCTTTTCGGTGGTCGTGTGGTTCGCGCCGCTATCGCCCTCCGCTTCGGCCCGCGGATCGTAGAAAAGTCGTCCGTTGACCGGATCATGCTTGCTGTTCACGGCGTGTCCCTTTTATCTGTTGGTATCGCACGAAAGCGGCGGGCGCCCGGTCGACCGGGCGCACCTCCGCGCGAGGACGTCGATGGCCCCGCCGCCGACGCAGGTATACGCCGCGGCTGACTCGTGTGCTCGATCACCACTGTCTGGGGTGTGAAGAGGTCGGCGCGGGAACAAGCAAGTCTCCGGGCGCCTTCCCCCACTGTACGGCTCGCCCGAAGAACCGGCAGCCGGCCACGAACTTCTGTCCTCCGCGCCACCTCGGAAGGAGGCCGGGATCCTCGCCGGACCTGCCGGCGCTTCCCGGCCCCCATCACTTCCCGCGGGTGAACCTGCGTGCTTTTACGCGGGCCTCGGCGTGCGCCCGCAGCGCCGAGGCCAGCCCGCGGCGGCGCCCGGTGTCGGCGTCGATCCGCGAACCGGTGGCGTGGAACTTGTGCTCCGACGACGTCTCGGGGGCATCGTCGGAGGTCCGTGTGAGGAACCGGTCCGGCAGTGCGAGCTTGTGGATCGTGCGTAGCGCCAGCAGGTACTGCCGGGTCAGTGGACCGGTGGTGTAGGGCAGGTCGTATTTGGCGCACAGCGCGCGCACCCGCACCGCGATCTCGGGGTACCGGTTGGACGGCAGGTCGGGGAACAGGTGGTGCTCGATCTGGTAGCTGAGGTTTCCGGTCAAGAATCCCATGATCGGGCCGGCGTCGATGTTCGCGCTGCCGAGCATCTGTCGCAGGTACCACTGGGCGCGGGTCTCGTTCTCGAACTGCTCGGCGGTGAACTTCTCGGCACCGTCCGGGAAGTGTCCGCAGAAGATCACCGCGTACGCCCACAGATTGCGGACCAGGTTCGCCATCGCGTTCGCTGCCAGCGTGTGCTTCCACGCCCGGCCCGACAGCGCCGGGAACAGCACGAAGTCCTTACCGACCTGACGTGCGATCTTGACTGCGAACTGCTTGTGGGGCCCCGAGTTCCACCGCATCGGGTCGACGCCCTCGCGCTTTTGCTGCGCCTCGAGGTCGTGCAGCGCGATGCCCCACTCGAACGTCGCCGCCAAGATCACGTTCGCGATCGGCTGCAGCAGGTTGATCGGCCGCCACTTCTCGTCCCGGGTCATCCGCAGGATGCCGAATCCCACGTCGTCGTCCATCCCGACGATGTTGGTGTAGGTGTGGTGCGCGTAGTTGTGGGCGCGCTTCCAGTGCTCGGACGGCCCGGTCTGGTCCCACTCCCATGTCGTGGAGTGGATCTCCGGATCGTTCATCCAGTCCCACTGGCCGTGCATCACGTTGTGCCCGAGCTCCATGTTCTCGATGATCTTCGCCAGCGAGAGCATCGCCGTGCCGAGAACCCACGCGGGCTTGCGTCGGCTGCCGAAGAGCACTGCGCGCCCGCCGAGTTCGAGGGAGCGTTGCAGGCGGATGACCCGCCGGATGTAGCGGGCATCGCGTAGGCCCCGGGACTCTTCGACGTCGCGACGGATCGCATCCAACTCGCGTCCGAGGGCGTCGACGTCGGCGTCGGTGAGATGAGCGAACTCGTTGATGTTGGTGATGGCCACCCAGGGGTCCTCCATTGGGGTAGATCGATTCACCGGCGTCGACTGTCGACGCAGGTCACTGAGTACAAGGATATGAGAAATCGGGCCTCGACTGCGGTGCGACCGAACCGACGTCACACCAAGCGGCACGCACCCGAGTCACACCCCAGAACGCAGCACCGGCAGCAGAAAGACACGGCCCGGATGCGCTCGCTCCTCGACGGGCTCTGTTCCGCCGCCCCCGGATCGCCCGGCATGGCCGGAAAGCGAGCGAATCACCTGCCGCTGACAGATCCCCCGCGGCTGCCGAACCGCATCCGAACACCCGCGGTCAGCGAGGTCGGGCGCGGAGTAGAGCCGGAACGTTGCTGCGGGTGCGAACCCATTCTTGGATGCCGGGGTCGATCCAACCGAGCGGCTCGAGCACCTGGACTGCTGCACGGATAGGTGAAAGCGCTCATCGGCACTGGCGACGGTGACCTGAGTTTGCGGAGCGTCCGCGGGATCCGACGACCACGGCGGCGGCGTCGTGAGCGTTCGAGATCGCGGCAAGCTGCTGTGGCCCCACCATCTCGGTAGGGCCAGTCGCCTGACCCCACCGTTCGGCCAGGATCCGCACGATCTCGTTCTCCAAGCCGCCTCTGCGCGGGGGCCATCCTTCTGCCCTCGCAGAATGCTCGAATACACGGCCGATCTGCGCATCGAGTTGCTTCGAGCCGAGGCTCGCCTCGATCCCCAGGCCCAGGTTTGGACGGAGCCGCTCATGCACGCGACAGCGAACGCATTGGGCGCGGTGGCGTATGGATACCGCCAAGAATGCGTCCGGGCTCTTCGTCGACCGCCGCTGTCCGCCGAAGCTTGGTCTTGTCCATTTCGCTTGTCTCGTGCGGGAGCCATGCCGTGAGTGAGTCACTCGCTTCGATCCTGGTGGTCGTGTCGTTCTTGTTGATTGCCCTGATATTCCGCCGCGCCAATGCGCGCTGGGATGGCTGCGACCGGGCAGTGGTCACTCGCACGGCGCCCGTAGCAATCGGGAGCGCTGACGCGACCCCGGTAGACCGTTTCGGTTCGCAGCGCGGTGATGTGGCGGCCAAGGAACACGCCAGTGACCGGGCGCCGTTGTCCCGACGCCGGTCCGGGGGTGTCCGGTGAGGCCCGTGTTTGTGCAGGATCGCCGAGTTCACGCGGGTCGCACCAGGGCAGGCGGACTTCGTACGGGTACCGCGGATGGTGGCGAGGGCAAGCGCAAGCTGTCCGTCGCTACGGGTCTGGCCGGCCTGTCTCTCGACGCGATGGCATCGGTGTCGTACGGCCCCGAGGCGATTGTCCTGGTTCTGGCTGCTGCGGGCGGTGTCGGGCTCGGTTTCACACTTCCTGTGACCGCGGCGATTGCAGTGCTTCTTGCCGTGTTGGTGGCGTCCTATCGGCAAGTCATCGCCGCGTTTCCCGCCGGGGGTGGCGCGTATGCCGTCGCGCGCCGCCGCCTCGGTGACAGAGCTGCGCTGACGGCCGCCGCGTCGTTGATCGTCGACTACGTACTCAATGTCGCGGTGTCGATCGCCGCGGGAGTCGCCGCGCTCACGTCGGCGTTCCCGGGTCTTGCGCCCTACACGCTGTGGATCGTCCTGGCGATTCTCGCCGGTATCACCGCATTGAACCTGCGGGGCATCGCGGACTCCGCGCGCACGTTCATGGCCCCGACCATCGTGTTCGTCGCCGGTATCTTCACCGTGATCATCGTGGGGTTGTGGCGGTCCGAACCGGCGAGCGTTCTGAGTCAGGAGCAGTTGGTGCTGCAGTCTCAGACCATTGGTGTGCTTCTGCTGCTGAAGGCGTTCTCAAGTGGGTGTGCTGCGCTGACAGGGGTCGAGGCGATCGCCAACGCGGTCCCCAGCTTCCGTAGACCTCGGGTCGCCAACGCGCAGCGGGCCGAGGTCACTCTGGGGGTGCTCCTTGGGGTGATGCTGCTGGGCCTAGCGGTGCTCATCGAGAAGTTCTCCATCGTCCCGGTGACGAACGCGACTGTCCTCTCGCAAGTGACTGCTGCCGCGCTCGGGAACGGTGTCGGCTTCTACGTCGTCCAGTTCGCGACCGTGATACTGCTGGCGCTGGCCGCGAACACGTCCTACGGTGGCCTGCCGACGCTGATGCGAATTTTGGCTGACGACAACGCTTTACCGCACCGGTTCTCCCGTCGAAACCAACGCGACGTGTACGGGTATGGCGTCGTCGCACTCGGGATCGCAGCTGGACTGCTCCTGATCGGGTCCGGCGGCAACATGAACGCCCTCGTCCCGCTGTTCGCGATCGGGGTGTTCGTCGGCTTCACAATCGCTCAAGCCGGCATGGTTCGGCACTGGCGAGAGGTTCGCAGCACAGGGTGGGCGTGGCGAGCCACGCTCAACGCGGTCGGCGCCGTCTTGACCGGGACCGCGGCGCTTGTCACTGCGGGGATGAAGTTCACCGAGGGGGCGTGGCTGATCGTTCTCGCGCTGCCCCTGCTGGTGGCCGGCATGGAACGCGTACGTGCCGCCTACAGTCACATCAGCGAACAACTCACCACCGCTTCGGTGCAGACCATGCCACAGTCGGCCCCCGCCGACCGTGCCACCGTGCTGGTGCCGGTCTCGGGTGTCAACGAGTTGACACGACGGGCGCTGTCGGTGGCTTCCGCCATGACTGCCGAGTCCGTGGCTATCCACGTGTGCTCCCGACCGCAGGCGGTACAGGAACTGCAACGAGCATGGCAGAAGCGTTATCCAGATGTGCGATTGATTCTGATCGAGGAGATTGGCCACTCCGTAGGAGGATCACTCGCCCACTACATCCACAGACACCTGTCGGGTCGCCGGCCTACCTTCGTGGTGATCGCCACCATCGATCCCGCCACGACGTGGCACCAGTTTCTTCCCTCGCACCGAGCCGACGAGATCGCACATCGGTTGCGGAAGGACACCGACGCCGTCGTCTGTCGGATCACTTTCCACGTCGCGCCAATCCACAACCCGGCGCTGCGCGCATGACTCCGGCCTTCACATCGTTCGATCCGGGCACTGTAGATGTCGCGGTGGCGCGAGAGAGGACCGCTCCACTCACACAGCGTCGCGGTACAGGCGCCAGAACCAGAAGACCGCGCCGAACAGGCACAGCGACCCGGATCCGTACGCGCCAACCAGCAGGAGCATCGTTCCCACCGACACCAGCGCTGCAACGCAGGCAACCTGCACTGCTATCCGGGTCGGCACGGTCTCCACGCTGCCGGACAACTCCGGTAGAGACAACAGTAATGACCGACCGGGACACGAATACCGCACGGCCAGGCGCTTTCCGGTTTGGGTGCGATAACTACACTTATCGGCGCCCACCCATGCGGAACCATCAGTGACCGTGCCCGATCTCGAACTGCCCATCCTCGACGGTGGTTGCGGACCAGAACTTCACCGTGCGACATCACGGGGGCCCACATCTTCCGCACCGTGGTGCTCAGTACCTGGACATGCAGTCGCGCAGCAGGTCAGGTGAGAGTTCGGCGATTGTGCAGGTGATTCTGCGCCAGCCAGGCCCGCCTCCGAACTTGTCCTGAGACGAGTCGACCAGCACCTCGACGTCATTCGTGCCGGGCGCGGTACGCAGGTAGTACACGATGGGGTCGCCCTCGGTCGTATACGAAGTGAGCGCGAACTCGCCGCCACTGCGTTCTCTGCCTCCCGACAGGCAATCGATCACCGCCGGGGTGAATGGCTCCTGCGACTCGGTCCCCGGGCGCGGCGCCGCGGCGACGCAACCCGGCAGTGCGGAGCGCCAGATGATTTCGGCCGGCGTCGGCGTGGACGGACGCTCTTGGCTGAAGTAGACAAGCGCGGCGACGGTGGCGAGAAGAATGGCGAAGGGGACACACCGCATCGCTACCTGCGTCTTCCCCGCCCTCATGACGACAGATTAGATGCAGCATCGACGCCTAGGCGCTCGGCGCCCGCCACTTGCGTCTGAAGAATCACCGCCATCTATCCCTGAAGGTCACACTCCATTCCGCAGCTCTCGAACAAGTGTCCCGTTCGTCGATCGTCAAACAGGACACTTCTCACTGGGAGGTGCGCCGGCATGAGTAGGTTTGTGCCGTGGACAAACCAGCGGCAACACCGTCGATCATGGCGCTGGCTGATCTGGCCACACCCATGGCGATCCGAGTAGCGGCGACCCTGAGCCTGGTCGAACACGCAGGCACCGAGGGGTCAACGGCAGAGCAACTCGCCACTGCAACCGGAACGGAGACACAGGCACTGCGACGCCTGCTCGACCACCTGGTCACGATCGGCGTCTTCGGTCTCGATGCCGAGCCCGCCCGTTACCGGCCCACGCGCCTCGGTGCCCAGATGAGCGAGGACGCCCCGGAAGGGGTCAAACCCCTGCTCGACATCACCTGCGCAGGCGGTCGCGCCGAACTCGCCTTCGTCGATCTTCTCGAAACGGTCACCACAGGCGCACCCTCCTATCCGCACCGGTACGGCCACGACTTCTGGGCGGATCTCGACGCCGAGCCGAGACTGCGGCGCACCTTCGACGCCCAGATGAACTGGCGGTTCCGCGAACAGGCGCCGGAGATCGCGAAGAGCTTGAACTGGAGCCGCTTTCCCGACATCGTCGACGTCGGCGGCGGAGACGGGCAGCTGCTCAGCGAAATTCTGCACGCCCATCCCGGCGTCAAGGGCCGGGTCCTGGACCTGGCGCCCACGGCGACCGCGGCCGCCGAACGGTTCGCTGCCGGCGGACTCGGGGATCGGGCGAGCGCCATTTCCGGCAGCTTCTTCGACCCGTTGCCCGCGGGAGCGGGCGCCTACCTGCTCTCCGACATCCTCCACGACTGGGACGACGAGCACGCCCGGAAGATCCTGACCGAGTGCAGGCGGGCGGCAACCCCGAGCGGCTCAGTGGTGGTTGTCGAGCCGGTACGAGGGCACGGCGTCGGCACAGGCATGGACCTGTTCATGCTGATGTGTTTCGGAGGCAAGGAGAGGACGGTCGACGAGCTGATCGAGCTTGCCGCCCACTGTGGACTCGAGTTCCACACCTCGGTCCCAGTGGCGGACGGACGTATCGCGGTGGAGTTCAGCGTCGCGCCGCAAACCGACGGATGAACCGCTGTGGGTTCGCTGGATCTGCGACTTTCAGCGTTAGATGGCGCGGTTCTGATGGTTGACGGTGGCATGGAGATCGGGGATCCGGTGCGGCGTCTGAATCCGAAGCGAGTACGCGTGAAGGTGCCGGCGCGCCAGGATCAACCGGTCGTGGTGGGGACATCGAGGCGGTGCTCGATGCGGCTGACGACAGGCAGGCGGGCGATAGCGTAGCGGCCATCGACCTTGTCCGCTCCGGAACGGTCGACTGGAATCGACGGGCGGATGGCTCGACCATCTCGGTCGACCAGCCACAGCAGCGCGCATGTCGTGCCGGGGGTGCAACGGTAGTCGGTGGGTCCTCGGCCCGGTTTGCCACCCCACCACGCCTCGATCCCCCACGCCTGCGGATCTGAGCGTGCGGCCATTGCACCGAGCAGCTCGCCGAGGTCGCCCTCGCGCCGTACTTCGTTCACGACCAATGCCTCCCCGGCGGGATTCTGTCCGTCTGCGCCGAAGTAGGTTCGGCCCGAGGCGAAGTCGCACGTCACGACGGCCACCGGATGGAAACCGTCGGGGGCCGTGCCTGATCGAGGCGGTGTGAAGCTCTGCGGCAAGGGGGGTGGGAAGTGCCCGGGGAACATGCCGGGGTCCAGGCAGGTCACCTCCCCGACCACCTGCGCCGCGGCGGGTCGGTCCGGCGGCCGTTCGTGCAGGTAGACCAACCCGGCGGTCGTGAGGCTAGCTGCCAGAACGACGATGCCGACGTCCCTCATCTTCATCGTGTCGACGATATCGACGAGGAGGGGGCCGTGTGAGGGTACGGCAGCACTGACAGTTGCCCGGCTGTGGCGCCTTGTCGCGCCGTCAGTGTCCCACTCAGGATAGGTCGATGAGTCCCTGAAGGATTGATCTCCAGGCACCGTTGACGACGTCATGAGGAAATCCGAGCAACTCTCCGATTCCGTGGAATGCCAGGTCGAAGGGGGCCAATGCGACCACCGCGCTGGCAGTGACGAGGAGGTCGTTCACGGCGACGCCGTCGAAGATCATACCGAGAGAACCCATCGAATCTCCGTCCCTTCTATTCGAATTCGCGGACACCGAGTGGGTGTCGCACTGTCTATCGGGTGTGCGTTACGACATTGTTTCAGCGTTGGCGGACACCGTGGTCGGCAGCGATGTGCCTCCCGGCAGAGTATGCCTTCGCGGCGCACGATCCCGTGGTAGTTGGAGTGCGATGACAGCCGCGCCGGCCAGAATTGCTGCGTAGGCCAGGACGTAGAGGTTCACGAGCACACTCCACGGAATCCATGTGGACGGAAACAGGTACAGGCCGACGACGACCCTGTCGTCAGGGAACCAGTACGACCACGACCCAGCCATCCCGAACAGCGCGAGCACTCCGAGCCACCACCACGCGTTCGTCAGCGTCCGATGCGCGAGGTAAACGAGCAGCGGCACGAACCACACCCAGTGGTGGCTCCACGAGAACGGCGACACCACAGCGGCTGTGAGGCCAGTGACGGTGACCGCGAGCAGGGGTTCGCCGCCGCGGTGAAGTCGGATCACCACCCACATGCTCACGGCGATGACGAGTGCTGCGAGCAGCAGCCACAGCCAAGTGGGTGCGGGCTCGCCGATGATCCGGACGAGCGCCCCGCGCAGCGACTGGTTCGCCGCGTGCCCCTCGTCCGCGATGCGGGTGGAATCGAAGAAGGTCTCCGTCCAGTACTGCCACGAATCTCTCGGCAGCACAGCCCAGCTGACCCCTATCGTCACGGCGATGGTGACGGTTGCGACTGTGGCAGCGCGCCATTGACGAAGCGCCAGGTAGTAGAGCACGAAGTACGCCGGCGTCAGCTTGATTCCCGCCGCGATGCCCACGCCAACGCCCTTGAGCCTGCTCTGCTCGCCGCGGGAGGTGTCCCAGAGCACCAGCGCCATCAACACCAGATTGATCTGCCCGAAGTAAAACGTCGTTCGCACCGGTTCGAAGAACACGCACGCGACCGCGAGCAATGCTGAGACCGCGACCAAGTGAGAGTTGATGCGGTAGCCGAGGATCCGCCAACAAAGCGCGACGATGAGGGCCAACAGGAAAGCGTTGAGACCCATCCAGATGTACTTGTCGACGTCGTCCGGCAGCAGTTCGAACGGAGTAAATATCAGCGCCGAGAACGGCGTGTAGGTGTAGAGCAGGCCGTGAATGACCGGTTCGGTGTAGAGCGGCAGACCGGCCATGACATGGCGGGCACCATCGCGGTACACGTCCAGGTCAATGCCACCCATGAACAGTCCCGTGTACGGCATCCACGGGTTGACCGTGGTGAACAGCAGCACTGTCGTCGTGGTCGTGATCAGTGCGATGACCCCGAGTGTCGGCCATCTTGCGGGGAATCGTCGATCGCTTTGTGTCTCGGTGACATCGGAATCCGATGCCAGTCGATCTCTGGTGTCGCCATGCATGATGAACAGTCCCTCCCCGGACTCCGCCTCAGCCCTTCTGCGAAGACGACGCCAAACCAAAGTAACCTTCCGGGCGGTATGAAAGGTGGACCGGGTCCAGCGCTGGGCCGATGCGGTTAAGGCTCTGTGCGGTACCGTCACAGCAGTTTGAATGGTCGTCGACCATGGGGGGATGAAGTGCCTTTGAGTAGGAAGATTGCTGGTGGGGTGGCCGCGGGTGTTGTGATCGCGGTAGGGGTGCCGGCGTCGGCCGAAGCTATCTCCGAACCTGTATCCGCGGACACAAGTTGCGGTTCGATGCCGGGGTCGCGATCTACGGCGTGAGCTCGGTCGAGAGCTTCCGTGGCGGCACGCAGCCCTCCGCAGTGGTTGCGTTCCAGAGCTTCCAGGCGCTTGCGGGCATAGCGGTCGACGGTGGCAACGTCCATGTCACCGACCACCAGAACAAGCATGCCCTCGCGCTTCCCATCGAGACGCCCACGCCCGGCCCCAGCACAGGACGTATCGACATCCCGTTCGGCAGCTGATCCAGTCCGAGCGCGAGGCCCCAGAACAGCGCCTGACCGCGGGCCATCGTTGGCCGACATCCGATCCCCCATGTTGGCAGGGTGTTCCACGGGCGCTGGTTCTTCACTCGTCGTACGACTACCGCGAAAGGTGCCCTCCCGATGCAATTCTCGGAACGAATTGTCGGCCACATCCCGGATCGTTGGCTCGCTCGGCTGCTCGAGCGCGCCGAGATGATCAAATTCCTCGCCGTCGGCGCCATCACGTTCGTGACGACAGTGGTGTTGTTCTTCGGCCTGAAGTGGACGGTGCTCACCGACAAGCCCGTCACCGCCAACGTGCTCGCGGTCCTCGTCGCCACGATCCTGTCGTACGTCCTGAACCGAGAATGGTCCTTCGCCGAGCGCGGACGCCGCCCGCGACATCACGAGGCCGCCCTGTACTTCACCGTGGCCGGCATCGGCGTCGCAATCAACCAGATCCCGCTCGGGATTGCGAGATACGTCTTCGACCTGAGAGTGCCTCACGTATCGCTCGTCGTCGATAACATCTCCGACTTCGTCAGCGGCTCCATCATCGGAACACTCATGGCGACAGCCTTCCGGTGGTGGGCAATGCGCCGCTTCGTCTTTCCCCACCAGAGCCCCACCGAACAAGCACCGGGAGACGAAATCGCACAACCAGTGGAACGCATCGGCGGGGCCGGCGAAACGGAATGACAGTGGGCTGGCCACGGTGTTCAGCGGTCAACCACAGCCGCTGAGCCCGCCCCGACCGGTCAAGGGTCGGTAACAATCGACGACCGCACAACGACATTGGCGGTGTGTGACTCGCTCATGCGGTTAGCGTCACGCACACCAGGGGTGGTCCACTTGACCGAGGGGGAAGCATGGCTGTTGTGAAGAAGTGTGCCGTCGGCGTCGCAGCCGCGGTGGTCATCGCGGGGATCGGATCAGCGGGGGGCGACGGCAGCGGCGGATCCACTCGCCGATGCCGGCGTGGCCGTTCAGTCCTTCCTGCTCGACATCGGGGTACCGGTACCGGGGCAGACGGCATTCGCGTTTCCGACGGCCAACTACCTCGTCGGTGTCGCCGCCGAGAACGGTGCCGTCTACGTGGCGAACAACAGTGACACCGCCAAGGAAGTTCTCGTTCTTCCCGCCGGTGCCTCCACACCATCCGTTCTGCCGCTCGGCGAGCTCACCGACGTTCGGGCCGTCGCAGTCGAGAACGGGAACGTGTACGTCCTCGACCAGGGCCGGGTCCTCCTCCTTGCCGCCGGACAGTCGACGCCGACGGTTCTACCGTTCGCCGGGTTGCACCAGCCGCTGGGCATCGCGGTCGAGGACGGCAACGTCTACGTCGCAGACACGTTCAACCAGCGAGTCCTCGAACTGCCCGCGGGGGCGTCGACCCCGACCGAGCTACCGTTTCGCGGCCTCGACGGCGGGCCGGTCCAGATCGCGGTCGATGGCGGCGACGTCTACGCCAGCGACATGTACTCGAAGAGACTGTTCACGCTTCCGGCCGGAGCCCTGGAATCGACCGTCCTCCCGTACGGCGCTGAGAGCACGTTCACCGGTCTGACCGTCCGCGACGGTGACGTGTACTACGTCGACGAGTCGAATACGTACGAAGGCGGTTTCGGCTCTCTCGGCAAGCCCGGACCGGGCGGAACGGTCCGCAAAGTTCCCGCTGGCACCTCGACCCCAGTAACCCTGCCGTTCAGCGGCTTCCGTGGACTGAGCGGCATCGACCTCGACGGCGACCGCGTCTACATCGCCGACTCGGGACACAGGCAGATTCTGTCCCTGCCCGTGAACGCCACCGCGCCCCAGCCCGGGACCGGCAGCATCACCCTCCCGTTCGGAAGCTGACAACGGGGGACCTTCCTCGTCCAGGCCGTGAAGAGGGTCTTTTGTCGTGTACGCCAGTCGTCAACAGGACTCATCCGCAGAATCCGGTACGGCCCTCCTTCGGTAGAGGGTCAGTAATGAAGTCAGGCGACGTGACGAGACATCAGAGGGAGGAGCGGGGAGGGCGCTAGCGTCTCCCGCGGCCACTCAACGCCACAACACATGGGGGGAGATCATTATGAAGGCACGTGGATTGAGGCAGTTGCTCGCCGCGGCAGCCATTTCCGCAGCGGCGGTCGTGGGTGGGGCCGTGCCTGCAGCAGCCACACCGAACGCAGATCTGCTGGCGCCGATCACCTCTGCAGCAGCCAGCCTCGCCTCCGGCGACAGCGCCGCCCCACAAGGAATGACCACTCAGACACTGGTCGCTGCCCGCAACGCGGGATTCCCGATCTACGAGGCCATTCAAGAGGTGGCCGTCTACGCATCGAAGATGGGCACGACATACGCGACCGAGTACCGGCGCGTCTATGAAATCGACGCTCTGAACTCGCCGACAACGAAGTTCGTCG
The DNA here is from genome assembly GCF_050433545.1 of Rhodococcus sp. BE178. NCBI lineage: Bacteria > Bacillati > Actinomycetota > Actinomycetes > Mycobacteriales > Nocardiaceae > Rhodococcus > Rhodococcus sp. BE178. The sequence continues at coordinate 103,146 of NZ_JBNPXA010000005.1, read as the reverse complement.
GGGTCGGCGCCACAGCGCCAGACCGCTTCGCCGTCGTCCACCAGGATGCGGAACCAATCGTGGTCAACGTGCGCCCACCTGCAACCCCACAGCCCTACCAAAGACTCACCTACGACGCGACGCCGCAAACGTGGTGGAACAGCCCGCTCGTCCGGCTTGCGAACGGCGGCCCCAGCGTCGGCATCGCACTCGTCCGCTAGCGGCCCTCCGTGCTGAACCAACCCGGTCGAGCCCATCGACCGGGGCGCTCTGGTGCTGGTCAGCTGAGGACTGACCTGTGATGTCGCACGGCCGGTGCGGAGTGTTCGTGTTTGCGCGAGGTGACGATGTGGATGGCGGAGTTGAGCGCGTCGGTTCGAGCGCGCGCCGCCACGCCATAGCCGGAAGCCGATGTTTGCGCCGATCGCAGGGCTGCCGGAGACCCGGAGGGGTGGCAGGAACCGGCACCGAGTGCCTGTGGCGGCCGCGATGGTGGTTTCTTGGGATTGCGGAAGGGTGACGGTGGAGACCGGGAGTATGTGTGGCCGCGATGATCTGGCATCGACTCGGACCAGGGCTGTGGGAAAGGACATTTTTGCGCGGAATTTCGTGGATAAGTGTCGTGGAAGATCTTGGAAATCCCAGGTGGCTCGGACAAGTAGATCCGGAACCTACATTGCCGCAGACACCGAATCTTGAGACAGAATTCGGACATGTTGAGATGTTGAGACAAGAACCTGGGGTTTTGTGATCCGATGAGACGGACGCATCCCGAATGACCAGCAGGTGAGGTTGTCTCCGGTCCAGTTGCGTTGGCTCGCTGATACCGGTTACGGCTGGCCGGGTGCGATCCCGAATGCCGCCCGGAGCTGGCCATGCAGTTCGCGTGCATCTTCCTGGTATGTAACCGAGGCGCCGTAGAGCGCCTCGAACGCGGCCTGCCTCGGGTCCGGCTTTGCGGCCGCGAAGATCGTGGGGAGCGCAAACGCGGGACGGCTGATCGGACCCATGTCGAACGGGTCGAACTCCCCGATGGAGTAGATCACGCCCTGTCTGTTACTCACACGGTCCGGCGCTTCTGGTCGGCACTCGACGTCGAAGTGTGCGGATGCTGTGGCCGGGTCGTCGAACGGCGATGGCAGTGGGTCACCGGCGTGCAGCGTCGCCAACGCGGGTGCGATCCAGGGTCGGTCGGCGAGGCCAGCGAACTTGTACGCCTTGGTGACGCACCATCGCGCGACCTCGCGTAGCCGGGTGTCGTCCATGTCGATGAGTGCGAGCACGAGGGCGCGGTCGTACTTGGCGAGGTGCTGTCCGCCGTCGTACTCAAGCAGTTCGGGGATTGGGTCACCGCCGCCCCATGCCCGACGTTCCCTCTCGGCGGACTCGGCTCAAAGTTCGGACGGTTTGACCGTGCGGCTGACGCTTCCTGGCCCGGACACCGTGATCCACTTCGGCTCATCCGATTCCACCGGCTCCACTGTGGGCTCGGGAGCGGGCTGTCCTCGGGGATCCCGTATCCGGGCATGTCCCACATCTGAGCCGGCTGCGGTGCGGTTCCATCGTTGGGCCGCAGCCGGATCCGCCACACATCGCCTGGATTAGTGGTTCGGGCCAGCCGTAGTTGACGAACCCACGGCCATTGACCTCTATCAGATAGCCACCTTCGGGGACCTCGCAGAAGACCTCGCCCGTGGTGGGGAGGCGATCAACTGTCGCGCCGTCGGGGAGGGCTCCGTCAGATTCAGTCATGTCGCCATCGGCATCGGTCCGCGTATCTCTGGTGCTACCTCAGACCCGCACTGCACCAGGTCCAGTCGTCCCCGATGGCGATGCCGACCGGTCTACGACGATCCCGACGGTCATAGCGAAGATGACGAGGACCAGGCCGACAAGGGTCGGTCTGGGAGTCCTGCTGGTCTTCGGTCGTGCTGCGGTCTGGCCCATACTGCTCGATCAAGACAATGCGCTGTTGCCAGCCCGAAGGCGATTTTTGATACGCCGGCGATATACGCGGCCGCCTAACATGGCGAGCATGCGTGTGTTGGTCGTCGAGGACGAGCGGTTCATGGCGGAAGCCATCCGCGATGGGCTGCGCCTGGAAGCGATCGCGGCCGACATCGCCGGTGATGGGGACACTGCCCTGGATCTGTTGGGCGTCAACGCCTACGACATCGCCGTCCTCGACCGTGATATCCCCGGCCCCTCCGGTGACGAGATCGCCCAGCGCATCGTCGCTTCCGGTGGCGGCATACCAATCCTGATGCTCACTGCCGCGGACCGGATGGACGACAAGGCCTCCGGGTTCGAGCTCGGTGCCGACGACTACCTCACCAAGCCGTTCGAGCTGCAGGAGCTCGTGCTCCGTCTCCGGGCCCTCGACCGCAGGCGCGCGCACAGCAGGCCGCCCGTGCGGGAGATCGCTGGTCTTCAGCTGGACCCGTTCCGTCGCGAGGTCTACCGGGACGGCCGGTACGTCGCGCTGACCCGGAAGCAGTTCGCGGTGCTCGAAGTTCTCGTCGCTGCCGAGGGCGGTGTGATCAGCGCCGAGGAGTTGCTGGAGCGGGCGTGGGACGAGAACGCCGATCCGTTCACGAATGCCGTGCGCATCACGGTCTCGACGTTGCGCAAGCGGCTCGGCGAACCGTGGCTGATCGCCACGGTGCCGGGGGTCGGGTACCGCATCGATACCGAACCGGACGCCAGAGGCGGGGGCGACGGTGGATAGAGCGCCTGGGTTGGGCGTTCGCCTCAAACTCACTCTCAGTTATGCCGGGTTCCTCATGCTCGCTGGTGTCTTGCTCCTTGCGGCGGTTTGGGTCTTCCTGCTGAGAGGGCGGTCCACGAATTTCCAATTCCCTGCTCGGGCCGACTTTGCCCGGGTCTTCGACCCGAGCAACTTCGGTCCCGTGGTGTTTGTCCCGGCAGCGATCTTGGCGCTCGGGTTCTTGCTGGTGTTCGGCCTTGTGGGTGGTTGGATTCTCGCGGGCCGAATGCTTGCCCCGTTGGCGCGCATTACGCGCGCCGCGCGGGAGGCGGGGAGTGGCTCGCTGTCGTACCGGATCGAACTGGAGGGACGCAACGACGAGTTCCGTGAACTTGCCGATGCCTTCGACGCCATGCTCGCACGGCTCGAAGCACGAGACGCCGCGCAGCAGCGATTCGCCGCCAACGCCTCCCACGAGTTGCGCACCCCGCTGGCGATCACACAAACCCTTCTCGATGTCGCCCGCAACGATCCGAACCGCGACGGCGGCGAGCTCGACGAACGCCTCCGCGCTGTCAACGCACGAGCGATCGAGCTCACCGAGGCATTGCTCCTGCTCAGCCGTACCGACCAACGGTCCTTCAGCCGAGAAGACGTCGATCTGTCGCTCATCGCGGAAGAAGCCGCCGAGACACTCCTCCCGTTCGCGGAGAAGCACGGCGTCAGCATCGAGACCTCCGGGGACATCGCGCCGGTCATCGGCTCACACGCACTCTTGCTGCAGTTGACTACGAACCTTCTGCACAATGCGATCGTCCACAATGTCCCCGAGCACGGCAGCGTGCAGATCAGCACCGCCATCGGCTCCGAGTCCGTCATGCTCACGGTCGAGAACACCGGCGACAAGCTCAGTCCACAGTTGGTCTCGACACTCACCGAGCCGTTTCAGCGCGGCACTGCTCGCACCCGCGGGGACGATGCGAGGGTGGGCCTTGGCCTGGCGATCGTCAAGAGCATCACTCAGGCACACGACGGATCCCTCACGCTCAGCCCCCGAGCTGCCGGCGGGCTCTCCGTCGCAGTGCGACTGCCCGCCGCTCAGCGACGACCGTAAGCACGTGCCGGGCCAGCAGCGAACCCACGTCGGGTGCGCCGGCTGCCAACGCATGAGCCGACATCACCGCTCTCCGCTCGGTATCGGCGAGCAGCGGGATCAGAGTGGTTTCGATCCATCCTGCGTTGAGATCGGCATCGTCGACGATCACTGCCCCGCCGGCAGCAACGACCGCCTCGGCGTTCAAGCGCTGCTCACCGCCGCGCAGCGGCAGCGGCACATAGGCGGCCGGTAAGCCGACAGCGGCGAGTTCGGCGCACGTCATCGCCCCCGAGCGGCAGATCGCGAAGTCGGCTGCGGCGTAGGCGTACTGCATCTCATCGACGTACGGGACGACGACGTAGGGCGGGTCGCCGGGGTCGCCGTCGGGCGGCTCGACCATGCGCTGTGGCCCGGTGATGTGCAGCACCTGCACGCCGGCCGCCCGCAACGCTGTTACAGCGCCGGCCACGGCGGCGTTGATCGCTTGAGCTCCCTGCGAACCGCCAGTGACCATCAGTACCGGCTCGTCCAGGCGCAGGCCGAACCGTTGCCGAGCCGCCTCGCGCAGCGCGGCCCGGTCGAGCCTGGTGATCGCCGGCCGCAGCGGGATGCCGATCGCGCTGGCGTGAGCCAGGTGGACACGGGGCGCGGCGGTAAATACGTGGGTCGTCATCCGGGCCGCCAGTCGGTTCGCCACTCCAGGCCGGGCATTCGCCTCATGGACGACGATCGGCATTCCCCGCTGGCGTGCGGCAAGATAAGCGGGCATGGCCACGTAGCCCCCGAAGCCCACCACGACCTCGGCCCGCACGCGGTCGAGTACGGCTCCGGTCGCCCGGACGGAGTCGCGCAGTCTGCCCGGCGTGTGCAGCAGGTCGCGGCTCAGCTTGCGCGGCAGTGGCACGGGCGGGATAAGTTCGAGCGAATAGCCGCGGGCAGGGATGAGCGTGGTGTCCAGGCCACGGACAGTGCCGAGCGCGGTGATCTCGGCCGTGGGCTCCAGCAGGCTCAGCGCGTCGGCGAAGTTCATTGCGGGCTCTATGTGCCCGGCCGAATGGCCGCCCGCGACAACGACGCGCGGTGCGGGTTCGCCAGCCAGCATCACGATGCCCCTCTGACCAAGATTCCTCGGTTGGCATGAAACCGCTCGAACACATGCATGGGCAGCGATGCAGAGTCTGAATTGTGGGAGTAGCCCGACGGGTTATGAAACCGCACCACTCCATCATCGACTGCATAGATCAGCACAAGATGGCCTCCTCGTCGCGGCTCGTAGGTGTTGGGATCGCGAATCTCGGGTGATACCGAAGCGATCATGACCTGCCCGGGCCGCAGCTCTCGGGCCGATACCTGAATCGGGGTGTGCTCGACCAGTTGGCAGTCGAATCCGAATTGTGTGCTGACCCACGCCATGAATGGCCTGTAGAGCAGGCCGTGGACCTTGCCCGAAGGCTCCACCACATAGCAACCGCACTCGACGGCCAGCGCAAGGAGTTCGCCCATCGACAGTCGAACGTCAGTCCAGCCGTGGAGCAGCGACTGGAGACACGCCAAGCCGCAGACCTTGCGGGACCAGAACAGGTACTCCTCGCTCGAGGGGTATCCGTCGGAGGCCCAGTCGTACAGTTTCGATGGATCGGTGTGTCGCAAGAAGACCTCCAGCCCCGATGGGCCGGTGCGCCGCATCACGACCTCGTCGTTGTTCGCCAAACGCCCCCACTGCGAGACACAATGGAGACCCATCACGTGATCGGAAAGTCGAAGTAGACATCTGGATATGGTTCGCGTTTCAGCGTGTAGTGCCACCACTCGCAGTCGTACCGATCAAATCCGCAGTCCTCCATGATGGAACGAAGAAGCTCACGATTCTTGGACTCGATTGGCTTGATTCCTCGTGCTCGATGATGTGAGATCGGGTCCATGAGGTCGTGGTCGCCACCCATAGGAGCAAGTTCACCGGTCGCAAGGTGATAGAGCGTCAGGTCAACGGCGCCGCCCCTACTGTGGCCCGACTGGGTTGCCACGTATCCTTTTTCGAGCATCTCGGGTCTGTCGATATTGGGATAGTGCCGCTGCTTCGTCTGGCCATCCTCCGGCTGTTCTGACCAGCGTAGGAAGCTGTCGACGGCGCGTCGAGGACGGTAGCCGTCCCAGAGAAGCAATCCGAAGCCGAGGGAAGCTGCCTTCTCGCGTGCTTGCTCGAGGGCCGCGCACAAAGCCCGGGTGCCGACGATTCGATTCGCGAGGTAGCCGTCTACCGGTTTGCCGGTGAAGTTGTCCCACGTGGCGTACTTGGCATCCCAGCGGACTCCGGGCACCCAGTCGTCGACGTAGACGAAGTCGTCGTTCATCGCTTCTTCCCGTGCATTGTCATCGAGATGAGCCGGTCGATCATGTCGGAGATCGGCAGTCCCGCGGCGGCCATCATCCGCGGGTACCGGCTGTACGACGTCATGCCGGGCATGGTGTTGACCTCGTTGAGGACCACCCGTCCGTCGTCGGTGAGGAACATGTCAACGCGGGCAAGTCCCTTGCAGCCCAGGGTGCGGTAGATGGCCTTGGCGGTCTCTTGGACGAGCCGGCGCGATTCGTCGGAGATGTCGGCGGGAACGATGAACGTCGAGTTCTCCGATCCGGTTTCGGGTGAGTCCTCCTGGTGGATCCTGAAGAATCCGTGCGAGAGGTCGACGCGGTCCACCTCCCCAGTGATCAGGCCGAATAGTTCACCCATGACCGCGCAGCCGATCTCGCTGCCGGCCACGGCTTCTTCGATCAGGACCTTCGAGTCGTACTGTCGCGCCGCGCTCAGCGCGTTCGGCAGCTCGTCTTCTCGGGTGACCTTGCTGACGCCGAAAGATGAACCCGAACGGGCCGGCTTCACGAAGACCGGATAGCGAAGGTGATCGGCGTCGACCTTCTCGTTCTCCGCGACAACCCAAAAGCTCGGCGTGGCGATTCCCGCGCTCTTGGCCACGATGTAGGCCAGGGCCTTGTCCATGCACACAGCCGAGCCCTGGATGTCGCAGCCGACGTAGGGGATGCCGGCGAGCTCCAACAGACCTTGGATCGCGCCGTCTTCGCCGAGCTTGCCGTGAAGTACGGGGAAGACGAGGTCGAGGCGCACGGTTTCGTAGCCCCCCTGCTCCATGACCAGCAGGCCGTGCACACTTCGATCGGGTGACAGCACGGCGGGACGGGCGCTGCGATTCTCCCAATCCGCGTCGGGGCCGTCACAGAGCTTCCACTCGCCGCCGGTCGTGATGCCGATCCAGAACGGTTCGTACTTCTCCGTGTCGAGATTTCTTGCCACCTCTCGCGCCGACTTGATGGAGACGGGATGTTCTTCGGAAGCCCCTCCGAAGATGACCCCGACCTTCAATCTGCTCATGCTGTTCTCCCACTTTCAAAGTTGAGGCAGTTGACGAGGCTGTTTTCGACGGTGTCGTTCAGGGCGTGGTCTGTGTAGTAGGCGGAGTGCGGACTGATCAGCACATTCGGCAGGCGCTGTAGCCGCACCAGGGCCTTGTTCTCGATGAGCTTTTTCCTGCAGTCGGCGTAGAAGATCCCTTCCTCTCCTTCGACGACATCGAGCGCCGCGCCGCCCAACCGGCCGCTCTCCAATGCGGAGAGGAGGGCCTCGGTATCGAGCAGCGGTCCGCGACCCGTGTTGATGATGTACGCGCCGTGCTTCATCTGGTCGATGCGTTGGCGATCGAGGAGATGGTGTGTGTCCGCGGTGAGTGGAGTGTGGAGCGTGACAATGTCGCTCTGCCGCAACAGTTCATCGAGCGGAACGTAGTCGGCGGAGGCGTGAGGCCCGCTGTCATGTGCCAGCACTTGGCAGCCAAATCCCCGCAGCCGGTCGATGACTGCTGTGCCGATGCGCCCTGTTCCGATCACCCCGACGGTCAAGTCGCGCAGCTCCCTGCCGCGCGTGTCATTCAGCCGGTAATCATGCGTATCGGCGCGGCGGACAATTGATTTCGCGTGGCGTACGGTCATCAGCATCAACATCAGTGTGTAGTCGCCCACGCTGTCGGGCGAGTAGTCGACGTTGCCGACCGAGATGCCGATGCTCGCCGCGAATTCCACGTCGATGTGGTTGTACCCGACGCTTCTGGTGGAGATGTACTCCACTCCGACTCGGCTCAGCGCCAGCAGCGTGGAATTGTCGATCTGCGTCTTGTGGCTCACGCTGATGCATCGGTTGCCACGCGCCAGTTCAGCGTTGGTTTCACTGACCGCTTCCTCGGTGATGCTTGGCGTTATCCCGAGGCGGGGTCCCATCTCGCGGAACAAAACGGCTTCGTCGTGACCGCATCCGAAAACTCTGACCCCAGTGGTCGGGACGGCCGAGGGTGACGAATCGTCGAGCGCTCGGACGCGTCGCTCCGCGATCACTTCGCTGTCGATCAAACCCAGGTCTCTGTAGGACATGCCGAAAGTCAAGACAACGCGGTGTTGCCAGCGCGTATGCAATTTTCGATATGCGGACGATATGCCGCCCGTGGGGTTGCGTTCGGAAGCGGCATGCGCGGAACGAAACAGCGGCAAGATGTCCGCGCCGGCGCCGTAGCCTGAAGAAGCTCGCGCTCACGAGTTACGCTCACGAGTTATGTGAGCGCGGCGGCGACCTCGTCAAGGCGGGCCCCGCGGGAGGCCTTGACGAGCACTACGTCTGCGCGGGCTGCGGCGTACTCCCCGACGGAGCCTCTTCTGTCTGTTGTCGACCTGCAGCGAAGATTAGCGAAACGCGACGCTACTTTAGCGAGCCGATCTACCGAATCGCTGCCTTCGACCGCTTTCTCGACCACCACGGGTGGGCACCTCGCGCTCGAGTCCGGGCTTGAGCACGATTTGCTGCGCAGACTCGATCGGCTGTCTTCGATCACCTGGCTGGTTGCGCAACCGGTTGAGCTGCGCTGGACGGAGCCGCGCAAGTTCCGTCACGTGCCGGACCTGTTGTCTACCGATGCTGATGGCGCCGTAACCCTGTGGGATGTGCGGAATCCGCGGCGGCTGGATGAAAAGTTCACCTTGCAGGCGGACAAAACCCGCTCGGCGTGTGCGGCTGTCGGATGGCGATACGAGATCTTCACGGGTCTTGGGGAGGTCGAACGACTCAATCTGTTTTGGCTGCACGGATATCGAAGAAGGCCGAAGTGGCAGGCCTCGTTGAGGTGCCCGAACCGGCGAGACCCATCCAGGCTCGCCCGGCTCGACGACGACCGCGAACATCACAGTCGTCAGCTCGGCGCCGCTACAGCGACGAGCCCCGCAGGCCCGGACGCGGTCCTGCGGGGCTCATGGTGACACTAGATGTCAGTTGTTGGTGATGACGAAGCCGCTGCCGACGTCATTGCGCGAGTTCAGGTTGTCGAGGATGTTCTTGGCGGACGTGGAGCTGTACGGCGACACAAGTCCGGGAACCGCACCGAATGTGATTCCGACCCACTTGCCGGTGCCGTTCATAACAACAGGCCCGCCGGAATCGCCGTTCTTATTGGCGGCGTAGGAACGGATGATGCCGTTGTTGACCGCGCCTACCGCCCCTCGATTAACCCCGACCGAGAAGATGTCGGGGGTGCGGTCAGAGCGTGCGCCGTAGTTTTCGATCCAGGTGGAAGTATTGAGCCCGATGGCAATCGGAGGCAGGGCAGGAGCCCCGCCGGCACCGCTGTAGATCGAATTGACCTTGAAGAGACCCCCGCCTGACTGGCGAGCGGCATTGCCGTCCTTGTCCCTCACCTGACTCGACAGCTGGACCTCGGGGGCGAACTCGATGACCATGTAGTCGGTGGTTGTCTCCAGGTTCTGCTCGCCGTTCTTCAGGAGACCATTCGCATCTACCCAACGGACCCATCCGATGGGGTTCACCTGTGGCTTATTGTTCTTCTGCGCATACTTGACGGCATTGAAGTCGTAGACGGGGTGATCGTTGTTCGTAACGGATGTGCCGGGTTTGACACCGGGGTATTTGGGGTAGTCCGGATTGACGCAGGCCGCCTGGCTGGTGCACGGTTCCAGGTTCGCGTCTTGTCCGGGCTTTTTGAGCTGTCCAGGATTCGCGGGGTCCGGTACCAGTTGCGCTTCGTTGCAGTGACCTGCGGTGATTCCGATCTTTCGGCCTGCCGAATCGGTTCCGACGACGCCGAGCGTGCAGTACTTACCGTAGTATTTCAACGCGGTATCTGTGGGAGATCTGGGACTCATGTCGCCGGTGAAATCGATGAACATGCCGGGATACGCGATGGGGACCGAGCTGACTGTGGCCGGATCGTACGGCTGGTAATCCCGTGGACTTGCGTCTGTGCCGACCGCCGCGGCGGTGTTGGTCGTCGTGGCGGTGAGCCCCACGGTCATGGCCAGGGCGGCGAACGCTCCCGCGAGTAGTCGGGTGGTGCGCTTCATACGAAGATGTCCTGTCTGTGGAGGAGCAATGCCGCATGACCGTACCGGCCGGTCCGCTTTGTGGCGGCCGATTTGAGAAACCGCTCGCCCACCGCTCTCGCTGCGGCGCCGGTCCGGTGCACGGCGGCGCGTAGGTGACGGCGCCCGCTTCCCACCCGACGAGGCAGTGGCCCGGGCTGAGCGGATGCCCGTTCGGGCAGCGATCCGGCGAGCGATGTTGCTGACCGGCGTTCGCAACGGCCGTTCGCTCCTGGCCCGAGCCGTCTCACCACCTGCTGTCGGTGGGAAGCGGGAGCCGCTCGTTCTGCCTCCCCCGGATTCGACGGCGTCGGCCGCGATCGCGGCGGTGCTTCGCGCAGGGCAGGTGCCACTCGTCCTGTCGTTGAGCAGAAGATCCAGGGCCTCGACCAGGCTGGCGCCCAAGCAGAGTCGGCCAGGTTCTGCGGAACCGGGTGCACGGTCTCGCCCCCCTCGAGGGCGATGCGCACGACTACCTCCGGGAGTCCCAGCGAGCGGATGCGGGCAGCGTGCTCCTCGGACCGAAGGTGCGGCAGATCATCGCTCCTGTAGCTCGAAGGTCGCCCTGTAGCGTGCAGGACGGACGCCAGTAAACGACGAAGAATACCGTCGGGTACGTTCCGATCATGACGCCGACGTGGGAACGGGTCCGAGGCTCGAACTACGGCACGATGGGACGGACCGCTCGCGGAACGGTCCACCGGCCAGACGGATCTCGGGAACGCGTGTGGCACGCGCCTGAGGAAGCTTGGCGCTACGAGAATGATTCCGGTGAGCCCACTTTCATCGAGAACACCACCGACAGATGGTCGCGCGACGAGGACGGCACGATGGTCCACGCCGTCAAGTCCCCCGACACCATGTACGCAACCATGGGGACTGGCTCGCCGTCCCTTCTTCTACGCGCCTACGACGTGTTTCCTGCCAAGACAACTCGCGGGTTCGACGACCAACGATTCGTCGGACCGAGTGCACCCAGAGCAGTCCGCGTTCGTGGCCGCGACGGCTGGGAGGTGAGCGCCCTCGACCAGCATGCGAACGAAACGGTCACCTATGTGTTCGACGCGGAACTCGGTATCGCTGTGCGGTGGCAGCGAGGCGAGGACTGGATGGAGCTCGAAAACCCGAGTCTGGACGACGCATTCGAGCCTACGTTGTTCACATGGACAGGCCCGTCACGCCCGGCCGAGGATGACATCGCGAGATTCCATCGCGAGCACGAGGAACGTCAGCGCGTCCTGGCCGGGATTCCTCAGGCGCTTCCGACGTGGCTGCCGATGACGACAAACGTGCAGCCTCAATCCGGCGATGCTCGCGCCGGCGAACTGAGTCTGTCGATCAGCGGGTATACGCCACAGTTCACACTGCGCCGATGGGTGACAGCGATCGGCGAACCGAAAGCCGAGTGGCCGAACGATTCGACACCGGAACGCTACCGCCAGTCCATCGGTGACTGGACATACGAAATCCGCAGCTACCAGGAGATCAACCGGGACGACTGTGTTCGGATCGTGGACTCGATCGTTCCAGTCGACCCACCTGATCGCGATCCCGCTGATATCACGGCCGAACTAGCCATCGAGGAGCACGATCGCCGCGAAGCGGAGGTGCTCGCCACTCTCGGAACGGGACGAGTCCTTGCCGACCATCTCGAGGACGAGTCACTGCTCATCCGTACAGATTTCAGCGACGACGCCGCCTGGCGGGACATTGCCGTAGCAGCAATGGCTCCGGTACCGCAGGAAGGCGACACCGAATTCGCCGCCTACCTCACCTGCATCGACAATCCGGAGTACGACGGGTTGACCGTCGACGGACTTCTCGAGGCAATCGGCGAACCGCCGCCCTACTACGTGTTTCTCGTCGACGCCGAGACGGTGAAGAACCCCGAGATGCCCATCGTCGCCGTCTACACCGGGCCCGACGAACCGGAACGGCCTCGTGGAAGAACCTTCCGCGTCATTCCCTCGGAGATGTGTGGCGTGGAGAACAACCTGTCGATCGCGAACATGGACTTCGAATCCTTCGCGGACAGCGTCGACGAGGACGGAGTGTTTCGTGGATTCCCGGAACCCGTCCGTCCCATCGAGGAAGTGACCACACGCGAGATCGCGCACTGGATCGCAGACGATCTGGATACCGACGCCCTCAGGGAGTTCCACGCCCAGATCGCCGGGCGGAAGTATCGCTACCCGGTGTCACTGTTCGAGGTCGAACTGGCCGAGGTTCATGCTCACACCCGCGACGCCGAACATGGAACGCACGCTGAACTTCTCGGCTACGACGAGTTCCTGGGCGCGACCTCGAGCGGGGGACCAGCGCTGCGCGGTACCGTGCCGACACACAACGGCTACTGGACGTTCGTCATCGACCGTGGCTCCCATCGACCGATCGCGGCATACCGCATCACGTTCGCACCCTACGTCCCCCCAGCACCACAGGACGGAGTGCCGCAACCGATGAAGCTCGAGGTGCCGTTCGTATGTACTGAACCGGTATCTTTCTCGCTGCTGACCGATGACGACGACCTGATCGACCGAGGCGTCGTACAGCGAGCCATTCTGGCCGAAGCTGCGCGGCTGCATCCCGACGCCGGCATCGTGGGCGGCGAACCAGTCCTCCAGCGGATCCCCCGACTCCTGGGCTTCAACATCGGATGCCACGTTCAAATCGACGGCCGGCCGGTGTTCTATGTGGCCATCGTCATCGACATCGACGACAAGTTCCTCGTCCGGGAGGTGCCACCCGAGGGGCTGCGGGTAGTCGGCCCAGGCGAAGTCTGAACGATGACCACGGCCCAGACACCAGCCGATGCGCCTCGCGCTTTGCGGCCCGGGCCGCAGCCGGTCCTGAACCGTCGCACACCGTCCTGACAGGCCATCGTCAAACAGGACAGCGCCCGGTGGCAGGTAAATCGGGTTCGAGGATTCGGGTGAACCAGTTTCGGCCAGGAGTTTTGGGCCGGTTCCGGCAGATCGGTTCGGGCCAGCCGCCTCCGGCGGCCGGAATCGATCGCTTTCGGGCTTCCTCTGGTCCGAGGGACTGCTCCGCGGTCGAGAGGACGTGAGGAGTATGAGGCGGGTTCCTGAGACACATCGCGAAAGCCGCTACGAAGTCAGTCGGTTCGGGCGTCTCCGAACCTGGTGAGTGGAGACCAGCGCGTCCTCCCGGGCCCGCGGGGCAGTCGTCTACGGAACGTAGACGGCTGCGACGCCCGGTGTGATGATCGTGCTGCCATCGATTACCACGGCGACGACAACCTGCCCGGTCCCGGTCGGCAGGACCGCTGCCGGGCGTCCGTCCAAGCCGCCCGACATCTGGGCGGAGCCGGAGGCTCCACTAGACAGATTCAGCCAGTGCACGTTTGACGGAAGTAGACATCCCCACCGGCCCTCCTTCGGGCCGGTGATCGTCACCGTCCCGGGCTGTTCGCCGACCACGGCCACGCAGCGAAACGCGGGTACGTCGAAGCTGCCGTTCGGGTTCCCGAACGGCGCCGGGTCGATCTGGAACGGAACGGTGGCCGCGGCGGAGGCGACGGCCGCCGGCCAGAACCGAACCGGCCACGATGGCCGCGCAGGCGACCGATCGGCGAACGAAATCGATCACGGCGACCTCCAAGAACAATCGGGGCCAGGTCTCGTCACTCTATTACTCGCCGCCGTGTTGCACCGTTCGAGCAGATGGAACGCACCTACACCCGGCAGCGCAACCCCAGGCGGCCCAAGAATCTAGCTGAAATTACGACCCAGACCAAGCATGAGAACCAGGCCGTCACCCCGCGAAGCCAGCGAGCCGACTCCGGATTCTTGAATCGAGTGCACTCTCAATGGGTTTGAAATTTCTTCGTCACCAACAACTGAGCGCATGACAGCGGGCCAGCAATCGAATCATGCTGGCCCGCTGTCGTTGTTCCAGGCGTTCAGCCGGGCAGGTGCCCGAAGGTCAGCCAGTAGTTCACGATGTCCAACAGGTTGCCGATGGGGCCGAACCAAATCCCGTATGGGTCCATCCGAGTTCACTTCCAATCAGGTGCAGTGTCCGCCGAGGTCACATGGGATCACGGCCCAGATCGTGCGACGCCACTCCCGCTGCAAGGGGAGTCCCCACTTCCAGCCATTGGGGATCATGTGCAAACCCCCGGGGGTGCCTGACCGTCCCGACCCTGTCAGGTCAGGCTAGACCTCGGAGGTGGTCGAACAGAAGATTTGGATGGACATCCGCTCCACCTACCAGTGGAAATAGCTGTCTACGCGGCTCCGGCTCGAGCTTCCGACAGCGAATACTGTCTCGCCATCACCGTCACCCCGACGTCCACCGCAGCCGACGCCGTGCCATGCGTCGACCCGGCGGTTTCCGAAGCCGAGCGGATTCTCGGGCTGCTCGCAGAATGCGACCCGGATCTGATCGTGTGGTTCGTCCAACGGTGGTGACTCGGGCGGTCCTGCTTACATGTACGGCACCACGAAGATCGTCGGCATGGTGAATGGCGTCGACACAAACGGATTCCGCTACGTCAAGTTCGCGCCGGTCCTCGCCAGCATCCTTTCCAACCCGAGCCAGGTCGGCGACAACCTCGTCGTCACCAACAACTGAGAGCATGACAGCGGGCCAGCAATCCAAACCTCGCTGGCCCGCCTGTGCGTTACCCAGGGAAGCAACTGCGCTGGAAGTCGACCAGGCACGGATAGGTCGCGGCCGGCCATCGCAGGGTCTCATACGGTAACGGGAGGAACCAGAAGGTGTCACCCATCGTCAGTCACCTCCTTTTCTAGGGGCAGTGTCCCCCGAATTACGCGCTACTTGGGCTGCGAAAAGGTGACGGTGGAGACCGAGAGTCAGCCTGGCCGCGATGACCTGGCTTCGACTCGGACCAGGGCTGTGGAAAGGGACATCTTCGCACGGAATTTCGTGGACAAGTGTCGCGGAAGATCTCGGAAATCCCAGGCGGCTCGGACAAGTAGATCCGGAACCTACACTCCTGTCGACTTGCAGCGAAGATTAGCGAAACGCGCCGCTGGTTCAACTAGCGCGGTTCGACGCGATCCTGGGCTCTACCTGCGATGTCTACGGTCAACTGGCGTCCGATGTCGGGCGAGGAGTACTGCCGGATCCCTGCAGTGTCCGGACACGAACGCGTCGTGTTCGTGGTGTGGGACTGACGGTCGCCGCCTTCACTCCATCTGGTTCCAGGGGCGTGGCTTCAGCAATCCGACCATAATCGAGTCATGAGTGTCCCCGCGCCTGAATCCCCCTCGTTCGAGCATGTCGACTTCGAGGCAGTCGATTCGTTCCGTTTCCCGGACGGCGGCGGGTACCCCCAGAGCTACCGCGAGTTTGTTCGCTCCTGCGGCTGGGCCCGCACGTTCGGCCTGTGGCTCATCTACCCGCCCGTGCAACCCGGTTTCGCAGACGGGCGGGCCCGTGCAGCGAACCTCACCGAGCACTTCCACGCGGTCTTCCGCGACGGCGAAGAGGAGGAATTCGGCTGGATGATCGAGCCCGACGGTAGCTGGGACCTCGCCGAACGACTCGAGGTCTTCGGCTGGAGCGAGAACGGCGACCTTCTCCTCTGGGACGTCGCAAGCCGCAATGCCGACGAGGAGTTTCCGGTGTGGGAATCGCGCGGCATGAACACCCTCCACCTGCTCGGCTCGAGCCTTGACGAGGCGCTTCTCAAGCTGCGCGAGCGCTCCGAGGCCCAGGTCATTGAGCCGCTGAGACCTGCCCGTCTCTGACCCACAGCTCATCCGGATCCGCTCGAGGCTGAGATCCGCCGGGACGCCACCGCGACCCGAGGCGCTCCGGCGTCAAGCATCAGCGCCTGCAAGCCACGGACACGTTCACGTCGCGCTACACGCCGATCGCTCGCTCACTCCGCGTTGACGTAGACCTGAGCCACAGAGCCAGAAGCGACTGCGCTCACGCGCCAAGTCTCGACATCCTTCCCGGCATCGAACACGAGCGTCAGCGCCGTCGCTGGCACCTCGGGCAGAAGTGCGAACCGCGGTTCATGAAGGTCTCCCGCACCATCGGCGGGCCGCAACGCGGGCACGGCTTGCCGGCGCGCCCGTAGGCGTTCAGGGAGTGCTCGAGTACCCGGATGCCCCGTTGACGTATGACCGCAGCCTTCTCAGCGGTGGTCACACATGGCGAAGATCGATGTCCGAAAGCGACTTGGGCACGTACGGGATTGGACGAGATGCACTTTCTACGTTCTGTTCGCCATCGTCCGCGAGTGCATTGAGGTCGGTAGCCTTCTTGTCGGAGATACTCACGGGCGCATCGTCTCTCGCCGTGTCGACGCGATGCAATCGGCCAGGAGTGGGATCCGTTGCTGTGCGGTCCGTGAACGAGCCGGTTGTGGGGTCATGGCGTAGCAGACCACCTTTCGATCCGGCGGTACACCTATATCGACGGGCTTCGCCGACTCTCCCGAGATCCGTCAAAGTAGCCTGTGCACTTTGACCGTGGTCGGACGCGCCTGTCAATGTAGGTGTGTCACCGAACTCAGAGGCAAGTCGTCGCATCCGTCAGGATGTGAGCATGAAACACGCGCAAACGCACCCGGACCGGATCGCCGAGATCCTGACCGGCCTCGACCGACTACGAGCAGCCGATCTGAAGACCACCGTCGTCCCGCTCGGCGACCGGGAGGTCATCGGCTACAGCTGCCACATCCACGGGGCGGCCGTGCATCGCTACGAGCACGCCGCTACCGCGGACCCGGACGTCCTCGCGGCATTCGAGAACCGGCTCGGCGTCGGCCTTCCGGCCGACTACCGCGAGTGGATCACCCGGGTGGGCGACGGCGGAGCCGGACCGATGCTCGGACTTCTCCCGCTGGCGCAGGAGGCCGAGGACGCCGCGATCGACTACGCCGCGGACTTCCCCTTCACCGCCGAGCGACCCTGCCCGCCCGCCGCCGAGGACTCCGAGTTCCAGTGGACGGAGAACATCGGCCGGATCCACCGAGGCGCGACATTCCTCGCGAACGAGGGATGCGGCATGTACGACCTCCTGATCCTGCGCGGCCCGGCCGCGGGGCAGGTGTGGTGGCACAGCTACGAGCACGCCGCCGCGCTGCCGGTGCTCCACCCGGACACCCGCGAGCCGCTGACGTTCCTCGACTGGTACGAACTCTGGCTCGCCCGCGCCCTCGACCCGGACCTTGACCAGGTGGAGAGCTTTGCCGAGTTCGCCGATCACGGCACGAACCACGCCTGAGGTGTCACGTTCCCCCTTGCATCGCGGTTGCGACGACGATCGCCGGGTGTCCTTCGTGCTGGTCCATGGGCGCTCGTCGTGGATCTGGCCGAGGGCGGTCGGACTTGGTGCATCATGACTGTGGAGGGGAGCTGACGTGACGGGTAAGGCGGTGGGGGGTTCCCGGGCGTCTTTCGTCGGAACGTCCTGACGTCCATCCCTGGGCTCAGTGCCGCGATTGCAGAAGCCTTCACGGCGGTGGATCGGGCGGCCTACCTGGAGCGGTTCCGCGCGCCGGGGAAACGGGAATGGATCGACGCCTCGAAGCCTCTGTCGGCCGATGCCGCGGCCGCAATCTACAGCGACCGGGCACCGGCCACGCTCGCAGTCGGGAGGTGCGCCGGCATCCTGCGTAGGTGAGCATGATGAGCGTCGCTTGGATGTCGAAGCTCAACGGCGCTTCGTCTGAATCGCCAATTTGCACTTGAGGTCGTGGTTTTGCCCGCCTTCTTACGACCTGTCCCAGTCCCGCTCACCGATCGTCAAACAGGACACCCATGTTGGGCACCTTCGGGCCATCAGCAACTGTCAGCGGGCTGAACCACAAATGACATACAGATGATCTTGTGGGCCGTGCCGTTGAACTTTGTCGAGCTCATTCGAGAAAGCGGCCTGGGCTGGTGGGTCACCCGTACCCGCGACATCGCGTGAAGCTGGTCCGCGCTCACTGGTCCGATCGGTGGATGCGTCGGATGACCCCGTCGAACCCGACGCTGAGGTAGCCCGTCGTGCCCTGCTCGTCGTTCGTCAGGTTCATCTCGACGATCGGCCCGCTCGCTCCGATGATCACGTGCGCCGAGGTCGGGTTCTCGACCCGGAGGGTGCGGTCTGCTCCGGAGAACAGCCCGATCACGCGTGGCAGGTTTTGCCGGAGCGGAGTGAGATCGTTGGGGACCGCGTCACTGCTACGCGAGGACGTGCCCTGGTCGGTGAGTTCTCCTGTACCGGAGATGAGTTGGTAGCGGTAGCTCTGGTCCTGGCCGGGCTTACCCTCGATGGGTCGCTCTATTTCGGCGCGGTCAGGGTAGATGGTGATGCGGTCGACGACGAGGTCGCCGAACTCACGCTGGATGTCGTCGAGCATCTGCCCGAACCCTGCCAACGTGAACAGCGCCGAGCTGTCCGAGGTCTCCGGCGCCGCCCAGTTCGTTCCCGAGTCGGGCGCCTTGCCCACCAGCGTCACGAACAGCAGCCCCCCTGCGAGCGCTGCCCCGGCCAGGACCACGGCGCGGCGCCGTGGCGTGGATCCCGGAAAGGTCGACGCAGTGGAAGCCGACGCAGTGGAAGTCGACGGCGCGGGCTGCGGGTCCGGGGGTGGCGGCGTGAACCGTGTTCTCCCGACGACCTCGTCGGTGAGCTGCAGGTCACCGACGAGCCGGTCGAGTTCGTCGAGGGTCGCTGCGGTGGCGGCGGATTCGACGCGCGACCGGTGTTCGTCGGGGCTCAGCTGCCCGGTCTCGTAGGAGGCG
Source organism: Rhodococcus sp. BE178 (assembly GCF_050433545.1). NCBI lineage: Bacteria > Bacillati > Actinomycetota > Actinomycetes > Mycobacteriales > Nocardiaceae > Rhodococcus > Rhodococcus sp. BE178. The sequence goes on along the minus strand of NZ_JBNPXA010000005.1, from coordinate 84,200 downwards.
TCGAGGAGGGCGAGGGCGTCGGCCCGGTCGATGTCCCGAGCACGTACCGGCACGGTCGTCGCCCGTCGGCGGCGGTTGGTCGCCATGGTCACCCCTGCCGTGCGGTCTGGACTTCCACGATCTCGCCGCCGAGTGTCGCTGTCACGTTCCCTCTGGACTCGTCGTTGTCCACGACGTACACGGTGACGAGCGACTGGCCGTTGTTGGCGCGGATCGCGACACGATCGATGCGTCCGCTGGGCAGATGTACCTGTTGGAGCGCGCTGGTGATCAGGCCACCGATGCGGTCGGCATCGAGCTGAGCGAGGTCGACCGTCTCCCGATCCCGATCCCGGAGACCGGGCAGGTTGGTCCACTGCTCGAACCCGCCGCTGAACCGCCACCGCAGGTACCGGTGCGGCTGCTGGGGAACCATCCGCACGACGATGGCGTCGTCCCGGTACAGATCGATATCGTCGGCGATCGTGTCGCGGAACTGCAGTTCGAACAATCGCACGAACTCGCGGATGCCGTCGGCGGTGTGCAGGTTGATCGGCTCGACCGCGATCGGGTCCGGTTCACCGGCCGCCGCAGGCTGGGCAGCAGTCGATCCTGAACCACCGGTCGACTGGTCACCACCGGCAACACTGCCGGACAGCAGGTAGCCGATGACGCCGCAGACCACCACCGCCGAAACGAGCATCGCGGCCAGGACGAGGCCACGGCGGTGCGACTGTCCGGCCTCGTCGGCGGGCGACTCCGGCGACTCGCGAAGATGGTCTCGGACCTGCAGATCCTCGGTGAGTGCCCACAGATCGCCGAGCGTCTCCGCGTGCATCGCGGCCGCGGTGCGCGCCTCGTAGTCGTCGACACCGAGCTGACCGTCCCCGTACGCAGCGTCGAGCAGGCTGCAGGTCTGCGCGCGGTCGATGTCCCGCGCCCGGGTCTTGGGTGATCTTGAATCGGGCACGCCCCGATCCTAGGAAACGTGCTGTGACACCGACGACACCGAGGCGATCAGGGGTGCCCGGACCACGGACTACCGTTGGTCGTGATCGTCAAACAGGACAGTCGGTAGCAGGGCCTTCGTCCGTACGCTTCCACCCAGCGATACGCGCCCGGCACAGCGCCTCCAGCGCCTCGTGCTCGGCGCGCCAGCGGGCATGATCTTGCTCTGTTCCTGGCCACGTCTGTGAGCGCCGATCTACCTCGGCAGGCAGTGTGTCGATGGTGCCGCCATGCCAACACCCGACCGATAAGTTGTGGCCGGCGGCGGTGCGAGTGAGAGTCGCGGCGACGGACTGGGAGCCGATGGGGTAGACGACGAGGATGTCCTGGCGCTCGGTGACAGTTGCTCGGCCGTACACCTCGGCGTGGCCGGATACCCTCGCATCGCCGGACACGTCCGCGTTGCCGTACACGCTGGCGTTGCCTTCGACCTCCGCGTCGCCGAATATCCTCGCCTCGCCGTGCACCGTCGCGTCTCCGGACACGTCCGCGTTGCCGAACACGGTGGCATCGCCGTATACCCGCGCATCGCCGTATACCCGCGCGTCGCCGTGTACCCGCGCGTCTCCGGACACCTCCGCGTTGCCGGACACCCTCGCGTTGCCTGAGGCCTCCGCGTTGCCTGAGATCTCCGCGTTGTCGGATACCCATGCGTCGCCAAACACCCTCGCGTCGCCTGACACCCACGCGTACCCGGAGACATTGCGTTCGCATTCAACCCACCCTCCGACGTCGCCCTTGCGGACGCCGTACCGTGGCATGTCGCGTGTGGCACGGATGCGATGCAGGTTGTGGCCGAAGTGGTTTCGCGTTTCGTCGGTCAGCTCGAAGTGCTTGCCGGTCATGTCGTCCTTCGCTTCTGGTCTCCGTCCCCACGCACAGCTCAGCCGGGGCACAAGACGGCTCGCCGGCATGAGGAGGCTGGCGGTGAACATTCTCCCCTGGGCTTCCATTCCGCAGCTCTCGATCCGGTGTGCGTTCGGCGATCGATAAACAGGACACGTGGCGGGGCGGGGAGCCCGCGTACAGGAATTTCCCGCTGGCCGGATCCGAGCCCGGGAAGCGAACGGCGCGTTGTAAGCGTGGTGCCACACATAGGGTGTCGAGGTGTCCAACAAGAACGCGAAGGGGCCGCGACAGGTCGAGCTCATCGGTCCCGCCGGCGGGGTGATGACGTATTCGATCGCGGGTGGTCTCATCCTGGCCGGGCCGATTGCCGGGTGGGCCGACGGTTCGCTGGCGACCGGCTTGTGGTGGGGAGTCTTCACCCTCCCGATCGGAATCGGGCTTGCAGTCAGTACTTACGGGTGGCGTTGGGACGAAAAGCGATTCCGGGCCGCTGGGATCGCGGCGACGGCGGAGATCCTCGCCGTCAACCGGATCCGGGGCAGCGACGAGGGCCAGGACATCGCCGAACTGACGGTCCGTATCAGTGGCCCGGGTTTTGACACGTTCGACGCGGGCTGTGAGGTGCCCACAGGTAGCGTGCGACCGCAGGTCGGTGACCGGCGCACGGTGATGGTGGAACCGTCCGACCTCACCTTCGCCATCGGCTATGACCACCTTTTCCAGCACGACTAGCTGTAGTTCCCGGGGACGTTGTGGACGCCGACGCGGTCGAGTCACCCGGATGAGTGCCGCGCGCCTCACAGGCCCAAACTCAACGCGCCGACCAGGATCATCGCTGCGCCCGCGAACCGTCCACTCACGTCACCGAACGGGATCATCTTCTCCAGCAGGACGAAGATGGCGATCGCCGCGATCCACAGAAGGTTCATCACGCCGCCGACGAACAGCAATCCCATCAGGATCCAGCAGCAGCCCACGCAGTAGGCGCCGAGCGTACGGCACTGCTTCATCGACCTGCTCACCCCTCAGCAACTCGAGGTCCTCGGCGACATCGCGGACACCGTCAGCGACCACCTGAGTACAGAACATCCCTGATCCGCCGGATGATCGACCCTGTGACGCACGGCCCGTGGGAACGGCCGTCTACGGCCGGATTTCGCGGTCATCTGTCGTGAAAGACGTTGATGTCGCGGGACGATCGGAGAAGTTCGTCCGGAACCTACCCCCGGCGGGTTTCTCGTTCGATCGGAGACCTAGCCTCAATCTTTCTCGAGCCCCGCGTGCTGGCCTGAGCGGTTTCGGATCGGTGTCGGCAGTGCCGCGAGGCGCCTGAGTCCGGCGGTCAGTAGGTCGACCTGCGGTGCGTGCGTGGACAATCGTAGATGGATGCGGAGGGCGTGCAGGGTGATGCGCCCGGCAATCGAAAAAGTCTGCAGCCGTGGCTGTTCGGGTTCCCACCGTCGGTCAGGGTGGCCCTCGAATGCGAACAGTTGCGTCCACGCTGTCAACTCGCAGACCGGCTCCACGATCGCCCGCCAGATCCGGTTCTGATCGGATCCGTGTAGCGGAAGGTTCTGTGGTTCAAATTCTTTCGCGGTCCGGATGCGGTCCTCGCAGTGGGCCCGATGCTGGCGCCGCAGTTCCAGATCCGGCAAATGGCAGCAGATGGTGGTGACGAACGCGGTCAGCCGCAGCCCGTCGTGGCCGGTGACCCGCAACTCTGCGCCGGGGTGGTCGAGTCGGCCCGCATCCGCTTGGCGGCAGCATGAACCAAGAGTGTTGCGCCTGCCTCGCCTGGTGTTCGATGGTTGGATCGCCAGCAGGACACTGACGCGTCATTGGAGTGTGAATGAGCTACGACTTCGGTATCTGGAAACGCGCTGCGACGACGAAGACCGCTATGGTCCTCGACGCCTGGCATGCAATTACCCAGGAGCATGGACATCCGGCGATGGGGGACTTCGACGCAGAGGCGGTCCTTGCGGAGATCGCTGCCCTCTTTCCGGGTGAGGCGACGGATCCTGACAACGCACTGATCGCGAGTTCGGGTCGAGATGGCGAGACCGCATGGATCATCATCCATGCCCCGCATTCGGCGGTTGCGCGCTACACAGGCGTCCTGATGGAGGTGGCACTGAGCCATGGCCTGATGCTCTGGGATCCGCAGCGAGGTGCCGTCTCGGTAGCTCGCACTGTGTGAGCAGGGCATCGTCCGCGACCGTCATTGTCTTCCTTGCCGAGGTGCGCGCGATGGCACAGTATTCCGGGCATGGGATTCTCACTGATCTTCGTACGCGTCCACGGAGACGAGCAGCGCGACGCGGATCGCGATGCCGTCGCCGCCTTCCTCGAGACGCGCGGCCTGCGCGCGGCGGGAAGCGCCGGCCGAGGTTCGCTTCTCGTCGATGCGGACGGGCAGGCGCTCTCGTTCGACGGGCATTGGACCGACCTGCACCTCGACCCGCTCGATCAGGAGGAGCCGTTGAGCGGTGGGATCGATCACGCCTCGCTGTCGGACGAGGAGACGACGTTCATCTATGAGCTGTGCGTCGCGGCGGGGTTCCTCATCGCCAATCTGCAGGGCAATCCGACCTACCTCGTCCCCGGCGCCAACCATGCCCCGGAAGATGTGCCCGATCAGGAGGACATCGACTGGGTGAACAGCGCCGCCGAGCTACGGCAGGCGCTCGCCGGCAACTTCGACGACTTCCGCGCATGGCGTGACCGCGTGGTCGCGCAGTACGCGGACGGGCGGGCAGACCGCGAGTAGCGCGCGCCAACCCGGCTGCTTCTCGATCCGGGGAACTGTCGTCACCGGTCGTTAGGCTGTCGCAATGTCGATGAACTTCATGCTGGGCTTCGTACCGAACACCGACCTCTCGGCCTTCGGAGCTGACGCCGAATCGACCACCGACTTCGACGGCGCGAGCCGCAGCACCGCGGCCGGCCCGTCGGCCGCGCAGGTCGGCGCGCACGTGCTGCTCGTGGATCCCGGTCTCGATCTCCAGCAGCTTCCGCAGCTCTCCGGGCCGCCCGCGGGAACGGTGCTCGTCACCCTCGGTGGCACGAGCGACGTCTACGTGGTCCAGTCGTTCGGCGACCACCCCCGCCTCCGAGTGCTCGCCGAGCGTGAGGTCGCCGAAGACCTCGGCGCCCCGATCGACGCCGAGGCGGTGTTCGAGACCGAGGACGACCCGGAGGACGCGCACCTGGCGTTTGTCTGCCGCCTCGCCGGGATCACGGTCGAGGAGCTGTGGAATCTCGAGTGGGCGCCGCTCGCGTCGGGCCGGGGCGGGTTCTTCGGCCGTCTCTTCGGTCGCTGAGGCTCAGTTCGGATCGCGCTGAGACGCGGCCGGCGGCTGCCCGACTTCGTCGGCTCAGGCATGCTCGACGGCCATGGCGCTCTGGAACTCTCCGTTCAGCTCGAAGGCGGGGAGCATCAGCGCCGTCAGCGCGTCGCCCCAAAGAAGTGGCGATCGCAGATGTGGCCAGGAACAGCGGCGGATCATGCCCGCCGGCGCGCCGAGTACGAGCGCTGGAGGCACTGTGCCGCGCGGCCACGCTTACTCTCGGTCTCCACCAGGTGGCTCGGACAAGTAGATCCGAACCTGCAGCTGTTGTTGAGATGAAGCGAAACTAGCAAGATGACCCACCTTGATTGACAAGCTCGACGTGTTGATCGACTGGCCCTAACCTGCGCGGATGACTGAAATCGGCCACCTGTTGGTCTGAGTTCTGGCTAGATTTGCTGCCGACTCCTGTGCAAGTCGAAACTTCCCGACCCGAGCAATTGCGCTCCGGCAGCGCTCGCAGTCACGCGCGACCAACACCTCACCTATCCGCTGTTCAGCCGATAGACTCTCCCGTATGGCTGGGGCGATCGACTCCGCAAAACGGCGCACGGCACAGGCCCTGCTGGCGCTGCCTTCCGGCGCCATCCGGCGCCTGGCGGGGCAGCCCGTGGAGGTCGAGGGCAACATCCTCGACGCCGAGATGCAGCTGATTCTCAGGCTGCAAAGGGTCGAGGGCAAGCCATTCGACGAACAGCCGATCCCGGAGGGGCGTCGCGCACTCGTCCGCAGCGCCAGAACCGTCGGTGGGGACCTGCCGATCGGCGCGGCCACCGATCTCGACATCGACGGGCCAGTTGGTCCGCTCCGGTTGCGGTTCTACACCCCGCGCGGTCTGGCCACGGCATCCCCTGCCCTGTTTTTCGTCCACGGCGGCGGCTTCGTGTACGGCGACCTCGACAGCCATGACGCGATGTGCCGCTTCCTCGCGGAGCGGGCGGGCATCCGCGTCGTGGCGGTCGACTACCGGCTCGCCCCCGAGTTTCCCTTCCCCGCCGCTGGCGCCGACGTCGAGACCGCGTACTCGTTCGTGACCGCCAACGCGACCGGCCTCGGCATCGACCCAACCCGAATTGCCGTCGGTGGCGACAGCTCGGGTGGAAATCTCGCCACGGTGCTCGCTCAGCGCGCCGTTCAGGGGGAAGTTGCGGTACCGCCCGTATTCCAGCTGCTGATCTACCCGGTGGTGGATTTCGCCGTCAGACGCCCCAGCCGATCGACCTATGCGAGCGGGTTCTTCCTGTCCAAACGTTTCGTGGCCACCAGCGAGGACAGCTATGTCACCGCCGGGACTAGCCGGACAGACCCGCTACTGTCCCCGATCTACGGTGACCTCACCGGACTGCCGCCCGCCTACGTGGTGACCGCCGGGTTCGATCCTTTGCGCGACGAGGGCAATGAGTACGCCGAAAAACTGCGCGACGCAGGTGTCGCGGTAGAGCATGTCATCGAACGCAGACTCATCCACTCCTTCGCGAACATGGTCGGCGTTGGACGATCAGGCCCTGAAGCAATGGGCCGGGCCGCGTCCGCGCTGCGGCAGGCACTGTTCAGCCCTGCGATCAGTTCCCCGGCATCCCGCCGGCTGGGGTCGGACAGCTCCGTTCACCACGAAAGTTGATCCCGGCGACCGGGATGAGCCCTTCGACAGGCCTGGTATTCGTCGATCAGCTGCGGCGTTCGCGGTCTTCCAAGAGCCCGCGCAGGTACTCGGCGGTGTCCGGGCGCGCGGCGTCGACGGCCAGGACGATGCGTTCGCGGCGATCGTCGGGCAGCGCGGCGAGCGCACCGATGAACTTCGGGAGTTCGTTCCTCCGACGCATGAGTAGCGCGTTGAGGAAGTCGGGCACCTCCCGCCAGCGCACGCCGTGGCCGAGCTCCATGATCGCGAACACGCGGTCGAAGTTGCTCGGGAAGTCCTTCTCGTTCGTCCAGGCGCGATCGACCCGACCGCTCTCGCGGAACGCCTCGGCGGCGGATCTCCAGTCCTCGGGCCAGTCGTCCGGGATCGGGTCGAGCACCGGCTTCCTGTTCGTGCCGCCGAGTGCCTCGTGGATCGGTTCCCACTGCTCGTCGTCACGGACCCAGCGGCCGAGCGTTCGGCGCACGAGCGCGCGTTGCGCATCGCCCCAGGTGTCGGTCGCCGTGAGAAACGCGCGGGTCGCGTCCTCGCTACCCGTGACGAACATCGAGCCGGTGCGGATGCTGTCGTGATCCCCGCGCGACTCCAGCCAGTTCGGCAGCACCCGGGCGGTGGCGGCTCCGCCCGTTGCCGGATCGGCTTGCGAGAGAACACCGTAGGCGGCCTCGTAGATGCCGTAGTCGTCGAGCGGGTGCAACGACCACAGGATCGCCTCGACGGTTTCCGCCTCGACGGCCTGCCCGTCGAGAGCATCGAGCATCGCGAGGTACCGATCGATGCCTGCCTGCTGGACGGCGTCCTCCTCATCGCTGAGCGGCTCCGCCTCGTCCTGATGGATGCTGCCGCCCCGGCGGATCAGCTCGTCCCGCCACGCCTGGTCGCGACCCTCGTCACTCATCTCCGGTCCCGTCGTTGAGCAGCAACATGATCGCATCTCGGTCATACGGCAGGCCGACGCGCATGAGCGCCAGACCCGCGTTGCCGATGTTCGTTCCCCACAACTTCTCGTTCGCCACCAAAGCCGCGAGGAACTGTCGCTGAGGCGCGCCGATGTTCTCGGGTACCGGTGGGTACTCGCCCGGAACGAACTCGACCTCGGGGAACGCGGCACGAAGCAACGGCCCCCAGTCGTTGTCGGCCGTGTACGGGGTCGAAAGCTGCGCCATCGCAACGGCCGCCGGCAGGATCGCGGCGAAGGACGTTTCCCGTTGCAGGAGCGAGTTCAGCAGCGTGAACCGGACGTGCATGGGAAAGCTGCTCGGTTTCTGTTCGAACCACTGGTCGACCTCTTCCGGCTGAGTCAACGCACGAACGAGTTCTTCCGCCGCCTGCCCGGAAGACGGCAGATGCATTGCGGCACAAGCGCGGATCGCCGGGTCGGCGTCGGCGAGCCAGCCGCTGACGTCGGCTCCGACGGTGCCGAGAGCGAGAACAGCCGCGGCCCGGTCGTCACGCTCCGTGGCGCTGTCGGCGAAGGAACACAGCGCTGCGGCGACTCGGTGCTGATACAGCGCGGTGGAGTTGCCGTTCCACCGCGCCAGCGCGCTCACCGCCCCAGCCTTGTGGGCAACGGCATCCGATCCCATGAGCTGAAGCAGACCCTCCAGGACCGGGTTCGTCTGCTGCCGGAGCGCCGGGATGGCGAGGGTCATGAGCACGCCTGCCACAGGCGACTCCCACGCCTCCTCCGATTCTTCTTCATCGTCGGACGCCAGCGTCTCGAAGAACTCGCGTGCCTCCTCGTCCGAAGGCGGCACGACCTCGCTTTCGTCCTCGACCAGCTCCCCGGCCTGGGTCAGACTGTCGCCCGCCGCATCGAGGAAATCCGCCAGCGCAGGCAGGCGCGCTGAGGCGGTCTTGCGGTCCGCATCGCCGCTCCAGAACGACACGGCTTGTGCAACAGCGGCAACCGCGGGTGCCGTCGCCGGGTAGATGGTGCCCTGATGCAGCACCGCACTGTACAGATGCTCCATCGCCGTCGAGAACGCTGTCTCGTCGGCACCCGCCAACGCCTCCAGATGAGCGGGCGTGTCCATCGCCACGCCATAGGCATGGAAGAGCCGAGCCCAGTCGCACGTCTCGCTCACGCGACGCACTCCTTGTCATCACGCCATGTCTGATCGCGACCCTCGTCACTCATCTCCGGTCCGTGTCCGATCCCGATCGATGTACGTCTCGGCCAGTGCAAGTGCGGTGTCGTCGAGCGCGCGACCCGGCACGAAGAACGCCGCCTTCCCCGCCATGTTCCGAAACACGATGCCGTCCTTGATGCGCACCGCGTCGGAGAGCGAATTCCACGGCGCACGCGATGAGCCGAACCCGCCGCCCAACCCCAGCCCGTCCGCATCGATCCGCACGGTGAGTCGCGATCCGACACTCATGGCGTCGTCGACCGCCTTCGCGGCAATGCGACGAAGGATGACCACGAAGACGACAAGCAGCAGGATGAGGGCGGCGATCACCCCGAACGCGAACACCCCGATGGGGTGACCCGACACCGCCGACACAATGCCGACGAGCAGCGCGATCGGGAGCGCGATCATGCCCGTGATCCGCAGGCGACGCGACACCGCCCCATCGACGAATGCCTGCCGGACAGCCGCCTTGTCCGCCCCGTCGATCGTGATGCTGTTCTCGAACACAGCCGGTGGCTCGTTTCCATGCATCGCCGGCTCGGTGAGCGACGCACGAATCCACTCGAACGCCTGCCGAGTCTCCGGCGGCGCGAGGAAGTCATCCAACGGCGCCCCACTTGCCTGGAAGTCCGCCTGCTCGAGCAGCGCGATACCCAGTGCGGCGATCCGCTCCGGCGATCGATCCTCCAGATAGGCGGCCCACGTCTCCAGCGCGGTGATCGCGCGCAGGAGATCCGGATCCATGTCGCCGTCCGACAGATCGCCCTCGTCGATCTCCTCGATCCATACCCGAATCTGCTCGGCAGACGCCGTACCTGCTCCGTCGGCCGCCGCGCTGACGGCGCGTGCCCCGGCCTCCGTCAGCTCTGCTGCCGCTGCCGCCGCCACGCCATCCGCTGTGAGGAGCTCCCGCGTGACCGCGAGCCCGAATGCGGCCTGCGCCTCGGCCGTAGCGTGGGTTGCACACTCACGAACGGAGCTCTCGACTTCCGCATAGCAAGTCATCATTCCTCGTCCTCGTCCTCGTCGTCGTCCCGCCATGCAGCTTCGAGCGCATCGAGCACGGAAGGCGGCATCCCCTCGTTCCATCCGTGGGACTCCACGTATCCGCGGATGTCGACGTCGTCTCCGGTGACGGACTCGAACATCACCGGAGGGATCAGCCATCCCGGATCGTCTTGTGCGCCCAGCGCTTCCGCCGTCCAGTCCTGGCCGGGGTGCTTCGGATTCCCGGTCGGAGTCGAGAGATCGTTCGCCGGGTCGAACGACGCACCGGCGCCCGCCACCGTGCCGGAGACGACACGGTCCTGCAGCACATGCACATTCGCCCATCCCGCGCGATTGACCGACGGCACATCGGCCTCGCTGCGGAACCTCTGGTAGTAACCGGGCTGGGAGTACCAGTACAAGGCCGCCGCGGTGGCACGATCGAGCTTCGGATGCGCGGCCATCCATGCGATCAGCTCGGACTTGCCGTCGTAGTTCGTCGCGAGTGCGGTCACCAACCACTCGGTCGCGGACGCTCTCTCCAGGAACTCGCGCATCAGACGCAGCTCCAGTTCGTCGAAATCAACGCCCATAGTTCACCTTCCCCAGCGGTACCGATATCGGATTCAATGCGACCCACGCGACCGCGAGTTCGCTCAGGCGATACACCTGCGCGTCATCCCCGTCGCCGGATTTCAAGGCCCGCGAGAGGCTTTGGGCCTCCTGCAGTTCGCCGGCCGGGAGCGGGGTGCCGCTCGCGTAGTGCTCGGGCAGCGCAGCGAGCATGTTCCTGAAGTCGCGGCCCCAGTTCGGGCTTCCGTCGTCGAGGATCTCCCGCGCGATCCGTCCGGTGAGGCGGACCACCTCGCCCTGCACGGTCGCCGCAGGGCCGTTCGACGGCACCAGCAACTCCCAGAGCGCCTGATGCTGGTCCTGCCACGCGCCCGCGGGAACCGCGATCGGCGAGACGCCGTCGTGTCGCCGACGCCCGGCAACAGGCGTGACGCCGAACAACCGGTAGAGCTCCGCGAGGCCGGCCTCGGTCTCGTCGAGGAAGTCGGGGTTGAAGTTGTCCCGGTGGAACTCGAACTCCGTGCCGATCCGGGTCACCGCGGCCCGCATCTCCTCGGTCACGGGATCCCCGGCGTCGAGGAGTAGCTTCGCGACGCGGGCCATGCCCGGGATGAAGAAGTTCTGCGTGCGTCGGAGGCCGGCGAGCATCGGTGTCTCGCCCCTGCCGTTCAGGATTCGGGCATCGGCGCCGTGTTCGAGCAGCACCCTCGTCGCGTCGGGGCGTTGGCCTCCCGTGGCCGCGTGCAGCGGCGACTCGCCGTACCGGTTCGGTCGTTGAATGTCCGCCCCGAGCGACAGCAGGAGCGGGATCTGCTCCGCGCGACCTCTCGATGCTCTCGTCCAGAGTGGGGTGTCCTCATAAAGGTCCGCGGCATCGACATCGAGTCCCTGCTCGACCAGCCAGACGATCAGCTCGTCCGGGCACTCGACGAATCCGAGGGCGGTCTGCTTGCCGGATCCGCCGCGGGCATCGACCATCGTCCTGTCGAACACCGCCTTCAGATCGTCGAGCGATGCGGTCTCCAGCATCTCGTCGAACTCCTTCGGCAGGGTCTTACGCTTCGCCACGATGTCCTCCTTGCAGCGGGTCCATCTGCCGGACGGCCTGAGCGACCGCGTCTTCCGCGTTCGCGACTCCCAGGTCTCTGAGGACCGATGCGACGATCGCACGTTCGAAGTCCTCGTCGATCGGCGCCATGCCCGGAAGTGCCGCACGGAACAGCATGGGCGCGCAAAGTTGGATCTCGCCGCGCACGATCGCTTTCTCCAGCACCTTGACGGTCGCCGCGCGTTGGCGATGGATGAACTGCTCCGAGAAGGCATCTGCGGTGATCGGATCCCGAAAGCAGGAATCGAGGATCAGCGGCAGCAGCCCCTCGGCGAGCGGGTCGTTGTACATCTCGCGCTGTGCCCGCGCGATGACGAGCAGATCCTCCGCGAGTGAGCCGGTGTCTTCGGTCGGATCGGTCGTGGCGGCCCTCGGACGACCGGTCGTCCCCCCATTGAGCTTCATTGCCGGACCAGTGTAAGGGAAGTCGTTGGGTCCTGATCGTCGGGCCTTCGATCCGTCCGGGCGCCAGATCAACTGGGCGGCGCGGCTTCCCGTCCCGGATGGATGGCACGATCGGATCATGAATCAAATGACGAGCCGGTTCGCGGGCCCCCTCGATTTCGGCGACGACGCGTTGGCCGGCGCCATGCTCCCCGCCGGCATAGACGGATTCGGAGTGGGTGCCTGGTATTGGATTCAGGGTGATGAGACTCTGAACCAGAGCGAACTCGACAAGGCAGAAGTGGCTCTCAGCGATGTGCAGACTTTGGTCGCTGCGGCCTCCGTTGCTTTCGCCGCTGAGCTGACCGATCCCCAGTCGACAAGTTCATTGTTTCGCGACTTTCATCTCGAGGAGATTCCCGAAGAGATGGTGTGCGACTTGTTCGACGTGGACACCGGTGAGGTTGTCACCGACGGCGTCTTCCTCGACCATCTGGTCCTCGTCGGTATCGCGATCAGCCCGGCGGCGACGGAACGGGTCCTCGCACTCGACTTCGCGATCGGTGCTGACAAGCCCACCGACCAACTGCTTGTCGCCGTGTGGGATCGGAACGGCACCGTTACCGTTCACCACGAAAGTTGATTCCGGGGACCGAGACCCGTCCCACCTGGCTTCGCGATGTCTGCCTCGATCCGGCATGTCCCGGCGCGGGCACGGATCCTTGCGGATCCGCACCCGGGCCGGGACATGGCGCGATGCGAATCGCACCGCCTGCCGCGCTCAGCTGCTCGCGATCGACCCGATCAGCGACACGAGGTCGGTGAGGTCAATGCCGAATACGCTGGAGCCGGTGCCCATTTCCCCATTGATGTCCGTCGTGGCGCAGGACAAACCATCTTCGGACTTGACTTCACCGGAGGCGCAGTAGACGGACCCGACCCCCTGCGTAGCCGCCGAGGCAGCGCCGGCCGCGGGCACCATCAAGATTCCCGCGGTGACGAACATCAGACTCGCAGCAAAACGGCGATTCATTGGCATGCTCCCGTGTAGTCGCGTTCGATACCGACGGTTGGCATCGACTCCCGATTCGCGGACGCTATCGCAGCACCGTGCAGCCCACAGAAGAATGCACAGATTGGTTCTTTCCGCCGCCTTCGGCGGCTCTTCCGAGTTGATGGGGTTCCGGGCCCCGGCAAATTCGTGAGTGAGACGTGCCCGCTGTTCATTCGCTCGAGCGGTGCGCCGGAGCGAAGCCGCCACCCCGCAGGTCTCTATCGCACTCCCAGAATTGAAGGCGGGCAGGAGGTTCGGCAGAGAAGCCATGGCGGAGAAGATTCGACTATCCCCGCGGAACTCAACGCACGGAGGTCGTGATCACCTGACTCGCCCGCTGCAGCGCCGCGACGTACTCCCTTTCGATCGTCTCGACGATCGCGCTCACCGGTTCGATCGCGCGGATGGGCTGGAGCCCTTGGCCGGCGGCCCAGACGTCCTTCCAGCGCTTCATCGATTCCGCACCCGCGGTGTAGTTCTTTTCTCCGGACGGGCGTGTCAGGTTGTCGGGGTCGAGTCCGCAGGCGACGAGGCTGGGCTTGAGCCAGGACGCCGGGGTGCCGGTGATCGCGGAACTGACCACGAGGTCGTCGGGCCCGGCGTCGACGACCATCTGCTTGTACCCGTCCACGGCCATGCTCTCCGCGGCCGCCAGGAACCGGGTGCCCATGTAGACCAGGTCGGCGCCGGCGGTGATCGCACCCGCGACACCGTGCCCGTCGCTGATGCCGCCGCCGATGATGATCATCCCGTCGAAGAACTCGCGCACGGCCGACGTGAACGCGAAGGGCGACAGGTGGCCCGTGTGTCCGCCTGCGCCGGCCGACACGCAGGCCATGCCGTCCACGCCCGCGTCGGCGGCCTTGTGCGCGAGGCGCAGGTTCACGACGTCGGCGATCACCGTGCCGCCGTAGCCCTTGACGATGTCCATCACGGGCTTCGGGGACCCGAGTGCGGTGATGACGATCTGCGGCTTGTACTCGGCGATGAGGCGCAGATCGTCCGCGAGGCGGGCATTGCTGCTGTGCGTGATCACGTTTGCCGCCCACGGGGCGACCGGGGCTGTGGTGGCCTCCGCCGCGCGGAGCTGATCGGTGATCGATCCCATCCAGGTGTCGAGATCCGCCGCGGTACGGCAGTTCTGGGTCGGGAAGGAGCCGACGATGCCGGCGGTGCAGGCGGCGGTGACGAGTTCCGGGCCGGACACCAGGAACATCGGTGCCGCGACGACGGGCAGACGCAGGGTGGTCAGGAACGAGTCGGTCATGGTGTCCTCTGTGGGGATATGTCGGTGAAAGTGTGTGCGTGCGTTCACGATGTGGCTCGGACGAGGACGTCGAGCAACTCGGTGGCCGCCGCCCGATCCACCTTGCCCAGCGCGGTCAACGGGAGACGCTCGACGCGGTGCGCGGCCTTGGGGCGTTTGTAGTCGGGCAGACGGCTGCGACTCTCCGCCAGCACGACGCCGCCGTCGATTCTCTCCGCGGCCCCCGAGGTGTACGCGGCGACGATGCGTTGCCCCCACACCTCGTCCGGCAGCCCGACGACGACGACGTCGTCGACGCCGGGGATCGCGGAGATCGCCTCCTCCACCTCGCGGGGATAGACGTTGTATCCGCCGGTGATGATCATGTCCTTGCTGCGGCCGGTCAGGTGGATGTAGCCGTCCGGGTCGCGGTAGCCGAGGTCGCCCGAGTGCAGGTGGCCGTCGACGTGGCTCTTGCCCAAATCCGTTCGCGTGCCGGCATTGTGATAGCCGGGGCTGACGGCGGGGCCGGTGACGACGAGCTCGCCGACCTCGCCGTCGAGGACGGTGTCGTCGAGGGCGCGGAACGCGATGTCCACCCCCGGGCATGTCCGCCCCACCGAGCCGAGCAGGTCGGCGTTCTCGAGCACGCCACGGCGGTGGTCCGCTGCGGTCAGCACCGTCAGGGGTGGGATCGCCTCGACCATTCCGTAGTACTGCACGAGATTGGGCGTGATGCGGTGATACGCCTGCCGGACGTGCTCGACCGGCATCGGTGCGCCCGCATACGCGAGCATGCGCATGCGTCGTCGCATCACCGACAGCCGATCGTCGTCGAAGTCCAGCAGTCGGGCGATGACTGTGGGCACCAGCGCGGTGTGCGTCGCGGAGTGGGCCTCGACGGCGTCGATCAGACCCGCGGGGCCGACGTGATCGAGCAGCACCTGCCGCCCGCCGGCCTCGAGGAACGGCAGCACGAACAAGCCGCTGGTGTGAATGACGGGGCCCGCGTGCAGGAACACCGCCGGCTCGGCTCCGTCGAGGGTGCCGGCGAGCACGTGGGCGCGAATCGCGTCCAGCGAGGCCAGCCGGTTCGCGTGGGTCCGCTGGGCGCCCTTGGGGATCCCGGTGGTCCCGGACGAATAGTGCAGCGCGCACAGCGAACTCGGTTCGGGTGTGGGTAACGGGGCGCGGCCCGCGACACCGGTCGCCAACTCGTCGACCGAAGGCCCGGTCGACGACGTCCCGCCGACGGAGATCACGGTCGGCGTGGTCGTCCGGGCGGCGAACTCGGCCGCGCCGTCTATCCGCGGGTCGACGATCAGCGCGTCCGGTTCGCAGTCGTGGACGACGCGTTCCCAATCCGTCCGGCCCACACGTGGATTGAGCGAGACCCGGACGAACCCGCCGATCGCCAGCGCGAGATCGACCTCGACCGCGGCGGCGGAGTTGCCGAGTAGGACCACGACCCGGCTCCCCGCCGCGATGCCGAGACCGTGCAGGCCCCCGGCCAGCGCGTGTGCCCGGTCCGACAGTTCGGTGAACGTTCGAGACTCGCAGTTGTCCTGGATCGCGATCGCGGGCCCGTACCGATCGGCCGCGGTTCGAACCACCTCGGCTATGGACATGGGACTCCCTCCATTCGCTACAGTTATTGAAGTAGACAACGACCGGGCGGGTTTTCGCAAGGGCCGCCCAGCCCGCAGAGGAGGAGTCCCGCATGACCCGACGCCTGTCCCCATCCGACCGACGCGCACCGTGGGTGATCGATGCAGTCCGGACCCCGTTCGGCGCGGTCAGAGGGGCGCTCTCGCACGTCCGGGCCGACGACCTGGCCGCGCTTCCGATCGCGGACCTGGTCCGCAGGCACCCCACGCTCGATCCCGGCCGCATCGACGACGTCGTCTGGGGAAATGCCAACGGCGCGGGCGAGGACAATCGGAACGTGGCCCGGATGGCGTTGCTGCTCGCGGGGCTTCCCCACACGATTCCCGGGGTTTCGGTCAACCGGCTGTGTGGTTCCGGCGCCGAGGCGGTGTTGTCTGCGGTCAGGCGTGTCGAAGTGGGCGACGCCGAGATCGCGATCGCCGGCGGCTCGGAGAGCATGAGCCGCGCTCCGTACGTACTTCCGCCGGTGGACACCGCGTTTCCTCGGTCGATGGAGCTGATACCCACCACCGTCGGGTGGCGCATGCCGAACCCCCGATTCCCCGCGGCCTGGGTCGAGACGCTCGGCAGATCGGCGGAACTGGTGGCGCAGCAGGTGGGCGTCGGCCGGCTCGAGCAGGACGAATGGGCGCTTCGGTCCCATGAGCTGGCGGGCCGGGCGTGGGCGGACGGTGTGCACGACGGCTTCGTCGCGCCGCACCCGAACCTCGACCGCGACGAATCGATCCGCGAGACCGACCTCGCGACCCTGTCCGCCCTGCGGCCGGCCTTCTCCAGCGGCGGCAGCGTCACCGCCGGGAATTCGTCGCCGATCAGTGACGGAGCGGTCGCGGCCCTGGTCGGCACCGGAGCCGCTGCCGACGACCTCGGTGTCGAACCGCTCGGCCGGGTGCTGGCCTCGGCGGTCGTCGGCACCGAGCCCGACAAGTTCGCGCTGGCGCCCGTGGCCGCCATCGGGAAGGCCCTGGACCGTGCGGGTCTCGGGCTTGCCGACGTTCGAGTGCTCGAGCTCAACGAGGCGTTCGCCGCGATGGTCCTGTCCTGCCTTCGTGAACTGCCCGGCATCCCGGTAGATCGGGTCAACCCGTTCGGCGGCGCCATCGCTCTGGGTCATCCGCTCGGTGCATCGGCGGCCCGAATGGTGGTCGATTGCCTGCGTCATCTGCGCCGGCTCGGCGGGGGAATCGGGGTCGCGGCTGCGTGCATCGGAGTGGGCCAGGGCATCGCTATTGTGTTGGAGGCCTGACAGACGATCCGACAGGATGCGATCGTCGCGGGCAGTGCCTGGAGGTGGGTGACGTGGCCGAATCCGGGGCCGCCGCGCCTCAGAGCCCGGTTGCCCAGACGATCGACCTGCTCGGTGACCGGCTGACTCTCGCCATCCTGCGCGAGGCCTTCGTCGATCATGTGCGGCGCTTCAGCCAGTGGATCGACCGTACCGGCGCTCCACCGGCCATGCTGACGGCCCGACTGAACGCGCTGGTAGAGGCCGGGCTGATGGAGCGCCGGCCGCAACAGGACGGCGGCGACCGCCACGACTACCTCCTGACCGAACTCGGCATGGCGACGTGGGAGATCCTGGCCAGCGTCTGGGCCTGGCAGCGCGAGTGGTCCCCGGAGGGGCTGCTGCAACCCGAGTTGGTGCACATCGACTGCGGCCACCGGGGGCCACCGGCGTTGATGTGCCGGCACTGCGACGGCGCCGTGGGCACGCGGGATGCGCAACTCGAACTGGACCCCGAATCGCTGGTTCTCGTGGCCCGGAGCGGGCGCCGGCGATCGACTCGTAACGCCCCGTCGGTGAGCCGGGCCGACCTGCAGTTCACCGAGGTCATGGAGGCGATCGGTGACCGCTGGAGCGCCCTTGTCACGGGCTTGGCGCTGTCGGGGGTTCGCCGATTCGGCGAGTTCCAGTCGATCCTGAAGATCTCGCCGACGACGCTCACCGAGCGACTGGTGCGGTTGTCCGAGGTGCAGATTCTCACCCGGAGCGAACACGGCACCGGTCGCGACTACGTGTTGACCCCGCGTGGCCGAGGGCTGTTCCCGATCTTTGCGTTCCTGCTGTCGTGGACACAGGTCGCGCATCCCGACGAGCTCCCACTCGGCCCGAAGCTCCGCCACCGCGACTGTGGCTCCTGGCTGCTCCCGGCACTGCGCTGCCGCGGGTGTGAGGCCAGGCTCGAGCGCACGTCCGTGCGCTTCGAACCCTTTCCGTTCGGCACCCAGCTCCCGCGCTAGACGCAGCACCCTCTCCATCGAGCGGTTCGACGTGGTCGACCGTTGACAACCCATGCTGTGTGCTGGTTCACTTCAATAACAGTAGTTACTTCGGTCAAACGAGGCGGCTGCCCTCGGCGGAGGGTCCCACCCCGATGACTGACTGATCGCCACAACTCTGTTGACACAGGAACGAGCGCCCATGTTCTTCGAATCCCACCTCGAACTGCTGCAGGCCGCGGCGGAGGCCAACCGCACCCGCGCCGCGTGGACCGGATATGCGCCCATCGCCCCGCCCGACGCCGCGCAGTCCGACGTCCTCGTCGGCGCCTATGACGGTGCCACCCTGAAGCTTTCGTCTCCCACCGACTCGGTGATCACCGCCGACGAGGTATCGCCGTACACCGGGAAGGCGCTCAACGTCACCTACAGCGCGCCGTCCGTGGACGAAGCGCTCGAGGGTGCGGCCGCCACCGCCGCCGCCCTCCGCGACGCAGGTGTCGAGCTGCGGGTCGGCGTGTGCCTCGAGGCTCTGCACCGGATTCACCGCCGCGGCCAGGAGTTTGCGGCCGTCACCTCGCACACCACCGGACAGAGCCTCAACATGGCCTGCAGCGGGAGCGGAACCAACGCGCTCGACCGCGGCCTGGAGGCAGTGGCGATGGCCTGGTCGGCCATGACTCGGGTCCCCGAACAGGTGACGTGGCAGCAGAGATTCGGCAAGTCGGACGTGACCCTGCAGAAGCGATTCCGCGCCCGCCCGCTCGGCACCGCCCTCGTCGTCGCCTGCGCCTCGTTCCCGGCCTGGAACGCCTACCCGGCGATCCTCGCCAACCTCGCGACGGGAAATCCGGTCCTCGTCAAACCGCATCCCCGCTCGGTGCTCGCGACCGCGCTCGCGGTGGGCGTGATGCGCGAGGTGCTGGTCGAGGCGCAGCTGCCGGCCGACGCCGTCCAGCTCGTCGTCGACACTGCGGACGCCCCCGTCGCGGTGAAGCTGGCCACCAGCCCCGACGTGCGGATCGTCGACTTCACCGGCAGTCCCACGTTCGGGTCGTGGCTGGAACAGAACCTCCCGAACACCCTGGTGTTCACCGAGACCGCGGGCGTCAACACCGTTGTCCTCGATTCCGTTTCCGACCTGTCGGCGGCCATGCGCACGCTCGCCGGCGGTCTCTCGCTCTTCAGCGGCCAGATGTGCACCACACCCCAGAACATCTACATCCCCGACGCGGGGGTGCTCACCGACGACGGCGTGATCGCACGAGATGACGTGATCGAGGCACTCCTGTCCGCGATCGACGACCTCGCCGGCGCACCCCGCCGCGCCGGAGCGGTCTGCGGGGCGCTGCAGTCCGACGCGACGCTGCACTCGATCACCGCGCTCGCCGACGCGGCCGAGGCGAACGGGACTCTGCTCCGCAGGCCGGTGCCGTACGCGCATCCGGACTACCCCCAGGCCCGGGCGGTGACTCCGCTGGTCATCCGGGTCGACCCGCGTCGGGGCGCAACGCTTCCCGACGGCGAACAGTTCGGCCCGGTCGCATTCCTCGTCGATTGCGCCGACACCGCGTCCGCGGTGGAGCACGCGACCGCGAGCGTCCGCAGTCACGGCGCGATCAGCTCGTACCTCTACTGCACCGATGACGCCGTCGTCGACGAGGTGGCCGATGCGTACGCCGATGCCGGCGCCTCCCTGTCGGCGAATCTGGTGTCCTCGATGCCCATGCAGTTCGCGGCCGCCTACAGCGACTACCACGTCACCGGCCTCAACCCGGCGGGCAACGCGACCCTCACCGACGAGTCCTTCGTCGCCGGGCGATTCCGCATCGTCCAGGATCGTCGCCAGGTCGGGGGCGAGTGACCATGTCCCAGTTCTCATCCGGCGTCTACATCTACGACGCGGTCCGCACGCCGAAGGCCCGCGTCCGGCGTCAGGGCGGCACGTTCGCCGACGTACCCGCGCACGAACTTCTCGCCCAGTTGCTCACCGCACTGCAGGAACGTGGGCTTCCCACCGACACCGTCGACGACGTCATCGTCGGCACCAGTACGGCCGTCGGTGAACAGGGCGGCAACGTCGCCCGTACCGCCGTGCTCTGGGCGGGTTGGCCGGACCAGGTCGGCGCCGGGGTGGTCTCCCGGCTGTGCTGCTCGGGACTGGACGCGATCGAGTCCGCCTCGGCCAAGGTGGCGTCCGGCATCGCCGACATCGTCGTCGCCGGCGGCGTCGAGTCGATGTCGCGGGTACCGATGCTCTCGGACCGGCCGGCGTTCGTCTCCGACGAGGAGCTCGGCGACCGCACGGGCTACGTGACCATCGGGGTCTCCGCCGATCTCACGGCAGCCGAATACGGTTTGACCCGGATGGATCTCGATGCCTACGCGGTGACCTCGCACCGGCGTGCCGCCGCGGCCCCGCCGTCCCGGTCGGTGATTCCGGTCCGCTCGGGCGCCACGACGATCCTCGAGTCGGACGAGGGACCCCGACCCGACATCAGTCTCGAGTCCCTCGGCGAACTCGCCACCCTCTTCGGGGAGGATCCGTCGTGGAGCAGGGTGGCGATGCGCCTGCCCGCTGTTCGGCGTCCCGATGGCGGGCTGCACACCGCCGCCACCGCCCCGCAGATGGCGGACGGTGCGGCGATGGCGGTCTTCGGGTCATCCGCCGCCCGCGATCGGATCGGCCGCGAGCCGATCGCGGAGGTGGTGGGCGTCGCCCAGGCCGCCGTGCGCTCGCCGCTGCTCACGGCATCGGTCGCCGCCTCCAGGCGTGCCCTCGCGAACGCGGGCATCACCGCCGGACAGCTCGACGTGATCGAGGCGAACGAGTCCTTCGCCGCGTCCGCCCTGGTGATGACCCGGGAACTGGGGCTCGATCCGAACAAGGTCAACCCGCTCGGTGGATCGCTCGCCACCGGCCATCCGCTGGGCGCAGGCGGTGGCGCTCTCCTCGTCAACGCCCTGGACCAGCTCTCCCGCGTCGACGGCGAGTACGCCCTGGTGACCATCCCGGCGGCGCTCGGGCTCGGTGCCGCCGTCGTCGTCCGCCGACTCCGCTGACCCTCTGCCCCCCAGACCACTGCCCGAAAGGACGCCATGAACGTCATCTCGGAAGGCCACGCCGCCAACCGTTTACGCCCGTGCCATCCCGATAGCCGTGTCGACGACTACCTCGAACACGGCTGGTGGTCGCCGCTCACCGTGCTGGATCTCCTCGACAACCAGATCCGGAGTCGCGGCGACGCCCCGGCGGTGACCGATCCGACGAACCTGCCCGTGCTGTGCGGGATCGAGCCGGACGCACTCACCTGGCAGGAACTCGACGCCCGCGTCGACGACCTGGCTGCCAAGCTGCACGAGTCGGGAATCGGTCCCGGAGATGTCGTGGCGGTGCTGATGCCCAACTCCGTCGCCCTGACCGCGACCTACTTCGCGCTGTGGCGCCTCGGAGCGATCGCGGCCCCGATGCCTGCCTCGTACCGACGGTACGAATTGACCCGGATCGTCGAATCCGCCTCGGCGGTAGCGGTTGTCACCGTCAACAGCCTGGGCGACCGGACGCCGTCCGACGAGGCGCTCAGCCTGATCGGCGAGGTGCCCTCCCTGCACACCGTGTTCACCTTCGGCCCGCCGGCGTCGAATCGCGGGCGGCCGCTGGACGCTGCCCCCGCCACCGACGAATCGGTCGATGCCGTGCGGCGTGCCTACGCGGCCCTGCCCCGATCGGTGAACGACTGCATCACGATCTGCTGGACCAGCGGCACCGAGGCCGCGCCCAAGGGCGTACCCCGGTGCCACGGTGACTGGATCGCGGTCGGGCAGGCGGTTCAGGACGGTCTGGAGACGGACGAGGCGTCCGTCATGCTCAACCCGTTCCCGATGGTCAACATGGCCGGGTTCGCGACCTCGCTGCTGCCGTGGCTGCTCGGCGGCGGTCACGTGGTCCACCACCACCCGCTGGACCTCGCCGTCTACCTCGATCAGCTCCAGCGCTATCGCGTCACCCACACCAGCATGCCGCCGGCGATTCTCACCATGCTGTTGCAGCGAGAGGACCTTCGGACCGCATACGACCTGTCCGCGCTCCGGCGGGTGGGGTCGGGCGGCGCCCCGCTTCCCCCCGGCGTGGTGCGCGACTGGCAGTACTCGCTCGGTGTCGAGGTGCTCAACTTCTTCGGCTCGAACGAGGGCGTGTGCATGCTCGGGGCCCCGTCGGACACGCCGGACCCGCTGATCCGTGCCGAGTACCTGCCGAACTACGGCTCATCGGAGAGGTCCTGGGCCACCGGCGTGGCCGAGCGCACCTCGGTGCGCCTGGTGGATCTGGCGACGGGCGAACAGGTCACGGCGGTCGGTGGGCGCGGCGAGCTCCGGCTGAAGGGACCCACGATCTTCGCCGGCTATCTCGAGGGAACCGCGGCGTCGAGCCCGTTCGACGAGGACGGATACCTCTGCAGCGGGGACATATTCGAGCTGTGCGGTGACAACGGCGAGTACCTCAAGTTCGTCGACCGGAGCAAGGAGATCATCATCCGCGGCGGGATGAACATCGCTCCGGCCGAGATCGAGGGGATTCTCATCGACCACCCCGCCGTCGCTGACGTGGCGATCGTCGGATACCACGATGACGTCCTCGGTGAGAAGTGCTGCGCGGTGGTCGTTCCCAAGGACGGGGACGACGTCGTGCTCGAGGATCTGGTCGAATTCCTGCGCGCCAAGGACGTCGCGTCGTTCAAGCTGCCGGAGCGGCTCGTCACGGTCGAGCAGCTCGCCCGGAACCCGGTCGGAAAGCTGCAGCGTCGCGACATTCGCGGCGAGGTCGCGAAGGTCGGCTGAACATGGGATCACCAGATGGCGACGGCGCGCCGGTCGGGCGGCCGCGCGAGACGCCGACCGGGTCCGGCGGCCACATCGCCGACGAGATGACCGCGATGCTCGAGGGGCGATTCCCCGGCCTGGTCGGAATGCGCATCCTCGCGGCGTCGGCCGCTGCGGTCACCGGCGAACTGTCCGTTCGCGAGGAGTTGCTGGCGCCGAACGGATACCTGCACGCGGCCACCGTCGTGGCCTTGGCCGACACGGTGTGCGGTGTCGGCGCACGGCTGGCGTTGCCCGCCGAGGCGTCCGGATTCACCACACTCGAACTCAAGACCAACTATCTCGGCACCGCGCGGTCCGGGACGGTCACCGTGACGGCGTCGCTCGTACACGGCGGACGGCGCACCCAGGTGTGGGACGCCACCGTCCGCGACGGCGCCGGGAATCCGATCGCGCTCTTCCGCTGCACTCAGCTGGTGCTCTACCCCTCGGCGCCGCAACAGCATTCATCCACTCGATCAATCCTCGACACCACCGAAGCGGAGTAGGCATGACTTCCACCCAGCCCCGCGCGAACGGCGACCCCATTGCCGTCGCTCGCCCGGTCGACGCCACCGACGACAATCCGTACACCCTCGGAGTGTTCGCGCCCGTCGACGACGAACTCACCCTGGACGATCTCACCGTCATCGGTGAGATCCCCAAGGACCTCAACGGTGTGTACCTGCGCAACGGCCCGAACCGGCAGTTCGCGGCGCCGGGTCGCTATCACATGTTCGACGGCGACGGCATGATCCACGCCGCGCACTTCGAGAACGGGAAGGTGCGGTACCGCAACCGGTACGTTCGGACCAAGGCGTTCCACGAGGAGTCCGATGCGGGCCGCGCCCTGTGGACCGGACTCATGGAGAACCCGAAGGACAATCCGTGGGGCAACGGACACGGCCTCGGGATCAAGGATTCCGCCAACACCGACGTCATCTACCACCGCGGTCAGGTCCTGGCGACGTGGTACCTCTGTGGAACGCCCTACAGCGTGGATCCGCTGTCCCTGGAAACACTCGGTGCGCAGGACTTCCTGGGTACCTTCGCGGGCGACATGATGGCGCACCCCAAGGTCGACGAGGCCACCGGCGAGCTGATCTGGTTCGACTACGGGCCCGACCAGGACTTCCTGCGCTACGGCATCATCGGCGCCGATGGTCGTCAGACGCACCTCGCGCAGATCGATCTGCCGGGTCCGCGACTTCCGCACGACATCGGGATCACCGCCAACTACTCGATCCTCATGGACCTGCCGCTGGTGCAGGACCACGATGCGCGCCGGGCCGGCAAGTACCGGATCTTCTACGATCAGGAGCTGCCCGCTCGATTCGCGGTCATTCCTCGTCACGGAAACGGCAGCGACGTCCGCTGGTTCGAGGTGAAGCCCTGCTACATCTACCACGTCGTCAACTCGTGGGAAGAGGGCGACGAGATCATCATGGACGTGTGCCGGGTGAAGAACCCTCAGCACCAGACGACCTTCGCCTCGCCGCTGTCGAACATGCTCGCGTACATGCGGCTCGATGCACAGCTCTACCGGTACCGCTTCAACCTGCGCACCGGCGCCACCATCGAGACCGAACTCGACAACGCCAACATCGAGTTCCCCAGCGTGGATTCGCGGGTCATGGGCCGCTCGCACCGGTACTCGTACAACATGAGTCTCGGGAACGAACCGACCCTGCTCTTCGACGGGCTCGTGCGCTTCGACTCGCAGACGGGCACCAAGGAAGAGCACAAGTTCGGTTCCGGGCGTTGGGGTTCGGAGGCCCCCTTCGCGCCGCGTGACGGATCGACGGGAGAGACCGACGGCTACCTGGTCTGCTTCGTCAACGACGAGGCCGAGGACCGAGGCGAGATCAACATCTTCGACGCCGAGGATGTCGCGGCGGGACCGATCGCTCGGGTGCTGTTGCCGCGCCGGGTGCCGTCCGGCTTCCATGCCACCTGGGTACGCGCCGATCAGCTGGCCGAGGCCCGTACGTAGAGAAACCGTCCCTCGGTCCGCGGTGCGGGCCGAGGGACGGTTCGAAGGTCTCCTGGGCGAGGCGGTCCGAAAACCGCTTCGCCCAGGAGGCTTTCGTCGTCTGTGGGCTACACGGGCACCCGGGCGGTGCGGATGACGGTCACCGGGTGCCTCGGATGACGACCGTGGACACCGCCGTCGTGAACGATCCACCGATGTTGACGGTGAGGGCGCGTCGGGCGTCGTCTACCTGGTGGTTTCCGGCCCGACCGGTGACCTGCCGCGCCGAGTCGAGCACCATCCGGACGCCCGTGGCACCGACCGGGTGCCCGTGCGACATCAGTCCGCCGCTGGGGTTCACCGGCAGCCGTCCGTCGCGTTCGATCGAGCCGTCCATCACCACCTCGCCGCCCTTGCCCGGGTCCGCCAGGCCGATGTGCTCGAGTGTGACCAGCCCGTTGATGGTGAAGCAGTCGTGGATCTCGGCGACGTCCAGGTCGGCTACCCCCGCGATCCCCGCGCGCCGGTAGGCGTCCTCGACGGCTCCGCGCAGGTGCGGGAAGAGGTAATCCTGGTCGGCGCTCTGGGCGAGCTTGTCCGCGAGCAGCAGGGTCGCGGTGCGGTGACCGAATCCGGCGATCGTGGCCTCCTGGTCCAGGTCGGCTCCGGTCCGCTGTGCCCACGCCTGCGCAAACCTCGGCCCGGCCAGCACCACGGCGGCACCGCCGTCGGTGATGCGCCCGCAGTCGGTCTTGCGGAGCATCCCCTCCACGATGGGGTTCACCTCCTCGTTCTCGTCGAAGGATCCCGCCGGGAAGTCCCAATCCCGAGTCTGTGCAAGACCATTGCGGGATCCGTTGTCGAACGCGATCTCGGCGAACCGTCCGAGATGCGCATGATCGAGGCCGTAGCGCCGTTCGTACTCCTGCGCGATGTCGGCGAAGAGCGCGGGCCACGGATACTTCACACCCAGCGCCTCCCGCCCCGCCCACGCCGCGGTACCCAGATATTCGGCGGCCGTCTGTGCGGGCACATTGCGCATCAGCTCGACCCCGACCACCAGCGCCACGTCGTATCGACCGGACTCGATGTCCGCACACGCGGCGAGTACCGCCGTGCTGCCGGAGGCGCACGCTGCCTCGTGCCGTGTACTCGGTAGGCCGTCGAGTCCCGGCACGGCCGCAACCACCATGCCGCCGAGCTGGGCCTGGCCTGCGAAGAGTTCTCCGGCGAGGTTGCTCACGTGCACGACACCGACCTCGTGGTCGTCGACCCGTGCGT
The DNA here is from genome assembly GCF_050433545.1 of Rhodococcus sp. BE178. Taxonomy (NCBI): domain Bacteria; kingdom Bacillati; phylum Actinomycetota; class Actinomycetes; order Mycobacteriales; family Nocardiaceae; genus Rhodococcus; species Rhodococcus sp. BE178. The sequence continues at coordinate 57,884 of NZ_JBNPXA010000005.1, read as the reverse complement.
CCGCCAGGGCGGCGGGCACGGTCTCGGCAAACATGTCGACCAGGCCGAGCCCTTCTTTCGACCAGTTCCTGGCGAAGTCGGTCTGGGCTCCTCCGAGCACGTACACGGGGTTCGTCATCTGTTCGTCCTTGTTGTCGTCGGGTTCGGGGAAGACGGCGGGTGACGCCGCACGACGCGTGGATGGGATGGGCGCCCGGCCAGGTCCACGGCGAGGCCGGTGGATATCGCCGCAGGTGGACCGGTAGCCGATCTCGGCACGCTCGGGTGTCGACGCGCGCCGGCGTCGCATCTCAGGCTAGCCTCGCGCCGCCATCACTACAAGATGAAGAGTTACTCGAACCGGCAGTGGCTCTGGTGAATCATGCAGCAGTGCAATGCAGGTAACGACCAATGGCAATGAGATCCCCATCGGGGGTGTCTCCTGTCGAACGAATCACTTCTCGATGAGAAGTTGAATGTGTGGAGAGGTGGGGTGCAACGCCACTGCGGCCGGACCGACGCTGTTTGCGATGATGGACGGCATGTCCACAGTCCCGCCGCGCCCCGCGGAGCCACCGGCCGCCCCGGCGTCGTCAGCGCTGGGGCGCGCTCTGCTCATCGTGGGTGACAGATGGAATCTGCAGATCATGCGGGCCGTCTTCGCCGGTGTCGAGCGCTTTGCACAACTGCGCGACGAGCTCGGGATCTCGGACGCAGTCCTCTCGCATCGCCTGGGTCGGCTGATGGACGACGGGATCCTCGACGCGCATCCGTACTCGACCGCGCCGCCGCGTAACGAATACCGTCTCACCGATCTGGGCGGCGATCTGTGGCAAGTCTTCGTCGCGTTGTGGAGTTGGGACCGCCACTGGGCGCCGTGGGCACCCGCCCGACCGACCACACAACTTCGCCACCTGACGTGCGGGCACGTCATCACCCCGGTGTTCGGGTGCGGCGGGTGCCAGGCGATCGGGGTGACGGCCCGCGACGTGCGGACCGAGGTCGATGCGCCGCTCCTCGTCGACGTCGCCGACCGCCGGTCCCGGCGCACGGCGAAGGGTGACGCGTCGGGGATGGACTCCACCAGTGTGCTCGCCGATCGCTGGTCGACCTTCCTGCTCGCCGCGCTACTCGAGGGCAACCGCCGATTCGGCGACTTGCAGGACCGGCTCGGATCGATCTCGCCGGTCACCCTGACCGACCGCCTCGCGTATTTCATCGACAACGGGATGCTGGTCCGCGCGCCGATCGTGGACGGCGCGCGACGGCAGGAGTACCGCACCACGCCCAAGAGCCTCGACTTCTTTCCCGTGTTCGCCGCACTCAACGCGTGGGCGGCGCGGCATCTGTCCGAGAATGGACGGTCCGGCCTGACCATCGTGCACAGCGCGGGCGAGCACCTCCTCGAACCCCAGTACACCTGCAACGCATGCAATGCCGTGTTGCGCCGTGCGGACACCGATTTCGTGACGTCCACCGCAGGGCGCTGACGAGTCGCCCCACAACGGCTCACTCCCGGTTGAGGGTTGCCTCCTCGAGGTCGAGTTCGCGCAGCACCTGTCGCAGTACCTCGTCGTCTATTCGTCCGCTGTCGCGCTCTGCGAGGAAGACGTTCCGCTCGGTCTCGAGCATCCGCAGGCGCAGTGCGCGGAACGCGGCGGACGGGCTCTCCCCCAACTCGGCCTCGCTGCGCCCGAGCCGTTCCCACGCGGCGTGGGCGCGGTGTTCGCTCCAGGTGCGCAGGATCTCCGCGGCCCGCTCGCGGACGGCGGCGGGGTCCCCGTCGGCGTTCGCGACCAGGCTGTCGAGCACCTCCGTTGCGGCGCGTGCTGCCTTGTCCTGCGCGGCGGCCAGTGCCAGCGCGTCCTTGCGGCGTTCTTCTTCGTTGTCGACTCCCCACCGGGTGATCAGCCACGGCAGGGTCAATCCGTGCAGGAGCAGGGTGCCGACCACGACAGCGAAGGTGATGAACAGGATCATGTCGCGTCCAGGGAAGGGGCCGCCCGAATTGACGGTCAGCGGGATCGCGAACGCCGCGGCCAGCGAGACCACACCGCGCATGCCGGACCATGCGACCACGAACACCCCTCGGGGAGGCGGCGCCGGCTCCCGCTCGCGGATCCGCGCGGACAGCAGCCGGGGGAGGTAGGTCGCGGGGTAGACCCACAGCAACCGGACGGCGATCACCGCGACGAGCACGGCAAGGGAGGCGCCGACGACTTCGGCCACACTGCGGCCGTGGAGCCCCTGCACCACGCTCGGCAACTGCAGCCCGATCAGTAGGAAGACGAACGATTCGAGGACGACGTCGACGGCCTTCCACACCGCGGTGTCCTGCAAGCGGGTCGCGTAGCCGGCGCGGGTCGATCGCTGGCCCAGATACAGGCCGGCGACGACGACCGCGATCACCCCGGAGCTGTGCACCTGCTCGGCCGCCAGGTATGCGACGAAGGGGACGAGTAGCCCGATCGCGCTCTCCATCACCGGATCCGCGAGCCGGGACCGGATCGCGGCGACGACGATCCCTACCCCGAGGCCGATCAGCGTGCCGCCGATCGCGGCACCGAGGAAGGTGCGCGCCCCCTCCAGCAGGGTCACGCCGGTGCCGACCGCTGCGGCGAGCGCGACACGGTAGGCGGTGAGCGCGGTCGCGTCGTTGAGCAGGCTCTCGCCGCCGAGCAGGGTCATGATCCGTCGGGGTAGGCCGAGGCGTCGTCCGATCGCGCTGGCGGACACCGCATCCGGCGGAGCGACGACCGCCCCGAGCACCAGCGCCGCGGCGAGGGGGAACTGGGGAATGGTGAGGTACGCGACCACCCCGACAACCGCGGTGGTGGCGAGCGGCAGCCCGATTGCGAGCAGCCCGATCGCGCGCGCATTGCGGCGCAGCGCAAGCGAGGAACTGTCGAGTGCGGCCGAGTAGAGCAGCGGCGGCAGTACCGCGAACAACACGAGATCTGGGTCGAACGCGGTGTCGGGGAGTCCGGGGATCTGCGACCCGGCCAGTCCGACCGGGACCAGCAACAGCGGCGCCGACCAGTTCAAGCGGCGCGCGACGGCGGCGGTGAGCAGCGCCGCCACCGCGACGGCGAGCAGGGCCACGTCCATGGCGTCCTCCTGCGGTCGGGTGTAGATATCCCACCCTGCAGCATGCAGGATGGGAGGTGATGAAGAGAGTTCTCCGACGCGCGGCTGACCACATTGGTGTCGGATCCCCGGGTCCGGCTGCGGCCGGACCCTGCGACGAACTCGCGGCGGCCGCCGGACCGGACCCGGAGCCGCGCACGCCCGGCCTCTGCGAGGAATGCGAGGCGCTCGGCGAACAGAACTGGGCGCACCTGCGGCTCTGCCTCACCTGCGGACACGTCGGATGCTGCGACTCGAGCCCCCACCGGCACGCGACGGCGCATTTCGAGCAGACGGGACACCCCGTCATGCGATCGCACGAGCCGGGCGAGGCGTGGCGTTGGTGCTACCGGCACGCCGAGATGGGTTGACGCCGGACGCCTACCGCGGCGGAGCCTCGAGTCCGACGAGATCATCCATCGTGATCTCCCTCCGGACCGGCCAGCGGAAGGCGGACCACGAATTCGGTATGCCCCGGCTGTGATTCCACGCGGATGTCGCCCCGATGTTTGTCGACGATCCGCCACGAGATGTCGAGTCCGAGCCCGGTGCCCTCACCGACCGGTTTCGTCGTGAAGAACGGCTCGAAGATGCGGCCGCGGATATCCTCGGGGATGCCCGGGCCGGTGTCTCCGATTGCCACGGCCAGGCAGTCGCCGTCCCGGTAGGTGCGGATGGTGAGGGTGCCACGGCCGTCCATGGCGCTGACGGCGTTGTCGATGAGATTGGTCCAGACCTGGTTGAGTTCGGGAGCGTACGCAGGAACGGGCGGCAGGTCGCGGTCGTGCTCGGCGCCTTCGGTTCCCGCGTCCTGGGGAAGCAGTTGAAGGAGTCCGTCGAGGCCATCGAAGCGCGCAACCACGGCACGAGTGGGACGGACACACCGACGTCGGAAGGGTGAGTCATGCGGCCCGGACGTCTTCGGCCGGCGCGGCGGCCTCGGGTTCGGGTTCGGGTTCGGTCATGTGTGCCCTTGTGGGCAGCAGGAGCGGGGTCGCGAGCAGGAGAACGCCGGACATGGTGATCGCCGCGAGCGGGTTGGTGAGTGTCGCGAGGACGCCCCAGATCGCCATCAGGGAGGCCTGGAGGAGTTTGCTGCTGACACTCCAGGCGGTGAGGACCCGAGCGGCGTGACCGGCGGGGGTGCGCTGCAGGCGTTCTGTCGCGCTGACGGGGTTGAAGATGCCCATGCAGGTGATCAGCAGGCCCTCGACGACGATCACCGTGAGGAGTCCGGCGATGCCGGGTTGGACGGCGGCGAGGCCGAGCGGGAAGATCGAGCGCAACCAGCCGGAGACGATCATGACCCGGTGCCGGCCGTAGCGGGCGACGAGGCGCGCGGAAAGGCGGGCACCCACGAACCCGCCGAGTGCCGGGACGCCGAAGGCGAGACCGTATTGCCAGGCCGGGAAGTGGTATTCGCCCAGCAGGAGGACGGCCAGGAGTGGGACGGTGGCCATGATCAGGCCGCTGACCAGGATCGAGTTGAGGAACAGGCGCCGCAGCGCGCGGTCGTGGAGGATGAACCGCCAGCCGTCCAGGAGGTCGGTGGCGCGCAATCCGGTGGCCGCGGTGCGGGGGGCCGCGACGTCGTCGCCGCGGATACGGAGGATCCCGAGGGCCGACAGCAGAAAGCTGAGGGCGTCGGCGGCGACGGTGACGACCGGGCCGAGAAGCCCGACGAGCGCTCCGCCGAGGGGTGGCCCTGCCGCGGTCGCTACCCAGCTCGTGCCTTCGAATCTTCCGTTCGCCACAAGAAGTTGATCTCTGTGGACGAGGTGTTTGAGGTACGCGCCGGAGGCGGCGGTGAAGACGATGCTCGAGGTGCCGGAGACGACCGAGACGACCAGCAGTTGGCCGTAGGTCAGTAGGCCGAGGAAGTACGCGACCGGAACGCTCGCCATCGCGAGGAACCGGGCCAGGTCCGTCGCGATCATCACCGGCCGTTTGGCCCGGTGTTCGACCCACGGCCCGAGCGGGACGGCCACGATCGCCGCGACGGTGAGCCCGGCCGCCTCGAGGAGCGAGACGGCGAATGCCGGCGAGTGCAGCACTTGCACCGCGATGAGCGGGAACGCTCCGAACGCGATCCACGTGCCGTATGTGCTGACGGCGTAGGACGCCCACAGCCAGCCGAAGCTGCGCCCCGATTGCACGCGCATGCGACTCCTTCGCAACAACTGATGCTTTGGTCTGCCGGATCACATCAGCCCTGTCGGTGCTGGATCAAACAACTGGTTCTCCGGCGCGCCACAACCATCGGTTGGACAGTGCATACGCTGGGCCGATGGATACCGAGGCAGTGCGATCGTTCGTCCGGGCGGCCGAGCTCGGACAGCTGCAACACGCGGCCAACGAGCTGGGCGTGACGCAACAGGCCGTCTCGAAACGGATTGCGGCCCTGGAGCGGGAGCTGGAGGTCCGGCTGTTCACGCGTACCGCCCGCGGGGTCGAGCTGACACTCGACGGACAGGCGTTCCTCCCGCACGCACGAAGCATCGTCACGGGTGTCGAGCGCGCCGTCGCCGCGGTCAGGCCGGGCTCGCGGGCCCTTCGGATCGACGTCCTCGGCCTGCGATCCGCGCAGGCAGTCATCCTGCACGACTATTGGCGGTCGCATCCTGACGTCGATCTCGACGTGGTGACCCTCAAGGTCAACGACCCCCGCGTGGCGGTGGCCGCCGTCGAAGCCGGCGAGATCGACGCCTCGTTCCGCTCGGTCACCGATCCCGCAACGTTGCCGCGCGATGTGCAGATGATCCACGCGTTCGACTCCCCGCTGGAACTCCTCGTCGGCCCGAGGCATCCTCTCGCTGCCGCACGAAGACTGACGCCACCGCAGCTGCACCGGCATCGGATCTGGGTACCGGGTATCGCGCCGCGCACCGAATGGGCGGAGTTCTACGACCAGCTCGTCACCGAGTTCGACCTCAGCATCGACGCCGCCGGCCCGCACTTCGGCGACGAGGTACTCCTGGACACCCTCGCGGACTCCGCCGACGTGGCCACTCTTGTCGGGTCACGCGACCGGTACATCTGGCCGACGAACCATGACCTACGCCGCATACCGATCGTGAATCCGACACTCGCGTACCCACTTTCGCTCATCCTCCCGAGGTCGAATCCGCATCCCGGGCTACGGAAGATCATCGACCACTTCGGAAGCCTGGCGCCGCTTCCGGAGACGACCTGGCGCCCGTCCTGGGCGACGCCGCCGGACGGGCCGTAGCCGGCGAGCGTGTGCGGAGCCGGCTAGCGGTCTTCGGCCGAGCTCAGGTGGTCCATGAGGTCGTCGAGCGACTCGAACTCGACGACCTCGTAGTTCTCGTCCTTCTCCTCGACGACAACGTCGTCGACGTCGAGATCCTCGTCGAGCTGAGTTCGGATCCAGCTGTCGGGGAACTGCTTCGGCGCGATGAAGGAGAGCAGGACCGCGTCGTGGAGGACCGCGACGGATCTGAGGGTCAGGTCGTCGCGCAAGTCGGTTGCTTCGATCACGCTCTGATCGCCGACCGCGTCCTCGATCTCGTTGGCGACGGAGTCGACGACCTGATCCCATCGCGCGGGCGCGATCGTCAGCACTCGTTCGACGGCAGCAAGGAGCACGCCGGTGTCCAGGCCCGACCTGTCCTCGAGTTCGGGATCGACGTTCACAGTGACGTCCGTTCCGGCGGCGGGCACTCTCGCAGCGCCGATGACGATTCCGTCGTCGGCGAATGGTGCTGTCAACAGACCGCTCTCGGCGATCTCGTCCCTGAGCAGCTCAATCGGATCCATCAGGTCCATGCCTCTCCGTGTGCGTTCCTCGAGCGATCGCTGTTCCACCTTGGTTCAAGACTCCCTCAGCCGCAACGAGCACGGTCAGGGCTCCGGAAACCGGACACCTACGATGGGCGCATGGCGCGGACACCGGACATCACGTCCCCACCCGTGGTGACCTACGACGGACTGCCCGCGGCGGCGGGCGGTGCGCACTCGCTTCGCGCCAAGCGCCCCGACGAGGCATTCCAGCGCCTCCAGAGCTTCGTCGGCGCCTGCACCGAACCGGTGTCGCCGGCAGCGTGGGCGTTCGAGATCTCTGCGGGCGGACCGCCCGCGCCGACCGCGCGGGTGGTAGCGCTCGCCACCGAGCGCTTCGGCGGTCCCCGCTACCGCGCGCAAACCCACACGGAATGGAACGTCCCACCCGAATTCGTCAGCCACGCGCTCGAGGCGCTCATCGACGTCGGTCCCGAGGTCACGACCCACGGACGGTCCCTGGCCGCGCTGACCTGCAGCACGCCCGTGCGCCTCGTCGACCCGGACACCGGCGCCTGCTACCCCGACATCACGCCCGACGCCTTCGGCCACTTCGCCGTGGACGGGTACGGCCGGCGTCTGGGCGCCTCCGGCCTACGCGCCACCCTCGGTACCGCAGCATCCTCGCTCTCCTTGTGGCTCAACCTGCCCGCCGACGAACGACTGGCCCCCGGCGCTCGTCATCTGCAAGGCCATCTCCCGTTCCGGCTGTCCGCGAAACATTGGCGCCTCTGGCGACCCACCCGGAGCGGAGACGCATACCGCGCCACCAAGACTCCATCGCCCCTGCACGACCGGGTCTGAACCACAACGGAACACGCAGCGGGACTGTGTGTCTCGGCGGTATCCGACGGCGGCCTGAACGTCGCACGATCCGGCCGGGGATTCACGGTGCCGGCGGCAGGATCTGGCACAGTGCGGCCAGTGCGGCGGCGAAGGCGTGGTCCGTCGGCGCCGCGTAGCCGACGACGAGGCCGTCGAAGACGGGCGCGGCGTCGGGATGGCGGTAGGCCGCGAGACCGTCGAGTGCGATGCCCTGCCACGCGGCGGCCTTCACCGTCGAGGCTTCGGTGTCGGGCGGAAGTCGCAGCACCGCATGCAGTCCCGCGGCGATGCCGGCGGGTTCGACGTGCGGTGCGTGCTCGGCCAGCGCGGCGGCCAGGCGGTTGCGGCGGTCGCGGTAGCGCTGGCGCATCTGCCTGACGTGCCGGTCGTATGCCCCGGAGCTGATCAGGTCGGCGAACGTGAGTTGGTCGACCACGCCGGTCCAGCGCTCCCGCCGGCCCTTCACTGCCAGGACGGGGTCGATCAGCCGTTCCGGCAGCACCATCCAGCCCAGTCGCACCGCGGTCGAGAGGCTTTTACTGGCCGACCCGACGTAGAGGACGTGGTCCGGGTCGAGGGCCTGGACCGCACCGATCGGTTCGCGGTCGTACCGGAACTCGCCGTCGTAGTCGTCCTCGATCACCACCCCACCCCGCCCCCGCGCCCATTCGACTGCCGCGTGGCGCCGCGCCGGATCGAGGGGACCACCGAGCGGGAACTGGTGAGCCGGGGTGAGCAGCACCGAGCGAACGGCGCGATGATCCGCCAGTTCCGTTGTTCGGGAGCCATGTTCGTCGAGCCCGAGTGGTACGGTCCGGACACCGTCGGCCGCCAGCAGTGCGCGGTGGAAGGCCAGGCCGTACGCCTCGACCGCGAGGGGGCCCCGCAGCACACCACCACCGAACAGCAGGCGCAACGCGTCGGAGAAGCCCGCGCAGATCACGATGCACTCCGGGCCGGTGCGCACTCCCCTGACGCGGGCGAGATAGTCGGCGAGCGCGGTTCGCAACTCGATCCGACCCTGGGGGTCGCCCGGGCCGAAGGCGCTGTCGGGTGCGGCGGTGAGCGCCCGGCGGGTCGACCCCATCCACGCCCTCCTCGGGAACGACGAGGTGTCCGGCTGCCCCTGCAGGAGGTTGTGCACCGGCGCGGCGGGGCCGGGGGACGGCTTCGTCGGTACACGCGGTCGTGCAACGGGTGCGGTGCGCTCGGCGACCCGGGTGCCCGAACCCTGCCGGGCGGTCAGCCAACCCTCGGCGACCAGTTCGGAGTAGGTGGCGGCGACCGTGTTCCGTGCTATGCCGAGGTCGGCCGCGAGCGACCGATAGGGAGGCAGCAGGGTTCCCGGGGCCAGCCGCCCATCCTGGATCGCCCCGCGCAGTGCCCGGCCGAGAGCGGCTCGGCGCGAACCGGTTCCGCCCAGTTCCAGATGCAGATCGGAACCGAGACGTTCGGCAACATTGACCCATGATTTCGACATCGGAATGCACCTCTCGGGTGGTCTATTGATTCCCTAGATTAGTGATCATGACCAACACCACCGCACCCCGAGTCACCTTCGCCGCCGCCGCCCCGAAGGCGTTCAAGGCGCTGATCGGCTTCGATGCCGCTGCCCGCGAGGGCCTCGACCCCACGCTGGTCGAGCTGATCCAGATCCGTTCGTCACAGCTCAACGGCTGCGCCTACTGCCTCCACATGCATGTGAGCGACGCGCGTAAGGCCGGCGAAGACGAGATGCGCCTGCACATGGTTGCGGTCTGGCGTGAGGCGAGGCACTACTTCTCCGCACGGGAACAGGCCGCGCTCGCGCTGACCGAGGCCGTCACCCGAATCGCCGGCGGCGTGCCGGACGAGGTGTACGCGCAGGCCGCGGCGCAGTTCGACGACGCGGAGCTCGCCCACGTCCTCGCCCTGATCTTCACGATCAACACCTGGAACCGTCTCGCGATCAGCACCGGCAAGGTCGCCGGCACCGACGAGCGTCGCCGGTAGTTCCGTCCGGATGCCGATCCGGTCAGCGGCCCGAGCTGCCCGCGGATTGGAGCCGTGAACGGTCAGCGGACATCCGATGGCGGCTTGCGCCAGGAAACGGTTCAGCACGGTGCCGTAGTCGCCGTCGTAGGCGAAGGATGCAAGCACCCACAGCTCCCGTCTGTCGGCAGAACCGGCGGGGAATCCGGTCGCCGCACCTGTCCCCATCGGGGAGCTACTCTTCACCCATCCCAGGTGAGGCGGACGGGCGCGGGGCGTCCCACACTGCCGACATGGCTATGACATCGAATTCGGCATCCGAGTCCATCATTCGCCAGCAGAAGGAGCTGCTCGAGAGCCTTCCCTTCTCCGATACGCAGGATTTCGACGACGCCACTCGCGGGCTCGTCGCCCGCCGCGAACCGAACGCGGTCACGGCGGAGGACGGAACGGTCCTGTGGGACAACGACACCTACGCCTTTCTCGAGGGCGACGCTCCGGACACCGTGAACCCGAGCCTGTGGCGGCAGTCCAAGCTCAACGCGATCGACGGTCTGTTCGAAGTGGTCCCGGGTATCTACCAGGTACGCGGCATGGACCTGTCGAACACCACGTTCGTCGAGGGTGACGAAGGTGTGGTCGTCGTCGACACCCTCCTCTCCGAGGAGACCGGCCGCGCGGCTCTCGAGCTCTACCGCGAGCACCGTGGCAACCGTCCGGTGAAGGCGATCGTGTACACCCATTCCCACGTCGACCACTTCGGCGGCGTCCGGGGTTTCGTGTCGCAGGAGGAGGTGGACGCCGGCAAGGTGAAGATCTTTGCCCCGGAAGGGTTCACCGAACACGCCATCTCCGAGAACGTGTACGCGGGCATCGCGATGGGTCGCCGTGCCGGCTACATGTACGGCGCCGCGCTCGCTCGCGGGCCGCAGGGCCAGGTCGGTGCCGGATTGGGTCAGACCACCTCCACCGGGACCGTCACCCTCATCCCGCCGACGGACATCGTCACCACCACCGGCCAGGAGGAGACCGTCGACGGTGTCCGGATGGTCTTCCAGATGGCGCCCGATACGGAGGCGCCGTCGGAGATGCTCATCTACTTCCCCGGTTTCAAGGCGTTGTGCGCGGCCGAGGACGCCACGCACAACTTCCACAACCTGCTGACGCTGCGCGGTGCGGTCGTCCGAGACCCGCACGGCTGGGCCGGCTACCTGACCGAGACCATCGACCTGTTCGGCGACGACGTCGAGGTCGTGTTCGCCTCCCACCACTGGCCCACGTGGGGCAAGGACCGGGTCGTGGACTTCCTGTCCACCCAGCGCGACCTCTATGCCTATGTGCACGACCAGACGTTGCGCATGATCAACAAGGGCTTGACCGGGCCCGAGATCGCCGAGCAGCTCCAACTGCCCCCGTCCCTCGAGAACGCGTGGAGCGCGCGCGGCTATTACGGGTCGGTCAGCCACAACGTCAAGGCGATCTACCAGCGCTACATCGGGTGGTTCGACGGCAACCCGGCGAGCCTGTGGGAGCACACCCCGGTCGAGCAGTCGAAGCGTTACGTCGACTTCATGGGCGGCGCGGACGCGGTCGTCGCGAAGGCGCGTGAGTCGTTCGCCGCCGGCGACTACCGCTGGGTGGCGCAGGTGGTCAACCACGTGATCTTCGCGCAACCGGACCACGCGAAGGCCCGGGACCTGCTTGCCGACACCTACGAGCAGCTCGGCTACGGCGCCGAGAACGGCACCTGGCGCAGCTGGTACCTCTCCGCGGTCACCGAGCTTCGCGAGGGAAAGTTCGGGACGCCGACCGAAACCGCCGCACCGGACGTCATCGCCCAGCTGACCCCGGACATGCTGTTCGACGCCATGGCCATCCAGATCGACGGACCGCGGGCGTGGGACGTGAAGCTGTCGATCGACATCGCGCTCACCGACGTCGACGAGCGATACCGGCTGCGGCTCGCCAACGGCGTCCTCACCTACAGCAACCGGCCCCAGCCGGGCTCGGCGGACGCGATCCTGACCACGACCCGACGGGCGCTGCCGGCGCTCGCGCTGGGCGGGCTGTCGGCCGACGGCCTCGCGGACGCCGGGATCGAGATCAGCGGTGACGCATCGGTTCTCACTCGACTGGTGGCGGTGCTGGATCCGGGTGACAAGGACTTCGCGATCGTCACGCCGGAATGAGTCATCGGCACTGCTGCGCCGGCGATGAGGGGTCCTCCTCGGGCCACCGGCGCAGCAGTAGCCCGTGGGAGAGAGACGGATCCGGATGCTGATCCCCGATACTCAACGCCGTCCTCTGCCCGAATTGGACGAACGCCTCGATCTGACGGTCGGCGACCGGAGCGCCAAGGCGTCGGCGTTCTGGACGATGTTGACCCTCGCCGGGCTGATCGCGGTCGCCGGTGTGGTGGGCGACTCCACCGCGACGGTGATCGGCGCGATGATCGTCGCCCCACTGTCGACGCCGATCCTCGGCGTCGGGTTGGGTATCGCCACCGGTCGTGCCCGGCTGATCGGGCACAGCCTGATGATCGTGGTGCTCGGAGCGGTGCTGGTCGTCGTCGTGGGTGCACTGTTCGCTCAGTTGCTCCCCAATTCCACTGATGTGCTGGCGAACTCGCAGGTCCTCGGACGGACGTCACCGAAACTGTCCGATCTGACGGCCGCGTTGGCGACCGGTCTGGTCGGGGCGATCGCGGTCGCGCGCCGCGATGTCGGCGACGTGTTGCCGGGGGTGGCCATCGCGATCTCCCTCGTCCCGCCGCTGGCCGTCGTGGGGGTCTGCCTCGGGTCCGGTGCGCCGTCCCTGGCGATGGGCGCCCTGGTCCTGTTCCTGTCGAACGTCCTGGCGTTGGTCATCACCGCCACAGGCGTTCTCGTCGTCGCCGGGTATTCCACCGAAGCGGGATGGGGCGCCGGTAAGCGCGGTGGCGCCTACCTTGCCCTCGCGCTGGGCATGGTCGTCGTGGCGGTGCCGATGGTCGCGAACACCCTGTCGTCGCTGTGGGCACAGCAGATCGCCGAGGCCGGCGAGCGATGGCTGGCGGATGTGCCCGGCGCGCACGTGACCGACGTCGTCTGGCACGGTGATACCGCGACGGTGGCGGTGCTCGGTCCCCAGGATCTTCCCCCGATCAGCGAACTGCAGGAGGCGGTCGACTCGATCGTCCCCTGGGAACCGTCGTTGCGGGTCGATCACACCGTCGGTGCCCGCATCGTCGCCGAGTAGTCACCGCCGCAGTTCCGCCGGCCGGTCCAGCCAGCCCAGCTTGTGCGGGTTGCGGATTGCGTACACCCGGCTGATCCGGCCGTCCTCGACCACCACGCTCACCGCGGTGGCCTCGCCGCCGACGTCGATCCGGATTCCCGGCATGCCGTTGTAGTACGTCGGCGCGGTCACGAAGTCCGGGAACGTCGCGGCGCGGGCCAGGAACGCCGACACCCGTCGGGCCCCGACGATCGGCTTCCGTGCCGCCGTCGCGATGCCACCGCCGTCGGCGATCACCACCACGTCCGGGGCGAGCACCTCCATCAGTGCCTGCACGTCGCCGTTCGAGACGGCGGCGAGGAACCTCTCGACCGCCGCCTGCTGTTGGTCCCGGTCGACCTGCATCCGCGGCCGCCGCGCACCGACGTGCTCGCGGGCACGGTGCGCGATCTGCCGGACCGCGGCCGGGGTCTTGCCCACCACCTCGGCGATCTCCTGGTACGGCGTCTCGAACACCTCGTGCAGCACGAACACCGCCCGCTCGACCGGACCGAGGGTCTCGAGCACGGTGAGCATCGCGATCGAGACGTTCTCGGCCAGCTCGACGTCGTCGGCCACATCAGGCGTTGTGAGCAGAGGTTCGGGCAGCCATTCCCCGACGTACTCCTCCCGGCGGCGCGACACCGACCGGAGCCGGTTCAACGCCTGGCGGGTGACGATCCGGACCAGATAGGCGCGGGGATCGTGCACCTCGGCCCGATCGACCTCGGCCCACCGCAGCCAGGTCTCCTGGACCACGTCCTCGGCGTCGGCCGCGGAGCCGAGCATCTCGTAGGCGACGGTGAAGAGCAGGCTGCGGTGGGTGACGAACGGGTCGTCGGTCATGTCGTCGAGCGTACGGCGAGCGGCTCGAGACCACAGGTGGCCGACAAGCCCTGCGACTCGATGCCGAACGCGGTGTTGGTGCGGGTCATCAGGTTCGCCACCGCGATGAACGCGGTCAGCTCCACGAGTGCGGGTGCACCGAGTTGCTCGAGCAGCCGCGCGGACATCTTGTCGGTCACCGTCGGCGGGGTCTGGGTCATCGCCTCGGCGTATTCCATGACGTCGCGTTCGAGCGGTGTGAACACGTCCGACTCGCGCCAGCGCGGCACCTCGCGTGCCTTGGTCAGATCGAGTCCCTCGTTGTGGGCGTGGAAGTAGCCGAAGTCCAGGCAGAAGCTGCAGCCGACGAGGCTGGCCACCGCCATGTGGGCGAACGACTTCAGGTTCTCGTCACACTGGTCCCATTTCTGCGCTTTGCGGCCGACGGTGAAACTGAAGTTCAGCACTTTCCGGTTGTGCCACGTCACCTCGACCGGTTCGGCGACGTCGCCGAGCATCTTGCGGGACATCCGCTTGACCACCGCGCCGTAGATGCCGGTCAACTCTGCTTTCGGGATTCTGGTAGCCATGATTCCTCCTTGCGGTTGTTTGCTCTCGGCATGGAGACACCGGCCGGGGGCCGGATGTGACACCCGACCGCAAATTCGTGGGCTCGAGGAGCGGGTCGGCGGCCCGCAGCGCTGGACAACTCCGGTACGACGCGGGACGATCGCGCAGGTGACCAGCAGACCTGACGAAGCGCAGCGCCTGCGTGACCTCGCGTTGCTGCGCCGTGTTCGCGACCGGATGGATCGGGAGTACGCGCAACCGCTGGACGTCGAGGCGCTCGCCCGCGGCGTGAACGTCTCGGCCGGTCATCTGAGCCGGCAGTTCCGCCTCGCGTACGGCGAGTCGCCGTACGCCTATCTGATGACGCGACGCATCGAGCGCGCGATGGCACTGCTGCGCCGTGGCGACCTCAGCGTCACCGAGGTCTGTTTCGCGGTCGGCTGCTCGTCGCTGGGCACCTTCAGCACCCGATTCACCGGGCTGGTCGGTGTCCCGCCCAGCGTCTACCGGGATCAGGCGCGCTCGGCCGAGGAGATGCCGTCGTGCGTCACGAAGCAGGTGACCAGACCGATCAGGAATCGAGAAGCGCCGACCCGCGCACCGCATTTAGCGTGACTGCCATGGACATCACCATTCACTCAGCCTTCCTGCCGCACACCGACCACGAGGCCTCATTGGCCTTCTACCGCGACCTGCTCGGATTCGAGGTCCGAAAGGAGGTCGGCTACAACGGGATGTACTGGATCACCGTCGGCCACCCGGATCAGCCCGGCACGTCCCTCGTCCTGCATCCCCCGGCCGCCGATCCCGGCATCACCGACGACGAGCGCCGCACCATCACCGAGATGATGGCGAAGGGGACGTACGCAATCCTGACCCTGGCCACCCCCGACCTCGACGCAACCTTCGCGAAGCTCGAGGCCGGCGGCGCCGACATCGTCCAGGAGCCGATCGACCAGCCGTACGGCATCCGGGACTGCGCCGTCCGGGACCCCGCGGGCAACCTGCTCCGAATCAACGAGGTGCGTTGACATGACCACTTCCAAGTCACCGACCACCATCGCGTCCCTCATCCTGGAAGTACCCGACCCCACGGCCGCCGAGGCGTTCTACGCCGCCTTCGGCGTCGGCGATCGCGTGGGCGTCCGCGCGGCGGAGGCGCCGACGGCCGGGTTCCGCGGCTACACCCTCTCGCTCGTGGTGTCGCAGCCGAACATCGTCGACGCGTTCGTGGGGGCCGCCCTCGACGGCGGCGCCACCACGCTGAAGCCCGCCAAGAAGGGCTTCTGGGGCTACGGCGGCGTCGTGCAGGCCCCGGACGGCGCGATCTGGAAGGTGGCGACGTCGTCGAAGAAGAACACCGGCCCCGCCACCCGGCAGATCGACGACGTCGTGCTGCTGCTCGGTGTCGAGGACGTCAAGGCGAGCAGAGGGTTCTACGTCGACCGCGGGCTGGAGGTGGCGAAGAGCTTCGGACGCAAGTACGTCGAGTTCGCGGCACCGGATTCGCAGGTCAAGCTGGCGATCTACGGGCGCCGCGCGCTCGCGAAGGACGCCGGCGTCTCCCCGGACGGGACCGGATCGCACCGTATCGTCGTCGGTAGCGAAGCCGCACCCTTCACCGACCCGGACGGGTTCGAGTGGGAGACCACATCCGCATGACGCCGCGGTCGGTCGGACGCAGGCACGGTGGCCGCGACGGCGGCCCGACACAGAGGGAGAGACGATGAGCACGGCCACGACGACGGACCAGCAGTCGCCTGAGCTTCACGCCGCCGACCGCCACGATCTGATCCGCGTGCACGGCGCGCGCGAGAACAACCTCAAGGACATCAGCGTCGAACTGCCGAAGCGGCGGCTGACGGTGTTCACCGGTGTCTCGGGCTCCGGCAAGAGTTCGCTGGTGTTCTCCACCATCGCCGCCGAGTCGCAGCGGATGATCAACGAGACGTACAGCGCCTTCGTGCAGGGTTTCATGCCGACTCTGGCGCGGCCGGACGTCGACGTGCTCGACGGGCTGACGACGGCGATCATCGTCGATCAGGAGCGGATGGGCGCCAACCCGCGCTCCACCGTCGGCACCGCGACCGACGCCAATGCGATGCTGCGCATCCTGTTCAGCCGGGTCGGAAAGCCGTACATCGGCTCGCCGCAAGCATTCTCGTTCAACGTCGCCTCCGTCAGCGGTGCCGGGGCGATCACCGTGGAGAAGGCCGGCCGGACCGTCAAGGAGCGTCGCGCCTTCAGCGTCACCGGTGGCATGTGCCCGCGCTGCGAGGGCATGGGCAAGGTCTCGGACTTCGACCTGACGGCTCTGTACGACGACGGGAAGTCGCTCAACGAGGGTGCGCTGACGATCCCCGGCTACAGCATGGACGGCTGGTACGGCCGCATCTTCCGCGGCTGCGGATTCTTCGACCCCGACAAGCCGATCGCCAAGTTCACCAAGAAGCAGTTGAACGACCTCCTCTACAAGGAGCCGACCAAGGTCAAGGTCGAGGGCGTCAACGTCACGTACGAGGGTCTGATCCCGAAGATCCAGAAGTCGTTCCTGTCCAAGGACCGCGAGGCGATGCAGCCGCACATCCGCGCGTTCGTGGATCGCGCGATCACCTTCCAGACGTGCCCCGACTGCGAGGGCACGCGGCTGAGTGAGGAGGCGCGCTCGTCGAAGATCGACGGGGTCAGCATCGCCGACGCCTGCGCCATGCAGATCAGCGATCTCGCCGAATGGGTGCGCGGGCTGGACGCGCCGTCGGCGGCGCCGCTGTTGAAGTCGTTGGGCGAGACGCTCGACTCGTTCGTCGAGATCGGACTCGGCTATCTCAGCCTCGACCGCCCGGCGGGCACGCTGTCCGGCGGAGAGGCGCAGCGCACCAAGCTGATCCGCCACCTCGGGTCGTCGCTCACCGACGTCACGTACGTCTTCGACGAGCCCACCATCGGCCTGCACCCGCACGACATCGCGCGGATGAACGACCTGCTGCTGCAGCTGCGCGACAAGGGCAACACCGTCCTGGTCGTCGAGCACAAGCCGGAGGCGATCGCGATCGCCGACCACGTCGTCGATCTCGGCCCCCGCGCCGGCACCGAGGGCGGCGAGGTGGTGTTCGAGGGCACCGTGGACGAACTGCGCTCGAGCGGCACGCTCACCGGCAAGCACCTCGACGACCGCGCGTCGGTGAAGCCGTCGGTGCGGAAGTCGTCGGGCGCGCTGGAGGTGCGCGGTGCCGGCACCCACAACCTGCGCGACGTCGACGTCGACATCCCGTTGGGCGTGCTCGTCGTGGTGACGGGCGTCGCCGGTTCGGGCAAGAGTTCGCTGATCGGCGGCTCGGTGGCCAAGCGCGACGGTGTGGTGTCGATCGACCAGGGGGCGATCAAGGGTTCCCGCCGCAGCAACCCCGCCACCTACACCGGCCTGCTCGACCCGATCCGCAAGGCGTTCGCGAAGGTCAACGGCGTCAAGCCCGGCCTGTTCAGCGCCAACTCCGAGGGTGCCTGCCCCAACTGCAACGGCGCCGGCGTCGTGTACTCCGACCTGGCGATGATGGCCGGCGTCTCCACCCCGTGCGAGGTGTGCGAGGGCAAGCGGTTCCAGGCCGAGGTGCTGGACTACAAGTTCGGCGGCAAGGACATCAGCGAGGTGCTCACGATGTCCGTCGCCCAGGCCGAGGAGTTCTTCGGCTCCGGTGACGCGAAACTCCCTGCGGCCCACAAGATCCTGGCGCGGTTGGCGGATGTCGGGCTCGGCTACGTCAAGATCGGTCAGCCGCTCACCACACTGTCCGGCGGTGAACGGCAGCGACTCAAGCTCGCCACCCACATGGGTGAGAAGGGCGACGTCTACGTCCTCGACGAGCCCACCACCGGCCTGCACCTCGCCGACGTCGAAAACCTGCTCGGCCTGCTGGACCGCCTCGTCGACTCGGGCAAGTCGGTCATCGTCATCGAGCACCACCAGGCGGTGATGGCACACGCCGACTGGATCATCGATCTCGGTCCCGGCGCGGGGCACGACGGCGGCCGGATCGTCTTCGAGGGCACGCCCGCCGACCTCGTCGCCGACCGGTCCACCCTCACCGGCAAGCACCTGGCGGAGTACGTCGGCGCCTGACCACGGCGCCGGACAATTCGGCGTTCGGTGACCACGCGGCCGGCCGGCGTGTTTCGATTCGCCTATGCGAAAAGCACTGCTGGCAGTTGCGTTGATCGCTATCTGGCTGGTTGCCGGGGCCGCGCCCGCAGGCGCCTCGTCTGCGGGCGCGGCGCAGCCGTCCTGGTCCGGTGAGTACTCGGTGAAGCGCTTCGCCGCGACGAAGACCGGGACGAGTCTGGCGGCGCGGCAATGGGAGCCCGACTTCGCCGATACCTACGCGTTCGAGACGAGTTGTTCGGGCGGAACCTGCGTGGCCACCGTGACCGACGGGCCCACGCCCGCCAATCCGACACTGCCCCAACCCCCGCAGTACACCTGGGACGGGACAAGTTGGGTTCATCACTACGACTGGCAATGGGACTGCTGGCAGGGCGAGGGCGTGCCCAAGGTGTGGGCGCCGGCGTCCTCGGTGGCGATCTACACCCCGCAACGAGACGGCACGCTGACCGGTTCGTGGCGTACCGACATCGAGAGTGGCCCGTGTGAAGGTTCGGTGATCATGAACGTCGCGGCCTACCCGGTCGATCCACCCTCCGGTGTCTTCGGCAGCAGCAGCTGAGGCGGATCCACATCGGCCGCACCAGTTCGCCGTCGCGCGACACCGGGTCCTGTTTCCGAACCACCCTGCAGGAGAGCGGCATGCGTGACGAAACTGATCCCGCGGACCCGGCACGCGCACTCCTCGACGAGCTTGCTGCCGACTTCCTCCGCGAACCCGCCGTCGAGTTCGGCACGATGTTCCGAAGCCCGGGCCTGCGAGTCGACGGCAAGATCTTCGCGTTCCTCGGCCGCGACCGTCGCCTGATCGTCAAGCTCCCGCGCCCCCGCGCTGAGGAGATCCTCCGCGCGGGGGCCGCTCAGGAAGTCACGATGGGCAAACGAACCATGAAGGAATGGGTGGCCTTCCCGGTCGACGACGACGACCTCGACGGCACTCTGACCACGTGGCGTCATGCCGCGCGCGAGGCCCACGACTTTGTCGTGGGCCTGCCACCGACATGATCCAAATTGCCTGGCGTACAGCCCTTCCAGATCGATCCTTCGTTGCGGATCAGGCGAGCTGGATCAGGTCGAGGTACTCCGGGGACCAGTGGTCCTCGGTGCCGTCGGGCAGCAGGATGACCCGCTCCGGGTTGAGCGCCTCGGCGGCGCCCGGATCGTGGGTGACCAGGACGACGGCACCCTTGTAGCTGCGGAGCGCGTCGAGGACCTGCTCGCGCGAGATCGGGTCGAGGTTGTTGGTCGGCTCGTCGAGCAGCAGCACGTTCGCCGCCGACGACACCAGCCCGGCCAGCGCCAGACGCGTCTTCTCACCACCGGACAGGGTGCCCGCCGGCTGCTCGAGCTGCGGGCCGGTGAACATGAACGCCCCCAGCAGACCGCGTAGGTCCTGCTCCCCGGCGTCGGGGGCGGCGTGCCGGATGTTCTCCCACACGCTGGCGTCGTCGTCGAGGGTGTCGTGTTCCTGCGCGAAGTAACCGATCTTCAGGCCGTGCCCGGGCACCAGCTCGCCGAGGTCGGGGGTCTCGACACCACCGAGCAGCCGCAGCAGCGTCGTCTTGCCCGTACCGTTGAGTCCGAGGATCACCACGCGGGAGCCGCGGTCGATCGCGAGGTCGACACCGGTGAAGATCTCCAGCGACCCGTAGACCTTGGTCAGGTCCTTCGCCATGAGCGGGGTCTTGCCGCAGGGGGCGGGCTCGGGGAACCGGATGTGGGCGACCCTGTCGGCGACCCGGACGTCGTCGAGATCGTTGATCAGCTTGTCGGCGCGCTTGGCCATGTTCTGTGCGGCGGTCGCCTTGGTCGCCTTCGCGCCGAGCTTGGCGGCCTGGGCACGCAGCGCACCGGCCTTCTTCTCGGCGTTGGCGCGTTCGCGTCGGCGGCGCTGCTCGTCGGTGGCGCGGGCGTCGAGGTACTTCTTCCAGCCCATGTTGTAGATGTCGGCCTCGCCGCGCACGGCGTCGAGGAACCACACCCGGTTCACGACGTCGTTGAGCAGGTCCACGTCGTGACTGATCACGATCAGGCCGCCGTCGTGGTTCTGCAGGAACCCGCGCAACCACGTGATCGAGTCGGCGTCGAGGTGGTTGGTGGGCTCGTCGAGCAGCAGCGTGGTGTTCGACTTGCCGCCCGAACCGTCCGAGGCGGCGAACAGGATCCGCGCCAGCTCCACCCGGCGACGCTGACCACCGGAGAGGGTCTTCAGCGGCTGCTCGAGGACCCGATCGGCCAGGCCCAGGCTGTTGCAGATCCGGGCCGCCTCGGACTCGGCGACATACCCGCCGAGGGCGGAGAACCGGTCCTCGAGCGAGCCGTACTTGCGCACGGCCTTGTCGCGGGCAACGTCGTCGACGGCCTCGGCCATGATCGCCTGCTGCTTCTCCATCTTGCGCATGATCTCGTCGAGACCCCGCGCCGACAGCACCCGGTCCTTCGCGAGGACGTCGAGGTTGCCCTCCTTCGGGTCCTGCGGCAGATACCCCAACTCGCCGCTGCGGATCACCGCGCCCGCATAGGGCTCGCCCTCCCCCGCCAGGATGCGCAGCGTGGTCGTCTTCCCGGCACCGTTACGCCCCACCAGACCGATCCGGTCCCCGGCCTGCACACGCAACGCCGAACCCGGGGCAGACAACAGCGTCCGCACACCGGCACGAACTTCGAGGTCGGAAGCGGTAATCACAAGTGTTCTCCCAATAATCAAAAATTAGACAGAGCGGATCGACTCCACAGGCATCGTTTCGAGTCCGAAACTGCGAATCCGGCCGACCCGAATGGAAATGGCCTCGGGCCCGACTCGAAAACTGCGCGTGTAGTCGATGAAAGAGATGGCACATCAGGATTGATCCTGATGTGAACGATAGATTCGCGGAATATCACGTCCACGAAGCTGAACCCGTGGACGGAAGCCGAACCTGTAGGCGGCGGAGGAGGAGCCTAGCTTCTCTCGATCCAGACCAAGCCCGCATGCAGCCGCTCACGGGCCTTCTTGGCTGGCTGGACATACATGGCAGAGCACTTTAGCGCAGTTCCGTGCCATTGCCAATCTGTCGCCCGCCGGGGTCGGCTCGACGATCGTGGTGGCGGTCCCGCTCGGTCGATCGTGCGCACGGTAGTCCGACCTGAGGTCGAAGGAAATCGGTAGTGTCGATCAACCATGGAGCCGTTAGCTTTTCCCGAGCTGGCCGCGGTACCGGCAGGCCAGGTGACACTGTCGGATCGGCGGACGAGTAGCAGTTGGTGTGTAGAGGTGGGGGGCTTCGAGATCGGGGTCGGCGCGGTGACACAGGCCGAGTACGCCGACGTCACCGGCGAGTGGCCGGGCGCGTCGCGGAATCCCCGTCGCCCGGTGGAGGGCGTGTCGTGGTTCGACGCGATCCTGTTCTGCAACAAGCTTTCCGCGCGCGCCGGCCTCACCGCCGCCTACCGGGTCGCCGGCGACCACGTCGGGTGGGACGCCGCGTCCGACGGCTATCGGCTGCCGACCGAGGCCGAATGGGAGCGCGCCTGCCGGGCCGGAACGAGCGGACCGCGGTACGGGCCGCTGGACGAGATCGCCTGGTACGGCGACAACTCCGACGGGCGCCCGCACGACGTGTGCGGAAAGCTGCCGAACGGATGGGGTCTGCACGACATGCTCGGCAACGTCTGGGAGTGGTGCTGGGATCTCTACGATCCGGAGGTGTACGGCAGCTATCGGGTGCTGCGCGGCGGCGGGTGGGCGGACGCGCACTGGAGTTGCCGGGCGTCGGTGCGGCGGCGCAGCCACCCCACGTACCGCATCGACGACGTCGGGTTCCGGATCGCGCGCGGATAGCCGATCCGGTCCTTCGGATCGGTAACGAACCCCGATCGACGGTGGAACACTGCCTACATGTCCGACGGGCGAGAGCAACCCCGCACCGGCCCCGACCCCGATGACGACGAGCGATCCGAACCGGATACTGCCTGGGATCTCGCGTTCGGGATCGGTGTCCCGTTGGGCCTGCTGGTGGGGGCGTGTGTGGCGTTCTTCTGCCTCGGACCGGCGGTGGTCGCGCTGCAGCATGCGCTCGACGTCCCCGAACTGTCGCCGGTGCCGACGAACCAACGACGTCCGGGTGAACCCGGGCCGACCGCGATGTACTGGGTGACGTGGCTCGTGCCGCCGCTCCTGGTGTTCGCATGCGTCGCGGCGCTGTGGGTGTGGCGGCTCGCGCGGCCCTTCGCGCCGAGCTGATGTATGTCACGCTCGCCGAACAGCCTTCCGAAAATTGATTCGCGGACCTTGTCGATCTGGCGTCTTCCCGTTCGACGTCCTGGATGAGAGGGTCGAAACGCGACCCCGACAAAGGAGCGAACCGATGAAGTACATGCTGATCATGCGCGCCACCGACGAGGCTGTCGAGGCATACAAGGAAGTTCCGTTCGAGCAGGTCATCGAGCAGATGGGCAAGTTCAACGAGGCCCTGATGAAGGCGGGCGTGCTGCTGGCCGGGGAGGGCCTGTCCGACGCCGAGGAGGGGTTCGTCGTCGACTTCTCCGGTGACACCCCGCTCGTCACCGACGGTCCCTACGGGGAGACCAAGGAACTGTTCAACGGGTTCTGGATCCTCGAGGTCGCGTCCAAGGAGGAGGCGGCCGAGTGGGCCAAGCGGGTTCCGCTGGGTCCGGGGGCGAAGATCGAGGTGCGCCGGGTGACCGGGCCCGAGGACTTCCCGCAGGACAACGAGTGGATCCAGAAGGAAGACGGCTGGCGTGAGGAACTCGAGAACCGCAACGCGTAGCCGGATGCCCGCCACGCCGACGGAGCACCGCCCGGACCCGATCGAGTCCGCGCGGCGCTCCGTCGCGGCCGTGTGGCGCATCGAGTCGGCGCGCATCGTCGCCACGCTCATTCGTACCGTCGGCGATTTCGGCCTGGCCGAGGATCTCGCGCAGGAGGCCCTCGTCGACGCGCTCGCGCAGTGGCCACAGACCGGTGTTCCGGCCAATCCCGGGGCGTGGCTCACCACCGTCGCGAAACGCAAGGCGATCGACGGTTGGCGGCGCCAGGAGCGCTACGACGACCGCCTCGCCACCATCGCACGCAACCTCGAGACCGAGGAAACCGCCGCGACATCGGACGAGCTGCCGTGGGATCCGGACCGGATCGACGACGACGTGCTCCGGCTGCTGTTCGTGTCGTGCCATCCGGTGCTGTCGCGGGAGGCGCAGGTTGCGCTGACCCTCAAGGTCGTCGGCGGCCTGTCGAGCGAGGAGATCGCGCGCGCGTTCCTCGCGTCGACCGCCGCCGTGCAGCAGCGGATCGTCCGCGCGAAGAAGACGCTCGCCGCCGCCAAGGTGCCGTTCGAGGTGCCGCCGCGGTCCGAGTTCGGTGACCGGCTCGGCGCCGTCCTCGGTGTGCTGTATCTCGTGTTCAACGAGGGGCACGCGTCGAGCGCGGGTGACGAGTGGATGCGTCCGGAGCTCAGCCGCGAGGCCGTCCGCCTCGGACGCGTTCTGGCCGAGCTCCTCCCGCACGAGCCGGACGTGCACGGGCTGGTGGCGCTCATGGAGCTGACGGCGGCGCGCTTCCCGGCGCGGCTCGATGCCGACGGCGACCCGGTGCTGCTCGCCGACCAGGATCGTCGCCGGTGGGACCACGGCGCCATCATCCGGGGCCGCGCCGCGCTCGCCCGGGCCGACGCGATCGGACGCGGCCGCGGCGCCTACGCGTTGCAGGCGGCGATCGCCGAGTGTCACGCCGTCGCACCGTCCGTCGACGACACCGACTGGGACCGGATCGTTCTCCTCTACGAGGCGCTCGGCCGTCTGGCACCGTCGCCCGTGGTCGACCTCAATCGCGCGGCGGCGGTCTCGATGGCGTCGGGCCCCGCTGCGGCGCTGCGGATCATCGACGATCTGGTCGACGGCGGGCGGCTCGCCGGCTATCGGCTGCTGCCCGCGACGCGCGGCGAACTCCTCGCCAGGCTCGGCCGGAACCGGGAGGCGCGCATCGAGTTCGAGGCGGCCGCCGAACTGACCGGCAACGAGCGCGAGCGAAAGATCCTGCTGGACAAGGCGGCGGCGCTTCCCGGCCGACATGAGTGAGCGGATCAGCGGTCAGTTATCGAGAATGCCTTCTTCTCAATTTGTCCAGACTCCCTTGCAGCGCCGATACGCTCGTCCCCATGCGTACCGATCGAAGGCACCGCCTCAGATGCACACTGTCGATCGCAACGGCTGCCGTGTCGGCCCTGGTGCTGGCAGGCTGCAGCGCCGACTCGTCGGCTGTCGCAACTTTGTCCACGTCCCTGGCTCCGCCGTCGACCGCACAGGCGCGGACGACGATCAGTGACGATCAACTGCGCGCGATTGCCACCGGTGCCGCCTCACGACTCGGCGAGAACGATCCGACGCGAATCGAGGCCGTCCTGACGACCAGATCCGCGGCCAACGGACTCGTCGGTGCCGAAGGCTTCGACGATACAGCCGCTTACATGATCCAGGCCCACGGCACGTTCTCGACAGCCTGGCAGCACCGTCCGAGCGGTGTCGATCTGCCCCCGACGGTGACTGGGGTGTTGATGCTGATCGTCGATGCGCAGACCGGCGAAGGTATGGACAGCGGCACGAGCGGTGAGCCCGCCGATCTCACGAAGCTCGGGAAGGTGATCACCCTCGACGGCTGAGCGCTGGGCTCGCCGCTACGAAACCGGCTCAGGATCAGGCGAGTTCGTCGTGTTGTCCGGCGTCGGCGTCTCGGCAAGCGTGCGATCCGGCGGGGTCGGGGCACTGCCGCGGAACGCGACGACCGCCGCGCCGATCAGGACGGCCGCGTAGATCAGCACGTACATGTTCACGACGATGTCCCAGGCGATCCACTTGGGCGGGAACAGGTACAGCCCGACGACCACGGTGTCGTCGGGGAAGCGGTAGGCCCACGATCCGGCGATACCGAACAGCGCGATCACGCTCGCCCACCACCACGCGTTCGTCAGGGCCCGGTGCACGAGGTAGACCATCAGCGGCACGAACCACACCCAGTGGTGGCTCCAGGTGAACGGGGAGACCACCGCCGCGGTCAGTCCGGCGACGGTGACCGCGAGGAGGCGCTCGCCGCCGCGATGGAGTCGGACCACCACCCACATGCTGACGGCGACGACGGCCGCGGCGCACAGCAGCCACACCCACGTGGGCACCGGTCCCCCGGCCAGGCGCGTGATCGCGCCGCGCAACGACTGGTTGGCGGGATGCGAGTCGTCCGCGATGCGCGTGGAATCGAAGAACGTCTCGGCCCAGTACTGCCACGAGTCCTTCGGGAGCACGACCCAGCTTCCGACGACGGTCGCGACGAAGGTGGCCGCCGCGACCGCTGCGGCCCGCCACCGGCGCAGCACCAGGTAGTAGAGGACGAAGTACGCCGGCGTCAGCTTGATCCCGGCGGCGATACCGACACCGACGCCCTTGAGCTTGCTGGTCTCGCCGCGCGAGACGTCCCACAGCACCAGTGCCATCAGGACCAGGTTGATCTGGCCGTAGAACAGCGTCGTGCGGACCGGTTCGAGGAACGCGCAGGCCACCGCCAGCAGTGCCGAGACGGCGATGACGCGGCGGGTGACGAGGTATCCCAGCATCCGCCAGCACAACGCGACGATCGCCACCAGCAGGAGCAGGTTGGCGCCCATCCAGATGTACTTGTCGATGCCGCCCGGAAGGAACCCGAACGGGATGAACATCAGCGTCGAGAACGGCGTGTAGGTGTAGAGCAGGCCGTGGATCACCGGTTCGGTGTAGAGCGGCAGACCCTCCATGACATGCCGCGCGCCGTCACGGTAGACATCCAGGTCGGCGCCGCCGGCCAGGATGCCGATCATGGGCTCCCTCGGGTCGACCAGGGTGAACAAGAGCACCGCGGCCGCCAGCGCGAGGAAGGCGAGGGCAGCCGTCGTCGGGCCCCCTCCCGGGAACGGTCGACGAGCATTCGGATTCCTGGTTGCGCCGTGCATGGCTGTGTCCCTCCCCCGGACGCCGCCGCGGCCTCGCTGCCGAGGCGATCGAGACAAAGGTAGCCAACCGACCGAACCGCGGTAAATCCGATCCTGGTGACCGGACGGTCGGGTGGCGGCCGGTCCGCGCTGTAACGTCTCCGCCCCGGAGACCGACGTCTGTCATGACGTGACGTGCGGTTCGGGGGGGTCGACCTGCATGTGTCTTGGTGAGGTCGGGATAGGGGAGTTGACATGACAATTCGCGGATTCTTTGCGCGACATCGAATGGCTGCGCGGGTGACGACGCCGGCGGCGCTGGGTGTGGCGGTCGTCGTCGCGCTCACGTGGGCGTTGTCGTCCCCGCCACCGAGCACGGTGGACACCCAGCTCACAGCGTCGACGACGGAGTGCCGCGACATGGTGACCGTCTCGATCGCCGGCCGCAGCGACACCCCGGTGGCGGGCACCACGAAGATGCTGGTCGATCCCGACGGAAACGAGCTCCCCGCGGCCCTGTCGGACGACTACAGCAGTGGACGGATCGACCAGGTCATCAACGCGCCGAACGGCGTCGTGGATCGCGACGCGTACGCCGCGCTGTACATCGCCTATCCCGCGAACATGGCCAGCTACGACGACGCCGTCGCCGCCGGTGTGGCGAACACCGAATCGGTGATGCGGGCCATCCGTGTGTCGTGCCCCGACACCAAGTTCTCGATCGTCGGATACAGCGAGGGCGCCGACGTCGCTCGCCGGGTCGCGATGAACATCGGTCACCAGGAACCCGACGCCGACCAGGGCTACGGGATCGTCGACCCGTCCAACGTCGTCGGCGTCGTCATCTTCGCCGATGCGGGCCGCGGGGCGGGGCAGGGCCCGTTCCCCGGTGCGAAGAACCCGTTCGGCAACCCGGACGGCTTCGACACGAAGTACCAGAACGGCAAGACCCCGGTGCCGGGTCAGGGTGTCCTACCGAACACCGGAGACGACGACTTCGGTGCGCTGGGCGGCAAGGTCGCGTCCTTCTGCTCCGACGGCGACTTCACTTGCGCTGCACCCCAGAACATCTCGCTGTTGCAGCTCGTGGTCAACGTGGGCAGGCAGATCAACGTCGATCGGCTCGAAGGCGAGGGCCTCACGCCGGCCACCGGTCAGGACATCGCAGTCGTTCTGGGCCGCATCGGATACGACGCCTTCCTGAACATCCAGTCGCAGCCGAACTGGATGCAGAGCGACGAGACCTTCCTGGACGTCCTGCTGAAGGTGTCGGACCCCGACTACGTGCCGGGCGAGTCGACGACGCAGACCCCGAAGGACGTCAGCTCGATCTCCACCGACGAGATGTCGCCGCTGGCGTACCTGCCGCAGAAGGTGTTCAAGGAGATCGTCGGGCTGATCGTGACGAACCAGAACACCATCCCGGTGATCCTGAGTGATCCGTACCAGATGACCCTGGCCCCGGACATCGGCCACCACTTCGACTACTGGCGCGACGCCGACGGCGCGAACGGCAAGCCGTTGACGTCCGCCGAGTACGCCGCCGCGTGGCTGACGTACCTGGCCAAGCAGGCGCAGAACGGAAAGCCGGTCGACCCGGCGGCGAAGCCGACCGCGACCGAACTGGCCGACGCCCTCACCGAGCTGGCGGCCACCACCACAGAATCGTCGGCCGAGCCGACGGGTTCAGCGGTGCCGCAGACTTCGACCGCTTCCCCGTCGGAGTCCGCGGTTCCCGCCGAGTCCGCGGCGCAGAGCGCCACGGAGACGACGGTCCCCGCCACGTCGCCGGCCGTGGCTTCGTCGACCGAGGTCGCCACGACGCCGACGCCGTCGCCGGCCGCTTCCCCGGACGCTGCCGCATCCACGTCCTCGACGGTCGCCACCACGACCAAGCCGACGACGACGACCACCACCACCCCGGCACCCCGGCCCGCCGGGTAGGGCGCGAGCCGCACCGCTCACCGAGCGGTGCGGCCGCCCCGATCGTTG
This sequence comes from Rhodococcus sp. BE178, assembly GCF_050433545.1. Taxonomy (NCBI): domain Bacteria; kingdom Bacillati; phylum Actinomycetota; class Actinomycetes; order Mycobacteriales; family Nocardiaceae; genus Rhodococcus; species Rhodococcus sp. BE178. Next base: position 29,435 of record NZ_JBNPXA010000005.1, on the reverse strand, counting down.
ATCCGGTACGTCACTCGGATCTGTTGGGGACCGCGGTCGATGTGGAGTTCGGCGATGTCGGACGGGATCAACGCGGTGTCGTGCAGGACGGGGGTGCCGTCCTCGGTGACGTTCGTTCGGTGACTGAGCATGGCCGGGCTGTGTTCCGGGCGGGCGAGCAGTTCGGCTTCGGCGGTACCGAGCGTGGTGACGGTGATCGACTCGTTGGCCGACGCGACCGGGTAACCGTGTTGTGCGAGAACCTGATAGAGCGACGCGTCGACCAGTTCGTCCGGGGAGATGCCCGTGCTCCAGGGGATGTAGGAATGCTGGAGCACGGAAGGGTGCGTGTCGATCACGCGGTGACGCGTGACGACGAGCACCTGCTCGGTCGGCCCGAGCTGCAGGGCCCGCGCGACATCGGACGGTGGAGTCTCCCGCGACGACCCGAGGATGTGCGTCGCGACCTTGTGAGATCGGGTCCCGCCGCACCGGACACCGCGGACGGTGCCGGGCGGTCACCGATCCACTGCGGTGGCGAGCGAACCGTCCGGCGGCGACACCACCGCCGGGTCCCGCCTCGACAGCAGATCGAGCACCGCCTTGGGTCGCGCCAGCCACTCCCGCGCGTAGTTCCGCACGACGGCGAGCCGGTTGCATTCGCACTCGGCCTCCACACCGTCGGTGTCGATGCCGGCGTCGCGGCACAGCGCCACCGCGCGGGACACGTGTAGGCCCTGGCTGACGATGAGTGCCTTCGTCACCCCGTACGTCCGCACCGCCCGCGTGCAGGTGTCGTACGTGTCGAGGCCGTAGCCGTCGCCCACGATCCGCGCGGGATCGACGCCGGCGTCCACGAGGTACTCGGTCATGGCCGCGATCTCGTTGCCGGAGCGGCCGTTCGCGTCACCGGACACAAGGACGGCGCGGGCCCTGCCGTCCTCCATCAGTCGGACGGCGGCGTCGAGCCGTCCGGCCAGGAACTTCATCGGTTTCCCGTCCCGGACCTGCGAGCCGAGGACGATCACGACGGGCGCGTCCGGCGCGTCGCGGACGTCGTACATGTGCCCGGACGCGGCGACCGCCACCCACCCCGCGGACCCCAGCACGAGCACACCGGCCATCGCGACCAGTACCGCCGACCAGCCGACGAGGCGCCCGACGATCCGCCGCATGTTCCACCCTCCGAGTTCCCGGCCTCGACCCGCTGCCGACCGCCCCCGGACGATCCTCTCGAGGAGGGATCATCTTTCCGGGCAGACACGCCCGCCGGACGCTCAGTCGAACAGCAGCACGGGCTTCAACACGCTTCCGTCCCTGATGCCCTGCGCGGCGTCGTTGATGTCCTCGAACCGGTAGTACTCGACGAGCTTGTCCAGCGGGAAGCGTCCCTGCTCGATCAGCTTCACCAGGGCGGGGAGAAACACCTGCGGCACCGAATCACCCTCGGTGACACCGATGAAACGTCGACCGTTCAGCAGGTAGTTGACGTCGACGGGGACCGTCGCGCCGGCCGCCGGGGCGCCGATGGCCGCCACCGTGCCCAGCGGCGCGAGGCAGTTGATCGCGGTCTCGAGCACCCGCACGTTGCCGGTGGCGTCGATCGCGTAGTCGATGCCCAGTCCCCCGCTGATCCGGTCGAGTTCGGCGGCCGGATCCGCCTCCTTCGAGTTGATCACGTCCGTCGCGCCCAGTTCCCGGGCCAGCTCGAGTCGTGACGGCACGATGTCGACGGCGACGATTCGCTCGGCGCCGGTGAGGGCTGCCGCCATGACGGCAGCCATTCCCACCGCACCCACTCCGAAAACGGCCAGAGTGGAGCCGGGTTCGGGTGTGAGGATGTTGAGTACGGCCCCGGCGCCGGTCTGGATTCCGCAACCCAGCGGCGCCAGCAGACCCAGGTCCGCCGAATCGGAGACCTTGGTGACGCCGCGTTCGTCGGCCAACGCGTATGTGGAGAAAGAGGATTGGGCGAAGAAGTGCCCGTTGATCTCCTCGTCGCCGCGCCGGACCGTGGTGCTGCCGTCGGCGCGCCGTCCGCCGACGAGGTTGCGCGGCAGGAACTCCTGGCAGTACGCGGGGTGTGCCGTGCGGCAGTTGCGGCATTCGCCGCAGCTGGTGAACGACAGCAGCACCTTGTCGCCCGGCTTGACGCTGGTGACCGCGCTGCCCACCTCTTCGACGATCCCGGCGCCCTCGTGTCCCAGCACCCCGGGGAGCGGGAAGGGGATGTGCCCGGCCTGGACACCCAGGTCGGTGCCGCAGACCCCGGCGGCGACGATCCGGACCAGGACCTCGTCGGCCCGGGGCGCGGCGAGGGTGACCTCGCCGATCGTGAAGGGTTCACCGATGCCGTCGACAATGGCGGCGCGAGCTGTGTTGACCATGTTGTGCTCCTGCGGATTCGGCGGATCAGAACGGGTAGATCGGCAGCGCGCTCTGCGCCGTCACCCACTGCGTCTCGGTGAAGGCGTCGAGGTTGGCGCCGATACCGCCGACGCGGCCGCCGTTGCCGGACGATGCGAGTCCGCCGAACGGGACGACGGCCTCGTCGCCGACCGTCTGATCGTTGATGTGGACCAGGCCGGTTGGGATCTGCTGGGCGATCTCGAGGCCCTTCATCGCATCGCCGGTCAGGATTCCCAGGGACAGTGCGTATTCCGAGTCGTTGGCGACGGACACGGCTTCTTCGACGGTCGCGAAGGAGGTGACGGGGGCGACGGGGCCGAAGACCTCGTTGACGAAGGCGGGCGCCGTCCGCGGGGTGTCGGCGAGGACCGTCGGACGGTAGAAGAGGTCCTCGTAGGTTCCGCCGGCCGCCAGCCGTGCTCCGGCCGCGATGCTGTCCGACACGAGGGCGTGGATCTGATCACGTTGCCGCGCATCGATGATCGGCCCCATCGCCACCTCGCCGGTGAACGGATCTCCGACGGGCAGCCGCTCGGCGTGTTCGGCGAGCAGCGCGGTGTAGTCACCGACGATGCTCTCGTGCACCAGCTGTCGGCCGGTGGCCATGCAGATCTGTCCCTGATGCATGTACGAGCCGAAGGCGCCCACCGAGACGGCCTTCTCCAGGTCGACGTCGTCCATGACGATGAGGGCATTGTTGCCGCCGAGTTCCAGGTGGGCGCGCTTGAGGTGGCGGCCCGCCAGTTCACCGACCGCGCGTCCGGCACGCGTCGAACCGGTGAACGCGATGACGCGCACGCTGGGGTGGACCACGACCGCCTCGCCGGCGTCCGCACCACCGGGCAGCATGCTGAGGACACCGGCCGGGAGCCCGGCCTCCTCGAAGATCCGGGCCAGGACGACGCCACCGCAGATCGCGGTGCGCGGGTCCGGCTTGAGGATCACCGAGTTGCCCAGGGCGAGTGCCGGCGCGACGGCGCGGATCGACAGGATCAGCGGGAAGTTGAACGGGGCGATGACACCGACGGTGCCCACCGGGACGCGGCGCGAGAAGCTCAGCCGCGGCTGCTCGGAGCGCAGCACCTCGCCGACGGGATGCGCCGCGAGCGCCGCCGCGTTGTAGCACTCCTCAGCGGCGGTGTGCGTCTCGGTCTCGGCCTTCGCCCGGATGCTGCCGCCTTCGCGGACGATCCACTCGCCGATCTCCTCGGCGTACTGCTCGAACAGCTGCCCGGCTCGACGGAGGACGGCCGCGCGCTCGGTGTACGGACGCGCGGCCCAGGCCTTCTGTGCCGCCGTGGCGCCGGTGGCGGCCGCCGCGACATCGTCGGGGGTGGCCGTCCCGACGGTGGTGAGTTGCTTCCCGGTCGCGGGTTCGACCACGACACGGTCCTCACCGCCGCCGGCCACCCATTCGCCGGTGAAGATTCGGGATTCCCACACCGGCTTGTTCAACAGACTCGTCACGGTCGCTCCTCGCAGTCGCAGCACATGGATGCCTTCCACGTTGCCGGGCCCCGATGTCGCCCACGACCGGTCTTTCACTGACCGAAAGACGTATTTCGGTTCTGCGGGGTGGGCGCCTCCGTGACGGTGACGAGTCCGCCGTGGGTGGACTCGTCGAACGCCATCAGTGCGACCGACAGGTGCAGGGGTTTCCAGTCCCCGTCGAGTCCGCGGAACCGCAGGATGCCTTCGACCTTCCGGTAGGCGAGATCCTTGGCCATCTTCCGCGCGAGCGGCACATCGGACGGATGCATGGCGGGCGCCGGCTCCCCGACGGCATTTTCCCAGGCCACCCCCGGCATCGGCTCGCTGCGCCACTTGATGAGCGCGAGGCGTTTCAGGTCGACGTAGGCGAGGTATTCGCCGGGCGTCAGCACGGCGTCGAGCACCCGATGCTCGAGGATGACCGGTGGCGGCGCGGCCGGGACCTCGCCTGCCGGGCCGATGTCGTGGGTGATCCCGCGAAGGATGACCTCGCGCCGGTCCCCGGCAGGATCAGGCTTCTCCTCGAGCATCCGGCACGAGAAGTGTGCGGCGCGTTCCTCGTCGTCGTCGCGGCGTACCTTCCACACCGCCTGGTGCTCAGTGCCCGGTTCCGACTGCACGATCTTGGCCAGCGCCTCGCCCTCGTCGCGGTTCGTCACCAGCCGGGTGAAGGCGCCCGCCAGCGCGGCCTCGCTGCGACGGTCCTCGGGTGCGACGCCGTACAGGTCGAAGAGGTCGTCGCTGCCGCTGGCCTTGCCGGCCGTCAGATTGAAGTGCCACGCGCCCGCCGGGTCCCGCGGCGGTGGTGCCTCGTCGGTGTCTCCGCGCCAGAAGTAGACGCCGTGGAGGCGGGACTCGGAATTGAGCAGCGGTTCCGCGAGGATGCGTTTGCGGCCGTCCTCCGACTCCCGGTCGATCCGCCGATGCTCGGGGTCGGCCATGATCTCGAGCAGAGCGTTCTGCACGTCGTCGAGGGCCCTGTTCGGTTGGCTCCGTCGGCCCTTGAAGTGCCGGCCCAGCGGCACGAAGGGTTTCGGGGACGACCCCACCCCGATCAGTGACGGCTCCTGTCCGCCGAAGGTGCTGATCAGCAGCCAATCCGTGGTCATTTCCGCAGCCCCCGACGCTTCGCGGCCGGCAGCAACCACTGGTACGCCGGACCCAGGATCCGGGTCACCGCGTCCACCACCTTCGCGTCCGGGCCGACGAGCACCCGCGCACGCCCCTGTTCGACACCCCGCAGAATCGTGCGCGCGGCCTCGGCGGGGTCGGTGCGAGCGATTCGCCGATCGAACGAGTCGGCGACCTCGCGAACGTCCACCCCGGCGGCGGCGCTCGCGGTCCGCGCGATGCCGGTCCGGACGCCACCCGGGTACACGCACGTCACCTTCACCGAATGGCCGCCGAGTTCCATCTCCTGACGCAGCGACTCCGTGAACCCGCGGACCGCGAACTTCGCGGCGTTGTAGGCGGAGTACCCGGGCGCCGCCATCAACCCGAATGCCGAGGACAGATTCACCACATGACCGCGGTCCGACTCGACCACGTACGGGAGGAACTCCTTCGTGCCGTTGACGACGCCCCAGAAGTCGACGTCCATCACCCGCTCGATGTCGGCGTAGTCCGAAGCCAGAACCTCACCGGTGTAGAGGATTCCGGCATTGTTGATCACGATGTCGACACCACCGAAGCGGCTCGCGGTCTCGGCGGCGAAGGCGTGGACCGCGGCCCGATCGGTGACATCGACAACCGACGCGGATACCTGGGCCCCGGCCCGTTCGCACAGGTCCGCAGTCTCCTTCAACGGACCTTCGGCGTCCCCGGACAGGGCCAACACCGCACCCCCGTCGGCCAACCTGGTCGACAATTCGCGACCGATTCCCGAACCGGCTCCCGTCACGGCCACGACGCGACGATCGAAGTACCCCAAAGAACTTCCCCTCTGTTCTGTTGAACTAGCGCTCCCAGTTCCTTACCAGAACGGCACGTAGCCGGCATCTCGAGGCGATCCGGCCGGGGCACCGGAACGGTGGGGTTCCACCGGTAGATGCGACCACCGGGCGGGCTTGCCTGAGTCGGGGGTCAGACCGCCCACCCGGTGGTCACTGCGACGCGGCACACCCGCCGTGAAGCGGACGGGATCGGCCGAGCCGGGTTCGTGGGATAACGCCTGCGCGCACCGTAGGGGCCGGGCGTCGTCGGGTCCCGGCACGGGAGCAACGATCGCCACACGCGCATGCATCAATGTGACAGCGCTACAAGCAGACCCGATATCGACAGGGTTGCAGGAAGCCCCGTGAGGGGCGCGCAGGTGCACTGTAAGCCAGCCGGTGACGGGGATGCAACCTCGAGCTGGCGTGTCGGAGACCCGGATTCTGGGCCCGGGCGGTGGCATCGGGATGGATCCGACGCCACCGCCCGGCCGTGGTCCGCCAGGTCGGGGGTCCGGAGGGCCACGGTATCGCCGCCCGGCCGGCCGAGCGACAACTCGAACGCTAGTGCCGGTTCGTTCGACGGCGTAGGGGGATTTGCCCCGTGCCGGGTGGGTCCCCGACGGGGGCCGCCCCGGAAGGGGGGTTTGGCGCGATCCCGCTCGGGGACGCCCCTCAGCGGTCCCGGGGCGCGGAATCCGATTCGGGCGCGAGAGTGAAGTAGTTCTCCTCCTCCTGCACGAAGTGCAGCTGCAGCAGCGCGTGCAGCCCGTACAGGCAGGCGAGGAGGTCGTCGACCTGATCGGGGTCGATCCGGCCGGCCGCATCGGCGCGGGTGAGGTGGGTGCGCAGGCGTCGCGCGAGCCGGTCGATCTCGGCGTGCATGCGGCTCATCGTCGCGGTCGCCTCTGCTGTGCCCAGCGGGGTGGCGAGCGCCGGGTACAGTTCGCGGTCCTCCGCCTGCTCGTGCGGGAGCAGCGTGCCGAACAGGAAGGTGTCGACCCGACGCAGGGCGGGATATGCGGCCGCGAGGTTGCCACCGACGAGCAGTTGCGCCGTGTCGCGCAGGATGGCCAGCTGGTCGCGCAGTTCGTCGTGCTCGGCCGAGAACCGGTGCAGCATTGCCTCGGTGTCGTCGGGAAGGAGAATCTCCTGGTTCCGGTCGCCCCGCAGCGCGCGTAATGCGTTGAGGATCACGGCCACGTCGATACCCTCCTGCAGCAGCGCACCCGCCGCGGGCGGCAGGAATCCGAACGCGGCAAATCCCATGGCCACCAACGACAGCCCCATCCCCACTGCCGCGCTCTGCACGGCGATGCGCCGGGAGCGGCGGGCGATGGCCATCGCGTCGGCCAGGCGGTCGAGTCGATCGGTGGTGAGCACGACGTCCGCGGCCTCCGACGTTGCCGTCGAGCCCCGCGCCCCCATCGCGACGCCGACGGTGGCGGCCGCGAGGGCCGGGGCGTCGTTGACGCCGTCGCCGACCATGACGGTCACCGCCGATTCCCGCTCCGCCCGGACCCCGGCCACCTTGTCGGCGGGTGTCTGTTCGGCGTGGACGGCGTCCAGACCGAGGACCGAGCCGATCTCCTCCGCGGGTTCGCGCCGATCCCCGGTGAGCATGACGAGCCGGTTCAGTCCGGCCGAGCGCAGGCGCCGCAGGGTGCGGGACGCGTCCCGGCGGACGGGATCAACCAGCAGGACGGCGCCCGCGAGATCGCCGTCGACGGTGACCCAGGCAACCGCTGCGCCGTCGAGCACGGCCCGACTGTGGGCGGCACGTGCCCACGCCGGTGCATCGTCGGGCAAGCTGAGGGTGCCGACGGTGACCCGTCGGCCGTCGACGGTCGCGCTCACGCCGGTCCCGGCCTCCTCCGCCACGTCGGTGGGCAATGTCAGTGCGAGCCCGCGCATCTTCGCTTCCTGCACGATGGCGTCGGCCAGTACGTGCGGTGACAGTTGGTCGGCGGACGCGGCCAGTTGCAACACGTCGGTGGCATCGCCGCCGGGCGCGATGAGCACGTCCGTGCCGGTGGGGCGACCGGTGGTAAGGGTTCCGGTCTTGTCCATCACCAGTGTCGTGGCATGTCCGAGGTTCTCGAGGGCGCCGCCGCTGCGAATCACCACACCCAGACGGGACGCTCGGGACAGTCCGGAGACGATCGCGACGGGCGCGGCCAGTAGCAGTGGACACGGCGTCGCGACCACCAGCACCGCGACAGCGCGGGTGGCCGAACCGCTGAACAGCCAGGCGGAACCCGCGATTGCGAGCGCGAGCGGCAGGAACCAGGCCGCGATGCGGTCGGCCACCCGTACGACGGGGGCGCTCTCGGCGGCGGCGTCGCGGGCCAGGCGGACGATGCCGGCGTAGGTGCTCTGGTCGGCGGTCGTGTGCGCCTGCATCTCGAAAGCGGTTCCTGCATTGACGATTCCGCTCCGCACCGCCTCGCCGCGACGCCGCTCGACGGCGAGCGGTTCTCCGGTGAGGACGGATTCGTCGAGCACGGCGGAACCGGACGTGATCCACCCGTCGACGGGCACCACCTCCCCCGGTCCGACCACCAGGTTGTCGTCGGCGAGGACGTCGTCGAGTGGGATCGCCTCGACGTGGTCGCCGGTTCGTCGGCGGGCGGTGCGGGGCGCGTGGTCGAGCAGCGATCGCAGATCCTTCGTGGCGCGGCGTTCGGCGGCGGCATCGAGCGCCTGCCCCGTCGCGAGCATGACGCTGATCAGCGCGCCCGCGAGATACTCGCCGACCAGCAGCGTGCCGATCAGGGACAACACCGCGAGTAGGTCTACGCCCATCCGCCCCCGTCGGAGCGCGTCGATCACCCACCAGGCAGCGGGCGCGATCGCGATTACTGTCCCGGCGATCCAACACCCGTCGGCCACGTTGTCGGCACCGAGCAGCCACGCGATCGCGCCGGCGATCAGCGCGGTGAGGGTGACCGCCAGTAGCGCGAATTCCTTGAGGCGGTGCACACGTTCGCGTCGCCGGGACGATGCCTCGGACGCCGTATCCACCATGACGCTCCCATGTCCTCGCGGGTGCCGTCTCGAGCGTACCGCGCCGGGTGCGGGATCTCCCGTGTCGAAGGCGGCTCCGGGCCGCCGAACCCCGGTACCGTGACGTCCCTGCCCGATATTCGACTTTCTACCTTTCGAGAAGGAAGCCATGAAGACCGAGATAAGTTGTGGGCCCGCGTTCGCGTTCGCCGAGATCAGTGTCCCCGCCGGTGGATCGGTCCGCGTCGAGGCCGGGGCGATGGCGATGATGCGGGGTGACATCGCGATCACCACATCGACGCGGGGCGGCTTCCTGAAGGGACTCCGCCGCTCCCTGGGCGGCTCGAGCTTCTTCGTCAACGACTTCAGCAGTGAACGGGGTGGTGTCGTGGGCGTCGCCGGCGCACTCCCGGGCGACCTGGTCGAAACCACCGTCGACGAAGGGACCGCGCTGCTCGTCCAGTCCGGCTGCTGGCTCGCCTCCGACGCGACCGTCGACGTCGACTCCAAATGGGGCGGCAGCAAGGGGTTCTTCAGCGGCGCGGGGCTCGTTCTGTTGCGGTGCAGCGGAAACGGAGAGATCCTGCTGTCCAGCTACGGCGCCATCCGGTCGGTGACGCTCGCGGCGGGGGAGACGATGACACTCGACTCCGGTCACGTCGTCGCGTTCGACGAGACCGTCCAGTACCGCATCCGCAAGGCCGGTGGGTGGAAGTCGATGATTCTCGGTGGCGAGGGCATCGTCACCGAGTTCACCGGTCCGGGTCGGGTCTGGATGCAGACCCGTAGCGCGACGGACCTGGTCGACTGGCTCCGGGCCCGGATGCCGTCGAGCACCACGACCACCAGTAGCAGTAACAGCAACTGAGGGTGAGGGTCAGTCGGGGCTGACGAGGTCGTCGTCCGATCTCGTCGGCGTCGGCTCGACCCGCGAGAACGTGAGGGTGCCGTCGTCGATCGGGGTGTCCCGAAGCGCGACGACGTCCTTGTAGTAGTCCATCGGCAGGCCCCACGGCTCCTTGGTGCCGGTCCGCGGAAACAGGTCCAGGCCCCGCTGGATATACCCGGACGTGAAGTCGAACTGGGGCCGGGTCTCGATGGCCGGTTCCGTATTGTGCGCGACGACAATCTGGGCACCCCGCCGATCCATCTCGTCGAGCAGTCGGCACAGGTAGTCGGCGACCAGATCGAGCTTGAGTGTCCACGGCCCGTTGAGGTAGCCGAAGGCGAACGAGAAATTGGGAACGTCCGAGAGCATCGTGCCTTTGAACGTGAGCCGCTTCGTGATGTCGATCGGTTCGCCGTCCAGGTGGATCTCGATGCCGCCGAGGATGAGCAGGTCGAGTCCGGTTGCGGTGATGATGATGTCCGCGTCGAGATGCTTCCCGGACACCAGCGCGATGCCGTTCTCGGTGAACGTCTCGATGGTGTCGGTGACCACCGAAGCCTTGCCCCTGGAGATCGTCTTGAACAGGTCGCCGCCGGGGACGACGCACAGGCGCTGGTACCACGGATCGTAGGTGGGGTTGAAGTGGGTGTCGACGTCGAAACCGGACGGTAGGAGCCGGACATTGAGCCGGCGGATGATCGCCCGCGCCTGTTTGGGGAAGCGGCGGGCGAGCTTGTAGACCCGGAAGTTCAGCATGGTGTTCTTCTTGCGGGCCAGCCGGTAGCCCCGCTCGTCTCCCAGCACCCGGCGAAGCATGCTGGACACCGTGTCCTCTTCGGGGAGCGGGATGACGTAGGACGGCGAGCGCTGCAGCATCGTGACGTGCGCGGTGGCGTCGGCCATTGCCGGGATCAGGGTGACGGCGGTGGCCCCGGAACCGATCACCACCACCCGCTTGCCGGCGTAGTCGAGGTCTTCGGGCCAGGCCTGCGGATGCACGATCCGGCCGGTGAACCGGTCGGCACCGGGAAACACCGGTGTGTAGCCCCGGTCGTAGTTGTAGTAGCCGCTGGCGCAGAAGAACCAGTCGGCCGTGACCGTCACGGTCTCGTCGGTGTCGCCGCGCCGCGCGGTGACCGTCCAGCGGGCGTCCGCTGACGACCAGTCGGCGCGGATCACCTTGTGGTTGTAGCGGATATGGCGTTCGACGTCGTACTCGCGGGCGGTGTCGCGGATGTAGCGGAGGATGTCCGCGGCCGGTGCGAGCGCCTTGCGGCCCTTCCACGGCTTGAAGTCGTACCCGTAGGTCTGGACGTCGGAGTCGGAGCGGATGCCCGGATACCGGAACAGGTCCCACGTGCCCCCGGAGACGGCGCGGGCCTCGAGGATCGCGAAGGAGCGTCCCGGATGCGTCCGGTGGAGCCGACTGGCGACGCCGATTCCCGACAGCCCGGCGCCGACGATGAGGACGTCGACGTGTTCGGGTGCGGTGCCGCGGCTCGTCGCGGAACCGGTGGGGCGTTCGGGGCCCATGGGTCCTCCCGATGCTGGCACTGGTGAAACCACGTCTGTAATGCACCGTATCCCGACAGTCGCGCGGTGTGCCAGCAAAATCCGCGGTCCGATCCACTCGACGCGGTGCCGGGCGCGGCGAACAATGGTGCCTACGTCGGCCACACGCCGACACCCGGCCGAGGAGGCACGACGCATGACCGAGACACCGGAGATCGATCCCGCCGCGACGCCCAGTGGAACGGGCTGCGCCGAGTGCGACGCGGCCGGCGGGTGGTGGTTCCACCTGCGCCGCTGCGCCGCCTGCGGGCACGTCGGCTGCTGCGACTCCTCCCCCGCGCAGCACGCGAGCGCGCACGCGGCGGCGTCCGGACACCCGATCATCCGGAGCTTCGAGCCCGGTGAGGACTGGTTCTGGGACTACCGGACGCAGGGCTTCGCCGAGGGTCCGGAACTGGCTCCGCCGCAGAGCCATCCGAGCGAACAGACGGTTCCGGGACCACGCGAGCGGGTACCGGAGGACTGGGCGGACCGCCTGCACTGAGATCGGACGAAATCCGGCCGGCTCGCGACGTTCGTAGGATCGGCGGGGTGATCGAGATCCCCGACGCGCTGGTCGCGGCGCAGTACAAGCACGGCGAACGGCGCTTGGCGGACGAACAGGTCGCCATTGCGCGAATGCTGTTGGCGCGCTGAGTCCGTCCGTGCTCAGTCCTGCCACAGCCGCGTCGGCCCGCACCGTGGGGTGCGGGCCGACGCGGAGAACTGTGTCAGCTGAGCTTGGCGATCAGGTCGGCGCGCTGACGGGCGCCCAGGCCGGAGACACGTCGAGTCTCGGCGATGCCGACGGACTCGGCGATGTCGCGGGCCTTGATCTTCCCCACCTTGGGCAGGGATTCGAGCAGGTAGAGCACCTTCGTCTTACCGACGAGTTCGTCGGTATCCGCCTTGTCGAGAACTTCCACCAGGGTGAGCTTGCCCGACTTGAGATCTTCTCTCAGTTCGGACCGCGCCTTGCGGGACGCGGCAGCCTTCTCCAGTGCTGCAGCGCGCTGTTCGGGGGTCAAGGTGGGCAATGCCATTGATGTGCCTCTCTCTCACGGAACCCGGATGAAGTTCAGGCTAGAACGGGAATCGCCGCAGCGCGCGTCAAGTGGGCCCCGCGTGTCGAAAAGCCGTGGCTATTCGTCTCATTTGCCCTTCCACAACGGCTTTCGCTTCTCGAGAAACGCGCTCATACCCTCCTGTGCGTCGCAGGTGACCGCGTTGGTGGCCATCGTCTCGGCCATCAGTTCGTACGCCTCGTCCTGCGGCAGGTCGATCTGCCGGTAGAACGCCTGCTTGCCGATGGCGAGGGTCAGCGGGCTGGATTCGGCGATCTTCGAGGCCAGGTCCCGCACCCGAGACTGCAGTTCGTCGGGTGCGACCACGACGTTCACCAGGCCCCAGTCGGCGGCGGTGTCGGCGTCGATCGTCTCGCCGGTGAGCAGCATCTGCATCGCGCGCTTGCGGCCCACCGATCGGCTGAGCGCAACCATGGGGGTGGAACAGAACAGCCCGATCCGCACACCCGGGGTTCCGAACACCGCGTTCGACGACGCCACCACCAGATCGCACGACGCGGCCAGTTGGAAGCCGGCAGCGATCGCCGGTCCCTGCACCGCGGCGATCACCGGCTGCGGAATCGCCTGCACGGTGTCCATCATCGCCGTGCACACCTCGAAGACCTCCCGCTCGTCCTCGAGGGTGCGGTCGATCATCTCGGACAGGTCGTGTCCGGCGGAAAACGCCGGGCCGACCGCACTCAACACGACCGCCCGGACGGTATCGTCGTCGGCCATCTCCCGCAGTGCTGCGGTGACCTGTCGCATCATGTTGGTGGACAGTGGATTCCGTTGGTCCGGCTGATCCAGCACAATGGTGCCGATGCCGGTTTCCGGGTCTATCTCGATTCTGACGACGTCGTTCATCGTGCCTCTCCGTCATATCGGGTCGCAATGCCCGATGCTACCCGGAAAGGCCGCATCGAGCCCGGCCACGCGGCGAGGCTCCGGCGCGAATCGATGAATCAGCCCTCGATCGCGGACTTGATCCGTAAGGCGAAGTCGGGAGCGTCCTTTCGTGCCGCCCGCAGCGCGAGGGGCGCGATGAGCTTGCCGATCCCGTGCCCCTCCAGCACGTTGAAGACCGTCAGCTTCGTCCCGCCTCCGTTGGGTTCGAGGTCGTATCCACCCTCCACCGCGGTGACGGAGTTCTTGGACCGCTCCGCCCAGCGCAGTCGTCGCGGCGGCTCGAACTCGGTCAGTTCGAACTCGCGCTGACTGGTCATCCCGGCGTCCTTGACCGTGCTGACGAAGACGGTGCCGACGCCCGGCGGGCCGTCGGTCGTCTGCTCGATCTTCTGCACCCGAGGGCTGAACTTCGGATCGTTGACGCCGGCGGCGAGGAACTGGAACACCTCGTCGATGGGACGGTCGATCACGGTCGTTCCTTCGAAACGTCCTGACATGTCGTAACCCCGTTCGGTGTGGTTACCCGGAGATGAGTCGAACTCTACTCGCGGCTGGCAGGATCGGGGCGTGAGTACTGCGAACCTGACCCGTGCCGAGACCGCCGCGCGTTCGGCAGCCGTGACCGTCCGTTCCTACCGCGTCGAACTCGACATATCCGGTGCGCCTGACAATTCCGAGCCGGGCTTCGCGACGTCGACGACCGTCGAGTTCGACTCCGGCACGTCCGAGACGTGGATCGACTTCCTCGGTCCCGAGGTTCGATCGGTGACCGTCAACGGCGAAGCCGTGGACATCGAGTTCGACGGCGCCCGTATCGCTCTGCGTGGATTGCGTGCATCGAACACCGTGGTGATCGGCGCGGTCGGCGCGTACAGCCGGTCCGGGGAGGGGCTGCACCGATTCCACGACCCCGTCGACGGCCGGACCTACCTGTACACACAGTACGAGCCGTCGGACGCGCGACGCGTCTTCGCGTGCTTCGAGCAGCCGGACATGAAGGCGCCGTTCACGTTTGTCGTCACCGCCCCCGCGGGTTGGGAGGTGGTGTCCAACCGCCCGGCGGCACTCCACCACGTCGACGACACCCGTCAGGTCGTCGAGTTCTCCCCCACACTGCCCATCTCCACGTACATCACCGCGATCGTCGCGGGTCCGTATCATCGGGTCGAATCCATCTGGAGCCGAGACGATCTCACCGTCCCGATCGGGGTGCTGTGCCGGGCGTCGCTGGCGCAGTACCTCGACGCCGACGCGATCGTCGAGGTGACGAAGCAGGGGCTGGACTTCTTCGCCGAACACTTCGACTATCCGTATCCGTGGGGCAAGTACGACCAGGTGTTCGTGCCCGAATACAACCTGGGCGCGATGGAGAATCCTGGCTGCGTCACGTTCACGGAGGCCTACGTCTTCCGCGGCGCCGCAACGGCCGCGCAGTACGAGGGCCGGGCCAACACGATCCTGCACGAGATGGCCCACATGTGGTTCGGCGATCTGGTGACGATGGTGTGGTGGGACGACCTGTGGCTCAAGGAGTCGTTCGCCGACTTCATGGGCGCCCTCGCGAGCGTGGAGGCCACCGAGTGGACCGACGCGTGGGTCGCGTTCGCGAACCGGAGGAAGGCGTGGGCGTACTCGCAGGACCAGCTGCCGACGACGCACCCGATCGTCGCCGACATCGTCGACCTCGAGGCCGCCAAGCTCAACTTCGACGGCATCACCTACGCGAAGGGCGCCAGCGTCCTCAAGCAGTTGGTCGCCTATGTCGGGCGCGACGCGTTCTTCGAGGGCGCGCGGCGCTACTTCCGCGAGCACGCCTTCGGCAACACCACGCTCGCCGACCTCCTCGCGGAGTTGTCGGCGTCCTCGGGCCGTGACCTGGGCGCGTGGGCGCAGGCGTGGCTGCAGACCACCGGCGTCTCCACCCTCACCCTCGAGGGCGGCGACGACGTGCGCGGGTACGAGATCGTGCAGAGCGATCCGAGGCCGCACCGCCTGGCCGTCGGGCTCTACGACTTCGACGACGCCGGTGACCTGGTTCGACGTGATCGCGTGGAGCTGGACGTGGTCGCCGAGCGGACACCGGTCGACCTGTCCCCCGCGGCGCTCCGGCTGCTCAACGACGGCGACCTCACGTACGCGAAGGTGCGTCTCGATGCCGGCTCGCTCGCGACGGTCGAGCGCTCGCTGGACCGGGTCGTCGACCCGCTGGCCAGGGGCCTCATCTGGTCGGCGCTGTGGAACGCCACCCGCGACGGCGAACTCGCCCCCGAGCGGTACCTGACGATGGCACGCGCGTTCGCGCCGTCCGAGCCGAACATGGCGCTGCTGACCGCGGTCCTGGCGAACGCGTCGTTCGCGATCGGCCACTACCTGCCCACCGAGGCGCGGGACCGCTGGCGGCGCGAGTGGCTCGAAACCTGCTGGACGGCAATGCAGGAAGCCGAATCAGGATCGGGTGGACAGCTGGCATGGGCCCGTGCGGCTGCGGCCGCAGCAGTTGTCGACGACCGCCACGCGGCCGACATCCGTGCGATCCTCGACGGCGGCCGGCCGGGCCCGGACGGGCTCCGGTTGGATCCGGACCTGCGCTGGGCGCTGTGGACGGCGCTGTCCGCGACCGGGCACGCCGACCCGGAGACGCTGGACGTCGAACTGGTGCGCGACGACACCGCGTCCGGGCGGACCGCCCAACTGCGTGCGCTCGCCGCCCGCCCGGACCCGGAGGTCAAGGCGCGGGCCTGGACGTCGGCGCTCGAGGACACGGCGCTGAGCAACGACCACCTCGACGCCGTCATCGCCGGATTCCGGGCGGGCGAGCGCCGCGACCTGATCGCCGGCTACGACGACGCCTACTTCGCGGCGATCCGCGGGGTGTGGGCGCAGCGCAGCATCGAGATCGCCCGCCGGATCGTCCTCGGGCTCTTCCCGGCGTCCGATTCGGTCGATTCGGTGGATTCGTGGCTCGCCGCGAACGTCGATGCACCGGGCGCACTGTGCCGACTGGTCACCGAACAGCGCGACCACCTCGCCCGGGATCTCCGGATCCGGGCGACGTGGTCTTGACGGGTGTCGATGCTCGTCGTTCACTCGATGCGGTTCGCCACGACCAGGTCCAGGAATCGCTGGTTCCTCAGCCACCATCACTCCGACGATACGGTCGACTACCCGAACCTCCGGACCGGGACGTGCAGCCGGAAGTGTTGGTGCCCCGAATCCCCGACGCCCGGTACCGCCGCCTCGACCCGCAAGCTGCTCGAGGCGTATGCCACCGACATCAATGATCGGATGCGCGACAACGCCAAGCAGGATTTGCGGGAGATCTTCGATGTTGCGGACATCGAGCCACCGACCGGTCTGGGTGACGAGAAGGCACGGACCGACTTCACCGGCAACCTCGTCGTGGGCGAGGATCTGATGCATTTCGGGATCGGGAAGCCACGCGGGTAGCTCGCTACCATGGTGCGATCGCAGTGAGATCGCCCCGGTCGTGTGCGTGCCCGGACGGTGGCGGCGGGAAGGAGCCGGCATGGTCGAGCTGGGACTCGACGACACCGTAGGAATCCTCCGGCAGCCATGGGTGCATCCACGCCGGACCAGCGCGGGTCGTGGATGGTCCGGTGCGTATGTCTCCACCCAGGCGGAACGGCCCTACCGGGGTGCATTCGACGGGGCGCGTTCGCACCTGCTGATCCTGCATCTCGGTGGACCCGTCGACGTCGTCCGCGGGCGTGGTGGTGCCGCCCAGCGGACGACGGTGCCGGCCGGGGGCTTCTTCGTCCATCCGGCCGGCCAGGAGTTGACCGTCGAACTCGGTGCGGACCTCGACACCATTCACGCGAACCTGGATGCCGCGTTGCTCGAGGAGGCCGCGGACGGGCGACCGGTCGAGTTGGAACCGCATATCGGCGTCCACGATCCGATGCTCGAGCAACTGGTGCGGTCGATGGACGCCACACTGCGTGACTGGCACCCGTCCGCACGGACGTACGCCGACCATCTGGTGACGATGCTCGCCGTGCACCTGGTGCACCGGTACGGCGCCGGACGATGCCGGGCCGCGGCGGATGGGCCGGCGGCAGGCGGCAGATCGACCCGTAGCAGTGTCTCTGCTGTCATCGATTTGATGAAACATCGCCTGGCGGAGCCCATTCCGTTGTCCGAGCTAGCCGGTGCCGTTGCGCTGAGCACCAGCCAGCTCACCCGGCAGTTCAAGGCTGCGACGGGGATGACACCCCACCGGTACCTGGTGCGGCTGCGGGTGGAGCAGGCAGCACGGGAGCTGCGGACGGGGGACCACCCGATCGCCCAGATCGCGGTCGACTGCGGGTTCTCGCACCAGGAACACCTGACCCGCACGATGCGGGCTCAGTTGGGCACCACGCCCGCGCAGGTTCGCCGCGCGGGCTGAGCCGGCCTTTCTCGGGTTCGGCATGCACGTTTCGTGCCTGCCGATGCGCGGATCGTGCAGGACGACTCGGCCGCCGGGCGTCCATCATCGACATCGGTGTGTGACTTACGCAACGTGTGACGTGGAATGTGAGAGCGGCGAATATGAAAACCTTCACCTACAACGCACAGCCGTCGCGAGTGGTGTTCGGAAGCGGTACGAGCCGAACCGTCGCTGACGAGGTTCTGCGGCTGGGGCGCAGCCGAGTGCTGCTGCTCACCGGCCATGATGTGGCCGAGCCGGCCACCGAAGTCGCTCGGGCACTCGGCGATCTGCTCGTCGCCCGTTTCGACGGGGCCGCGATGCACACCCCCACACAGGTCACCGAGGAGGCCCTGGCCTCGGCCCGCGCCCACGACGTCGACTGCGTCGTGTCGGTGGGCGGCGGATCCACGACGGGTCTGTCGAAGGCACTCGCGGTGCGGGCCGGCTACGACCAGGTGATCATCCCCACCACCTATGCCGGGTCCGAGGTCACACCGGTGCTCGGCGAGACCGAGAACGGCGTGAAGACGACCCGGTCGTCGGCGGACATCCTGCCGGAGACGGTGATCTACGACGTGGATCTCACCGTCGGTCTGCCCCCAGCGATCACGTTGACCAGCGCGATCAACGCGATGGCGCACGCGGTAGAGGCACTGTACGCGCCGGAGGCCAATCCGGTGACCGATCAGCTCGCCCTCGAGGCGATTCGCGGGATCACGCAGGGCCTGCCGAAGGTGATGGCAGATCCGCCGGACCTCGATGGCCGTGGTGAGCTGTTGCAGGCGGCCTGGCTGTCGGGTAGCTGCCTGGCCGCGGTCGGAATGGGGGTGCATCACAAGCTCTGTCATGCACTCGGCGGCGGTTTCGATCTGCCGCACTCGCAGATGCACACGGTGATCCTTCCGTACGCGATGGCGTACAACGCGCCCGCCGCGCAGGACGTGATGCGCCGGATCGCCCAGGTGATGCGGGTGCCGGACGCCGCCGCCGGCGTCCACGACCTCGTCGCGAGCCTGGGCGGGCCGACGTCGTTGGCGGAACTCGGGTTCACCGTCGACGACATTCCGAAGGCAGCGGCTCTGGCGACGGCCCGGCCGTACCCGAATCCGCGTTCGGTCACTGTCGACGGCATTTCCGCGTTGCTGGCAGGTGCGGTGGCGGGATCCCGGCCCGGCGGCGGAAACGCCTTCCCCCGTGCCGAACTCGACCGCATGTCCCGCGCGGTGGTCGCCAGTTTCGCCGGCACCGAGGATCCGCGCTTGCACACCCTCATGACCGACCTTGTCCGTCGTGCGCACGATTTCGTCACGAGCAACGACCTCACGACCGCCGAATGGGAATTCGCGATCGACTTCCTCACGCGTACCGGGCAGGTCTGCTCCGATGTGCGCCAGGAGTTCATTCTGTTGTCGGACACGTTGGGGATCTCGACGATGGTCGACATCCTCACCAATTCACGTGTCCGGGAGCAGACACCGTCGGCGGTACTCGGCCCGTTCTACGTCGAGGGTCCGCCAGCCGTGCGATCCGGAGCGGATCTTGCGGAGGGGCTTCCAGGAGTCCCGATGTGGGTGGACGTGGCCGTCACCGACCCGGACGGCACCCCGCTCCCGGATGCGATCGTCGATGTCTGGCAGTCCAACGAGGACGGCTTCTACGACGTGCAGCTGCCCGATCTCGACGGTCCGGTCCTGCGCGGTCAGTTCCGAACCGATGCCGATGGGCGGCTGCGGTTCTGGACGATCCTCCCGTGCGAGTACCCCATTCCCGACGACGGCCCGGTGGGGCAGATGCTCGATGCAGTCGGCCGGCACCCGTTCCGGGCCCCGCACGTGCACTTCATGATCAGCGCTCCCGGGCACCGCCGCCTGATCACCCAGCTCTTCCCGTCCGACGGCGCCTACCTCACCTCCGATTCGGTATTCGGGGTGAAGCACAACCTGATCGTCGACATGCCCGAACATCGGGGCCCCACCCCGGATGGCCGCGTGGTCGACGGGGCATGGCGCCGACTCGATTTCACCTTCCGCATAGCCCCCGACGCGTGACTGCGCTCCCCGTCGGATCACTACTTCCGGAGACAGACATGACCAACGACAAGACCTACGACACCGACGTTCTCGTGATCGGTAGCGGGCCGGCAGGTGGTTCGGCGGCACTGTTGCTCGCCACCTACGGTGTCGACACGATGCTGGTGAACAAGTACGGCTGGGTAGCGAACACGCCGCGTGCACACATCACCAACCAGCGCACCCTCGAGGTCCTGCGCGATCTCGGTGTGGAAGCGGAGGCGCTCGCGCAGGGCACTCCGCAGGACATGATGGGTGACACGGTGCTGTGCACGTCGCTCGCCGGCGAGGAGATCGGCCGGATCAGCACTTGGGGCGCCGGTGAGGCACATCTGTCGGAGTACTCGTCGGCCAGCCCGTGCCCGATGATCGACCTGCCGCAGACCTACATGGAGCCGATCCTGGTGACCAATGCGGCCGAGCGGGGCGCCAAGTGTCGGTTCGACACCGAATTCGTGTCCCTTGAACAGGACTCGGACGGCGTCACCGCGACGCTGCGTGACCGCTTGCGAGGTGACGAATATACGGTCCGTGCAAAGTATCTCATCGGTGCCGACGGTGCCAGGAGTGTAGTTGCCGAGCAGATCGGGCTGCCGATCGCGGGTCGTAGCGGTGTCGGTGGGTCGATGAACATCTGTTTCACCGCGGATCTGTCCCGTTACTGCGAGCACCGTCCCAGTGTCCTGTACTGGGCGATGCGCCCGGGTGCGCACATGGGCGGTATCGGTATGGGTCTGATCCGCATGGTGCGGCCGTGGAACGAGTGGCTGCTCACGTGGGGCTACGACATCGAGGGTGAGCCGCCGACGCTTGACGAGGACGAGGCCCGCCGTATCGTCCTGGACCTGCTCGGCGACGACAGCATCGACGTGCAGATCGACTCTACGTCGCTGTGGACGGTGAACCACAGCTATGCCACCGAGTACTCCCGGGGTCGCGTCTTCTGCGCAGGCGATGCCGTCCACCGTCATCCGCCGTCGAACGGGCTCGGCTCCAATACCTCGATCCAGGACTCGTTCAACCTGGCGTGGAAGTTGGCGGCGGTGATCAGGGGCGACGCCGGGCCCGCGCTGCTCGAAAGTTACAGCGCCGAACGTGCCCCGGTCGGTAAGCAGATCGTCGACCGGGCCAACCTCAGCCGCGACCAGTTCGGCCCGATCTTCGAGGCACTGGGCATCTCCGGGGGCAGCGACGAGGACGGCATCGAGACGGGACTCGCGATGTGTCGCGCCGAGACAGCGGAGGGGGCGGCGCGGCGGCGCGCGCTGATCGACGCGATCGAGCTGAAGAACTACGAGTTCAATGCGCACGGTGTCGAGCTCAACCAGCGGTACGCCTCGTCCGCGACGGTGCCCGACAGCAGCGCCGAAGAGGAATGGGTCCGGGACCGAGAACTGTTCGCCAAGCCGACCACTCGGCCCGGAGCCAAGTTGCCGCACGCATGGCTGGTCGACGGGGACGGGCTGCGCCGTTCGACC
Organism: Rhodococcus sp. BE178; assembly: GCF_050433545.1. Lineage (NCBI taxonomy): Bacteria > Bacillati > Actinomycetota > Actinomycetes > Mycobacteriales > Nocardiaceae > Rhodococcus > Rhodococcus sp. BE178. Next base: position 8,227 of record NZ_JBNPXA010000005.1, on the reverse strand, counting down.
CTCGACGTCGTCGGGCGCGGACAGTTCTCCGTTGTCACCGGCCTGTCCGGTGGGGTGTGGGAGCGGGCCGCGGCCGCCGCGGCCGAGAAGCTCGACATCCCCATCCGGTCGGTCCGGATCGACACCCCTGGTCTGCGGGATGCGTACGGCCGGTGGGCGCGGCTGCGGGAGATCGCCGAGGACGGTGTGCTGCTGGTGCGTCCCGACGGGTACGTCGCGTGGCGTCGGAACACTTCGCCGAACGACGAAGCGACGGCCACCGCGGAGCTGACCGTGGCCCTCACCGCGGTACTCGACCGGTAGTCGGACCGACGGGAGTGGAAACCTCTCGGCTGCTCCGCTACGCATGCAGTGGCACCGAGAACGGCGACTGAGACGAAGCACCAGCTTTACGGGAGCAAAGGCGAAGACAATGTGTGGCCGTGAACCGGCCGACTCTGCGTCGATGTGCCCGAGGACCAGGTCGACGAGGCGCGTTCTGCATGGACTCGGCCGCGCGCGGGGACGTGCGTAACTTCCCGGCGTCCGATTCGGTCGATTCGGTGGATTCGTGGCTCGCCGCGAACGGCGATGCGCCGGGGCACTGCGTCGACTGGTGCTCGAGCAGCACGACCATCTGGCGCGCGATCTGCGGGTTCGGGGGGCCTCTTGTTAACGCTGTATGTCGCCGCTTTTACGCCTGGCTCACATCGCGTTTCTTTTCTGTAAGGCATTGCGGAATCTGGGGATTAGCACTTGGAACACGGTCGTCCGGTCCGTTAGACATGCAGTGGCGCCGACAACGGCGATACAAGAGAAGCAGCGCTTCAATGGAATAAGGGGTATCAAATGGGTTCTTCCACAGCGGATCTCGGTAAGGTCGCAGCCGGCGCGACGCTGATCTCGACGGTCATCGGCCTGGTCGCCGGTGTCGCCGGTGTCGCTGCATTGTTCGTCTGAACAACGCGGCACCAGCGCACCTCGGGCCCGAAGTCGTTCGTCGACTTCGGGCTCGAGCCTTGTTCGGGGGTCAGGTGCGCTTGACCAGCCTGTCGTATCGCTGCCGTGCCGCCTGTGTGCTCCCCAGTCCCAGGCCGAAAGCGATTTCTTGCCAGGTCATTCCACGTTGCCGCGCGATGTCCAGGAGCAGTGCCTCCAATTGGTCCATCTCGGCGCGGGCCTTCGGGATCAGCCCGAGTGCCGCGGTGACGTCGGCGTCGTCGATCTCCGGCTCTCCGGGGTCCGGGGTGTGGACGCCACCGGCGATCGCGGCCACGATGCGGATCGCGCCCAGCGGATCGAGCATCTCGGGGTGGGACTGCCGCGCCCGCTGCTCGGGCGTGGTGCCGTGCCGTTCGGCGATGCGGAACAGGCCGGCGTACTCGCGGTGGGCCCGCTCGCGGCTCGGGTTGGGCGGGGTGAAGGGATCTGAGGTCATACTTCGAGCGTCCGCCCCGTCCCCACCTGTTGTCAACGAATTATTGACAATAAAGTGTTCACAAGCGTCCGGTGGGTGCGATCGGGCGGCGCCGTCACCTACGGAACGTAGAAGGTTGCGAGGCCCGGGGTGGTCGTTCCGCCCACCGTGGATACGACGGTCACGGCGACCTGCCCGGTGCCGGTCTGCAGGGTCGCTGCGGGCGGGAATCCGTGGAGGCCGTCCGACAGCCGGGCGGAGCCGAACGCCCCGGTCGACAGGTTCAGCCAGTGCACGTCGGCCGAGAGCAGGCATCCCCACCGCCCGTCCTTGCCGCCGGTGATCGTCAACGTGCCGGGCTGTTCGCCGACCACGGTCGCACAGCGGATCGGGGGCACGTCGAAACTGCCGTTCGGGTTCCCGAACGGCGCCGGATCGATCTGGAACGGGACGGTCACCGCCGCGGAGGCCACGGCGACCGGCGCCAGGACCGAACCGGCCGCGACGGCCGAGCAGACGGCCAGTCGGCGAACGAGATTCATCACGGGGACCTCCTACAGTCGGGTGATCGGGCGTGGTCCCCATCCTGCACCCGGAGCGCGGTCGCTGCAGGGGGATCCTCGAGTTGGCAGGCCAGACGTTCGGTCACGACGACGGTGGGGTGCCTGTCCGTGGCGCCGTGCAATCACTAGCCGGACTCTGCAGCGTGCGCGTAACGCCTTGCGAGGGTGGCGAACGCAGCGGTCAGTTCGGGTGGACCGACGACGTCGATGTCGGCATCGAACCGGCCGATCGCCGCGGCCAGCGATTCCCACGACCAGGCACCGGCGACGAGTCGGCAACGTCCGCCGCCGAGATCCTCGACCGTGTCGGTGTCGACATACGGCACGATCTCTGTGGCGGGTATCCCGAGGATCACCTCGCCGGTGCAGGGCCACTGGTCGGGTCCGGGCGACCCCTTGAATCTCGCGGCGACGTAGGCCCTCACGTCGCCGGCCGGTAGCTCGCGGCGGGTGAATCCGGGCCCGGTCGGGACACGGGGATGGACCCGGTCCGCGCGGAAGATCCGCCAATCGTCCTTGTCGAGGTCCCAACCCACGAGGTACCAACGCCCTGCCGCCGCCACAAGGTGGTGAGGTTCGAGCCGACGCCGCTCGAAATAACCTGCGCGAGTGGAATATTCGAATCGCAGAACATCCTGCGCGGCGACTGCTGTGCTGAGGGAGACGAGTACGGCGGGGTCGACGTCCGCCGGCGCGCGCAACGCGATGATCGGCAGCGAATCGAGTCGATGCCGTAGCCGCGACGGCATAACCTGACGCACCGTGGACAGCGCCCGCTCCGCAGCATCGGCGACCCCGGCTCCGCTCGCCGCCACCGTCTGCAAGGCCATCGCGATGGCCACTGCCTGTTCGTCGTCGAACAGCATCGGCGGCAGCTCCGATCCGGCCTCCAACCGATACCCACCGTCCGGACCCTTGAGTGCAACGATCCGGTACCCCATCGCCCGCAGGCGATCGACGTCCCGCCGCACTGTCCGCGAACTGACCTCGAGCCGTTCGGCGAGAACCTGGCCCGGCCAGTCTCTGCGTGTCTGCAACATCGACAACAGCAGCAGCGAGCGCGAGGTGGCCGTCGACATGTCTCGAAAGTACCCGAAGTAGCGGACAGGAACTGACCGCTTCTACTGGGAGCGTTGCTGACACCACCGGTCGAGAACCGGTGGCCGACCCGCTCTCGAGGAGAAACAACATGCCCGTCAACGTCACCCCCCACCTGAACTTCCGTGGCGACGCCCGCGAAGCGCTCGAGTTCTACCGATCGGTGTTCGGCGGAGAACTGGCCGTCATCACCTACGCCGACGCGCAGAACGTTACCGACCCGGCCGAATCGGATCAGGTGATGTGGGGACAGGTTCTCTCCGACAACGGCTTCCGCATCATGGCCTACGACGTGCCCTCTCACACCAGGTGGGAGCCCGGCACGATCCCGTTCTTCGTCTCGATCCGTGGCACCGACGCCGAGGAGATCTCGGCCTACTGGAAGAAGCTTGCCGACGGGGCGACGATCCTGGCTCCACTGGCACCCGCACAGTGGGCTCCCCTCTACGGAATGCTCGTCGACAGCTACGGCGTCACCTGGGTTCTCGACGTCGAAGCCCAATGGAACGCCTGACGCGGCGAAACCGGCGTCCCACGGCGGGGGACCGGGGTTTGGTTGACTTGGAGCATGAACGACGTACCCGAGAAGATCGAGGTGCGGGGCACGGTGCTGGACCGCATCGGCCTCGCGGCGGAGTTCGTCTGCTGGGCTGCCGATCTGCCCGGTGACGAACCGCGAACGGTCAGCATCGTCATCGAACCGGCGGGGCCTCCTACCGATCAGGCCGTCGACTCCGCGGCGCAGGCCATCGCCGGTTTCGACGTGCTGGCTGCCGCTGCGTCGCGCTATCTCGTCGCCGAGCTCGCCGATCCGGTGTGGGAACTCGACACGGAGGACCGTGCGCGGCTCGACGGGCCGGAGGCGCCGTTCGGCCTGCCCGAGGCAATCATCTGGTCGGACGGATCATGGATGATCCGTTTCGCCGAATGCGGCCTCGCGATAGGCGAGGAGTTCGGGATCGGCGTGCGCTTCACCGGGACGGCACCGGTCGGAATCGAGGATCTGTCCGGGTCAGCCGAGGTCCTGTGACCGCTCGGGCCGACCAGGATCGCGCGGCCGGCATTCCGCTGAGCGCCGTCTTGGTGGGAAGGTGACAACCGTGAGTACCGCGCTGGCGAACCCCGGCCTCGCGCTCGTCGTGCTGTGCGGGGTCATGGTCACGATGGCGGCCGTGGTGTACCGGTTCGCCGGTCTGGGCAATCCGCTGACGGCTCCGCGGGCCGCGGTCCGGGGTGCGCTTCAGCTCGTCGCCGTCTCCCTGATCCTGGCCGCGGCGCTGGCACACCTGTGGTCGTCGTTGCTCGTGCTCGCCGTGATGTTCGTGGCCGCCGCGGTGACGGCGGCCCGGCGTGCGCGGGCGGGGTGGTCGGCGGTGTGGTTGTCGGTGGCTCTCGCCGCGGGTGTCGGCCTGGTGGTTCCGCTGATGCTCGTCAGCGGGGTCGTGCCGCTCCAGGGCGTCGCGTTGGTGCCGATCGGGGGCATCGTGCTCGGTAACGCGATGACCGCGACGGCACTCGCCGCCAAACGCGGCCTGGACGCGATCGACCAGCGATGGGGCGAGGTCGAAGCCGGGCTGAGCCTGGGGTTCAGTGTGCGGGACGCCCGCATGGAGGTGGTCGGTCCGGCGGCGTCCGACGCCCTGCTGCCGGGGCTGGATCAGACCCGCACGGTGGGTCTGGTGACACTGCCGGGGGCGTTCGTAGGTGTCCTGTTGGCGAGCGGTTCCGCGGTCCAGGCCGGCGCCGTGCAGATCCTCGTCCTCGTCGGCCTGCTCCTCGCACAGACGTGTGCGGTGGCGGTCGCGATCGAGCTGGTTGCCCGCGGGGTGGTCCACCGCCCCGGAGCCCGGCAGGTGTTCTGACGGGGCGACCGCGGCGAACAGTAGGTGAACACTCGGAGATTCGGCCGATCTGAGTTGAACATCCGTCCGAATTTCGTTGTGATCCTGTCGTGTTCGAGAATCGGGCGCCCGAGGGCGACAAGAGCGACATTCGGAGCGGTGTGAGCCGACGCGGTCTGCTGCGCGGCTCGGCGGTGCTGGCAGGTGCCGGGCTGACCGTCGCGGCGGCGGGACGCGCCGCCGCCGGGGTCCCGGCGTCGGGACCGGCGGGACCTGCGGGATTCGTGCACGGCGTGGCGTCGGGCGATCCGCTGCCCGACGGCGTCATCATCTGGACCCGCGTCACGCCGTCGGCGGCAGCGCAGCCCGGTTCGGGTGTGGGCGAGACGGTTTCGGTGACCTGGGAGGTCGCGACCGACAGCGGCTTCGGGGCCGTCGTACGTAGCGGGACCGTCACGGCCGACCCCCGGAGCGACCACACCGTGAAGGTCGACGTCGCCGGGTTGCGGCCGGGCACCACGTACTTCTATCGGTTCACCGCGGCCGGGCAGGTCTCGCCGGTGGGACGGACCCGTACCGCGCCGGCGACCGACGCCGACCTCGACCGCCTGCGGTTCGGTGTGGTGTCGTGCTCCAACTGGGAAGCCGGATATTTCGCGTCGTACCGCCTGCTCGCCGAGCGGGACGACCTCGACGCGATCCTGCACCTGGGCGACTACATCTACGAGTACGGGCGCGGCGAGTACGGCGCCAGGAACGGCTCGGTCCGCCTGCACGATCCGGCACACGAGATCGTCTCGCTCGCCGACTACCGGATCAGGCACGCGCAGTACAAGACCGATCCGGATCTGATGGCCCTGCATGCCAAGGTCCCGTTCATCGCGACGTGGGACGATCACGAGTCCGCCGACAATGCGTACGACGGCGGCGCCGAGAACCACGATCCCGCCACCGAGGGAGACTGGGGTGCCCGGAAGGCCGCGTCCACGCAGGCCTACTTCGAGTGGATGCCGGTGCGGACCAACGGAACCGATGCGGCGCTGTACCGACGATTCCGGTTCGGCGCGTTGGCCGAGCTCTCCATGCTCGATCTGCGGACCTACCGCGACGAGCAGGCGTCCTCCGGTGCGGGGTGGCGCCAGACCGACTCCCCCGACCGCACCATCACCGGCCGCGCCCAGATGGACTGGCTCACCGGCGGTATCGTCACCTCGCCCACCCGCTGGAAGCTGGTCGGCAATCCGGTGATGATCGCGCCGTGCGCGTTTCCGCCGCTCGACACCCGCACCACTGCGGCCGTCACCGAGATGATCGGCCTGCCCGACGCCGGCATCCCGTTCAACACGGACCAGTGGGACGGCTACACCGCCGACCGGCGTCGTCTGTTCGACGCGATCACCGCGAACAACGTCCGTAACACGGTGTTCCTGACCGGCGACATCCACACGTCGTGGGCATGCGACCTGCCGGTGGATGCCGCGAACTACCCGGCCGCCGGCACGGTCGGCACCGAGTTCGTGGTGCCGTCGGTGACGTCACCGAACATCGACGATTCGCTGCAGGTTCCGCCGCGCACTGCGACCGTCCCGGTCGAGGAGGCGTTCAAGGCCTTCAACCGGCACGTCCGGTACGTCGAGCTCGACTCCCACGGCTACGGCGTGTTCGAGGTGAACAAGGCTGGGGCGCAAATGGACTGGTTCTACGTCAACGATCCCACCGATCCGCGCGGCACTGCGCGGCACGGGGTGAGCTACCGCGTCGCGGACGGCTCGCAGCAGGCGCATCCCGTCGGCACGCCCCTCGACCCCGCCGCATACCGTCCATAGCCTGCGCGGGAATGGCGCAGCGTTGTACTTGCCCGCGCCTGCTCTCGACGGGTGATGCGGAGAATCAGGCGGCGAGCGGCCCGGCCCGGTTGTGTGCGGGGATGGGCTTCTTGTAGGGGTCGACCGAACTCGGTGGGGTGAACCACGGGTGGCGGTCGGTGCCGATCTCGACTTCCCAGTGCGAGTGGTGGAGTAGTCGGTGGTGGTAGCGGCACAGGAGTACGAGGTTGTCGAGGTCGGTGGGTCCGCCGTCGGCCCAGTGTTCTATATGGTGGCCTTCGCAGTGGGCGGGTGGTTCTCCGCAGCTGGGGAAGGCGCAGCCGTTGTCGCGTGCGGCGAGGGCTCGGCGTTGTTTCTTCGACACGGTGCGGGTGGTGCGGCCGAGGTCGAGTGGTACCCCGTCGTCCATGACGACGGGGGTGAGGGTGCAGTCGCAGGCGATGCGGCGGGCGGTTGCGATGGTGAGCGGCCCCATCCACGGCATCCAGGCGACGTCCTTGTCTCCCAACATGTCCGCGTGATCGGCGGGCGTGCTGCTGCCTGTGTCGGCGTGGTCGTCAGTGTTCGGCTCGGTGCGGGCGAGGTCGCGGGCGTTCACGTGTAGTGACAGGTGCGGGCGTTCGCCGCCTTCGACAGGGGCGTCGCCGGAGTTGAGGTAGTGGCGCAGGATCTCGGTGAATGCTTCGGCGCGTCGTTGTCCGGGGGTGCGCATGCCGGCGGGGTCGTCGACCGGGTTCCTCGGTTTGGTGAGGGCCGACAGTGCGGTGAGGAGCATTTCGCCTGTGCCCGAGTCGAAGTCGCCTTTGACGGCGACGCGCCCGTTGAGGGTTTTGGAGGCGTGGAGTTCGTTGCGGTCGGTGTCTTCGCTGGCGGGCAGTTCGTCGGATTCGAAGATTCGCTCGAGTTTCGCGATGGCCCCACGGACGGTGTCGGTGGTGGCTGTGGGTCCGGTGGCGCAGTCCAGCAGCACGTTGCGGCACGAATCGAGGGCTTCGTCGGGCATGCCGCGGGGCGGGCGCTCGCAGAATCTGGCGATCAACCCGGCGTGGTCGGCGGAGATGCGGCCTCCTTCGAAGGCGTCGGCGATCTCGGGTTGGCGGCGGAGGGCTTTACCGAGGGCGAGGATCCGGGCGGCGGCGGGTACTTCGAGGAGGGTCGTCGATGCGAGCCAGAGCTTGACGCTGCGGAAGCCGATCGCGTCGAACGAGACTGCGCGCTCGTCTATTTCGGCGACAGCGGCGACGCGGAGTGTTTCGAGGCGTTCGATCTCGCGGGAAATGTCGACCGCGGCGGCGAGGAGCTCGGATTCGGGGAGCGCGCGCACGTCGTCGGCGTGCAGCGGTAAGGCTGCTGCGCCTGGTTCGATGATTCCCCCCGGATTCATGCTGCAAGTTTAGTTCGAACTGATGTGGGTCTCCTCAGGTTTGTGTGGGTAGTTTCGGGTCGATTCCGCCGAGCATGAGATAGATCATCGAGGTCAGTGATCGTGCGGTGTGGTGTCCG